>JBGAPQ010000018.1:0-89606 GCA_044221225.1 Chitinophagaceae bacterium
GAAAACGAAAGTCCATGAAATTCAGCTACTTACACATGATTTGGGATGTCAAATTATATTTGGCCAAAATAAAGGATGGCAAAGGTAGGGATTTAAATTTCTCAGCCAAGAAAAGTTTGCTCACAATAACCCGGCCAGAAATACCACAAACTGGCCATTTTTTTTGATTTGCGGGCTTAGTAATTTGATTTAAATAAGGTGCATGAACCGAAAAGAAATTATCACTGATTATTTCACTTTTACCCGCAAAGAAAGGATTGGACTCCTGATTATTACTTCTATTATACTGGGAGCCTTTTTCCTCCCCAGTCTAATCTCAAAAACAAAAGAACCCTCCCCCATAGCAACACCCGACACAGCCTGGATTACTGCCATAAAAAAACTGGAACAAAAAGAAGCTGAAGGCTCAGAAGAATACCGGCAATACCCGGATGACAATAGTTCAAACTATCAATATGATCGCAGAACCGCCAGTTACCCCGGAAACCCAAAAGGAGAACTCTTTTATTTTGACCCAAACACTCTTTCAAGGGAAGGCTGGTTGAGATTAGGCCTTAGAGAAAAGACCGTCAATACTATTCAAAACTATCTGAGTAAAGGAGGGCAGTTTAAAAAGCCGGAAGACCTGCAAAAAATTTATGGGTTATTTCCTGATGAGTTTGAAAGAATAGCACCTTACATTAAAATTGAAATACCAGGTGAAGTAAATACATACAAAGATTTTACTGAAAAGGTACCGGTTGAAAACCCATCAACAAAAACTTATACTACCCGTTATTCGGTAATTGACATTAATTCAGCCGACACAATAGCCCTAATTGCTCTACCGGGTATTGGAAGCAAATTAGCAACCCGGATCATTAATTTCAGAGACAAATTAGGAGGATTTTATGCTGTATCCCAGGTAGCAGAAACATTCGGCCTGCCTGATTCTACTTTTCAAAAAATTAAACAATACCTGAAAGTACAACCGGCTGCTGTTAAAAAGATCAATATTAATACTGCTACATTAGATGAGTTGAAAACCCATCCTTATATTAAATGGGCTCTTGCCAATCCCATCATTGCATACCGTAAAGAACATGGACTATTTGCCAGACTGGAAGATGTAAAAAAAGTAATGGCAGTTACGGATGAAGTGTATATCAAAATAGCTCCTTATCTGACTGTACAGTAGCAGACAGAAACTGTATCTTTACAATAATAACCATTCAAATGAGCCTGTACTTTAATTTCATTGATACGGCTGTTCTTGAAAAAAGAATATCGGAAAATAAAATTCCCTTTAATTCATTCCTTTTCTGGGATGTTCCGCTTGAAAATATTGATAGCAATAAACACCGGCGTTTCATAATCGAAAGAGTACTTACCCGCGGCTTTCTTGAAGACTTTTATATGCTTAACAGAATATACAGCTTACAGGAAATACAGGGTGTCCTCCTGCAAAGCCGGGTACTGGATGCAAAAACTGCTCATTTTTGTTCCGGTTATTTTGGAGTCCCGTTAAACCAGATCCATGTTTCATATTACTACAGTTGAACCTGGTACTTATTCGCTTCTTCAAAAAATATTCAGGATAGAAGCCATAAGAAACCAATTTGCATTGGCAGGCGGTACTTCGCTGGCTTTGCAGATTGGCCATAGAGTATCCATTGATCTTGACATTTTTTCCCCTGCCCCTTTTGACCCGAAGGAAATTGAGATTATTCTTAACACACATTCTTCCATCAGTTTCAGGTATACCGGTAACAACAGCAGGATGTTGTTTGGTTATGCCAATAATATCAAGTGCGATTTTATAGAAGAACCGGCCCGGTTGCTGCATCCATTTATCGAAAATGACGGCATCAGCTATTTCAGTATCCCGGATATAGGAGCTATGAAAATGCATACCATTTGCGGCCGGGGAAAAAAGAAAGATTTTTTTGACATTTATGCCCTTCTTCAATTATACTCATGGGAAGAAATGCTTAACTGGTTTAAAGAAAAATATGGTAACGATCAGTTTTATTTTTTATGGCGGAGTATCGGCTATTTTGCCGATGCCGACCAGGAACCAGATTTAAAAGGTATTGGAAAGTTTGACAAATCGTGGAAAACAATAAAACAATTTATTCAAGAGACCTGTGTGCACTAAAAAAGCCCTCTGTATAGCCTGAGGCTATACAGAGGGCTTTCAAAATTATTCAGTAAAGAAATTAAGCAATCTCCACCTCAGCGCCAGCTTCTTTCAGCTTAGCTGCGATATCTTCAGCTTCTGCTTTAGAAACACCTTCTTTGATGTTCTTAGGAGCACCATCTACTAAGTCTTTCGCTTCTTTCAATCCTAAACCAGTCAGATCTTTAACGATCTTAACTACGTTCAGTTTTGAAGCACCACCGCTTTTCAATACAACATTGAATGCAGTTTTTTCCTCAGCAGCGGCTGCGCCACCACCTTCTCCACCGGCAGCTACTACAACTGCAGCTGCTGCAGGCTCAATGCCATACTCTGATTTCAGGAAATCAGCTAACTCCTGTACTTCTTTTACTGTTAAGGCTACAAGGCCTTCTGCTAATGCTTTTACGTCTGCCATTTTGTTTGAATTTTTACCGCCTTCATTGTTTTTGACTCCGGCGGAGTTTATAAAAATTGTTATGCCCCCATCCCCTAAAGGGGAGTTATTAGACTCACTTAGGGTTGTGAGTTATTATTTAAAATAAAATAATTCATTATTCTGCTGTTGCTTCAGCACCTGCTTTCTGCTCATGATGGTGCAATAAAGCAGCCAGCACTCTCTTAGCCGGAGATTGCAACAAGCCGATAACCTCTCCGATAAGTTCATTCTTAGTCTTGATCTGAGTAAGAGCTTTAAGATTATTATCACCCGTATACACATCACCATTGATGAAAGCTGCTTTCAACACAGGTTTTTCACCATTACTTTCCTTGCGGAAAGAGCTGATGATCAATGCCGGTTCTTTAGGATTTTCGGAAAACATCAGCGCTGTTACTTTATGCAGTGAATCATACATACCTGCATATTTTTCACTATCTAATGATTCCAATGCTTTTTTGATAAGTGTATTCTTTGCCACTTTCATTTCCACCTGCTTGTTAAAACATGCACGGCGCAATTTGCCCACCTGCTCTACAGAAAGTGATTCTGTATCGGCAACATAGAAGTTATTGTATTGAGAGAATTTGCCTTTCAGCAACTCAATCACTTCGTTTTTTTGATCTTTAGTCATTTTATTAAATTTTATTTGTCCTTAAGTCCCCCTTCAGGGGGATTTAGGGGGCTTAGTGAACAAATGCTTTTGCGTCAATAGCAATACCAGGGCTCATTGAGCTGGCCATGCTGATTCCTTTTACATAGGTACCCTTGGCAGAAGAAGGTTTTGCTTTAAGGATCGCATTGATCAGCTCCTGGCTGTTCTCTGCAATTTTCTCAGGTGCAAAACTTACCCGGCCAATTGAAGCATGGATGATACCTACTTTATCAACTTTGAAGGCGATCTTACCGCCTTTCACATCATTGATAGCATTGGCTACATCGTTGGTTACAGTACCTGTCTTGGGGTTTGGCATCAGGTTACGGGGACCTAACACTTTACCAAGTTTACCAATCTTAGGCATTACACCCGGTGTAGCGATGATCACATCCACATCTACCCAACCACCTTCGATCTTTGTTACAAACTCGTCAAGACCTACATAATCCGCACCAGCGCCTTTTGCTTCAGCTTCTTTATCGGGTGTACAGAGAACTAATACTTTTTTTGTTTTACCAGTACCATGAGGCAGTGTAACCGTGCCACGGATAGCCTGGTCTGCTTTTTTGGGATCCACACCCAAACGGATATGCAGATCTACAGAAGCATCAAATTTGCAAGTGGTAATACTTTTCACCAATGCAGATGCTTCTTTTAATGAATATGCTTTGTTTGCGTCAACTTTTGTATCAGCAACTTTTCTTTTTTTACTAATGAACGCCATAATTAATTCGTTTAAGAGTTTTACAAGTTTCCTTTGGGTTTTAATTTTCCCACGGAGCTTTACCTTCTACATTGAGGCCCATGCTGCGGGCAGTACCAGCTACCATTTTCATGGCGCTTTCAATGGTAAAACAGTTGAGGTCAGGCATTTTGTCTTCAGCTATTGCCTTTACCTGATCCCAGTTTACTTTACCCACTTTTGCACGGTTACTCTCCTTGGAACCCTTTTGAATTTTTGCGGCTTCCATCAGCTGAATGGCTGCAGGAGGGGTTTTGATGATAAAATCAAAACTCTTGTCTGAATAAACAGTAATTAATACGGGGAGAATTTTCCCTTGTTTGTCCTGGGTTCTTGCATTGAACTGTTTGCAGAATTCCATGATATTGATACCCTTGGAACCCAGCGCAGGACCGATCGGAGGTGCAGGATTGGCCTGGCCACCCTTGCACTGCAGCTTTACAAAGCCACTGATTTCTTTTGCCATTTTTAATCTTTTTTGGTGTTAACGACCTTTCGTTTTGACTACTTGGTCTCCCAATCCCGATAGCTATCGGGACTTCTTTCCGCCAACCGGCGGATGTCTAAAGAACTAATTGGGGCGGCAAAGATAAGGGCAAACAGCCTACAGGCAAAGGGTTTGCAAAAATATTTAATAAAAAAGCCACCTGTGTATTGTAGGTGGCTGATAAACTGGTGCATGGCAAGCTTTAAAGACCTGAAGAATAAAGCATCAATCAAGTATCGAATTGAAGTTATTCGTTCACCTGGTTCAAGTCCGGCAGAAGGCACTAAATTTAGCTTGTAAATGAAATGTTTTTACAAGGCTTTTTTATTTCACCCTTACCGGATAATCGAACCGGGGGTTATCAGCGTTACGCTAAAAGTACTTCAGCCGGAATGCTCAATTCCCTGTGAAACAATTTTGCCAACTCCAATGTAAGTGGCTTGCGTTTGTTGAGCAGAGCTGATACATATCCCTTGCTACCCACTTTGCCCACCAAATCCTTATTCTTCAAACCCAGTTCCTGCATTTTCAGCTTAATTACTTCAATAGGATCGGGTACAGGCACCGGATAATATAAGTCTTCATATTGTTTTATCAGCAAAAGCGCCACCTGAACTTTTTCCCCCTGCGGACTGCCGGGCTTAACCTTGCTATCAAATTGCTTGTCAACCCAATCAAGGTATTCCTGATATTGTTTTTTTGTTTTTATTATTTTGAGTTCCATAATTATTTCTTTTTATACTGAATTGTAGTAACATTAATTTTATCATATTCAGCATGTGTTCCAAACCATTTTACCTGGATGGCCCTGAAATCAAATACAATCCTTACAACCAGCCGGTATTTATTGCCCATTATATTAAACACTACCCGGTCATCTGCAACAAGACTGGCATTCCCGTACACCTTTTTTAAATCATGAAAGTTTTTAAAATCACAATTCACCAGTTCATGATACCACTCCTGCAATGCTGTTGCCGCAACAGGATACTTTTTACAATACTCCAGCAACGTCTTTCTCGTTATGATATTAAACACGGTGTAAAGATAATAAAATGTTTTCTAATAGAAAACTTTTGTCTTCGGGTTACTTTTCAGCAAAAAGCTTCAGTTTACCGATAACGCTAAGGTCTTCAAGAAGCTGGTTCAGGTTTTTCCTAACAGGGAAGCCGCAACTGGTCTTAGTCAAGGATGAATTGAAATTACTCTCTCACTCTAATGTGGGTATTACCACCCGCACTGAAAATATGTCTTAGTCAAGTATGAATTGAAGTTTCTCTCTCACAGAAAAACTTCGGCGATTAATGACAGACAAAGGAGTCTTAGTCAAGTATGAATTGAAGTTTCTCTCTCACTATAGGCTTAGCTGTTGGTGTTTTATTTGCTTTTTGTCTTAGTCAAGTATGAATTGAAGTTTCTCTCTCACAGAGTCTATAATAGAAGCCTGGAATATGTATTGTGTCTTAGTCAAGGATGAATTGAAATTACTCTCTCACAGCACAGCTCACAGAAGAGCAAGCACAACGCTGTCTTAGTCAAGGATGAATTGAAATTACTCTCTCACAAGCATAAGTTCTATGATGCAGGAAATGTTTTCAGTCTTAGTCAAGGATGAATTGAAATTACTCTCTCACAGAAATCTTCTCAAGAATGAGAACAGGCATTCAGGTCTTAGTCAAGGATGAATTGAAATTACTCTCTCACTACTGAACCAGGTTATAAACCTGGCGACAGGAAACGGTCTTAGTCAAGGATGAATTGAAATTACTCTCTCACAAATCAGCAGATTGGCAATCTGTCATTTTTTATCGTCTTAGTCAAGGATGAATTGAAATTACTCTCTCACAGAACAGCCTTTCACTGTTGAACAAAAAGTACGGTCTTAGTCAAGGATGAATTGAAATTACTCTCTCACAGAACAGCCTTTCACTGTTGAACAAAAAGTACGGTCTTAGTCAAGGATGAATTGAAATTACTCTCTCACTTTAATTAATGTGAACAGCGGTAACAATAACAAGTCTTAGTCAAGGATGAATTGAAATTACTCTCTCACTGTTAAGTTCTCTAAGGCAAGAATATGTGAAAATAGTCTTAGTCAAGGATGAATTGAAATTACTCTCTCACAAAAGAAGCGAACATGAAAAAGGTGGTAAGTTTACGTCTTAGTCAAGGATGAATTGAAATTACTCTCTCACTGACATGTTTGACCATGTTATGCGCGGTCACAATGTCTTAGTCAAGGATGAATTGAAATTACTCTCTCACGGTTTACCTATAACCCTGGCTTCGATTCTTACTCGTCTTAGTCAAGGATGAATTGAAATTACTCTCTCACCGGAAAGAATCTCTGTACATATTATGAGGATACTGTCTTAGTCAAGGATGAATTGAAATTACTCTCTCACTTGGTAACAAGCTCCGTGAAGAGTTGAAAGGTGTCTTAGTCAAGGATGAATTGAAATTACTCTCTCACAGGTAATGGATAATGCATTTATCAAGTATGAGGTCTTAGTCAAGGATGAATTGAAATTACTCTCTCACAGAAAACCATACCGGCTTTAATGCCAAAAGACTTGTCTTAGTCAAGGATGAATTGAAATTACTCTCTCACTCCGAATCCGGTGACATAGCTGATACATTAATTGTCTTAGTCAAGGATGAATTGAAATTACTCTCTCACAGAGAAGATTATTGTAACATGTGCCGATGGTCTGTCTTAGTCAAGGATGAATTGAAATTACTCTCTCACTAAATGGGATAATAGTAGGGTTTACAGATCATCTGTCTTAGTCAAGGATGAATTGAAATTACTCTCTCACTATAAACGATGAAATACTACCAAGCCTTTACACGTCTTAGTCAAGGATGAATTGAAATTACTCTCTCACTGATACTCGTTACAGGTTGTTTTTTGGATAAGTCTTAGTCAAGGATGAATTGAAATTACTCTCTCACGACATCTTTCTCTCAGCAACGGGACACAGTTAAGTCTTAGTCAAGGATGAATTGAAATTACTCTCTCACAAAAATGTTTACGGCGCTTGACTCAAATTACATGTCTTAGTCAAGGATGAATTGAAATTACTCTCTCACTAAGATCAGCTCAGTTTCTGTGAGCCCTTCAACCGTCTTAGTCAAGGATGAATTGAAATTACTCTCTCACCTGTCCAGTTTGGTCTGTACTAACTTACGACACTTGTCTTAGTCAAGGATGAATTGAAATTACTCTCTCACTTCTAAGTTTACTTCTGGTGATTCACTTAAACAGTCTTAGTCAAGGATGAATTGAAATTACTCTCTCACACATTAACAAATCTTTGCCTGAAAACTTTATGCGTCTTAGTCAAGGATGAATTGAAATTACTCTCTCACTCGAATCGTGGGGCAGCTCACAGAACACTATCGGTCTTAGTCAAGGATGAATTGAAATTACTCTCTCACAATAAAAATGAACTCAGTGATTACGAAAATACGTCTTAGTCAAGGATGAATTGAAATTACTCTCTCACCATCAGCACCTCCGTACACTTTTGAGATACTTAGTCTTAGTCAAGGATGAATTGAAATTACTCTCTCACCGTGTAAGTTAGGGATATTTTTGTTTTGCAGCTACTTATGCCCAATATTTCTGTTGCCCAAAATGGTCTTTTTCTGATTACTGCGGTAAAATAGTTCATAAATATAAAACCAGGGTACGCCCCGTTACCCAATCCATATCAAATTCTGCGCCGTTCATATCCGTTTGCCGGAACAATTTTTCACTCTGGGGTATTACATAAAATTTGTCGCCTTCTGTTTTGTATTTGTTAAACAGGTGCAGCAGTGTTTTTTTCCAGTGACGCCACTGGTGGCTTGTGCAGTGCCCGGCAAACACACTGTACTGCAATCTTTCAAAGCCAAACTGTTCCAACTGTTTGGCCATTTTGGTGCGGCCTTTGTCCTGGCTGATGTCGTAGCTCAGCAACAATAGAAGTTTCATGGTTGTTATTTTTTTTCCGGGTCAAAATTTTTTACAGCTTGTGCTAACTGGCTGCATAAGTGAAATACCTGGTCGCTGCGGGTGATGCGCCGCTTGTTCATCAGTGTTTTTTCATTCAGCAGTTTGATGAATTCCCCAGCCAGTATGCGGCGCCCTTCCTTTGCCAGCCTTACTTCTATTTCCCTGTATTCAAAGTGTGTGGTTTGAAGTGTTTTGTTTTTGAAAAGCTGCACCACCAGCATATCGGCCCAGGGCCGGAAGGGTTCTATACAATCGTACACCAGGCTTTTTTTAGTATAGCCTTCTGCATGCATCATGCCTACCATCGGATCAAGGCCGTAAGCCAGCAAGGCTCCTTCTACTTTGCCGTATAATATGCCATACAGGTAATTGATGCAGGGATTGAACCGGTCGGCCGGCTGTTGTTGTTCCCTTTTTTTAAATAGCTCCTTTTCCAGCAAAGCCTGCAGCATCTTCCAGCAGGCGGCGGTGGCTATTCCTTCCAGGCCTCTCAGGGAAGGTATGCCGGCGGGGTCATCACTCATTATACCAATCTGCTTCAAACTAGTTTGTATTGTCTTTTCTGCAGCTACACAGCCCTCTTTCTGTGATGGCCAGCGGTTGGCTACGTAAGCGCAATGCTGCAATTGGCCACTCATCTTGAGTGTCACCAGTTTTTTGCTCCAGTACATGGCGGCATTGCTCTGGCAAAACAAAGGCTGCATCACCCGTATCATTCCTGTACTGGAGAAATTGCTCTTCCATATACGGATGGCAGGTTTGTACAAACCGTCGTAAATAAGCACCGGCACTTCATGCTCCGCAGCCATCAGCAGTGCGGCCGTACTCACTGTGGCTGTTTTGAAAATATGAATAGCGGTTACTTTCACCGGGCTGATGCTCCGCACCTGATCACCCAGCTTGATAGCAAACATATTTTCTTCTTTTTCGAGATGAATACCATAGTCATCGAGTATGAGTTGCATAACAAATGGTTTTTTAGAATGTTTCGTATCCAATCTCCAGCCAGTGCAGACTTTCATAATCTGCAGGCGGCTGCACAGCATTTTCCAGATGCTCTTCTAACTGTAGCAGCGGCAAATGTCCGGTTCCATGTACCGAAGCAATAAAGTTCAGTGCACCTTTTATTTTTTGCATAGGTTTTACCAGTTGGGCTTCCGGCAACCGGCCGGGGTGAAGCCTTGCCTGCATCAGCACCCATGCTTTCAGGTGATCAATCTCCGTTTTCACTTCCTGTATAAAAGATTCCGGCACACTGATTACCCCTTTTCTTATCTGTAACCCGGTAATTTCTTTTACTTCACCGGGTCCGAAAGTTTTCAGTTTTTTCAGATTCAGTTCATACCCGTAGCGGACAATGACGGAATGTATTTGCTGAAACTGCCTGTCTGTAACCGGAGTTGGGGCAGAGAAACTCATATCATCCACATAGCGGGTATAGGTAATGTTTTCCTGGCGGCAGTAATTCAGCAGGTCCTGATCGAATGAATAGGCAGCTATATTACTCAGTGCCGGACTTGTAGGCGCTCCCATGGCCAATCTGCCTTCAAATACACTGATAGTACTAATGCTTTTTGCAACAGTATCGTGCAAATGGAAAGGCTGCTGGGATAGCGACTGAAATATTTCCTGCCAGTGAACAAAGTGAAAGAAATCTTCCAGGTCCACATTGAGCAGGTATTCACCGCTAATATGCTTCATAGCATTGCCATAAATACCCCGTACTTCTTCCTCATCGCCGGCCCGGCTGATATAGCCATAAGCTGCATCAGTACGATAACAATGATACAGTGCCTGCAAATATTTTTTCAGGTTAGCCTGTATCTTCTGTAGTTCATCAGCCGGGTCTTCGATGGTCCTGAATTCGCCGTTGCGTTTCGGTATGCGGAAGATATGATAGGGAGGATTGATGCACAGCAGTTCAAATTGCTGACGGTTTGTTTTCAGCAAATGATACAATGCCTCATTCGTAGTGGATGACTGCAACTGGCGGGCCATCCTTGCAAAATCCTTTCTTTTCATATCTGCGAATTTTTAATGAGAGAAAGTTCTACCAATATGTCAAAGAACTTTTGTTATTCTTCCTGCCGCTGCCAGCCAAAGCCGTGGCTGCATTTATTGCCGATAGCTATAAAATCGGGCAGGCGCAGGTTTACGGTATATCTTATTTCGTAGGCGGCATGTGGCCTGCCTTTAAAAGTGACCCCTTCCAGCAGCTTTTTATCGAGTATGGTCAGCTTTATTTTTTCTTTGGGTATGTACCCGCCTGCATAATGGATAAAAGTGCAGAGATGTGAAGTGAGCAGTTCCTGCAGCTTTTTTGTTTTTTCTATATCGGGCAGGTTGCGGCTGGCCTTGTGCCAGTCGTAGTTCCTGTTGGGGTTTTCATTTATAAAGGGTATGTAATAATACAAGTGCTGTACCTGCATGTGCTCAGTTGTTTTTTTCCTGCATGTGCTGACCACAAAATCTTTTGTTTCGGCAGGCAGCTGCACCAGGTTCAGGTCAAATTTTCTGCCGTTCCATGCAAACCGGTTTTTATACTCCTGTATAAACCGGTACAGCAATGGCACCCCTTCCTGCATGGCCCAGATGGCGGCATGGCCGTTGCGCTCCCTGAACTGTATTTTGGGATAGCGTACAATGGTTTTCTTTAGTCCGTCTTCCGTTCTTTCGTTACTGAATATCTCCTGAGCCTGCCCGCCAGGTATGCAACGCAACACGGCTTCACGAAAGTCATGTATCTGTGCCGGCCCTATCTTGAGACTGAACTCTGCCAGCATGGAATTGATGAGGGGGTTGGTTGTTTTTCTTCTGGTGAGTATTTTTTCGGGGGTGAGTAATTCCATTGTAATTGTTTTTAGATTCAGGTGTTTTATTGGAATAATAGCCTTATGATTTAATTTTTCCGATCGTACCAAATAATTAGCTTTCAGCGAATCCTCTACTAAAATTCCTCACTAGTATCTTCATAGATTTTTCTTCTATCGGTTCTGTAACAATATAAAAGCCACTGTTTCGTTCATCAATCACTATCTACTCTCTGTTTCCATACCGCTGATAATCTGTCGCCATGCTTTTCATACAATGAACCTGGAGTCGGAAATGCATCATAAAGAATACAGTTATACTCAGCAAAATTGATAAACAAATCATCCAGTTTAGGCTTACTCTTTAATCCTTCTAGTTTAGTATCAATTTCTCTTAACAGTTTAGCTTTTTTAATAAACGAATTGTAATAAGTCAAAACATTAAAAGCAAAAACTGTATTAACCAATAAAACCAGGTATTGAGATACATTTAAACTTTGGGTCGCCTTATCTCCTGCAGATTCACTTAAAACAATCATCCCTGCAATTACAGATATTAATATAACAACAAACATTGCCACTATTAAATTCTTTATTGCTCTCCCATGTAATTCCATTAAAGAGGATGTCCAAAATGAATTTTCCTGAATATGTTCAGCCAGCATTTCGTTTTTTTCTTTTCTATCTGTATAATAGTCAGATTCTTCCTTTGGATTTTTTCTGGCAAGTTCAATAACTGATTTACTTACTTGCGATATCAAATAAGCCTGCTCCGCCTTATTATTTGCAGTAGGAAATACTTTTCTTATCAAGTCCAATTTTCTTATTCTTTCACCAATATCATACGCATACCTGAATTTATCCTGGTAGCGGTTGTCAAGTAAAATAGCAAAAACAGAAATAACGAAAACTCCCCAAATTGAAATACTATTAACAGTCAACCCCGGGAAAAATATTACTCCGAGATTTATAGAAAAAATTATGCCTTTTATCCAAAAACCCGTTTTAAGGAAAGTATATGCCATCTTATATTGAGCACTCATGAGGGAGGATATGTTTGGTATTTCATTTTTACTCATTGCAAAATATTTTTTTTATTGTTGAGCAATTCTTGTCAAAGAAATCATACTCATATTTAGTTACGATAGTATTTGCATCCCATTCATTAATGATCGAGCTTGTATATAAATAGTAAATGCATTTTTGGGCATGAATCGTGTCCTGAAGTGAAATAAATTCAAATATTGCCTTTTGCGTACTGTCAAAATCTACCCCTTTTTCTTCAAGAATATGGAATATCAGACTTCTTATACTTGCCCACTTGATCTGAATTGCTGATAAGTACAATTTCTCTTCAAGAAGTAACATAACCGCTTTTTCAAATTCACTTTGCCTTTGATAATACTCTTTATATTTCAACTCCATTTTTTTGCACATTTTTGATAAAGGCATTGGGCTTTGCACTAAAATCAGAATTGTAAACAGGAAAAAACAAGAACATAAAATGATATTTTTGAATATACCCGATAGCCATTTCACTTGTTTTGGTGACGAAGTCAAACTTATTTACTCCATTAGTAATTACTACTACAAAGTCCAACTCTGTGTTTAAGAAAGTTTCTTTCCGAAAATTCCCTATTAAGAATAATCTTTCAACGCTGATTACTTCACTTAGCCCCTTTTTGATTTCTCTTGCCAGTTCTATAGTGTTTTTCATGCTATGCTTTTGTCATTGTGGTCAATAACTGCCCATAACCCACATTGGTTTTAGCACCTGTCCCCGTATATTCAAGTATACTTTTAAACAATTCCATAATAGCCTGTCTTCTTAATCCCAGACCTGGAATATCCTGCAACAAAAACTGAAAGCTGAATTTTACTTTAGGCCGTATTTTCAGAAAATTTAGCGGTACCGGGTTCTTCAAAGGATCAGGATGCGGTGCTATGCTGTCCGTTTCAAATATCATATTTTCTTTGGCGCCGGATATATAAGCATTATAAAAAATAAACCGGTCATAAATACTTAAGTATTCATTATCTCCGGCCTCTTTGGTTTTGTCCAGGTCTACCCCTTCAAATATTGCCAGTTCAAGCCGGTGCACTTTTTTTATTTTCTCTGTTTCTTCAAGTCCTTTCCACCCGGTCAGTTCAGCAATAAATTCAACCTTGCTTTTCTGAATGTCAGTAATATCTTTTTCCTTTGGTAACTCATTTAATTTCCGGCCCAGTTGGGGGAACTCACTCCGCAATACACCCTTTACGCTGCTGCCGGGTATGCAGGGAAGCCCTGTAGTATGGTCAAAATAAAATCCCATTTTAAATTCGGCTTCATTATCGCTCTGGTGTGTGTAACCGGTGCCGATAAGCAGTCCGGGGTAGGTAGTGGTAAATTCTATTTCTGTCAGCCAAATACTTTCCTCTTTATTCAACCGCAGACATTGATAATCCCCGGCCTGCAGTGCAAAGTTTTGCAGCTTCCTGTTGGCATCTTCAATAACTGGCTTATTACTTTTTTTGAGTTCTTTAAAATCATCTTTGTCTATCGGTTTTTCCGGGCTGAACACAACCCTGTTGTTTCCTGTCCCGGTTTCATGCTGGTAATATCCTTTATAAAAAAACTCCCTTGCATTCATATCAGTTAGTTTTTACCTGTTTAAAATTCCGTAGGCTGAGTTTTATGGCCACCACTGCGTCCATAATTAGTGGTTTCAGCGCTGCTTTTTCCTGCGGGCTCTTAGCCAATAAAAAATTCAACAGCCCATTTTTTTCATCAGCAATTGGCAAACCCTCTTTGCTGCGCAGTACGGCGCTGACTATACCCAGTATTTCATACCGGTGTGGCTTATCACTATCCCTGTCTTTATGTATATCCGTATAGAAAGACACGGCAGGCAGCAGGCTGCTGGCGATGATGGCAGGCCCTAATGATGCAGCATACCCGTCATACTCTTCTGCTACCTTATTACCCCTGCCAATGCCTTCCCGGATAACCCTCAGTGCATCCGGTAAATAGTTTTCAATCCTTGTCTTCATCAGTGTTTATTTAATTTGGTGAATTTGCACAGGCCATACCCTACAGTAGCATTGGCCCCAACCTGGATTAAGGATGTGGTGATTTCTTTATTGAAATCATCAAATAAGCTGTTGTCTTTTTCTTCATAAATAATACCGGTAATAAAAACTGTTTTGTGTGGCACCACTCTTTCATACCAAAGGTTCTGGCTGATGCCGTTTTCAAGATGATTGCGGGCAATTACCGGCAGATCGTCAACCGCTTCATTAAAAGCGGCTGAGTTGTTTACAGAATCTTTCACTCTCCAGTCTGTGTTCATTTCGTATCCAAGAAGCTTGTACTTCTCAGCATACAGTCTGCTGATAGTATTACCACAATGTACCAGTTTGTAATAAGGGCTTTCTGTTTGCGGCGATGGTAAAGCTGCCAGGTCTGCAGCAAGAAAACTGAAACTGCCGGCCTGTTGTACTTTCTGTTTATCCTTGTCTTCACTGCAACCAAAAACTTTATCCACATGTTGCCACTTTCGGTGCTCCAGGAATTCCCTCAGCGCACCCTTCAGGCTGCTCGCATAAATAGTGGGCAGGCCTGAAGCGGCATCCCTTTGTATTTCCTTATCTACAATTTCATAATTGCTGTCGCCACTGCCTGCATGCAGGTTGGTAATGGCTTCTATGGTGTAAATAGCTGTTGTCATATTCTTACATTAAAAGTTCCTGATAAACTGGTTATATCCTATCGAAGTAAAACCCTGATGGCCTAGCAACCCCACAACCCTATCTTTTTTTGCTCCGTCAGCAAATAACAAAGAGCCCTGCTTTAGCAGGTAAGTGGTTTCAACTGGCTTGTATAATTGCTTTTCATCACCTGCCAGGCTGCCAAGTCTGGAAAAATTGGTAACTGTTTTGGGTGTCCTTATATTACGGAAAGCTTTTGCCCGCAAAACAGCATAGCTGATGTGTTCCTCCATTTCAGCCATGCTACTTACATAAGCATCTGTAAGCAGCAGCACACAGGGAGCAGATTGTGGCAGGTATGCGCTGAACAATGTTGTTAATTTATCCATCATACTGCTCCATATAGTGAAGCCATTTTCAGTATAAGAAATGGAAAACATTTTTTTCTCACCGCCAAACGGAAGTAACCCTGGCAGCTTATTTATATCGACACTTCCATCTACAACTGCCTGGAAAGCTATTGCACAGTTCTTAAGCCGGTAAAATTGCTGTTTGTAAAAGGCCCCTTCGTCTGTTTCCCTGTTATTGGTTTTGCCCTTATCAATACCTATATGGGTTTCGTGGCAAAATAAAGTACTGTCATCAACCAGTTCGCCGCTGACAATATTCAACCACCTTGGTGCAAATTCATTTTTGGGGTTATAATTTATTGCCGAAAACTTTCGGGCTGACAGCCGGTTATTATAAATAGCTGATTCGCCAGATACAGCTAATGACATTGTTACCATCCGGTTATTTTCTTCCTGCAGCAATGGAGGGCATTTATATAACACCTCATTTTTGCTGTTGACGAGATAAAGCGGACTGATAGAATGAATGAAACCAAAATGCTGATCCTCTATCCCGGGGTTAAAACTTTCTCCGATTTCATAACCTGCACAAAAGAAGGCATGGCGCAGCAGGCCCAGCAGTCCTGTCTGCTGCGGCAATGGATTGCTTTTCACAGAAAAGTTTCTAATCCCTTTGGCTCCGTATTCAAAGGTTTCATTACTGCCAAAAAAATAGTAATCAAGCGGTCTTATGGTTATTTGTATCGTTTTACTCATGGGCTGGCTGGTTTAAAAACTGAAACATACGCAGGCAGGCAAACAACGTTTTAAATGTTTTGTCTGCATCGCCGGTTTCTTTATCCAACAATTCGGTAAACTCCCTGACCATCCGGAGATAATTTTCATTATCAGTGAGCCTGGATATTTCCTTATGTATTTTCTCGTTCATGTGATTCTCAAAGAAGTTTCCCAGGCTGTTATTACGTATGGCATCCTTATACAACACCTGAATTTCCCTGAACTTATGTATAGTTGATGCCAGGAAGTTTATGTCCTTGAAGTTGTCGCCATTGTCAAGCATGTTCGTAATAAAATACTCCATGGCAGGGCCTTTGGTCAGTTCTGACCCAAACAGTTGTCCACTATGTTTCTGTACTTCAAATCCAAGCCTGTTTTTAAATCCTGAGTTCTTAATACGCATTAGAGCATCATGAGCTGCATTCAATGCATCAGCCATCGGGTACTTATAATAGCTGATGCCAATTCCGTAGCTGAGTGATACAGGGTCTTTAATCAGGCCGCTAAGCTTGTTCAGTTCAGCATCCGGAAACTCATTATCTATAGCGCTGAGTAATGCAAAAAAGTGTTTGCCTGTTTGCCTGCTGGTTTCAACATTTCCATTAGCCAGCGGCAGAGCAAACAGCAAATCATCACCCCCAATAAAAATGGGAATTCCCCCATAATCAACAATCAATTTTGCCGCTTTACCGAAAAATCGGGCAAGATGGGAAGAGTAGCTTTTAATTTTTCCCTCCTCATTGCCGAGTGCCCTCAGGCATTTTCCTACATTATCGCCATCTGCATAGACAAACGCAATGTATTTGTGCCTTAACCTGAAATCTTTATAATTATCTTTTAAAGCCTGCATCAATTGGCTCTCCAGTTCCTGCTCCTCTTTTACTCTTTCATAGCGGGGTTTATTGCTCTGTATATAAGTGCACATTTTTTGACTGGCGGGTTCAGTAACCAGGTCAAAGTAATTCTGCTTGCCGGCTTTATATTTTAAATCCCTTGTACAAAGTTCAATGATAGAAGGCAGTCGCTTATAGCCTTTTGCTCCGCATGTATAATGAATAAAAATGTCTCCCCCGCCTAATTGAAGGTTTTTATGCCCATCATCGTATAATGCCTGTATATTATCGTCTAATGCAGGTACAAAGTCTACATCATTAGATGATACTTTCTCATATAGTTCTGCAGTATCGAGTAGTCTATTTAACTCCAGAATAGCATTGGGGCCATTTTCATCAGCGTTAACTGATACAGCGCTGAAACTGGCATATTTATCAATCTGCTCCTTACTTATTCCTGTTATTCTATACAATTCACTGCAAGCCTTCTCAAATACATTATTCATTTGCTCTGTCTTCATAGTACTTGTTTTCCAAAAAGCCCGGTCAGGATATATACCTGCACCATGAATATGCAAACTTCCGTCTGCAGGCACAGGCGACAGCAATGTTCCGATATTTTGCTTTTCGGCCTCCGTTAATATCTCCCGCATCAGTATCGAAAAGAAATAGCTGGAAGACCAAAGCTCCCTCGTACTCCTGGCTTGCAGGATAGTATTATAAATGGGGCCTATGGTTATGGCGAGGTAGTTATTTAGCATAATCAAATTGTGAAAAGTAATCTTTTAAAAATGTAATAAAATCCCCCTTTCGTTGACTGGTCAAATTTGGGGTTCTAAACAATTCTCTTCCCGGCCTTGTTTCCGAATTTCTTAATTGTATTTTGTCACCAATTTGTTGCCAGCCATTTCTTGTTTTTTCCCTTACAGTAAAAAAAATCGAAAACGGTTTGTTCATAATAACATCAAAATCATTCTTTATGAAGACATAAAGCTGCCACTCAATTAATTTATAAACAACAGGAGATTGAAATCTATCTATATCATCGTTATGAAAAGTCACAACAAACTTTCTGTTCGAGTCTGTAGTTCCAAATTCATACTGCTCCGGCAAACCAAGAATAGCTCTGATAAAAAAATATTGACTATCAGAAAAACTATCATCCCAACTATTGTCACCCTCAAGCTCGTTAACTGATGGCGGTCTGTCTGCTTTCAGGCTTAAGCCTTGTCTCTCAGAATTAGTAAGATTATTAATTAATTTTTTTATTAGCCGTTTTTCCCAAACTTCGTTTCTGTCAATAAAGTGCAGAAACAACTTAGACTTAATATATTTCTTAGGGTTACCTGGGTTTACCCCACTCTTTAAGATTCTATTACTAAGCTCAATCTTATCAAGTATTTCAATGTAACTGGTGTATGGTAATACGTCATTTAAAAAATAATTTTTGCGAAGTTGAAATGCTTCATCAATTAATGAAGCAAAAACAGAGAACTCGCTTTTTAGTGCAAGTTTTTTTCTTTCTGCAAGAGACAAAAATTCTCCCTTTACTTTTTTAAGAATTTCGTCGTTTCTCCAAAGCTCATTAATCGGCTCATCCCCGATGATGTTTTCAGGAATAGAGTAAGAAAATTTCCTTTTTGCGTTGTATTTCTTTATTGTATCCCGATTTACATTTCTATCAAACTTTATTGAGAAAAACTCTGAAGAATTCAGATTATAAAGATTTTCATCAAGATTTTCTCCAATATCAAGTTGGTCAATAAGTTGATGTGTTCGCAAAAAAAGACTATGAACTTGTTGCTCAGCCGGAAGGCTAACATTAATATCATCTATTTCTGAAATAGTAAAGGAACCATAGCCTTTGGAAACTCTTTTTCCAAAGTTGGTAACAATAAAAAAATCAGTTATATGTTTTCGAATCTCCCGATTCAGATCCGCATTAAATGCTTTTATCATTCCAGATAATCCATCAAATAACATTAAACTTTCTTCGGCCCCAACTACTGACTTTTTAAAGCTGATGCCTTTGACGGTATTAAATGAAAGTTTATAGTCAAATGCATTATATCCCTTTTCGTATTTTGCCTTCAGAGTTTCTTCCGTTTGTTTAGTATATCCAATAAAGTAAGTTTTCGCTTTCTCAAAATCTCTTTGAAATACCATATCAAGAAGGTATCTATCCAATTTTGGCTTTACCTCAGTAGCTCTTAAAGTAGCTCCGTCCTGGTTTGGCTGAAAGTGAATAAGAGGTGTGTGTTGTCTTAATTTAAATATCAGCGTATGCGGCAAACTCATAATTCTTTCAGGTTTAATGTCTATTCTTCTATGGCTTTCATTCTGCTAATAAGCTCTTTGAGGATCATTTTCATTTCCGTTTCATCCTTTTCTCTGAATCTTTTGTAAACCCAATCCGGCACCAGGGAACCATTCATCCTGTTCTCAAAAATTTTATCTTGAATGGTTCTGGAAATATGGGCAAGCTGAGCTTTTTCAAGTGTTTTCTTTTCCAGTTCTTCAAAAGTGCTTTGAAAACAATCATTTAACTGTTTTAGCTTCTTACTTACATTAAGATGATCTGTTAATTCCTTTTGTAAAAAAATAAAAAAAGGCATCAGCACTCCCAGCATCAAAACAGCTTCTGTCAATTTGATATCGTTTACTAAACCGGCAATCAGTAATATGACCGGTATCGATATCAGCACAACTATTATAAGAACCTTGTACCTTTTCCTAAGTTTTAGGTCCCACCAGCTATTGGAACGTTGACAAATTAATGCTGCGATGTATTGGTCTTTTACATTGTTAATTTCTTCACCATACCAGTCTTTCAGATCATCAGTACTTCCCTGCCCATTTTGGTATTGATCATGATTTTTAAGAATATCTTCCAGTGTAAACATGTCAGATATACTCATCAATGGCCTGGATAATTTCAAAACAGTACAATCGAATTCTTCCTGGATAGATGCAGCTTTCTCTTTAAGTTTGGCAATAAATGGGGTAAATCCTATGACTTCAACCACCGTAAATACAATACCATATGCTGCTCCATAAATACCCCATTGCGGATTAAACAAAGTCACTACAGCAATAACAACCGGAATTAAAACACTAAAGAGAAACTGAATAGCATAAAACATCTTTGCTGAACTATAGAGCTCTCTTTGGGCAGCCAGTAATTTAATATTGTGAGGCTCATTTTGCAGTTCGGCTATATTATTCTTCATTTATAATAATTAAAGTATTATAAAAAGATTCTTTGAAAAAAGTAAATATTCTACCCTTAGGTAAGGGCCAATATACCTATGCTACAATTAAACAGAGAAATAATCAGGAGTTATTCAGCAGATTGGATAATTACAGATTTATCTAAATTAAGCCAAGGGAATATTATCCGCAAAAAAATTCTGATATTTTATTCCGGTACACCCCGGATACCCTTCATGCAACCTTATAAACAAAAGTTCGCATTATATTTTGAATGCATCCTGGAAAATAACGGCCTTTCGCCAATGGCAGCAGAGGAAACCCAAGGCCCGAATTACCCCTGCTCACAAAGTGAGATTATCAAATCATATTACAGGGTTGTATTGTAAGAGTAAAACCTTAGGCTGCCTTACCGAAAGTTTTTTTTATGGATTATTCTCACCAGAATACCTGCTTTAACCCGCTTACTGATACACAATAACAAGCTTCGGCCGTTTTGCCGGGTAGGTCGTATTGTAACTGGATACAAAAATCCGGCTGTTGTAAAAAGTTTCGTTTTGAATCTTCATCAGGAACCCGTAATTACCAGTACTGATCATCGGGCTTACCATATCCTTTACATCCAGATCAAGATCAAAGACAGACTGTGAAGCATGCGGAACAATAACCTGGCTGGCCGTGGTAACGGAAGGCTGGTTGAACCAGTTGGCAGAACCGGGATCCCAGCTGGATGTAACACGTTGTACGGTAAAGCTGTTGGCTGTACCGAAATTGGCATCTGTAAAATTGCCGTTGAGTGTGGGGCTGGGATAGGAATAAAGAAACAGGTGTGCACTGACAATACCGGCATTGGCCGGGATACTGCTAAGGTCAAATTTAAGCAGGCTTCTCACAGTATAAGGCGTACCGCCACTTGTCCATGCCTCAACAGGTATATCCACAGCACCGGAGCCGCTGATAGGAACCCCATTATGGTTAATCATCAGAAATTCTGTCGGGTTATTGGAAGGCTGGAGAGTAAGGGTTTGTAACGGAGAGGGATATACCATCACCGATGTGGTATCTGCCCCGGTAGCGCCTTTATTATCTGTTGCCTGTAGCTGAAACAGGTATCTCCCTTGTTTCAGCCCTTTCACTTTAGTAGTAGCTGAACCAGGGTTAATTAGTACTGAAGCATCCGGGCCGGATACCTGGCTCCACAAATAGGAAACAATAGTGCCATCACTATCGGTAGCAGAACCAAAAAGCGTTACAGAGTCAACATACAAAGTGATGCTTTGTGAAGTACCCGCCTCCACTACCGGAACCTTATTTTCCGGTTCTGCTAAAGCTTCCGGCTCTTTTTGACAGGCTGAAAATGAAAAAAAAAGACTGGCTGCTGTAAGGAGTACTGATAATGTCTTCTTCATAGAAAAAAGTTACAGATTATACAATCAGCTTCGGGTAACGCACCGTTCGCTTTTGCAATGATACAATAAATGCCGGCAAAAAATGTAAACAAAAAAACCATCCTGCGATGGTTTTAAATTAGTTTTCTCTGTAATCTGTAATAAATCAGCTGATTTTCTCCACCTGCATATAATTCAGTTCAACAGGAGTAGAACGGCCGAATATCTTAACAGTTACTTTCAATTTCTTTTTCTCATCATTCACCTCTTCAATCACTCCATTAAAGTCATTAAACGGTCCTTCTATTATTTTGATAGTTTCACCTACAATAAATGGTTCACTCATACTTACTCCGCCAGCCTCGGCCATTTCGTCCATTTTACCCAGCATCTTATTCACTTCTGCCTTACGGAGTGCAATGGGATTTTCTTTACCAAGGAAATGAATAACATTAGTCGTATTCTTGATAACATCTCTCAGATCGTCGCTTAACTTTCCTTCAGCAATCTCAATCATTACATAGCCGGGATAGTAATTCCTTTCTCTCATTACTTTTTTTCCACTGGCTACTTTATACACTTTCTCTACCGGAAGAAATACCTGCTTAACAATCTCACTCCAGCCACCACGGGAAATTTCTTTATCAAGATATTCCTTAACTTTTTTTTCTTTACCGCTTACAACACGCAACACATACCATTTGGTCTCCTGCTGCTGTACGTTTTCAGTATTTGTAGTTACTTCCATTAGAAAAGTTGTTTGTAAATAAACTTCAGCCCGTTACCTGTTACAAAATCCATTCCGAGCACTATAAAAGTGATTACGATAGTAGCAACGAGTACTATCATTGTTGACTGTTGCAACTGCAGCCAGGTTGGCCAGCTCACTTTCTCTGTCAGTTCTTTGTAACTCTCTCTGAAGTATGTAGTAATCTTATTCATACTAGTTTATTTGATGTTCAATGTTCGAGGTTTGATGTTAAAATCCGGGCCCCGGATTTTAACCCTTATACTTCAAACTATTTAGCACGGGTACTAGGATTCGAACCCAGACTGAAGGTTTTGGAGACCTCTGTACTACCGTTATACTATACCCGTAAGAAGGCCTCCCCAAGCCCCTCCGATGGAGGGGTTTCCGAAGACCCAAAAAAAGAACTTTTTTCTAATAACAAAGTACCCAGGCTCTTCGCCCAAGTACTTTGCAAATTTATTAAGACTCTCCGCAAAGTCCCCCTGCAGGGAGACCCGCCTGCCGGCAGGCAGGTTTAGAGGGCTTTATTTTAAAATCTCAGTAACCTGTCCGGCGCCTACTGTACGGCCGCCTTCACGAATCGCAAACTTCAAACCTTTCTCCATCGCAATCGGCTGGATCAGTTTTACAGTCAATGAAGTGTTGTCACCAGGCATAACCATTTCAGTACCAGCATTCAGCTCCACTTCTCCGGTAACGTCTGTAGTACGGAAATAGAACTGAGGACGATATTTCTGGAAGAATGGAGTATGACGTCCACCTTCTTCTTTGCTCAGTACGTAAACTTCGGCTTTGAATTCAGTATGCGGAGTGATAGAACCTGGCTTAACGATAACCATACCACGACGGATTTGGTTCTTGTCGATACCACGAAGCAGCAAACCAGCATTATCCCCGGCTTCACCTTCGTCAAGCAACTTGCGGAACATTTCCACACCAGTTACTGTAGAAGTAAGCGGTTCAGCAATCAAACCAACTATTTCAACCGGCTCATTCACTTTAATACGACCTCTTTCGATACGACCGGTAGCCACTGTACCACGACCTGTGATGGAGAATACATCTTCCACAGACATCAGGAACGGCTGATCAACCGGGCGGGGAGGCAGCGGAATGTAAGAATCTACAGCAGACATGAGTTCTTCAACCTGCTTAACAGCTTCAGGATCGCCATCAAGAGCTTTTACTGCAGAACCTTTAATGATTGGAGTAGTAGCGCCATCAAAACCGTAGAAAGTCAGCAGGTCACGGATTTCCATTTCCACTAACTCTAACAGTTCAGGATCGTCAACCAGATCCACTTTGTTCATAAATACAACCATTTTAGGTACACCTACCTGGCGGGCCAGAAGGATGTGTTCCTTGGTTTGAGGCATAGGACCATCAGTGGCAGCCACAACCAGAATAGCGCCGTCCATCTGGGCAGCACCAGTAATCATGTTTTTAACATAGTCTGCGTGACCGGGACAGTCAACGTGAGCATAGTGACGATTTTCAGTCTGATACTCAACGTGTGCTGTATTGATGGTGATACCCCTTTCTTTTTCTTCGGGAGCAGCATCAATTTCATCATATTTCTTTGCCTCAGCCATTCCTTTTTTAGAAAGTATGGTTGTGATTGCAGCAGTTAAAGTGGTTTTTCCATGGTCAATGTGGCCGATGGTACCAACGTTAACATGGGGCTTGTCCCTTTTGAAGGTCTCTTTTGCCATTGTTATCGGTTTTAAAGTTGTGTTTTACAATTTTTGTTTTTTATCCGTAAGCCAAAGGTATTACTACCACAGGCTTTTTTCCTACTCTGTTTTCACTATCTCTTTCTCTCAGTCCTTTTGTTTAAAGATGAGCCGTTATCGGGAATTGAACCCGAGACCTCTTCCTTACCAAGGAAGTGCTCTACCACTGAGCTACAACGGCTGGTCTTACCAGATCCGCCTTCCGCTGCGCCATGGCGGTTTTGAGCGGGAGACCGGGCTCGAACCGGCCACCTGAAGCTTGGAAGGCTACCGCTCTACCAAATGAGCTACTCCCGCTGATAATTTTATTTCAAATAAAGAACTATGTGGGCAAGGATGGATTCGAACCACCGAACTCCGAAGAGGACAGATTTACAGTCTGTTGCCGTTGGCCACTTGGCTACTTGCCCGCCCGGAGCCACCTGCCAGAATCGAACTGGCGACCTACTGATTACAAATCAGTTGCTCTACCAGCTGAGCTAAGGTGGCAATTTTTGACTTTCGATGCTGCCGGATAACGCACCAAAACAGGCAATAAAGAGCTACCCCATTTTTTGGGAAGGCAAAGGTAAGGGAATTTGGATATTGCAAAAATTTTATAGGAGATTTTTCTGCTGACAATCAGGAAATAAAAAAGACCTCCGGAGAGGTCTTGAATTTTTTAAGCTGCTTGTTTTTCTTTTTTTCGTTTTATCTGGCTTACGATTGATTCGAAAGCACTGTCAAAGGATTCTTCAAATGATTTACTGGTTGCTTTTACAAAAAAGTTGTGACGTGGTACATGTACTCTGATTTCTGCAATCTTGTCCTTAATTGAATGCACCACGTTGTCTAATTTCAAATACACATTTACCTGGATGATGCGATCGCTAAACACTGTCAGCTTTTCCAGTTTACGATTTACATAATCTACTAACTTGCTGTCAGCGTTGAAATGAACAGTTTGAATTTTTACGTTCATGGTCATCATTTTTAAACTGTGAAACAATAAATAAAGAACTTTTCTGAAAATTTTTCTAAGGGTTCGGTTCTTTTATCATGTTCAAGTTACTACAAAAGATGTTTTATACCAAGTAAAAAAAAGCCATTTTTTATCAGGTTAAGGGAAAACTTCTATGCTTTCGGATGGGCTTTTTTATGAATATCTTTCAGCTTTTCAATGGTGTTATGGGTATACACCTGAGTGGCTGCAAGGCTGCTATGCCCTAAAAGCTCTTTTACCGCATTCAGATCTGCCCCATTGTTCATAAGATGTGTGGCAAAAGTGTGCCGTAGTACATGGGGGCTTCTTTTGTCAAGAGTGCTGGCTTCGCCCAAAACCTTATTTACAAGCAGCCACGCATACCTGGGATATAACTTTTTTCCCCTTTCAGTTACGAGTAAACAGCCTTCAGCATTCTCAAATTCTTTTCTCTTCAATTGCTGATATTCCCTGATCGCATCAAGCACTTCTTTGCTTACCGGAATTATTCTCTCCTTATTCCCTTTTCCCAATACTTTAACCTGCTCCCTGCTGAAATCGATCTGTTTCTCAGCCAGATTTATCAGCTCACTTAGCCGCATCCCGGTAGCATAAAACAAGGTAACCAGCATCATCGCATTCAGACTTTTCCAATCTTCTGCAGACCGGTTCAGGGTTTGTACCAGCCGTTTTGTGTCTTCCTCTTTTACAAACACAGGCAGCCGCTTACTTATTTTTGGGCTGATTACATTATTCATCGGGGTACTATCAATACTCCCTGTCTTCAAATGAAATTTAAAAAAAGACTTGAGACTGGATATTTTGCGGTTTAGCGATTTAGAAGTAAGTCCTTTCTCTTTTAATGCAGCCAGCCAGCTTCGGACAAAAGCGGGGTTTATCTCTTTAAGCTTTGCTATACCAAATTGTATTTCTAGATAATCAAAAAAATCAACAAGGTCAGCAGTATAAGCAGTAAGGGTATGTAAAGAATACCTTTTCTCGAACTTAAGGTAATCAAGGAAGGGCTGAATATGCGGACGGTCTGTAACAGGCATAAAAAAAGACAGCTACAAAGCTATTAAACTTTGCAGCTATCCTGTAAATATTATTACCGGTAAAAATTAGCTTTCGATCTGGCCGCTGGCTAACTTCTGCTTATAGATTGCTTTCAGCACGGCGCCACGACGCTTTACAGATGGCTTTGTGAAACTTTGCCGCTCACGCAATTGCAAAAGAACTTTTGATTTCTCAAATTTCTTTTTGTATTTCTTTAAAGCTTTGTCGATGTTTTCGCAATCTTTTGAGTCGATGATCAGCATAACTTATTATACCTCCTTTGGTATTTTTTAGGTGGGCAAAGATAGGCGGGTTTTCTGAAAAGAAGAAATGAAAATAGAAATGATTTACTTTGCCCTATGTTTACAGGCATTGTAGAAAGCAACGGACTTGTTAAATCAGTCATTTCCAATGGATCTAACAAGACATTTTGGATTGAATCCCCGATTTCCAGCCAGTTAAAAATGGATCAAAGTGTGAGCCATAGTGGTGTCTGCCTTACAGTGGAGGAAGTAAAAGATAACCAGCATCGTATTACGGCTATTGATGAAACTCTTCAAAAATCAAACCTTGCAGACTGGAAAGAAGGGACATTGGTCAACCTGGAACGCTGTCTTCAGTTAAACGACCGTATAGACGGGCACCTTGTACAAGGACATGTGGATGCAACCGGTATTTGTACCAGGAAGATTGAAAAGGAAGGCAGTTGGGAATTTGAATTTCAATTTCCCCGAAAATTTGCGGAGCTGGTAATTGAAAAGGGTTCTATCTCTTTAAACGGAATAAGCCTGACTGCTTTTAATGTAAAAAAGAGAAGTTTTAAGGTTGCTATCATCCCCTACACTTTTGAGCATACGAATATGAAAAGTATAAGAATTGGCGACCAGGTGAATCTTGAATTTGATATGATTGGAAAGTATTTGCTCAGAAGATTATCTTTGAAAGACTAATTATTAACCCCTTCAAACTGATGAGCTCCCAAAACCCCAACCTTGCCAACCAGCAGGCGGGCAGACAATACCATCCTGCCCTGGATGGCATCAGGGGATTTGCGATCTTACTGGTCGTCGTCTATCACAATTTCGGGTTTATCAATTATTTCTTTTTCGGATGGCTGGGAGTTGATCTATTCTTTGTGCTTTCCGGCTTCCTTATCACTGACATACTGTTAAAAACACTGGGCACAAAAAACTATCTCAGGAATTTTTATGTACGAAGGATTTTGAGAATTTTCCCTTTGTATTATTTATGCCTGATTCTTTTCTTACTTATAATACCCCGTATTACAACCCGGTTTGATGTACAATATTATACGGATAACCAAATCTGGATATGGGCTTACCTTCAAAACTGGCTTTACATTTTCAAAGATCCGGGGCAATACAATGCACTTAACCATCTCTGGTCTTTAGCGGTAGAAGAGCAATTTTATTTACTCTGGCCAATTGCAATACTTCTCCTGCGTAAACCTAAATACCTGCTGATTACTATCTCGCTTTTATTAATCGGAGTTCTTGGCCTCCGTCTGTGGATATGGAATAATCAGGTTGCTGACCTTGCCTACTTCAACCTGTATACATTTACCCGCATTGATGGCATTTGTATTGGAAGTATGATTGCATTATTGCAACGTATTAACCCCCAATTTCTAAAGAATTACACGCCGGCAATTGTTTTGTTTTTTGCAGCATCAAACTTCATTTTCTTCTTTATTAACCGCAGCTATCAATTCTCATTCCCCTACCTGGCATTGGTGGGGTACACCACTTTTGCCATGATATTCGGCCTGTTGGTGAATGAGGCCGTAACAAAAGAAACAAAACTCATCACCCAGATATTTACCAACCCTGTACTCCGGTTTTTTGGCAAAATTTCATACGGTTTCTACATATTTCACTGGCCAGTTTTTCTGCTTCTGAGCCCGGCCTTATTTTCTTTTGGTTCAAAATATTTTGACGGCACCGCACTCTCAATTGCTGTTTCTATTTCCGCAACAATAACTGCTGTCATATTCAGCTGGGTTAGCTACCGGTATTTTGAAAAATATTTCCTTACACTGAAAGACAAGTTTATTTAGCCGTAAGCATCTTCTTTATCTTTTTTTTGATTGTATCTTTAGCGCATCGCAATGAAAGATCAAATAATTATATTAATACCCGTTTACAATGATGGCCAGTCTGCCAAAAGGTTATTAAGTGAACTGGCTTCTGTATTTAAGGATTTTACCACATCTCATTTTTCTGTATTGTTAATAGATGATGGGTCTACAGAAAAACTGAATATAACCGGAATACCCTCCCTACCGGTTTCCATCCTGCATCTTCAGCGAAACATAGGGCACCAGAAAGCAATTGCAATAGGCATGGCCTACATAAAAGAAAACAGGGCATGTGAAAAAATCATTGTAATGGACAGTGACGGAGAAGACAGACCTGAAGATGCGGCCCGTCTGCTTAAAGCATCAGCTGACAATCCGGGAAAGATCATTTTTGCCCGCCGGAAATCCCGGCAGGAAGGAAGCCGGTTTCAGCTTTTTTACAAAATATACAAGTTTGTATTCAGGATACTTACCGGCCGGAAGATAACATTTGGCAATTTTTTACTGATGCCCGCAGTACTGCTTGACCGAGTGGTTTTTTATAGCGAAATCTGGAGCCATATCGCCGGCGGGATTCTAAAAACAGGACTTCCCTACACCTCCTTAGATACACACCGGGGAAAAAGATATGACGGAAATTCAAAAATGAGTTTCAACTTATTGTTAATGCATGGCCTCGGCGCTATCGCCGTATTTATTGAAATTATTGCCAGCCGCTTATTGATTTTTTCTTTACTGCTGATTGGCATCTCGCTAATAATAATTCTGACAATTCTGGGAATAAAAATTTTTACTGATAAAGCCATCCCCGGCTGGGCATCCACTGTTACATCGGCAATGCTGATTATTCTTTTACAAAGTTTCCTGCTCTCCTTGTTTACCATCTTCCTGTACTTATCATCACAACGAAAATTTATTCCGGCAAAACACTATAAAGACTATACAGGTGATGTTGAAACTATTCAATAATGAATCCTTCAAATACCAGGGCGATGAGCTGGTGCTTTTCCAACATGCAAAAAACTGGAAAAAATATTTTTCAAAAAAAATAATCCCCTTCATACAAGGAAATGTACTGGAAGCAGGTGCCGGCCTGGGCGCCACCACACTCCTGCTTAATAATGGCACTGCCCCGAAATGGCTATTACTGGAGCCTGATGAAAAACTGTGCGAAGAACTCAGAAAAAAAATTACAACCAGGGGGTTGCCTGCCAATTGCCAGCTTCAAACAGGAACAATCAATGCACTGTCAGAAAAATTTGATACGATAATTTACATAGACGTCCTTGAGCATATTGAAGCCGACAACGAAGAAATGCTAAGAGCTTCCACCCTTTTAAATTCCGGGGGGCATCTGATTGTACTTTCTCCTGCTTTCCAGCACTTATTTAATCCTTTTGATAAAGCTATAGGCCATTACAGACGATATACAAAAAAAACATTAAAAAAACTTAGCCCGGCCGGCATGAAGGTTGTCAGTTGCAAATACTACGATACTGCTGGCTATCTTGCAGCACTAGTCAACAAAATTTTTCTGCATCAAAAATACCCAACCATCAGGCAAGTACTTTTTTGGGACAGATGGATGATCCCTTTGTCAAGGATAACTGATAATTTAATATTTCACAGTTTTGGCAAGAGTATCATTGGCATATGGAGAAAAGAGACTGTAAACTAACCTGCTCTTTGCATAGTTTTGCTATACAATATGAAAAATAACCTGGAAGGAATTTCTTTTGATGAAGTTAAGAATAGTAAAGGGCTCAGTTATGCAGCCTACAGAAACACATTACCGGCCCGTTATTCAATCGTATTGTTTGATATCCTGAAAGGGTATTTTTTTCTTACTCTTACAGTTTCCCTTATCATTCTTTTAAGTCAGTCTTATTCATTTTTATGGTGGGTTTTGATCCCTGTTGGTGCCATTATCACAGGCTTCATCGCAGCTTACATTGCCTTATTTGCACATGAAGCCAGCCATTACAATATTCATCCTGATAAAAAAATAAATGACCGCCTGTCCGCTATTTTTCTGTGCCTGCCCTTTGGGTTATCGATGAAATCATACCGCAAAATACATTGGCAGCATCATATCCATTTGGGCACCCCGGATGATACAGAAATATCCTACTTCAACGGACTAACTGATCTTTTTATACTGGAAACGTTAACGGGTATTCACCTGTTGAGAACAGTAATGAAAAAAGAAAAGAACGAAGTACTCACCAAAGAGCAGAAACAAGAAAGCCGAAGAATGCTGCTCGCAGGGTTTCTCTTACATCTAATTATTCTTATACCATCTTTTATTACCGGTAACTGGATTTTTGCATCTGCCTGGATATTGGGGTTTGGAATATTCTTTCCTTTTTTCGCCACTATCAGGCAAATTCTGGAACACAGAGATGAACTGGCACATCATGCATCTGATTTCACTAAAATTCCGCATGGAAAGATCAGCAGAATTTTTGTCCATACACTTTTGAGCAGCAGTTTTGGTGCCGCTGGCTTTACACGTCACCTGATCCATCACTGGGACCCGCAGGCATCTTATACCCGTATGAAAGAGATCGAAATCTTTTTAAGCCAATGTGAAAAAACTGCAGCCATCATCCAACATTCAAAAACTACTTACACATCTGTATTAAAAAAGTTACTCAAAGCTCCTTGAACCCGGTTCCCGCATATTGTCCTGTTTGCAAACAACAACACATTTCTGTATGGAGTTTGGCAAAAGACTATGAATATTTTTCTGTACCGGAAGAATTCACTTATTATTATTGTCCGGATTGCGGAACCATATTTATACATCCGGTTCCGATTGAACGCCTCAATGAAATTTACCCTTCTAACTATTACTCCTTTGTAAATTCATCAAAAAACATTGTAGTAAGAATTAAGGAGTGGCTGGATAAAAGGTTTTTTCGGAAAATTCTCCGGCAGATACCTGCCGGTCAGATTAACGTTCTTGATGTTGGTGGTGGTACTGGCTGGATACTGGATGTATTAAAAAAAACTGACAGCAGAATCAGCTTTACCCAAATTGCAGATATTGATGAAAATGCCGGGGCTATTGCAACAACTAATGGCCATGCTTATTTCCAGGGAACGGTAGAAAAATTTGAAACGGATAAAAAGTTTCATCTTATACTGATGCTGAACCTGATTGAGCATGTTGCTAATCCGCTTGCTGTTTTACAAAAAACAGAATCATTGCTTTACCCCGGAGGAATCATAGTTATAAAAACTCCCAATACCAACAGCCAGGATGCCCGGCTTTTCAGGAAAACTTATTGGGGCGGACTCCATTGTCCCCGTCATTGGGAAATTTTTTCTGAAAAAAGTTTTAGAATATTACTGCAATCAACAAAACTCCGCATTAAAGAATTGAAGTACACACAAGGGGCACCTTTCTGGGCTTTTAGTATTATCGCATCACTTCACCGAAAAAAAATCATTCATATTTCTGCTCAAAAACCAATTATTTTTCATTGGCTTTTTGCTCCTGTCAGCGGGTTATTTGCCTTTATTGATTTTATCCGGCTGCCGTTTGGCAAAACATCGCAGATGTTCATTTTACTGACAAAGGAGGAAAAACAGTAATATGGGTTGCTGAATTTTTATCTATTTTACAGGCATCAGGGCCAGTTATCACATGATTATAACCAACAATACCAGGCATATCAGCGTTCATTACAAAAACTATTTCCTGCTGCTTGTTATTTGTCTCCTTACCTGGTGGCCTTTAACCTTTTCTATTTTCAGTGTAAAAAATGATGCAATCCATTATTTCCTCCCTTATCGTTTTAGCATTAGCGAAGCCATAAGAAATGGTGAATGGCCATTCTGGAGTCCTTATATTTATTTGGGCAATCCGGTTTATGGCGACATGCAAAGCGGTGCATGGAATCCAGTTGTATGGTTTTTTTCCTGTATCGGCAGATACAATCTGACGCTTTTCCATTTTGAAAATCTATTATACATTTTTTTAGCTGGCGCCGGGATGTACAAGCTAACCAACAGGCTGACGGAACATTCTCGTACGTCATTGCTGATTGCCGTAAGTTATATGCTGAGTGGCTTTATGCTGAGCGGTCAGCTGATTAACTGGCTGGCATCTGCAGCTTTTTTTCCGTTTGTAATTCATAATTATATTTCATTACTACATACCGGTAAATATCATTATACAATCACAACTGCCATTGCTCTGTTCTTCTTATTAACGGCTGGCTATCCTTCTTTTTTTATCACCACAGGATATATCCTGCTCCTCCTTTTTCTTTTTTACGCAGTGCTTAGCATCAAAAACAAATTAAATAGAAACTGGAAGACTTTCCTGCTGCAACATCTGCTCTTATGTGTTGTTTTTATTTTCCTTGCTTTACCCGCAATTATTTCCTATGCAGATCTCTTGCCCTATTATCAAAGGGGGAATGGAGTTTCATACAACGAAGCTGTTATCAACTCCTTTGAATGGCAGCATTTTTTATCACTTCTCTTACCTGCTTCAATAAGCGCTACAGATATTTCGTCCACCACGGATATCACCTTCAGGAATATCTATCTCGGTCTGTTTCCCCTGATTATACTTATTGCATTTCCGCCACAGTTAAATAAGAGAAATATCCTTTTGATCTGCCTGGGCATATTTGCCATTCTTTTCAGCCTTGGTGATATAACTCCGGTCAGAAAATTATGCTACGATTACTTGCCCCTGATGAATACATTCAGGCACCCGGCCCAGGTACGCATTTTTTTAATATTTTCTTTACTCTTGCTAACCGCCCCGGGATTGAAACGGATAATAACCGGAGATTCCGATAACATGGCATTATCAAAGACAAAGTTTTCCCTGGTTGTCATAACCTGTAGCATATTGCTGACTACAATCATTGCGTTAGCCCAACCAGACAGTTCATCTATTTTCAAACTTTTAAAGAATAGTACAGGAATAAGCTCCTTAAAAACTACTTTAGACAATCTTCATTTAAATCAGGCTATTGTTATCAGTGCATCCATTCAGCTTTTATTTATTACAGGCTATATCATCTGGCTCAGGAAAAGAAATAGCTATTTATTAAGCTCATTATGGATAGCCAATTTATTTATTATGGCACAACTGGCTCTACCGGCAACTTTTGTGGGGATGGCAAATCCAAAAGAAATAAATGCTTACATCAATAATTCACCAGCTGGATTTCCAACAGAATCCCTCGCAAACACATTAAAAGAAAATAGTGAAGATGCCACAGTGGCTTTTAACCAAATTTCACTATCCTATTTTTACAATAAAAAAATAGGTATCAGTAAAGTTGCTAATTCTCCGGCTTTTCTTAAGCAACAGGAAGAATTTCTTAACAACTCCGTATTATATGATTATACAGCATCAATGCCTGCTGTTTATATTGCCGATCAAACCTTTAACCTGGCAGGCACTAATTCTTTAAAAGAAAGTAATACTTGCCACTTTGCTGTTACCACATATGTTCTAAACAAAGGCAATAGCTGCGACTCAGCCAGTAAAGTAAGGATTAGTAAATTATCTGCAAACAGATTCGAAATTGAAACAGAAAGCAGTACACCGGGTTTTTTAGTATTGACGCAAAACTATAATCACCATTGGAAAGTGAAAACAGACAATAAATCTGCGGAAATTTACAAAACTAACCTGAGTTTTATGGGAACACCCCTGCAGCCGGGCAAACATTTGATTGTATTTGAGTTTAAGCCAGTAAATACAATAGCAGCTATTTGGGTAATGGCCGGCAGTATCATACTACTATTAACCGCCTGGCTTATTGTTTTGCTAATAAAAAGAAGAGAATCAATATTTACTAAATGAGCAGGAAAAAGATTATACTATTATCCGTCCTGCTGGCACTGCCGGTAATTTTTTTTCTGCTGCACCATTATTTTTATCACAGTAAAGAATTACACCCAACTGGCTTTACCGTAGACGAGAACATCCTGTATATGTCCTACGCCAGGCAGTATGCTGACCAGGAAAATTTTTCGCCTTTTTACTCTAACCCATTTGATGGCAACCCGGAGTCTGCGAGAATTTATTTTCAGCCGGTTAATTTTCTTTTTGCTGCAACTATTAAAGCCGGAATTGACCCGGGATTAACGCTTTCACTGTTTGGACTGATCATGGCTATACTTTGTATAGCTACGGGCCTTCTGATAATTCGTCACTTGCTGGATAAACAAAAGAAACAACCATTTATTGCGCTGTTATTTACCTGGGGAGGAGGGCTCACGGCATTTGCAGGTTTTGGGGCAGCCTTATTTCTTTCCGGTCAACCAGCCTTTTCAATGGATGCCATTTATATTGCTGATCCTGCCAATGGCTGGTGGGGGCTTAACTGGGGAAGGAACCTGTTTATTCCCATGGAAGCATATTATCACTTCCTTTTCCTGCTGAATATTTACCTGCTACTAAAACAAAAATGGATACCGGCTATTGCCACAGTCTTGTTTCTTTCTGTTTCACATCCCTTTACAGGTATTGAATATTTGCTGATAATAAACGGATGGCTTTTTATTGAAAAAATCATGTTCAGGAATAAATCAGTTCCTTATTCGTATTGGTCAGGTATTTTTCTTGTTACACTCTTTCATATATGGTACTACCTGGTTTACCTGAACAGTTTTCCGGAACATAAACAATTATTCTCCCAATACAGCGCTGGCTGGACCTATAGTCTCCGGATTGCCATACCTGCCTATCTGATTGTAGCAGCTTTGTCATTATTTACAACAAAAATTAACAGGGAAAATCACATTCTTTCCGGCTCACATCAGCGACTGTTCTTATGCTGGGCCATTATTGCATTTTTACTTTCCAAGCATGAGTGGTTTATGCCACCTATGCAGCCCATCCATTTTACAAGGGGTTATATATGGTCCGGATTATTTCTTTTTTCGCTGCCTGTAATTGTTTGGCTAATAAATGAATCGGTTAAAACAAGGTTAAAAAAATGGCTCTTCATCCTGTTTGCAGTAATTCTGCTTACTGATAATTTAGTATGGAGCATTAATGTTCTCAGGAAAAAAGAAACAACAGAATGGGAAGGGCATATAACTGCAGAAACAAGAGAAGTGCTTACTTATTTACAAAATAATAGTTCCGCAAGCGATCTGTTAACGGGTAATGCTGTACTGATCAATTATATATCGAATGCGTATAGTTCCACAAATACATGGGCCTCTCATCCTTATAATACACCTGGCATTGAGTTGAGAAAAATTCAAATGGAACGTTTCCTGAAAACAGGATCAAAACCTGAGGAATGGAAAAACAGGAGGGTGTTACTGCTAATTGATAATAACCCCGGTAATTCAGATGGAATAAATACCGAGCTCAAGAAAACTAAACTATTTGAAAATACCCGTTACAGCATTTTTAGTCCGTGATATTTTTCCCTTTCATAGCCTTGCTAATGGCTTCATCCATTAATCTTTCGGCATAAGGCCTGGATATTTCATTTAACTTTTCTATCCCTGCCTGTATTTCATCTTTTGTGCCTGTATTGATTAATGCCGACAACCCATCAATTAATTTACTCGTTTCCTTAAGCTCCACTTCAGAAAGAAAATTTTTGTTCTTTGTAATAAACACGGTAGTAGTATCAATGATTTGTTTTGCCTCTGTCTGTGCTTCAACCAATGCTCTTACTTGTATATCCTCTTTTGCATGAGTGATAGAATCCATCAGCATTTTTTCCACTTCCACATCGGTAAGGCCATATTGCGGTTTAACTTCAATACTCTGCTCTGCCCCGCTTCTCAACTCTTTTGCTTTTACCACCAGGATACCATCCGCATTTACTAAAAAAGAAACTTCCACCTTGGGCAGGCCCGCAGGCATACCGGGTATACCTGTCAGATTAAACTCAGCCAATTTGCGGTTATCCTTTACCAAATCTCTTTCTCCCTGAAAAACAGATATCCGCATACTTCCCTGGCCATCTTTCTGTGTTGTATACTGTCTTCCCGCTTTTGAAGGAATCTTTGAATTTCGTGGAATCAATACATCCATCAAACCACCCATTGTTTCTATACCTAATGATAACGGCGTAATATCCAGCAATAAGAAATCCCTATTGTTTCCGGCCAAAATATCTGCCTGTACTGCAGCCCCCAATGCCACTACTTCATCCGGGTTTAAGGAATCATGAAGTTTCCTTTTAAAAAATTCACTCACTCTGTTTTTAACAAGCGGTACTCTGGTTGAGCCACCAACCATCACTACTTCATCAATATCACTTATTGAAAGTCCGGCATCTTTCAATGCATTACTGCAAGAATTAATGGTTCTGTCAACAAGAGGCTTGATCAGTTCCTCAAACTGTTCTCTTGTAAGGCTTACTTCCTGACCTGCTACGGAGCCTGAAAACCCGCCTGCTTTACCAATTGCTTTCTTTGCCTCTTCAGCAACCAGTCTTAATTCTTGTGCAAGGTTTTTATGAACATTTAATTCCTCTTCAGTAATACCAGATTGTTTTGCCCAGAATTTCACAATTTCTCTGTCAAAATCATCGCCTCCCAAATACGTATCGCCATTAGTTGATAACACTTCGAAAATTCCGGCATTGATCCGAAGAACAGAAATGTCAAATGTTCCTCCCCCCAGGTCATATACTGCAATAGTCTTTTCTTCGTCCCGGCTCATCCCCATTCCATAAGCCAAACTTGCAGCAGTTGGTTCATTAACTATTCTCAATACATCAAGACCTGCCAGCTTACCGGCATCACGTGTAGCCTGCCGTTGTGCATCGTTGAAGTAGGCTGGTACAGTAATAACGGCTTTTGTTACTGGTGTTTTCAGAATATGCTCAGCCCTTGTTTTTAATTCCTTCAAAATATAAGACGATAATTCAACGGGAGAATAAAACCTGTAACCAACCTGTACCTTCACCAGGCTTTCAGTATTATCATCAATAACCTTATAACCAAAGAAAGAAGAGTGCTCTTTAATATCAGTAAAGGATTTTCCCATAAGCCTCTTTACAGAAAAAATAGTGTTATGGGGCTCTGTTATAAGAAACTTTTTTGCTTCCTCTCCAACCGTTACCTGTCCCTGCTCTCCAAAATGCACAATAGATGGAACCAATGAAACAGCATCATACTCCTTTAAAACAACAGGCCGCTGTGTATCAGGGTGGATGATTGCAACAAGGCTGTTAGTAGTGCCAAGGTCAATTCCTACAATCATTTCCTGCTTTTGCAAACTCCCTGTTGCTATATTAATACCAATTTTTGCCATTAAACTTAGTTACTCGGTTACAAATTTATATTTCAAGAATAAAGAATCCGGATAAAATGAATTTATTGTTTCCGGATCGGATAAAATTTCCTCCACCGTTTCCTCCTTTAGCTGCTCACCCTTTTTTACAAAGAAAAGGTTATAGCCCTGTTTGTTAGCACCCACCAGTTTATATCCTTTCTTTTCTCCCAAACGCTTATATGCTTCTACAGAAGCTCCGTTATATATTTTATCAATTGAATGATGATTGTGCCCGCCGTAAGGAACTATTACATTTCTTTTACCAAATTCCACTTTTGCTTCAATTACCACAATCCGTGGTGCAATTATATCAATCGCTTTCCATATCCAGTAATCATTTCCATCAATATCAATTGATAGCAAACCAATCTCTCCGCTGATACCTGATTGACTTATTAATCTATTTACGTTTTCAGTTAACACCAGTTCATTTACTATCCGGATATTTTGTCTCCTACTAATAAAGGATTGGTAAAAACGTTTACCTGTTTGCAGTTGTTGTTCATTTTTATCAATAAAAATCCCATCCCACCCGAAGTGAACGGCAAGATTCGCACAGTTACCTGTTATACAATCACCCGATCCAATATCTACAAAAACCGGTGGCACATTCCCCAATTTGCTCAATAAGTACAATATTATCCCGTCTTCACCGTGATAAGTAAAGTTATTAAATGAAGCCCCGGAAAGTTTTGTGATATTGCTTTGACTTATTTCTTCCAGCCATTGGTTCATTTGTGTTTTCCTGGAACGGGTCATTTGCTTCCTGTATATCCAGTAAGCAAAATTCCTTTTTATCCATTGCTTAAGCGGCTGCATAGTAATAATTAGCAAAAATCGTTCTTCAATAGCGTAAAAAAAAGTCCTGCGAATGCAGGACTTTCCGTTATCGGGAATTATTTTTATCGCATCAGGTACATTTTACCGTATCCCTTATTGAAATACTTATCTGTATTATCACCCGTCGCCTTATACTTGTCCAATGCTTTGCCATTCAGGTTCGTTACAACCCTGTATAAATAGATACCATTCGCCAGTTTCTGGCCGTACTGGTCAGTACCGTCCCATTTGAATTCAGTGATATTTCTGCCTATCCGCAATGGCCCTAACTCGTCTTTGGTGATCTCTCGGACAATTTTGCCCGTCACAGTCATGATTTCAATCTTGATATTCTGAGGAACTTCACTACCTGTAATGGTAAATACAAACGCAGTTGACGTAGTAAAAGGATTTGGATAATTGAGCATATTCGAAATCATCGGCTTATTGATAACTTCAAACAGTACACGGTACTCAATACTACCTGCTTCGTTATTACTTTTGTCTTTACCTGTAATAATCATTTCATACTCACCATCCTGCTGGAAATATGGTTTAAAATTAATAGTAGCAGTATTGTCCGGATTGGGGGCCTGGCCTGCGGGAGTAAACCGAAGAGTATCATTATTGAAATAGAATCTTCTTAATGTGCCATTGGGAAAACGAACCTGCAATGTAAGCAGGGAGGTATCATCCAATATCATCCATTTTGCTTCATCCTTAAGTTTAACGAGTATATCAGGTCTTGAAGAAACTATATCCCTGTTAAGAATATGCATTCCGTCAAATGTTACATCCAGCAACGGATTGAGGCTGTCAGGCTTAACATACAAGCCGCGGTATGCAAAATTGTTGAAATGATATTGCTCCAACTGATCATTATCCGGATTAGCTTCTATGTACACAGTATTCGCTCCCGGGAAAGACCCGGTATTCACCAGTGTGCCTATTTGTAATGTATCATTTACCGGTAAAGGCCGTCTTCGGGGAAGCGGAATGATATGGGGTACATTGCTCCTGTCAGTAATCACCATCTTTACTTTCACACTATCAAACGCTACTTCACTTACATTCTTAAACCCAACCTTAAAATTGTAGGGCTCTCCCACTTCAAGTGTATCCTTTACTACAAGGTGCAGGTTTGGCGCAATAGCTCCTTCCGGAACAGGTACATAAGTGATTCTCCAGTAGCGGAGCTGGTAAGGCGTATAGTTAACATTGTCTGTTGTACGCATTTTTAATTTTACAAATGGGTACACACCCGGATCAATTGATGAAACATCAAAATCCTGCTGGGCGGTAGTTAATCCACTGAATAATGTCTGTTCCGTTCCTGCTGTTGTAATACCTATCACATCCACAGTAGCAGTATCGCCGGTCGCTTCACTATTACCTCTCCATTTAAGCTGTCTCCATTCCCGGGCAGGTCCGAACACAGGAGAGGTGATATGTCCAACAGTATCGTTTGTAACGCAATCAACTGATAAGGTCGGGTTATCAGTTAACCCTTGCCCCATTATCCATTTTGGAGTAAAAGTTGGATCATTTTTCTTGTAAACGAGAGCCCATGGTCTTGCCCTGTAGAACGAATCAATACTGCTTAACCCTGCATTTTTCAGGTAATGGTACAGCGATTGACCGGTACCATGAATAGCTTCATCAGCTGCCCAATCTGCCGCCCACGCATTAGGAAATCCATATCCCGGATCCAATGTAAAATTCCTGACAACAACATAAGCACCATTCGGTATTACATCCCGCATGAAGTCCATCATTTTTCTGCGACTCGAAGTATCAGTATACCTGTACTCAAAATTGAACCATTTAGTACTTCCGAAGCAGTTATTGTCTGTACTTCCATAAAGCCCCTGGCCCAATGAAGAAGGGTATGTATTAGCCACCACCCTTTGATTTATCCATGGCTTGAATGAAACTGGATCAAAAACGTTAAACACCAGTGAAGAGAACCAGCACATCAGGCGAATAGACGCAATACCATCGACCGCCACAGATAAACAAGCCTCCTGCGTACACCCGCTTGACACCCAAGTACCCTGTTTTACAAATAAGTTGTGATTAACAGGCCCAAATTTCAGAGAGTGATTTGCTGAATCAATTTGAATTCTTTCATATTCAGATTTTGTATGCTGATAAAAGTCAGACTGATTAAAGCCTAGATCACTGCTGTTAGGACCAGTGCTGCTCAGGTAAACAAACGATGATTTATTCCAGACAGGCTGCCCTGTCACCGGAACAGGGGCTACCCGCCAATGATATACAGCACTGTCACGAAGTGTACTACCATGAGTAAATTCCAAAACACCGCCTGAGGAGGTAATTGTTCTCGTTATTTTAGCCGGGGAATTAAAAAACTCAGTGGTATCCATCTCCATCATATACTGTTTTGTTCCGCCAAATGGGTTTGCCGTAGATGCCACCAGTTTTACATCCTGCTTGTTAATAATTGCATAAGTGTACGGATACACAGGTCTTGCTTCATCTTCGTAAATGAATATGTCTTTTGTAATACAATTATTTGTTTCATATAATTCATCAACGGTATTATCAGCATCAACACAGATAGATATCCTGTTCAGTCCTTTATCCCTGGTGGCAACAATATCAATTGGATAAGAAAGAGAATCAATAAAACGAATGCCGGGAATAGTATCCCTGCGGATAACTTCTGTTATATTATTAGGATATGTTCTTTTAACCTCAACAACTATATTCTTATTAATAGCTTTACCCAGGTTCATAAACTTGGCATCCACATTAAAATGAGTTTCTGCCACAGAAATAAATGAAGGATTTACTTTCACTAACTGGTCTTCTATAACATAATCAGGTTTGGTAAAAGATGTATTAAGCTTTATGGCAGGATCGCCGTGCAATGTCGTTTGCTCTGTATGAAACCGGGCATAATAATCATTCTGCGTCGTTAAATTAAAAACCTGGGTAATAGACTCTCTTAATATCTCCCCAAGTGTTTTACCATAGCTATTTACCGAAGCAGCCGTCATTGTCTTGGTATTGAAAATATCCAGGTAATGTACAATACCAAAGTGAGTACTGGCGATAAATGCAATTGATCCCCGTTGATTTGCCAATACAAATTTTTCAGATAATGTCTCTTTGGTGATGAAACGAAGAATATTAAAATTGAAAAAATTACCTGCATTACAACCCATCACTATAGTTACTGGATATTTACCCGGGTTATTATACTGGTCAGGATTATCAAGGTTAAACTCAAGGGTAGTGGCTGAAGAGTGTCCAAAATACGTCAGCAGTCCGATACCCTCTTCATAAAGCCGGTACAGCTTTTCACTACTGGCCTGTTCCACCGGGGCAGAAGACACTTTACTGAATGTATGAACATTAGCACCCATCATTGTATCTGAAACAATCGCTTTATACCGGTCCATATCAGCAGTAAGAATGGCTCCGAGAGACCCGTCAGCTGCGCCAATTACATGTGCTATATTTTTCATCCATGCTTTATCGGCAATAAGTGGTGATGAAAATGCCTGTTGCTGCTCATATTGAATAACTTTTGCAAGATAAATAGCCACTTCATTTCCATTAATAGCGGAAATACGTCCAATTGATACTTTTGGTATACCATCACCTCCCGGTTCAGTTGCCAATAAATTATCAGACGCCGGAAATCCAAAAGTTGGAATGAATGATAGCTTTTCGACTTCAGTGTTACTTTCATATCCCCTGTACTGAACATAGTTAAGGCCCTTTCCCAAAAGCAATACATTCTTTACGGGTGAAGAATAATTGTCTCTTGCCCATAAAATAAAATTCCTGATTGCACCGGGATTCTTTTTTATTCCATAACCAAACTGGTCAATCAACTCATCTATAAGGTAAATTTTTGCAGAATGGCCGCCCCCGGCAGCAGAACTCCGGTAATTCCTGTATTCTTCAACAGGATTGCTCCCCCCTGCTGTAGTCATCAAATATGGATGAGATATAATAAGATAGTCACCCTGATTGGCAGAGATACTGTAGTCGATAAAATTCCGCTGTTGTAATGAAGTAACAGGAGTTCCCGGATATGAGAAATTCATTAACAACAATTTTCTGCTTACAGAAGATGGTTCAAGCGCTACCTTAACTAAAGAAGGATTGGAAACATCCCCAATATACCTTTTGCCATTAGTCATATCATAAAGAACAGGCCCCGTACCTCCGTGATTGAATCCGCTTATCTCCAGGTAATTTCCAGATGTATTAGCGGCAAGCTCAAATGAGAAAATATTAGCTCCGCCAAAATTAAACTGACGGGCATATAATAGTTCAGTCTTCCCGATAACCATCCTGTCATTGGGAAGCGTTGTAATATTCTTTACTTCAACATTGGCAGCGCCGCTGCTTATTAAGCCCGTGGCAAAAGAAACCTGTGCTTTTTTATAATCAAAGAAATCCATTGTTTCTGTTGAAACAAGTGTGCTATTTACTTTTATTTCAAATTGCCGGGGATTTAATGCATTGCCGGATGCATTAATCTTTAGCACTGGTGCAGGTGCGCCGGCTCCACTGTATGGAAATAAGTTTGCAAAATTTTCTGCCGTTGTGCTTCCTGTTCCAATATCATTTGATGTCCATCCCTCCCCCTGATCATAAGAAGATGAATAGACATATTCACCAACTACAGCTGCATAACCGGGATTTAATTTATCCCTGTAATATTTTCCGGCTGTATACATAAAGTATGGTTCTGCCGGCAATGCTGAAGGAAGAGTATTAGCCGCCGGCACTAAACGAAGGTTACTGCCACCCGGATTAATAGTAAGAAAGAAAAAAGCGGTATCAGATTCAAGGCTCCATTTATCATTCAGTTGAAAATCAGTATTCCTGTATAATTGATTATCAGGTTTACCATCATTCATTTCTCCCCAAAACTCTATATATCCACTGCTGCCCAACGGACCCGCTTGTGCTGTTGTATAAAGAGGTATTTGCTGGCCATTTCTCCAAAGCTGGAAATGCTCTGCAGGTGTGTTGCCAATACCAAGCCCGTCCAATACAGGCTGACTGATTCTGTAAAGGCCTGTAGCCCCTACTTTAAATTTATAGTACGTTTTGCTATAGTCTATCCATTCATTGTAAAATGATTGCGCCCCGGCAACCAAATTTGTGCAAACTAAAAGCAGAAGTAAAAATCTTTTCATGGAATAAAAGTTTATTCAGGTACAGACAGATTTATTGGTTTTTGTTCTTATTTCCAGCCATATTTAATCGTAATGAAAAAACATGAGTAAATAAAGGGTTAGTCTGGTTGGCCAGATTAGTGAAGGCATAATCCACTGCCACATTCTGAATCCGGAACCCAGCACCTGCACTTGGCTGATATATCCATACTTTCTTTTGATTCACAGTATCCCCATCGTATAAAGCCTTCTGAAAGTTATTAATTCCCCCACGCAGGAAAAATACATTGTTGATATTTAATTCAAGCCCAAGTTTAGGATCAGCACTTACAGGATCGGCGCTTATCAGTGTATTACGCTGTCCGTCAAAAGTTACATCCAGATTAGCTTCGGCTAAAAGGCTTGATTTTTGCCCCAGTTTAAACTCCCTTCCGATTCCTAAAACCAGTCTGGGGGCCGTAAGCTCTGTTGATTTCACCGGAATTTCATTATTAGTCAGATACAATACTTCTTTTTCTTTTTCAGTAAAAGTAAATGACCAGGCATTGAATGTGCTTGTAATATCTCTTCCTGCTATACCAAATTTCCAGCGATTACTTTGTATTTGCAACCCTGCATCCAAGCCAAAACCCCAGGCCCTGGCAAATTTGCCAACACTGCGGTGAATCACTTTTGCATTCAGGCCAAAGTTTACTTTTTTCCGCTCTTTATCTTTTATTTTTTGGGCAAATGAGAAAATGAAAGCATAATCAGCAGAAGAAAATGACTGAATATTATTGTAATTCACTGAACCATCCGGCTCCACTAAAAATAAAGTATTCATAATATCATCCACTGCAAAACGGAGACCTGTAATGCCGATTGTACGTTTATTATTAGAAGTGGGAAATGCAATACTTGCATAATCATACTTGCCAATTCCGGCGAAATACTCAGCATGCATCAGGTTCAGTTGAGGATGATCTTTGATACTGACAAGGCCGGCAGGGTTCCAGTAACCCGCTGTTCCATCATTAACTGATGCCACCTGTGCACTGCCCATAGCAAGGCCTCTGGCACCAGCGCCAATATTCAAAAACTCGTTGGAGTATTTTCGGAATTGCGCATTGGCAAATTGAAACAGAAAGATTGCAAGTACGGTAAGATATAAGCGGTTCGTTTTCATTCATTGAATTTTCAAATAAGCAATGGAATAAGACATGTCTTCAGTATGTACGGATAGCTTGTAAAATTAGTCTTTAGCCTTGTAAATTCATAGGTTTGTGGCAGCAAAAGACTAAACCCTGAAAACGAATAAATTATATAAATATTGCCTTTAATGTTCCACAAACCTAAACTGCCTTACTTTTGCAAGGCCCTATTATTTTCTCTAATACTATAAACTGTAAATCACAGATTTAGATATATGAGCCTGATTGAAGAATTACGATGGAGAGGTATGATACAGGATATCATGCCGGGAACAGAGGAGCAATTAAACAAAGAGATGACTACTGGTTATATCGGTTTCGACCCCACGGCCGACAGCCTGCATATTGGCAGCCTTGTACCTATTTTATTACTGGTTCATTTTCAAAAAGCGGGGCACAAACCTATTGCACTGGTAGGCGGCGCCACAGGTATGGTGGGTGACCCAAGTGGAAAAAGTGAAGAAAGGAACCTGCTTAGTGAAGAAACATTACAAAAAAATGTGGCTGGTGTAAAAGCTCAATTAGAAAAATTCCTTGACTTCAACCCTTCCCTGCCTAATGCCGCCGAGATGGCCAATAATTATGATTGGTTCAGGAATATTTCTTTTATTGATTTCTTAAGAGAGGCGGGAAAGCATATTACGGTGAACTACATGATGGCTAAGGATAGTGTGAAAAAAAGGATTGAAGGAGATACAGGTATTAGCTACACCGAGTTTGCTTATCAACTGATGCAGGGTTATGATTTTTATTGGTTGCACCAGCATAAAAATTGTAAACTGCAAATGGGCGGCAGTGATCAGTGGGGTAATATGACTACAGGAACCGAACTCATCCGTCGCAAATGCGGAGGCGAAGCATTTGTATTTACCAATCCACTTATTACAAAGACTGATGGTGGCAAGTTTGGAAAAACAGAAAGCGGAAATGTATGGTTAGACCCAGTCAGAACATCGCCTTATCAGTTTTACCAGTTTTGGCTCAATGCCAGTGATGCTGATGCAGAAAAATGGATTAAAATATTTACGTTCCTTACCCGGGATGCAATAGAAATGCTGATACATGAACACAGAGTGAACCCGGCGGAGAGAGTCTTACAAAAAACCCTGGCACAGGAAATAACCATTTTCGTTCATGGAAAGGAAGAATACGAAAAGGCGGTGGAAACAACACAAAAACTTTTTGCCAATCAAAATGCTCCTGCTGAAAGCCTGAGTATTCAAGACCTGGAAGGAATGGAAGGTGTAGTGAAAAGCAATTTTCCAAAAGAAAAAATTACCGCAGGCATTGACATTGTTTCTTTCCTGGCAGAAACAGCGATTTTTGACAGCAAGGGCAATGCAAGAAAAAATGTACAAGGTGGAGGCGTAAGTATCAACAGAAAGAAAGTAGAAGCAGCAGATTATAAAATTGATCCTTCACTGCTATTACATGATAAGTATATACTTGTGCAAAAAGGCAAAAAGAATTATTACCTGATTCAGGTTATTTAGTTTACATAATTGAAAAAAGTTTATTTTATAAGCGGATTAGGTGCTGACAAAAGAGTCTTTTCCTTTCTTGATCTTTCTTTTTGTACGCCAATATTTATAGATTGGATCCAACCAGAAATTAATGAATCACTCGAAAGCTATGCGAATCGGCTAAAAGAGTTTATCACTGAACCTTCACCAGTCATAGTGGGTATTTCTTTCGGAGGAATGCTCGCCACAGAAATAGCTAAAGTGAATCCACAAAGCAAAGTAATTATCATTTCAAGTAATAAGGTTGCAACAGAACTTCCTCTCTACTTTAGAATGGGCAAGTATTTTCCGGTTTACAGATGGGCACCTGTTTCTTTGACAAAAAGTCTCATGCTCCGTTCAACTTGGATACTTGGCGGAAAAAATAAAGAGCAAAAGGAAGTTTTGCGAAACATCATCCGTGATTCTGATACCCGATTTGTTAAATGGGCTATAAATGCAATACTATACTGGAAAAACAAAGAAATACCGGGGAATCTTACTCATATTCATGGAAAGGCCGACAAATTATTACCATATCAATATGTAAAGGCTGACTTTACCGTAGATGGAGGCACTCATGTTATGACTTTAGATAATCCTAACGAAGTTTCAGTCTTATTAAAAAAATTACTGCAATAATTTTATACCCTTCCACATTGCATCAGCCACTAATTGATTTCCTTTGGCATTCAGGTGCACCCGGTCATATGTAAGAATGTCTTTTTCTTTATTATCAGGATTATTGGCTTTATTATAGTCAAGAAATTTCTGACGCAGATCCACCAGTGGAAGATTATTCTTCCCGGCAATGCCCCTGATAATATTGCTATAGCGATTCAGATCCCCATCCAGTTGATTACTCATGTCCGTCTTTTCTCCTACTACAGCAGGTGTGCAAAGAATCACTTTAATATTTTTCTCTTTCAGTTTTTTCAAAATAGCTGAATAAAATTTCTCGAACTTATCAGGATCAGTACCTGTACCCAGTAATGTTTTATGCCATACATCATTTACACCAATGTAAATAACAACAACATCAGGATTCTTACTCAACACATCATCCTCTAACCGCAAATACAGGTCATATACCTTATTGCCTCCAATACCAGCCCCAATAAAATCAAATTGATCACCCTTTCCTTCTGCCCTACACATACTATCCACCCTTGTTACATATCCACCCGGTTTTACTCCCAGTTCTGTAATAGAATCACCAAAGAAAATGACCTTTGTTTTCTTTTGAGGCACAAAAGCAACAAGTAAAACAACAAGTAAAGAGAAGAGTATTTTTTTCATACCTAAAGATTAATAAAAAAGAGCACCTGTTATCAGATGCTTCACAATATAAAACAGTTGCTCTAACCTTTAACTATTAAACCCTAAAACCTTTCAATCTTCACTCCACATCCACCTGCTTCTTTATCACTGAGCCATCACTGGCTTCAGGCAGGTATTTTCTTTCTTTTATCAGGTAACCATTCCCTTTCTCACAAAAATGCACTTTCAGGTTTTCAATGCTGATCGGGTTACCATCAGGTATGTCTGCAATATTAGAATGAAGAATATCATGCCCGTCAATAATGATAACCAGCCCACTGCCGATAGCTTCCATTTTATTACCTTCTGTGATTAGCATACCTGTGTCTTCACCCAAGCCAACACCGATACAACCCGGGTTCGCAGCCACAGCTTGTGCCAATCTTCCAAAACGGCCTCTCTTTTCAAAATGCGAATCAATAATGATATTATTCATAAAGCCAAGGCCAGTAGTGATCTTTACTTCTCCTTTCAGGTGTGCCCTTGTGGCATTGCCTTCATAGATCATTGTGTTGCTCATTGCCATAGCGCCTGCCGAAGTGCCTGCAATCAAAAAATTTTCATCCTCTTTATATCGTTTCTTCAGGATGGTAAGAAATTCTGTCCCCCCATCGGTAGCGCTAAGCCGAAGTTGATTACCTCCGCTAAACATCACGGCATCGCAGTGACGGATACGTTCCACATATTCATCATTCATCGCATCCTGCCGTGTGCGGATATGCAAAAGACCGATATTGGTACATCCAATTTTTCCAAAAGCATCCAGGTAATTCTCCCCCACTTCATAAGGGATCATTGAAGCTGTAGTAATAACTTCTATCCGGGCATTTACGCCACCTGCTTCTTCCACCACCCGGCGAAGAATACCGAGCTCAAAAAAGTTGAGATTGTTACGTTGAAAGCCGTCTACTTCCAGTTCTGTTCCCTTGTGTTCAGCTCCGCCTATAGCTATCAGTTTTCCCTTCGGGTTACTCATTCATTGGGGTTTGATTAAAACAAATGTAGCAGAAAAATAAATTAACGCTGAAAAGAACGATTTCGTTTGTGGATATGTGGAAAATATTTGTTACGCTGTTCTTTTGAACCGGCTGGTTAAAAAATAAATTCCAACGCCGATCACAGCTATTAAACTGCCCCACAAGGCAAACCATCCTGTAGAGAAAAATAAAAACAACCAGATAGCAATGGAGAGGATGACAGGCACCGGGAATAACCACATTTTGAAAGGAAGGTCTTTTGACCCAAATCGTTTCCTGAGCAGCGTTACTCCGGCTGACTGCCCGATAAATTGTATTACAATCCGCATAGCCAGTATAGAGCTGATAACATCTGAGAGTTTGAATAACAAACTAAAAACAAAGCCCGATGCACATAATACAAGCAGTGATATATAAGGAAAGTTCTTTACAGGGTGCAATCTGGCAAATGGTTTAAAGAAGTTCCCGTCCACCGCGGCTGCATAAGGCACCCTTGAATAACCCAGCACCACAGCAAACAAAGAAGAAAATGCTATACAGAGAATTAAAATTGTAACAATAATTCCTGCCTGCTGGCCATATATGGTCTGCATAAAAGTACTTACCAGGTATTTATCATCAGTCCTGACAACCTGCCAGGGAATTACTCCCATCACACTAATATTCATGAGAAGGTATAAAGTGGAAATTCCAATAATGGAAATAAAAATGCTGCGGGGGATATTCTTACCCGGATTTTTAATCTCCCCTCCAAGATGGCATACATTGTAATAACCCAGGTAGGCATAAACTGTTTTTACAGAAGCCTGACCCACAGCTGCCCAAAAAGCATATGTAAAAAATGATTCTTCTCCCGATGGAAGTACCTTTACCGGTTGCTGCTGCGCCATTAATCCGCTGACAATGATCCAGAGGATGGTCAGCACCACAATAGAACCCATTACAACAGAAATCTTTCCGATGGTTTCTATTTTCCGGTATAATAAAATAAAAACAAGAATAACAAGGCTGCCCGAAACGATTTTTTGCTGCCACAATTCTAACGGAATTATATAAGTAAGGTATTGTGCAAAACCAATAGAAGCAGACGCAACAACCAGCGGAGCCTGGATAGAAGTTTGCCAAACGAATAAAAAACTCATTAATCTGCCGCCTCTTTCTCCAAATGCAATACGGTGAAAATTATAGGTGCCGCCTGCTAATGGATACTTTGCACCAAGTTCACTCCAGATCATTGCGTCTGCAAATGCAGTAACAGCGCCAAATATCCATGCCCATATAAATAATCCATCCGTGAATTGTGCCACCACAAAAGGCATTACAACAAAGGGACCGATACCTACCATGTCTATCATGTTGATAGAGGTAGCCTGAAGCAGGTTGATCTTGCGGTTAGTTTGTGGAATGGACAAGAAAGTAAATATTTTATGATTTGTGGCACATTTAACTCTTTGCAAATGCACTAATCCCTTCCACCAGCACATCCAAATTCTTAGTTGTTGTATACACATTCGGTGTTACCCTTACCCCCATTATATTTTCCCATGTTATGGCCACGGTATGCACTTTATATTTATCCAGCAGAAATGAATCTAATTCATTGGGCTTTCTTCCTTCTATGCCCACATTACCGATAGCGCAGCCCCATTTTGGATTAAGTGAGGTATTCAGTTTCACTTTGGGAATATCTTTTACTTTCTCCATCCAGTAATTTTTCAGGTAATGCAGCCTTTTTTGTTTCCGCTCTATCCCAATCATATCATGAAACTCGATGGCTTTACCAATTGCCTGCTCAATAAAGAAAGGACGGGTACCAAGGTTTTCAAATTTTCTTATATCGTCTTTCAGCGGGTTATCTGAAGTTGCAAACAGAGGGTACAGGTTTTTGATCTTTTCCTTTTTTACATACAACATACCGCTTCCAATTGGTGCATATAACCATTTATGTAAACTGGCGGCAAAGTAATCTGCATCCAGGTCTGGTATCTTAAAATCAAAATGGGCAAAGCTGTGAGCACCATCCACTACTACCTCAATTCCTCTTTTATGCGCTTCCGCTGCGATCTTCTTCACCGGCAATATCTGCCCGTTCCAGTTGATGATATGAGTAATATGCACCACTTTAGTTTTAGCAGAAAAGGCATTTACATATTGCTGCACCAAATAATTTTCATTCTCGCTGGGCAGTTCAAGATTTATCCATACCATTTTTATTCCGTCACGAAGCTCCCTTTGCTTATAGGCATTGATCATATTGGGATAATCCTGTTTAGCGGCCACTACTTCATCCCCTGCTTTTAGTTGCAAGCCAAAAATAACAGTCTCCAGACCTTCTGATGAGTTCCTGTTTATAACAATTTCCTCAGCATCACACCCAGCCAACTTCGCCAGGTTCTTCCTGAGTGGTTCACGGCCCTGATCAAGAGTTCGCCACATATAAAAACTTGGTGCCTCATTACTCAGATCATAATACCTTTTCATAGCATCCTGGACTGTTTTAGGCGCCGGCGAAACACCCCCATTATTTAAATTGATCAATGAAGGCGAAACAGTAAATGATTGTTGTATATAATACCAGAAATCTTCTTCTGATGCCAGATCATCCGGAGCTATTCCTTCTGCATCCCGCAAGACACTTTCAAGATTACGGCTCCATGCAGGTTGCGCAAGAGATGAAAATAAAGCTGTGGCTGAAAATAATCCTGCTTTGCGCAAGAAACGGCGACGGTTTGTAGCAGACATAATAATTGATTTATCCTCCTAAATGTACTGAAAAGGAAGAAGCAAACTCAACTGGTGATGTTTGCAGTAAAGGTGTTGGCTACATACATAAAAAAAACTATCTTCCAAGCCCGTCTGACGGTCAGGCAGGTTCAACTTTTCATATATGAAAATCCTTGAGATCAAAGTGCTGAAAGGCCCCAATTACTGGAGTGTGCGCCGCACCAAACTGATCCAGATGAAACTGGATCTGGAAGAAAAAGAGAATATGCCAACGAATAAGATTCCGGGGTTCAGGGAACGGTTGGAACAATTGCTTCCCTCCTTATATGAACATCGCTGCAGCGTGGGAGAACCGGGTGGTTTTTTTCAACGGGTGGATGAAGGCACCTGGATGGGGCATGTAGTGGAGCATATAGCTTTGGAGATTCAGACATTGGCCGGAATGGATACTGGTTTCGGAAGGACAAGAACTCCTGAAGGGGAAAAAGAAGGTGTATACTATGTGGTGTTCAGTTATATGGAAGAAGATGCCGGTGTATATGCGGCGAAAGCTGCAGTAAGAATTGCACAAGCATTGATTGATGGAACTGCGTATGATCTGTCGGAAGATATTCAAAGAATGCGGGAGATCAGGGAAGACACACGGCTAGGGCCTTCCACGGGTTGCATTGTAGAAGAAGCAGCCAAAAGAGGAATTCCTTACATAAGATTGAATAAACAAAGTTTAGTGCAGCTCGGTTATGGAGTAAATCAAAAAAGAATAAGGGCCACTATTGCATCGACCACCGGGAATATTGCTGTTGACATTGCCTGTGACAAAGAAGAAACAAAGGCATTACTCGAGGCAGCAGAGATACCGGTTCCAAGAGGTACGGTGATAAGAACAGAAGCCGGCCTGGATGAAGCAATAGAAAAATTTGGTTACCCACTGGTGATAAAACCCATCGATGGCAATCATGGTAAAGGCAATACCACCAATATCACCAACAGGGAACAGGCAATCAAAGCATTTGAAGCCGCCAAAGTTTACAGTCGCAGTGTGATCGTTGAACGATTTATCACCGGCTACGATTTCCGCTGCCTGGTTATTAATTATAAATTCATTTGTGCGGCGTTGAGAACCCCGGCTTCTGTTGTAGGAGATGGTGCACACAATATTCAATGGCTGATTGATGAAACCAATAAAGATCCTCGCCGCGGTTATGGGCATGAAAAAGTACTGACACAAATCACCGTTGACCAGTTTACTCAAAAGATGCTGGATGATGCCAATATTACATTGGAACATATTCCTGCAAAAGGTGAAAGAGTTTTACTAAAACCTACTGCTAATCTTTCTACTGGTGGTACATCTACTGATGTAACGGATGAAGTACACCCGGCGAATATTTTTATGTTTGAACGTATTGCCAAGATCATCGGGCTTGACATATGTGGTATTGATGTTATGGCAACAGATTTAAGAACTCCTGTTGCGGAAAATGGGGGAGCCATCCTTGAAGTAAATGCAGCACCCGGTTTCCGTATGCATATAGAACCGGCTGAAGGTTTACCCAGGAATGTGGCTGAACCTGTTGTTGATATGCTGTTTCCAAAGGGCAGTGCAGGAAGAATTCCCATCATTGCTATTACAGGAACAAATGGAAAAACAACCACTACAAGACTGACAGCACATATTGCCAAAAGTGCTGGCAAAAAAGTTGGATATACCACTTCTGATGGTGTGTACATCCAGAATCAGCTGATGATGAAAGGAGATTGTACTGGTCCCATTTCATCAGCCTTTGTATTGAAGGATCCGACTGTTGATTTTGCAGTACTGGAATGTGCAAGGGGCGGTATTTTAAAAGCAGGATTGGCTTTTCAAAATTGCGAAGTGGCGGTGGTGACCAATGTAGCTGCCGATCATATTGGTTTGGGTGGTATCAACAGTGTGGAGGCAATGGCAAAAGTAAAAGCCGTGGTTCCCGAAACTGTTTTTCCACATGGGTATGCAGTACTTAATGCAGATGATGATCTTGTATATAAAATGAAGTATGACCTGAAATGCAATATCGCCTTATTCAGTATGGATGAAACCAATCCAAGAATAAAACAACATTGCAATGATAATGGTCTTGCCTGTGTGTATGAAAATGGCTATGTCACCATCATGAAAGGAAACTGGAAAATAAGAGTACTGCCAGCCAGGGACATCCCCCTGACTTATGAAGCCAAAGCCGTGCATAATATCAATAACTGTTTACCGGCTGTTCTTTCTGCTTATTTATTCCGTGATATTACCATTGATGATATACGCATCGGGTTGCAAACATTTATTCCGAGTGAGAGCCTGACACCAGGTCGCCTGAATTTTTTCCATTTCAAGAACTTTACCATGCTGGCAGATTTTGCACATAACCCGCATGGCTTAAAGTTGCTTTGTGATTTTGTCAGCAAACTGGACTACCCGGCAAAAATTGGAGTTATCAGCGGTACCGGCGACCGCCGGGATGAAGACATCCGTGAACTAGGAGAAATTTCCGCTACTTATTTTGATGAGATCATTATCAGATGCGATAAGAACCTGAGAGGAAGAACAGCAGACGAGATCATTGATTTGCTGAAAGAAGGTATCAATAAAGTAAATCCTTCTATACCTGTGCTGACTATTCCTAACGAAGACCAGGCCCTGGATCATATATATGAAAATCATAAACCCGGTGCCCTGTATACTATTATGTGCGATGTGGTGGCAAGGGCATTAGATAAGATTAAAGAGCTAAAAGTAAGGGAAGAAAAAGAAGGAGCTAAAGCGCCACAAACAGTATAATTTCTTTCAAAAACCATTTGGGAGAAAAGGCATATAGCCCTATTTTTGCACTCCAATTGAAAATTGGAACAGGATTGACCCATGGTGTAATGGTAGCACTACTGATTTTGGTTCAGTCAGTTAAGGTTCGAATCCTTATGGGTCAACAAAGGCCCCGCTTTACGGCGGGGCCTTTGATTTATACCGTCTCAGATTGATTCATTTTTATACACTTAACGGATCAAAGTAATACTTCCCTTTTTAAAAATGGTTTTACCCGTGTAATCAATACCCTGAACCATAAATACAAAATTGTTGGTATCTTGTAATAATCCTTTAATTCTTCCATCCCAACCTCTTCCCATCTGGTTAGTACTGAAAACTAGCTGCCCCCAGCGGTTGAAAACCCGGAAAAAATCCAACTGTTTAATACCAACACAAATTGGGTAAATATTGTCATTTAATCCGTCATTATTCGGCGTGAATCCGGTAGGAACAAAAATATCAGGGCCGGTTTTGAAAATAGTTACTTTAATATCATCCTCCCCATAGCAACCGTCGGCATTGGTGGCTCTTACAATATAGGTAATTGACTCTCCCATTTCCGGTCCCAATGTGGCAACAGGATTATATATATTGGTAAAATCTAACCCAAAAGAAGGCGTCCAGTTAAATATATTAGCTTCAGGATCACTGACTGAAGCTTGTAATTGCAGAGGCTGGTTAACCACAACTGATGTATCATTCCCGGCGAAAACAAAAATGCGGGGCGTTACAATAACATGAAAAGTATCTTTTAAGGTGTTGGGACAACCGGCATTCGTTACTGTAAGAATATAATCAGTTGTTAGCCTGGGTGTGGCAACAGCATTAATAATATGCGGAAGGGTGCTTATGGTGCCGCTTCCCTGGCCTGATAGTGTACTGGTATTACTCCAGGTATAACCGGAACCTGTAGTAATAGTAGCATTCAGTATACCCGACTTACCATAACAGATCGTTTGCACGTCAGGAGAAATACTGGCTGCCGGAAATGGTACATTTATAAAATTAATGGTGGCCACGGAACTTGTATCTGCAGGACACACTCCACTTTTTATAATTGTTCTGTAATAAACAGTAGCGCTTACAGAGCCCACGTTGTAGGAAGAATCAGTTTTAACCGGTGTAAAACTGATCCAATTTGTATTATCATTAGACAATTGCCAGTTGAGTACAGACCCGGTATTCCCGGAAAGAGTAACTGTGTTGTTTACATTCTGTCCGAGGCAAATATTAGTATTTGCAGGACTTAAATTTCCTCCAATAGTTTTTGGATCCACAGTAATTATCGCAGCAGCACTTGTATCGGCTCTGCAGGCAGGTCCATTCTGAACTACGGCTTTATATGTAGTGGTAGCAGTCAGATTTTGCGCAGTATAATTGTTTGTGTTATTAGCAATGGGTACCCAGCTTATACCATCGGTTGATGATATCCAGTTCAAAACACTTCCCACTTGCCCACTTAAAGTCAGGAAACTGCTGTTGACACCAGAACAAACAATACTATTGCTATTTACCTGTCCTGCAACAGTAGCAGGAGATGCTGTTACATTTATAGTATCCCTGAGATCTGCACAACCATTTATTTCACGAGCTGTAATGATTCCGCTGGCAGTTCCCGGTGTTACAGTAATAATATTTGTGTTTGCTCCTGAATTAATAGTCCACCCTGCCGGAACAGTCCAATTATATATAGCTCCGGCCAAAGCAGGAATTGAATAGGTTAAAGATGTATTGGTACAGGCTACCGGGCTTCCACTGATTTCAAGGCCTGCACAGGTGTTCCGGAGAGCTACATAGGCGTAGGCAAAGTGGCCGCCTGGCGTACAATTATCGGATTCAAAAGTCAGGCTTACCTGCTGTCCCCGGTAAGGGGAAAGATCAAATGTTACTTCGGTCCACCCTTTGGTCCATACGTCATAAAGTAATGTGCCTGCTGTATTATTTTGCCCGGTATGCGATAAAAAAGGAACAGGGCTAAGCGAAAATCCATTAGCTATAGCTCTTGCCGTGTCAAGCGTAGCACCTGTAGAACCACCTCCACCACCGGCATTATTGAATGTTGGCAGATAATACTGCGGGGATGCACAGGTAATAACACTATCCGTAGTTGTAAGAGTTGCTTTAAACAGCGGTTGCTGGTTCGAATTATGCGTACCATTCTCCAGCACCATTGCATAGGCATATGTCATTGTATAAGGTTCAGACACTGATCCGGCAGGCACATTGATTGTATAAGTAATTGACCTCGTAAACCCTCCCGGATTGCTGTTTGTAGCATGCAGATCCCAGGAAGTGGCAGTAGAACCTATCTGAACAGAATGTCCATAAGCATATCCATTGATTGTAGGGATGGTTGGAAAACTACCATAAAGGTCAGAACCCTGCGTGGTAATTACCCTAATACCTGTATTTGAAATAGTATACTCCGGGATAGTTGAAACGCCGGTATTAGGTGCTGGGTAATTTGTAGCTCCTCCCCCAACCAACCCTGTTTTGGCAGACCAGGAAGATATATCACCTGAAGTAAAGTTGATATTTGCAGGACAGGTTTGTGATTGAGAAAATGCCTGAAAGCTAAAAAGTACAGTTATGCAGCAACCAAGAAATACTCCTGGTTTATGTTTCATAACTGCCTTATAATCTGTTGCTTTCATATTCGGGTAATTCATTCAGGCAAATTTGCCGGTCACATTTACACTTAACGTTTAATAAGCTTTGTTATTACCATTGGAATGAAATTAAATGGATATCTGCCCCGGGAAATAACAACAATCAAATTTATCATATCCTTCCGGAAATTTTTATGATCCCCGCCAATTACCAGAAATGAATCGGTAATCAGGGTTAAAAGGTTTCCCGGTAGTTACCTTTTAATGCATTGCTAAACAAAAATCCAAGTCATCATTCCTAAAAAAGACCTTTTATTATTAACTCTCAAAGAATCCATTAAGATACAAGAAACACCAGAAAGGTTTAAAGCAACTGGGACTATATTTTGCACATACTGGCCCTGTTACTTCTGAAACCGTTTCATTGCTTTTCCTGAAGCAATAAATAAAAGGAATATTATTTTAAAACTGAAAGGCAGGTTGCAAGGCTTATTTTCCAGTCCTTCAGACTGATATTGAAAACGGAAACAATTTTTGATTTATCCAGCACTGAATAAGCAGGTCTTTTTGCCGGAGTGGGGTACTGCGATGTCGGGATGGGGTTTATTGTACAACTGCTTCCACTCAATTCTTTTATTGCTACAGCAAAATCATACCAGTTTATTTCTCCTTCATTACTGAAGTGATAAATTCCCGGATTCCATTGACCGGATGAAATAATTTTCATAATTGCAGCAGCAAGATCTGCTGCATAAGTAGGCGAGCCAACCTGGTCGCATACAACATTAAGAGATTCCCGTTCACTCATCAATTTGAGCATAGTCTTTACAAAATTCTTTCCAAACTCAGAATAAACCCATGAAGTGCGGATGATAATGGAATCGGGATTGAATTGAAAAGCCTGCTTTTCTCCCTCCAGTTTGGAAGCCCCATAAACACTTTGAGGATTAGTAGCAGCATCGGTTTTATAGGGTGATGATGCAGTGCCATCGAAAACATAATCTGTGGAAATATGGATAAAGCCGGTATTGAACTCTTTACAAACAGCTGCCAGCACCCCCGTTGACTCTCCATTTACCTGGAAAGCCAGATCTTTTTCAGACTCTGCTTTATCTACAGCAGTATAGGCTGCACAGTTAATTAAATACCGGGGATGGTATCCTTTAAAAAAATTCCGTACCAGCTCAAAATGATGAATTGGTAAATCTTCCCTTGATAAGAACACAAACTCATATTGAGGAAAAGAAGACTCCAACTGCCTCAGTTCTTTCCCTAACTGGCCATTGGCACCTGTAACCAGTATTTTGGGTTTAGCCTCCATACTTGTTAGAATACAAAACTGTTTTTACATTCTGCCAATGTGGGCAACACCTGATCTTTTTCTGAAATAATTGCTTCTTCAGCGGGAATCTTCCAGTCAATATCCAGGGCTGGATCATTGTAAATAATACCTCCTTCACTTTCCCGGCTGTAAAACCCATCACATTTATATAATACCTCGGCTTTTTCACTCAAAACAGAAAACCCATGCGCAAATCCTTTGGGGACCAATAACTGTTTTTTATTTTCTGCAGACAATATTATGGTGAAAACTTTACCATAAACAGGAGAACCTCGCCGGATGTCAACCACTACATCTAAAATCTCGCCATTCAAAACTCTCACCATTTTTGTCTGGTCGTTGGGAGGAAGCTGATAATGCAGGCCCCTTATAACGCCATATACAGAAGAAGACTGGTTATCCTGGACCCAATGGGTATTAATTCCCTGTTCCAGGAATATCCGCTCATTATAAGATTCAAAAAAATATCCGCGGCTGTCTTCGAATACTCTCGGTTCAAAAACCAGCAAGCCTGGAAAATTTGTTTTAATAAATGGCATATTACAGGCTCCAGTAAGTTCTGTTAGAAATTTTATTACGGTAAATCCCTTTAAGGTCGGCGATCATCGCCTGGGGCTTTGTAATATTTGCAAAATACTTTTCATCAAGTTCCTTGTATTGTTTATGGGGAACAGGAATAATCACTGCATCATAATCACTGGCAATACTCTTAACCAATCCAAACCCATATTCATGCTCCAGTTCATCTGAGTCAGCATGAGGGTCTTCTACTTCCACATTCACATAAAATTCTTTCAGTGCATTTACAACATCGCTCACTTTGGAATTGCGGATATCACTAACATCCTCTTTGAACGTAGCGCCTTTTATCAATACCTTGGAGGACTTAACATCCCCGTTATTTTTAATGATATGCTGAATTACTTTCTTGGCCACATATTTACCCATATTATCATTAATACTTCTTCCGGATAAGATTACCTCTGAATGATAACCCAACTCTTTTGCTTTATAGGTAAGATAATAGGGATCCACACCTATACAGTGCCCCCCTACCAATCCGGGCTGAAATTTTAAGAAATTCCATTTTGTACCGGCAGCATCAAGTACTTCATATGTATTAATACTCATCTTATCAAAAATAATTGAAAGCTCATTCATCAAAGCTATGTTCAGGTCTCTTTGTGTATTTTCAATTATTTTGGCGGCTTCTGCCACTTTAATCGATGAGGCTCTGTGAACACCTGCCTTCACTACCAATTCATATGTTTTTGCAATTTCCTCAAGTGATTCAGCATCACAACCGGAAACCACTTTTACAATAGTTGCCAGTGTATGGTTTTTATCACCCGGGTTGATTCGCTCCGGAGAATAGCCCAGTTTGAAGTCAGTTACATTTTTAAGGCCTGATAGTTTTTCAATAATTGGTAAGCAATCTTCTTCAGTACAGCCGGGATAAACGGTTGACTCAAAAACAACATAATCTCCCTTTTTTATCACTTTACCTACGGTTTCAGATGCTTTTTGTACTGGTGTTAGGTCAGGTACGTTATGTTCATCAACAGGTGTGGGTACGGCTACTATGAAAAATTTGGCCTCCCGCAATACATCCAGCGAGTCAGTAAATGTAATGTCACAGCCTTCAAATGCTTCTTTTTCCAGTTCATTACTGGGATCTATCCCCTGCTTCATCATTTCAATACGCTTTGCGCTGATATCAAAACCAATTACAGATATTTTACGGGCAAATTCCAATGCAATAGGCAAGCCTACATATCCCAATCCGATAACGGCAAGCTTTACTTTTTTGTCTACTAATTCCTGGTACATTTTTTAAAGGTTTAATCAATTAATAAGGTAAACGGTTCATTAACTATTTATATATTCAAGCACTTTTGAGGTGATGTAAGCCAGTTGTTCTTCATCAAGTTCTGTATGAATGGGCAATGAAATAACCCGTTCTGTAAGCCAGTCTGTAACAGGCATTACCTGTGATGCAGAATTAAATTTTTCAAACATTTTCTGCTTATGACCCGGTACGGGATAATAGATCATTGAAGGCACTTTCTGTCCGGCAAGATACTGATTCAAACCATCTCTGTCAATCCCCTCAAGAATTAAAGTATACTGGTGAAACACATGATTTGAATACCCCGCCCTGTAAGGAGTTCTCATTTTTATATGCCCTGCAAAAGCGCTGTCATAAATATCAGCCGCTTTTCTTCTGGCAACAATATACTCATCCAGGTGTTGGAGCTTAATATCAAGAATAGCTGCCTGAATAGTATCAAGACGGCTGTTACAACCCACCAGATCATGATAATACCTCCTGCTTTGGCCATGATTGGCAATCATCCTTAATTTATCTGCAAGTATATCATCATTAGTAAACATTGCACCCCCATCTCCAAAAGCACCCAGGTTTTTAGAAGGATAAAAAGAGGTGCATCCAATATGACCGATCGATCCTGTTTTCTTTTTTGAGCCGTCAGGAAATGTATATTCACAACCTATAGCCTGTGCATTATCTTCTATTACATACAGGTTGTTTTTTTCTGCTATTGCCATTATTTCCGCCATCGGTGCAGCTTGCCCGTAAAGGTGAACCGGAACTATGGCTTTTGTTTTGGGAGTAATAGCTTTTTCCAATGCTGCAGGATCGATACAAAAAGTTTTGGGGTCTGCTTCAACAAAAACAGGCTTTAACCTCAAAAGTGCAATTACTTCGGTTGTGGCTATGTACGTAAATGATGGAGTTATCACTTCATCACCCGGTTCAAGCCCCAAAGCCATCATAGCTATCTGTAATGCGTCAGTTCCGTTGGCACAGGGAATTGTATGTTTTACTCCAAGATAAGAAGAGAGGTTATTGGCAAAATCCTGAACAGGTTTACCATTGATGAATGCAGAACTTTCCATTACATCCAGCACAGCCCTGTCCACTTCAGCCTTAATATTGTAGTACTGGGTCCGGGTATCAACCATCTGAATCTGCCTCATAGAAAGGGTTTGTGCTTGTAAAGTGTCGCAAAAATAGTAAAATAAGAATAGTTTGCACTATTGCCTTTACTTTTGTTATCAATTCAAATCCAGCGATTTGGCCGTTTTTTTCTACAATATTTTCCTGCTGCTCTATAAAACGGGTATCCGGCTTGCTGCTCCATTTAATGAAAAAGCAGCCAAATGGATATCCGGAAGAAAAAATATTATTAAACAACTGGAAAAAACCATTCCCTTAACCGAAAAAATTATCTGGATGCATTGTTCTTCCCTGGGCGAATTTGAACAGGGGCGGCCCCTGATTGAAAAACTGAGAACGGAATACCCGGGTTATAAATTTCTTCTTACCTTTTTTTCTCCCTCCGGCTATGAGGTACAAAAAAATTACAAGGGAGCTGACTGGATTTTTTATTTACCAATGGACGGGCCACGAAATGCCAAACGTTTCCTGGAAATAGTACATCCGTCCCTGGTGATCTTTATTAAATATGAGTTTTGGTATTATTATCTCAAGAAGATCAGGTACAAAAAAATTCCATTATTACTTGTATCAGCGCTTTTCAGAAAAAATACAGCCTTTTTTAAATGGTATGGTAATCTTCAGCGGAAAATGCTTTCCCGTTTTAATCATCTTTTTGTCCAAAATCAGGAATCAAAAAATCTTATTAATGAAACAGGACTGGCAGATATTTGTACCATCTCCGGTGATACAAGGTTTGACAGGGTGATTGACATTGCAGAAAAGTTTGAACCTCTCCCTTTAATCAGCGGTTTTATCGGAAATAACAGGGCCATCATTGCTGGCAGCACCTGGTCTGAGGATGAAATTATTTTGCAGAAAGCTTTTTATGCAATCAATAACCCGTCTTTACGGCTCATCATAGCGCCACATGAAATCCATGAAAAACATCTTGCTGAGATAGAAAGTTCTTTCCCCGGAGCGGTACGGTTTTCAAAGCTGACCGTGTCTATGCAAGAAACTTCAAACGTACTTATTATTGATAATTTCGGTATGCTGTCCCGCCTGTATAAGTATGCCTGGCTTACTTATGTAGGAGGAGGTCATACTTCAAATGGTGTTCACAATGTACTTGAAGCAGCAGTTTATAAAAAGATTGTTTTATTCGGCCCCGTCTACCAAAAATATTCTGAAGCAGTAGGCCTGATTAAATCAGGCGGAGGAATATCTTTTACAGATGAAAAAAGGGATGGAAATACGCTCCGGGTAATAATTGAAGCTCTTTCAAATGATGATAATGAATATAAATTCAGAAGTGAATCCGCTGGTAATTTTGCTTTTTTCCATAAAGGTGCTACCCAAAAAATTCTTTCCTATATTCAGGAAAACCGTCTTTTAACAAGCTGATCAAAGTGTTGCACGGTGGTACTGCTTCCATCCCATCCCAATTTTACTTTTAATTCCCTGCTGATCCAATATTCGGCCTCAGCATAAATATTAAAATTATTGATGGTTTTTATACTCCGTTCATACATGTTCTCGTCACCACGAAAAAGTTCATTTATAAAAAGAAATCTGTCATTAATGCCAATGGCTTTACGGAGATCTCTTACAGGTGTCTCTTTAAGTATTTCCATCAGTTCTGTCTTGGCCTGCTTTAATTTATCATTCAGCGATTCTGACAAACCGGCTGTATCATTTACTTCCCTTGCCTGGTGTGAAAGGGTTGGTATTTCTGTCATGGGATCAAAGACCATATCTAACTGACCATTCTTTTGCACCATGGAAACAAAGCCCTTTTCAACCAGCACAGTTTCTTTTGTAGTTTTCACTTCCTTATCCGTCTGTTTTTCTGCAGGTTTGGGAGCATATTTTTCATACTCACGGGGCAGTTCAGCTGCAATGGGCACATTGGTCACAGCAGCAGGCAAAACCACAGCAACCTTGGCGGTACCCAGGCCATGCGGTACGGAAGATTTCAGCTTTGTCAGTTCAAACTGAAGCAACTGAACCGTACCCAATAACAAAGCCGGATCAGCCTGCTTTTCAAACTGGTCTTTTAATTTATTGATGAGAGCTTCTATTCGTTCCATTCAATTATATTTGATGCCGGCAAATGAGGCCCTTTAAAGTTACAAACTGTTTGCCAATAAAATTAATTACCCAAAAGTCATAATAAATCTTAACAATGTTTATTGAGCCCAATACCAGCGGTGAGCGGCGGGGAAGTATTGAAGTGATCTGTGGCTCTATGTTCAGTGGCAAAACGGAGGAACTGATCCGCAGGCTAAAAAGAGTAAAAATTGCTAACCAGAAAGTCGAAATTTTTAAACCCGCAATTGATGTACGCTATGATGAGGTTAAGATTGTATCGCATGATGCTACCGCCATTCATTCCACGCCGATTGATAATTCACAAAAAATTTTATTAATGGCCGGAGATGTTGACGTAATCGGTATTGATGAGGCTCAGTTCTTTGATGAAGAAATTGCCAACGTATGTGATGAACTGGCTTTCCGGGGTATCAGGGTTATTGTAGCCGGGCTGGATATGGATTACCTGGGCAGGCCATTTGGTCAAATGCCTTTCATAATGGCAAAAGCAGATTATGTAACTAAACTGCATGCAATATGTATGAAATGCGGAAGTATTGCTAATTACTCCTACCGGAAGATACCTAATGAAGATCAGGTGATGCTGGGAGCAACAGATGCATATGAACCCCGTTGCAGAAAATGCTATCATAGTAAATAAAAAAGAGGCCGCCTAAAGGGCGATACAGCCTCTTTCTTAATTTATAGCAGACTTATACAATTACCTTGCTTTCCCTTTAATTTTTGTTTTTGCTTTTATATCAATAGACATCCCTCCTGCTTTAGCAGTCATGTCCATTACCAGGTCAGCTGTTACCACCAGCCCTGTACGGCTGTCTACAACTAATATCCCGTTTTGTTCACCTTCTACTTCCATTGCATCATCGGCAGAAACAATTTTCGTCTTTTCCTCCAATGTCACCATATCACCTTCTATCTCCGCTACTTTATAAGTCGAATTCATTTTCCCCGACATTTTATTGCTCATATTGCTGCTTTTCTGCCAGCTGTCTCCTACTTTTACCTCCTTATTCGGGAAAATATACAATACTCTCTCGAATTGTTCTCTGATATTTTGGTCGTTGAACTGCTGATCAAACTGTGTTTCCATTTTTTCCCGAACCTCTTTCTGGTCTTCCGCATCAAGCTCCATCGAAGAAATGATTGACTCAGCTATTTCTTTAAACCCGTTTATTTCCAGCACTTTTCCTTCTGCATCCACTTTCATCCTGAATTGCTTTCCTTTTATCGCACCAAATAGCCGGCTGATCATTTGCATAGGATCTTTCGATGCACCTGCTGTATCAACGGGTTTTTCTGTATCCACATTCAGTTTCATTCCAAACAGGTCCATATCCATTTTAAATCTGTCATATCTTGCCTGCAAGACTTTCACTTTTCCGTCATCCTCCATTACATCCATTGAGTAATAAGTGGCTATGCCCAGTTTGGTAGAGCTGCCCATTATCTCCTGATCCATATCAATATTCATTTCATAATCATACCCCTTTCCTTTTTCAAAATTAAATTTGAGCATCTTGGCAGAAGTGGCAGATTTAGAGGACTGGCAGGCTTCAATACCAATCAAAAAACTGAATACAGCTGCTATTATCAATGAAATTCTTAACTTTCTCATTGTTTTTTTCTGGAAAATTAGAAAAATTTAGTAAGAAAGAAGCTGATGGTAAATAGTAAATTTGCCGCTAAACCAGTTTTATAAGTTTAACCAGACATATCATCACCCTTTTTAAAAAGGACCTTTTGCTGGAAGTAAGACAGCAGTACAGCTTCTATGGTATTTTGCTCTATATAAGTGCAACTATTTTTGTATTATTCATGGCATTAGAAGAACCGGAAAGCCGGGTGTGGAATGGTTTGTTTTGGGTGATACAACTTTTTATTTGCATAAATGCAGTTGCCAAAAGTTTTTTACAGGAAAGCCGGGGCAGGATGTTATACTTTTATTCTGTTGCCAGTCCCACAGCCTTCGTTTTATCAAAACTGCTGTTTAATTCCCTCTTAATGTTGGTGATGAGTTTATTGAGCCTTTTGCTGTTTACAATGTTTTTAGGAAATCCGATGCAAAAAATAGGGCAATTTATCGGACTGGTATTACTGGGTGGCTGGAGCCTGAGCCTTGTTTTCAGTTTCCTCGCTGCTATTGCTGCTAAAGCACAGCAAAATGCAGCTATTATGGCGGTACTTGGTTTTCCCATTATCATTCCCCAGTTAATATTATTAATGCGTCTCTCCAATGCGGCATTTGCACCATTGCTTACTATTCCGGTAAGTACAGTATTATTATTAATTGCATTAGATGCCCTCATAATAGTATTGGCTGTTATTTTGTTTCCTTTTTTATGGAAAGATTAATTCTTTTTATGTGTTCTTTGCACATCCGGCCCCAAAAAGAATTTTTACGAACGTTTAGCAGCATCACCTTAATTTTGCCTCACTTTACCCGGCCTTAAATCTTCCTGGCCTATCTGATGATCAACGTAAAAAACTATATGCACAAGTCTTGGTGGAAAATAGCAAGTGTGATCTTGCTTGTTTACACTTTTATTGCAGGCTTTTTAGGAGAGGTACCCCACCTGCCTTTGCTTCAGGAAACAATACGTAACCTTTATTTCCATGTTTGCATGTGGTTTGCCATGATGATTTTGTTTACAATATCTGTGGTAAATGCCATCCGTTACCTGCGGACATTCAACTTGAAATATGACATCTATGCCCGGCATTTCGCTGTAGTGGCGATTGTGTTTGGGGTATTGGGTTATTCCACAGGTGCCATCTGGGCCTCCTATACATGGGCCGACCCGAACAAAGCTGCTGTAAATTCTTTCAGCACCATTGCGAGAGACCCAAAGCTGATTGGTGCAGCTATTGCATTACTTGTATATTTTGCCTACCTGATTCTTAGAGATTCAATACAGGACATGGATAAAAAAGCAAGGATCAGTGCTGTGTATAACATTTTTGCGTATGCCATTTTATTCCCCTCCATCTGGATATTACCAAGAATATTACCCAGCCTTCATCCCGGAAATGAAGACAACCCGGCCCTGGATGTAAAAAATGATATCAGCGGTTCTATGCGGATTGTATTTTACCCTGCAGTAATTGGATGGACATTATTAGGAGTATGGATTACCACTTTAAAAATCCGCCTTAGTTTATTGAAAGAAAAAAAGATGTGGTCATGAGTATAATCAGAAAAATAACACTGTTGTTAACTTTCATTTTACCTGTATGTACTCTTTTTGCACAGGATAAAAAAGTGGAGATGGCGGACCTGATGCGGGCAAATGGCCGCATCTATGTAGTAGTGGCTGTTGCCCTTACTATTCTTTTCGGTCTACTCCTGTACGTGGCAAGACTGGATAGAAAAATATCCAAACTGGAAAAAGACAATTAAAATACCGGGCTGACAGATAAAATTATATGCTGGCAGCTCTCTTTAACGATTGCTAAAACTTAAAAAAGAAATCATGTCAGACAAGTACAGTTTTTTTGGCGCTGTTGAAAGAAGTTTTGACAAAGCAGCCAGGTTCACCACATGGGATAAAGGTATCCTTGAACAGATCAGGCAATGTAATGCAGTTTACCAAATACGTTTCCCGATTAAAAGAGATGACGGAACCATCGAAGTAATTGAAGCTTACCGTGTACAGCACTCCCACCACAAAACACCCTGCAAAGGTGGTATCCGCTTCGCCGCTGAAGTTAACCAGGATGAAGTAATGGCCCTTGCTGCCCTCATGACTTATAAGTGTACCATTGTGGATGTGCCCTTCGGAGGCGCCAAAGGTGGTATCAAAATCAACCCCAAAAAATATTCTCCTTACGAACTGGAAAAAATAACCCGACGCTATACTGCAGAACTGATTCGCAAAAAATTTATCGGGCCCGGTACTGATGTTCCTGCTCCTGATTACGGAACCGGCGAAAGAGAAATGTCCTGGATACTGGATACATACACGGCCATGCATCCCGGAGAAATTGATGCCGCCGGATGTGTTACCGGTAAGCCAATTACACAAGGGGGTGTTCGTGGCCGGCGGGAGGCAACAGGACTTGGTGTTTTCTTTGGTATCCGTGAAGTGTGCAACATGCCAGATATAATGGAAAAGCTGGGAATGACGATTGGTGTGGAAGGCAAAAAAGTAGTTGTTCAGGGACTGGGTAATGTGGGCTATCACTCTGCTAAGTTTTTCCAGGATGCCGGTGCAAAGATTATTGCTCTTGCAGAATATGAAGGCGCTATCTGGAATAATGACGGCCTGGATGTGGATGCAGTATTCAATCACCGTAAAAGCACGGGGTCTATCCTCAACTATCCCGGCGCCACCAACTTTGCCAAAACAGGCGAAGCATTGGAAATGGAATGTGACATACTGATTCCTGCAGCACTGGAAAATGTAATTGACGGTAATAATGCCCCCCGTGTAAGGGCCAAATTAATTGGAGAGGCTGCCAATGGTCCGTTAACCCCCGAAGCAGATGAAATATTTTCAAAGAAAAAGATTCTTGTCGTTCCGGATATGTATCTGAATGCCGGTGGCGTTACCGTTTCTTACTTTGAATGGTTAAAAAACCTGAGCCATGTTCGTTACGGACGTTTGGAAAAACGCTTCACTGAAAATATGAACACTCATATACTTGGCCAGATAGAAGAACTGAGTGGTAAAAAAGTAAAAGGAAGTGCAAGGGAAATGATCATGCATGGCCCGGATGAAGTGGACCTTGTGTACAGCGGCCTGGAAGAAACTATGATCAACGCCACCCATGAGATCATGGATACCTGGAAATCAAATCCTGATATTCCTGATATGCGTACAGCAGCGTATGTAGTAGCTATTAATAAAGTAGCCACAGCGTATGCAGAACTGGGTATTTTCCCATAACACTCATTTGCAAGAGCCTGAGTCAATTGCTTATTTTCAAATCCCGTTTGCAATGTAGACGGGATTTTTTATGCCGCCTTCTGTGTAAGGAAGCTATATAACATTATATGTTTAAAAAGCAGCCGACAGATAATTTTATACCGGGTTTGTTAACAAAAGCAATGTTGCGTAGCTGAACGGAAACAATTGTTACAATCAATTTGGAAAATCAAGTGTTGTCGCGGAAGGCGAATTAAATGTAACAGGAAGTGCAAACTGTCAAATCTGGTTGCCTGCTCACAAAAACATATTTATTTCAATTCTTTGCTGCTCTTTATTAGATTTATCTTGTCCAATTCATTTCGACCCTAGTGGTTATGCAAAGCCTTTCGGGCTACCGGCATGCAAATCTGTGGTCACTTATTTTCAGCAATCCGGCTCCCTCACCACTTACCCCCTAATAGCACCTGTCACAGTATCATTCTGTACTTCACCACCGAAATTCCTACCTTTGCCTGTCAAAAATCATAAAAATGAAACGACTCCTTTTTGCATTATTCATCCTGGCCTTTTTGTCAGCAAATAGCCAAACCGTTGAAGAAATTATTCAGAAACACACAACCGCTATGGGCGGACTGGATGTATTTAATAAAGTTTCTACTCTTAAAATGACCGGTGTTGTTACAACACAAGGGATGGACCTGCCATTAACCACTCAGATTATCAATGGTAAAGGCGTACGAACGGATGTGGAGGCAATGGGACAGGCTGTGGTAAATGTATACTTTAATGGTACTGGCTGGACAATAAATCCTTTTGCCGGATCCACAGAAGCTACTGATTTAACAGGAGTGCAACTGAATGACCTTAAAACACAGGCTTATCTCGCCAGCAACCTGATGGATTATAAAAACAGGGGGCATCAGGTGGAGCTACTCGGCCAGGAAGAAGTAGAAGGAATAAATACTTTCAAAATTAAAATGACCACCAAAGAAGATGGCAGAGTAACCACTTATAATATTACTAATGATTACATGTTACTAAGATCTGTAACCAAGAGGGAAATGCAGGGACAGGAATTTGATGTAGAAACATTTTACTCCGACTTTAAAGAATTTGGAGGGATAAAAATTGCCTGCAGCCGTATACAGAAAATTGATGGCCAGGTATTTCAGGAGGTGAATATTGAAAAAGCAGAACTTAATGTAGCCGTAGATGAAAGTATTTTCAAAAAATAAATACGGCAGTAAAAATTCTAAAAAACCTGCAGAACTATTGCAGGTTTTTTAGTTGGCCGGCAGTTCATTTATCAGCTCCAGTTTTTCACCTTTTCTTTGCCAGGCATAAGTACTCTTCCCGTTTGCAATAACAAGGTAGGTTACGGGTACACTTATGTTGTACCGCAGTACCTGCTGCAGAACTACGTTGTCCAGTTTTATCTCCGGAGCTTTACATTCCACCATCAGCCAGGGCTGGTATTCTTTATCATACACAAGAATATCAAACCGCTTTTTCAACTCACCCAGCCTGATTTCTTTTTCGATGGCAATTAGGGAGGCAGGGTATTTTTTTACCTGTAAAAGATATTGAACAAAATTTTGTCTCACCCATTCTTCAGGAGTAAGTAATAGCCATTTTTTGCGAAGCTGATCGAAAATAAATTCTTTGCCCTCCTCCTTTTTAATGCGAAATGCAGGTTCGGGATAATTCACAATCACCATGCTTCAAAAGTAATTGTTTAAATTCGCCTTTATGAAGACAAAAGAAGAAATTGTACACAACTGGTTGCCCCGCTATACCGGGGAGCAATTAGAAAATTTTGGTGAATATATTCTGTTGACCAATTTCAGCAATTATGTAACCATGTTTGCAGAATGGAATAATGTACAGGTGACTGGTGAAGGCAAACCTATGCAATGTGCCACGTCAAATGATATAACAATTATCAACTTCGGTATGGGAAGCCCTACTGCCGCCACCATAATGGATCTGCTGACGGCCATTAACCCAAAAGCTGTTCTGTTTCTTGGTAAGTGCGGTGGCCTGAAAAAAAGAAATAAGATTGGCGACCTGATACTGCCGATAGCGGCAATAAGAGGTGAGGGTACTTCTAATGATTACTTTCCCGCTGAAGTACCGGCACTGCCAGCATTTGCACTGCAAAAAGCAGTGTCTACCACCATCAGAGACCATGGCGTAGATTACTGGACAGGCACCGTTTATACCACTAACCGTCGTGTTTGGGAACATGATGAGCCTTTTAAAGAATACCTCCAAAAAATAAGAGCCTATGCGATTGACATGGAAACTGCAACCATTTTCACGGTTGGGTTCTACAACAAAATCCCCACTGGCGCATTGCTGCTTGTAAGCGATCAACCCATGATACCGGAAGGTGTAAAAACAGAAGAAAGCGATAAAAAAGTAACAGCAAGTTTTGTAGAGAACCATCTGAAAATCGGCATTGACTCACTCAAACAATTAATCAATGATGGATTAACTGTTCGCCACCTGAAATTCTAAAATCAAACAAATGAAAGCTTTCCCTTCTCTTATCGCCATTTTTTTGCTGACTGTTTCAGCAGAGAACTGTGGTAAAAAAACTACCTCCAATTCATACAAAGGTCGTCTTGAAATAGCTGGAATTTGTATGAACTATACTATCGGGTTGCTGGAGGGAGCTATTGACAGTTCATTAATAGCTGCCAGCTGGACGGATGAAACAAACGGCAAAACATATAATAATGTATTCAGGCTTGGCAGCCCCTGTAATTTTCCTGCTTCCATCAAACAGGGTGATGAGTTTTATTTTGTAATTGATAGTACTACGGCCCAAAACTGTGCTGTGTGCCAGGCTTACTATCCTGCTCCCTCAAAATCATTGCGTATAAAAGTGGTACAGAAATAATGCACCCGTTACTTCGCATAAAAAACCTTTCTGTAGATTTTATTGCAGAATCAGGTATCACCAATGCATTAAAGAATATTTCACTAACCGTAAGCCGCGGTGAAATTGTTGCGTTAGTGGGAGAATCGGGTTCAGGAAAATCCGTTACATCCCTTTCCATCCTGCAACTGCTCCCCTCTCCACCTGCCCAATATCCTTCCGGTGAAATTTTATTCTCTGAAAAAGAAAATGAAGAAACAGACCTGCTGAAAAGAAACCGCTATGAAATGCAGGACATCCGTGGTAATAAGATCGCCATGATTTTCCAGGAGCCGATGACATCTCTGAACCCGGTATTGACCTGCGGCGACCAGGTGATGGAAGTGATACTTCTGCATAAAAAAATAGCAAAAGAAGAAGCAAAGCAGCAAACACTTAACTGGTTTGAAAAAGTGAAACTGCCTGATCCCATTGCTGCTTTTAACCGGTATCCGCACCAATTAAGCGGCGGACAGAAACAACGGGTGATGATTGCAATGGCGATGTGCTGCGAACCATCTTTACTGATTTGTGATGAACCTACCACGGCCCTGGATGTTACTGTACAAAAAACAATACTTCAACTGATAAAAGAATTACAGCAACAAACCAATATGGGTGTTATCTTCATTACACATGACCTTGGCGTAGTTGCTGAAATAGCAGACAGGGCTGTTGTAATGTACAGTGGGGAAATTGCAGAACAAAACACCGTAAAAGAAATTTTTACTCATCCACAGCATCCCTACACCAAAGCATTACTGGCCTGCCGCCCCGTAAATCATCAGCGGGGAGAAAGATTGCCGGTAGTAAGTGACTTCTTAGAACAAAATCCGGATACAGAAAGTCGGATACCAAAGACAATAATAAAAAACCCTGAAGAGAATACAATACAATCCGGTCGTAGTATTCAGGCCTCCGTTCTGCTTTCGGCACAAAACCTTTCTGTATGGTTCCCGGTCAAAAAAAATATATTGGGTAAAGCACTTTCATTCACAAAAGCAGTTGACAACGTAAGCTTTGATGTATATAAAAATGAAACATTAGGATTGGTGGGAGAAAGCGGCTGTGGAAAAACAACATTAGGACGTACCCTATTGCGGCTTATAGAACCTGCTTCAGGAAAAATTGTTTACAACGGAATTGACCTGACAGCTAAGAAAAGAGATGAACTGCATTCACTAAGGAAAGAGATACAAATCATTTTCCAGGATCCTTACTCTTCGCTGAATCCGAGACTGACTATCGGCTCTGCCATAGCCGAGCCGATGAAAGTGCACCACATTTCAGGCAATGAAAAACAGCGAAAAGATAAAGTAGTTGAGTTATTAGAGAAAGTAAACCTGAAGGCAGAACACTTCAACCGCTACCCCCATGAATTCAGCGGCGGTCAGCGTCAACGCATTGTTATTGCCAGGGCCCTGGCATTGAATCCTTCGTTTATTGTTTGTGACGAATCAGTATCTGCTTTGGATGTAAGTGTGCAGGCGCAGGTATTGAACCTGCTTAATGATCTGAAAAAGGAATTCGGCTTCACGGTTATTTTCATTTCTCATGATCTATCAGTTGTCCGTTATATCAGCGACAGGATTATGGTGATGAACATGGGCAAGATAGAAGAAAGCGGCCCGGCAGATGAAATCTATTTCAACCCGCAATCCCCCTGCACAAAAAACCTCATTGCATCTATTCCTAAAGGATTAACAGCCTGAAATTATTACCCGGTCAGTCGGCATGTTGCGGCATCTCTGTTCCGTTCTTAATCCCTTCATAAAATTCTTTGGCGCTTTTTCTTCTTGAATACAATAGTTTCTTCAGTTCTTTATTCAATTGCTCAGGCAAGGCTTTGTTCGGGTCCAGTTTCACATCCGTAAATGAAGTGAAATTATACCGGTTATACTTTGCAAAATTGAAGAGATCGTATGCAAATGCCGGCATCCTCCGCTTTGCAGTATCATCAAATTGAAACTCTTTAGGGTTTTCCGGCACTAATCCTACAGTAGCCAGCTTCCAGCTCAAATCATCCTTCTTTGCTTTATATTTAAAGAAGTAGATGAACCCTCTCTTGCCCTTGTACTCTGTCTTTAACCTGTCCACATATATCAGTGAATCGGGCTTATCATAAGATTTTTCATTTAGCAATGCACTCTTCCCCAGGTCGAGGTGATTATTGTGAGCAGGCGGGAACTTCTCCCTTTTATTCATCTCTTTCAAATCACTGTATAGTTCATACCTGTATTCATCAAGGCTGGCAAAATACGTAAGGAGGGTGTCCGGGTAAGGCTTGTTGGCCTTCAGCAGTTGCAGCATTGTTTTGTACTTCAGCTTTTTGTCGTTTGATGCCAGCATCTGTCCGGTCAATGTCCTCACAGCGGGTTGCGCATCCCAATAGGGCATCAGCAACCTTGCATAAAGACTCAGGTTCTCATTTCCTTTGTCCCTGTTTTCATAATCATCATAACCGGTATTCCCTTTTTTACCGCCCTTACTTTCTTCAGCTTTTTTAATAGCCCTCCTTTTTTCTGCTATTGATTGTTTCTTTAATTCCTGTTTAGCTTCCAGCAGAAATTTGCTATAATACATTTCATACTCTTTTGGTTGAACGATATTACTGTCTGCCATTTTTCCAAGCAGCTTCATGATACTGTTCTTATAGTCTTCCAGGTTCAGCAAGGGCAATAATTCCGTTAAAATGTTTTTGGTAAGTCTCAGCGAGTCGGAAAGCTCATCCATAAACCTCCCGTCATCCTGCCTGAAATCATTATCATATATATTTGTCATGTCCGGAACTGCATAGTCGGAATAATCATTGCTGCTGAAATCAAGTACCGGCGGCTCCGTACTGATTATATCCCGGAAAACCTGGTAAGCATACTTGTTCTTGTGCTGCAGCAGGTTTTCGAGTACCGGATATTGCAATTCCACGGTGTCATCCAGCGCATAATAAAGTTCTTTTAAGAAATCGGCGGATTGTTTCGTTTTGATATCACCCAGTTTATTAATCAGCGATTTCTTGATCTCCATGTATTTTTTTTCTTTCCAGCTTAACCATGAAATGACTTTTTCTAACTCGGGTAAGTCAGACGAATCCAGGTAAATACTTCCGGTGTATTTTATTGCCTTTTTTCTCCTTACACTGTCAGTACTCATCATATCTGCAAAAAAAAGTCCGGATTTTTTTACAAATGGATTAATCCCCTTTAACGTATCTGCGGGAGTAAATGTTTCGTAAAAATTTTTAATAAAATTGCCCGGGGGAGTTAAAGTGTCCGATTGGGTTGTAAGCGAAAAAGTGATACCATCTTTATAGAAGGTCTTCATCCACAAAGTGCGGCTACTGCCACTGTCAGTAACAATGTTTTCCCATACTTTCATTTTACTGGGGAGCTCTGTTTTCTTAAACGATTTTACGATCCAGGTAGAATCACCCCTGAACGAATAGAATTTATTTTTATCCAGCAGGGTGCTGTCTTTACTATAATAATAACGGGAACTGCGGTAGAAAGTAATATAAATTTTTTCACCCGTCGTATCATTGGCAATTACTTTACTGCGAAAAGCACCGCCATCCAGTATCAGGTCTTCGGTTTCTTCCCCGTCTTCATCATCATAGCTCCCTCCCATCAGGTTGTAGCGGGGAATATCAAGTCTTATTTTCTTTTCATCAGGATAAACAGGTGTGTTTACGCTAAAGTAAAGTGATGTGTCTTTTTGCTGCTTTGTTACGTCATATATAAATGGTTTTATTACAAAAGAATTCAGGAAACCTGTCATTACCGGTGATTCTTGTTTGCCATGTGCCACTAATGTATAATAATGTGGCCCCTGGATGATGTACCTTACTGAATAAATAAATCCTTCCTTATCCCTGTACTTCGCATCCATAGCCGGATAGCCTTTATAGATTGTTTGCTTTCTGCTGAGTTGTGTATCTATAAATTCTGATGCTTTAAAACTCTCCTCCATCAGCCCCAGGTCGAAGCTGTCCTCTTCTGCAAATCCATAATTATGAATTTCACTTTTAATAACCCGGTAATGGGTTCCCGCAGTCTTGTCTTCTGCATCAAATATCCAGCTGCCATCATTACCTGTATAGGGCGGGTGAGGAAAGTCAACAGCAAAGCCTCCGAAAGGCGGGGAATATTTTTTCCATCCATTGGATACTTCCGTTCCATTCTTATATTCTTTCAACTGGATACTGCCAAAGAAACGTTTTGCTTCATCACTCAGTTTTACATAGTCGCCATTACCGCTCATCTTAAAAAAGAAGATTTCAAAAGGAGTGACAAAAATGTTATAACGTTGTACATCTCCCCTGCGGGTACGGTTAGTAATCTCAAATCCTTTGTAACCATTTTTTATCAGGGGCTGTTTCGCAATTATTTTTCCCGGTATATTTTCATACAACAGGCTATCCACTTTTTGTAAGACATCATTCGTATTGTGATTCCACATCCAGGCATTCGTCATGACCCTTGTTACCATATAGTAACTGCCATTTGCCATATCGGCGTACTGTTTTTGTTCCAATGCTGCGTCTTCACCGAATTTGTAAAATTTCCCGGGTATATCCACTTTGAAAAATCCATCCTCTGCTGTTTCTGTCCGGAAGGTAACCGGCACCCTGATTTTATCCACCATATCCTTTTCCCTGCTGGCCCTCTCTCCCATTTTCACAGGGCGGAGTTTATATCCTTTTGACCGCAACATTTCTATTACACCTCTTTTCCCGGGCAGGTGTGCAGCTCCTACACCTACAAATAAAATCGAACCAGATTTTAGAATAGAATCTATTGAGTTGGCCTGTATTTCATTCCGTTTGTATAAAAATTTTTCATCAAATGCAGCAGAAAAGCTGTTGTAAACATTGATAGAATCGAGCAGGTCAAGATCTCCTTTCCGGTAAGCTTCCTGTAACTTATCTGCGGAATAATCCTCATCCATATCACCGTAACTTCTTTCTTTCCTGGTTTTATCTTTCGCAGCATCTTTATAAGCTTCAGTCATCAGCCGCATGCTTTCTCCGTAATCTTCTACACCTGTTACTTTTTTACCCCATTTCTTACCACACTGGTAGATGTACATATCAAGGTAAGTATCCTCTTCAAAGTCGCTTGATTCATTTCCATAACTGCGGTAAAGCAAATTATTAATAGTGGAAGGGTTGCTAAACAAGGCCCGCTGGATTTTTAAATCGTACTTATAAAATTTCAGGGTATTGACGCTGAGATACTCTTCCGGCATGTCGGAGTTATCGCCATAACCAATTTCTGCACCATAATATCCATCCTCACCGAAGTCATATTTGCTCATATCTTCCTGCCATGTCTCCGGGTTAGTTTCAAGGGCTACTACCTGGGCATTACGAATAGCCATATAAAAAGAGTCCGGAAGATTAAAAGCCAGTTTACTGCTTACATGCATGGTTCCGATCAGGTACGAGGGTTTCTTGCAGCCTTTGCCGGTGATCTCCCAAAGCAGGCTGGGGTATTTTTTTTCTTTGATCTTTGGCTGTGCCTGTAAATAAAGAAAGGATAAGATGATAAAAAAGAGAACTGCAAATCGCTTCATAAAGGCTGGTATCCCGGTAGCTGCGGGTGGGCTTTTATTATCAACAAATGTAAGATGCTGGTCTGCAATAAAAGCATAAATGTTATTCCTCCGAAACGGCTATTCTGCTGCCTTATTGTTTCTTACTCAAAATGGAGTGGCCTGTATAACCGGCAGTTTGTAAAATAAATAACACATTTCCCCGATAAAAGCTTACTTTTGCCCGCTTTAAAAGCAGTCGCTTTGACCAAACCCGGCGCCGTAAGGCCGGCAAGGATCATCTCTCCGGCGTTTGCCCGGTTTGCGTCATGAGGCTTATTTGTTATAAACCCAAACACTCATGAAGCTTTCACAATTCCGATTCGACCTTCCTCTAAATCTTATTGCTCAAACTCCAACCAAAAGACGTGAAGATTCCCGCATGATGGTGGTAAACCGCCACACCGGCGATATTGAAAACAAACACTTCCGCGACATCCTGGATTATTTCGATGACAAGGATTGCTTCGTGGTAAACAATACCAAAGTATTTCCGGCCAGGATGTATGGACGTAAAGAAAAAACAGGGGCCAAAATTGAAGTATTCCTGCTCCGTGAACTGAATAAACCTAATCGTCTCTGGGATGTAATCGTTGATCCTGCAAGAAAGATCCGTGTTGGTAACAAACTATATTTTGGCGACCAGGAAGACCTGGTAGCTGAAGTAATTGACAATACCACCAGCCGGGGCCGTACCATCCGCTTTCTGTGGGAAGGCTCTGAAGAAGAGTTCCGCGGGCAGCTGGAAAAACTGGGAGAAACTCCTCTGCCCAAATACATCAAACGTAAACCGGATGAAGAGGATAAAGAAAGATACCAAACTGTTTACGCCAAGCATGAGGGGGCTGTGGCTGCACCAACTGCAGGCCTGCACTTCAGCCGTGAGCTGATCAAAAGGCTGGAGATAAAAGGTATCCGTTTTGCTGAAGTAACCCTGCATACCGGTTTGGGTACTTTTCGCCCTATTGAAGTGGAAGATCTGAGCAAACATAAAATGGATGCAGAGTATTACAATATTGATGAAACCGCCTGCAAGGTGGTGAACAGGGCCAAAGAATATGGCCACCGTGTTTGTTCCGTAGGCACCACTACCATGAGAGCATTGGAATCCTCCTTCACCGCACAGAAATTACTGAAACCCTCAGAAGGCTGGACGAATATGTTTATCCATCCGCCCTACGATTTTAATATCGCCGATTCACTGGTAACAAATTTCCATTTGCCCAAAACAAGCCTGCTGATCATGACTTGTGCTTTTGCCGGATATGAACTGGCCATGGAAGCTTATAAAAAAGCAATAAAGGATAAATACAGGTTTTTCAGCTACGGAGATGCATTGTTGATTATTTAGAACTACCATTGAATTGATTAAAAATAGTATCAGGAATACAGAAGCCTCACGGATGCGGGGCTTTTTCTTAACTATCTCCTAACAGCAAATCGTCGTAACTTACAGAAAGGAGGAACAGGTTATGAAAAAGATTTTTTTCGTTCTGATCACTGTTTTACTCGCTTTGCATGTCTCTGCCCAATCTTACAGGGGAACCGATAAATACAAATCAGCAGAACAAAAACTGAATGAAATGTATTGCTCCGGGTTATTTAAAACAACAGAAGGAACCATACTGGATATTGCCTCCGTACCCGGAGTCGGCGCCTATACCAATATATTAGACTGGTTGCACGGAAGGGTGGCCGGTTTGCAGATTTTTACATCCAGGACCGGCGTCAGTGTTCCTTTTATCCGTGGTGGTGTTCCCGGTATTTATATAGATGAAATGCCTGTTACGGCCGGCGATCTTGAAATGCTGAATACAAATGACATAGCCATTGTCAAGATTATCAAAACTCCTTTTTATGGAGGATTTAACGGTGGAAACGGGGCTATTGCCATATACACTTATACGGGTGAGGAAGAAGCAGAAGAAGTAGAACACTCGAAATAAAAAACCAGCATTGCATACTTGTTTTTTATCGCTATAATATTCCTTTACTCCAGGCCAAACATTCCTTTATTCAGTTGCTGAAGAATCTGTGTTTTATTTTCAGCAGAGATCAGTAAGGAGATATTGTGAGGGCTGCCTCCATAGCTCACCATCCGAACAGGGATATTTACAATAGAGCCAAACAGTTTTTTTATTATATCCTCTGTCTGTGAAATCTCATTTCCCACTACTGAAATAATGGTTTGATTCCTGTCTGTTTCTACTGTGCCAAACGGCTCCAGTTCTTTCAGAATATCTTTCAGGTTCGCATCATTATCTATCGTTAACGATACGGCCACTTCAGAAGTGGTGATCATGTCAATCGGTGTCCTGTATTTTTCAAACACTTCAAAGATCTTTCTCAGGAAACCATAAGCCAGTAACATGCGGCTGCTCTTGATGCGGATAGCAATGATATTATCTTTTGCCGCTACCGCTTTTACTCCTACGCTGCCTGCTTCTTCTGTGATCAGCGTTCCCTTTGCTTCCGGCTGCATGGTGTTCAGCAGCCTCACGGGTATCTTATAGGTTTGTGCCGGCCAGATAGAAGCCGGGTGAAGTATCTTAGCTCCGAAATAAGCCAGCTCTGCCGCTTCATCAAAACTCATCTGCTCCACCGGCACTGTTTTCTTTACTACTCTCGGATCATTATTGTGCATCCCGTCTATATCTGTCCATATTTCACAAACAGAGGCGCTGATAGCAGCGGCTATCAATGAGGCCGAATAATCACTGCCTCCTCTTTTCAGGTTGTCCACTTCGCCCCGGGCATTGCGGCAGATATAACCTTGCGTAACAAAAATATTTTTATCCTTATGTTGCTGGAGTATTTGCGAAAGTTTGACTTTAATACTGCCTATCTGAGGCTCATCATAACTGTCAATCGTCATAAACTCCAATGCAGGCAATAACAGGTGATTAATTCTCTGTTCTTCCAGGTAAGTACAAAATAGTTTTGTTGACAGCAACTCACCCTGGGCAAGTATGTCCTTACTCAGCGCTTCGCTGAAAGATATCTTCAGAATGATATTTAAAAATTCAAAATGCTCTGCGATGATCGCTTTGGCTTTTATCAGCGCTTCTTCTTTTTTTACCAGCCCCTTTACGAAAGACTGGTAATGTGCTTCCAGCTTGTCAATAGCCTGTTTGGCTCCGTTGCGGTCACCTTTAGCTATCAATTCTCCTATTTCTACTAAGGAATTGGTAGTGCCTGATAAAGCGGATAATACCACAATAGCCGGTTCTCTTTCTGCCTCTTTGGTTACCAGCTTCACTATGTGATGTATACGTTCCGGCTTACCCACACTGGTGCCGCCAAACTTCATTACTTTCATGTTTGTTCCCCCCTCCCATAATTTTAAAGGATTATTAATTCAGCAAGCAGGGCGCAAAGATAAGTATTGGCCAGTGAAGAAGTCCTGAATTATAGTTTTGTATACTTATATACCCATTTTTGTACTGTTCCGCTTTCAAATTCCCGGGCTACAGCAGGCAAGCCATTAGCTCCATATTCATAATTACGGGTACTGATTATGCCATCGTAATTCCATGTATGAATGTTGTTCCGTGTAGGAAAAATAAATTCTGCTATACCGTAGGTTACACCGGCTGTGGGGCAAGGCGTAGGGTAAGGCAGTAAAATTCGGAGAAAGGGATTACGGATATTATCATAAGTTAATGTATGAGGTATAACCTGAAAGCCAGTACCGCCGCTCAAAATAAGAGTGTCTTTCTGAGATAAAAGATTACTATCCGCCCACACAACAGAAGAATATGCTGTATCCTCTGATAACACTCCCGTATTATCACCCCACCTCCCGGGCAAAAGATACCTGGAAGAGTTTATTTCCCTAAACTCGTCCACCCGGTAAGCATTATCAGAAGTTCTGAAGGAAATAGAATCCATAACAAGTAGTCCATCCTCGTAAAAGAAAAAATGTTCCGATCCGAAAGTAAGAGTACCCGAAGCAGGTATATACTCCTGAAGCATTGTATATGGCAGTGGATTGATGCCTGCAAAATCATAATTAAAGAAATGTGTAATTAATATTGCGGAAGTCCCTGCAACACCGGGTTGGTATTCAGTTACCACTTCCCGTATTCTTCTTCCCTCACTATCATAAAAAAATTCAAACTTCTGAACAGTATCTTTTCCTGGTTCAAATGAAGTATCCAGAATAATCAATGCGGTAATGTCTGTACTGTCATTTAAAAGATTGCCGTTCAGGTTCACATCCGGCTCCTTCTGACAGGACGAAAGAATCAACATAAAAATCACAGGTATAAGGCCAGAAAAAACTGTTCTCATTTTCGTTAGCTAATCTGCCAAGATACACAAAATCGTTCAGCCAGTTTGTTCAAATCATCCACTACTGCATCCAGCAACGGAATTCCATTTTTATTTCGCTCCGCTTCAAACTCTCTTTCCGGGTCACCGGGCACCAGTACTTTTTCTTCACCCGGAATAGTTTTGCAGAAACGAAAACCCTGTATCCAGTGGTCCATATCTTTTTTGAAATCCTCAGCGGGGCGGAAAGCATCTATCCGCATAGCGCCTAAAAAATGACCGATACCTTTTCCGGGTTGTTGTGCCGGCATAGGCACATAGGCAGGAAATGGCGGTACCCATGGTGCATAATTAGCACCACTTAATAAGCCTGAGAAAATATCTACGATAGCCCCCAAAGCATACCCTTTATGCGAACCATGCTCCCTGTCGCCTCCCAACGGTAGCAATGCACCGCCTTTCTTTAAAATATTTGCATCTGTTGATGAATTGCCTTCGGCATCCTGCACCCAGCCAACAGGAGTATCAGCATTCTTTCTTTGTAAAATTTCCAGTTTACCATTGGCAGCAGTGGTGGTAGCCAAATCGGCGACAAAAGGAGGTTCATTTCCGGCAGGAGCAGCCACACAGATAGGATTTGTGCCCAGCATTTTGTCAATAGAAAAAGTAGGTGCTACCAGCGGGCTGGCATTTGTCATCGCCATGCCGATCATATCATGTTCCAGTGCCATCATCGCATGATACCCGGCAATACCAAAATGATTACTGTTCTGCACACTCACCCAACCTGTACCCACATTCTTTGCTTTTTCAATAGCGATCTTCATAGCATAGGACGCCACCACCAATCCCAAACCACTATCTCCGTCAACAACTGCTGTTGAGGGTGTCTCATGTATGATTCTAATTGCCGGTGTTGCATTTACTCTTTTTACTTCCCATAATCTTACATAACCACTCAGACGGGCAATACCATGTGAATCTATTCCGCGAAGATCAGCGGAGAGTAATGCTTTGGTAGCTGTTTCTGCATGTTCATGTGAACAGCCAATCTTTTGAAAAATTGTATTAGCAAAATCAAATAATTGCTTGTAAGAAAATAATTGTTCTGGCATGCGGCAAAGATAAGCTCCCTCTAAATCTCCTCTTCAAAGAAAAGGCTTTGAAAAATAAAAATGCCCTGGAAAATCCGGGGCATTTATTAATAGTTGTTGAATACATCAGAATGGCAGATCATCCACCGGCTCAGTAATTTCATTGGCTGAAGATACACTGCTGACAGAAGATGATGCCTGGGCTGATGGCTGGTAAGAAGAGCTTCCGGCCGTTTCTCCTCGACCACCCAATAATTGTATTTCTCTTACCCGAAGTGAAAGTGAAGAACCAGGAGTGCCATCGTTGCGCTGGAAAGATCTTGCTTCCGGTTGACCTTCCACAAATACCTGCTTGCCTTTTGTTAAGTACTGGGCAACGGCGGTGCGGTCTGTCCAGTAGGCGCAATCTACCCATGTTGTTTTTTCCTGCTGATTGCCCTGGCTGTCTTTGTACTTCTCGGTATGTGCAACGGTGAAGTTGATTACATTTTTTCCGTTCACTGTGTTTACCACACAGTCTTTCCCGAGATTTCCGATAATCTGCATTTTAATCATAGTGCTCAATTTTTAAGATGACGTAATTAATTAAGACGGCTAAAATAAGATTATTTAAAGAAAAGACTGTCCCAACATATTCACAACTTACTGTTCAAAGCGGCTTAATCCCTGGAATTCATCAATCCGTCCGCTGGCCGCATCTATAATGCGGGAAAAGAAGATCGCATTCATAAAAAGTTTGCTGCCACCCAGCCAGAAAGCCCGGAAATTAGGATTGTCAGCAATATTGATCACACGGCCACTGCCCGATGTATTAACCACTACCGCTGCTGAATTCTTAATTACATCTCCGTTCTCTTTGCTTACCCATCCGCTCTGCAATGGTTTGGCTCCATAATAAAAAGGAGTGGCATAAGGGTTCTTGCTTTTTTCCATGAACACTTTGTTCGATTTAAATAAACTCACCATGTTTTGTGTATAGCCATAGGCCAGCGGATGTGTAAGGTCCGCCTCAGCGCCGAATATGGCACCCCTCACCTGCTGTGCACCATCCAGTTGCTCTCTTTCCAGGTAGCCCAGTTTCTGTGTACTGTCTGCCGGCAGTTTTGCTTTTTTAAATTTTACATCACTGATGCCATTTTGTGCGGCCCAGCTTACTGCTTCTTCCGTCAATATTAATGTACCCCCTGCCTGTACCCATGCTTTTAGTTTTTCTTTATTCAACTCTCCATAGCTGCCGCCCACCATGATCAGTGTATTGTAACGGTTCAAACTTATCCTGTTAAAGACGGTTGGCTCCAGGTGTGTGGCTGTTATATTCATCCTTTGATCCAGCAGGTGCCATATCTCACCGGCATCAGTAGCATTCACACCGGGACCGGTGATCATAGCTACAGAAGGTTTGGCGATCGTTACAAAACGGCTGCTGCCCAAATCGCTTCCGCTGTTTACAGCGCCGCTTGATACAGCCACTATCTTCACCCGGTACTTTTCTGCCACGGCGCTGAGTTTTGCAAAAACTGTTTCACTGTCATCCCGCTGCAACTTGACAGGAATAAGTATTGTTCCGTAATTAAATTTTTTCATCGCTCCGCCCACCGGCATCTCCAGTTGATTGGTGGCCACTTTGGTCAATATACCCGCATTTAGCAATTCATTCAATGCAGCCGGTGCATACAGGTCTTCCCATTGGAGTAAATAAGCATACTCACTTCTGCCACCCGCAACAGATTGTTTAGCCGGTTTTAAATCTTCCACTTTCTCTCCCATTGCAAAAGATGGAGTATTGATCTCTTTGTAAGGCAATCCAAAAGCCAGCGGCATTGTCCATGCAGTGATGTCATAAAACAAACTGTCTTTATATTCCAGTGTTTTATCAAAGATGGCCCTGATCAAACTATGCTGTGGCTGATTCAGTGAAACCATGTATGAAGAATTTTTTTCAAAAGCCGCATCGTTCCAGCCGGCAGGCAATTCATTTATTTCTATTTGGTGACGCTTCAGCATTTCAGCAAAATGAAATGTTTTAGCCGGGTCATTTTTATCACCAAATACATATCCTTTAATCGGGTAAAAAGATGCCCTGTTAGCCGCCTGCTTATAAAAATCCCGCTGGAACTCTAAAAAATCTTTGCGCAATACCCTTGCTCCTTCCAGTGTGGACAGCGTTGTTACAAACTGGTTTTTGATGGTGGCCGGAAAACTCAGCAGGCCATTGGCTGTTTCCTGCAAATGCCCTCTTGAAGAAGCCTGCTCAAATAAAATTCCGATGGCGCCATTCACATCAGGATAAGTAGAGCCCTTGCCATAATAAAAATCATCATAGGCTTCTTTGGTAAAATATAAAGAACCGATACGATCGAGGAACTGTGCATGAAATTTTCCCAGCCTCGTTGTCAGGTCTTTATTCTTATCCGGTGTCAATGGATTTACTCTTGATGGCACACCCGGCTGAAAAAAGAAAGTAGCATTGCTGCCCTGCTCATGATGATCGGTTAAGATATTCGGTTTCCATAGGTGAAACCACTTTAACCGGTTCTGACTTTCCACATGCACAGCAGGCAACCAGTCACGGTTCAGATCAAACCAGTAATGATTGAAACGGCCGCCGGGCCATACTTCATTAAACTCTCTTGAGTTGGGATCACTCACAAGGTTTTTACTTTTATGCTGGTTGGCCCAGGTAGAAAAACGTTGTAATCCGTCCGGATTAAAGGAAGGATCAAAGAGTATCACCACATTGTCCAATAACTCATCTATTTGTTTTCCCTGTGCAGCTGCCAGGTAATAAGCGCTGAGCAATGCAGCATTCGCACCGCTTGGTTCATTGCCATGTATGGAATGACCGATCCAAACCACAATGGGCATATTGCCTGCATTGAGTGCGGCGGATTGGGCAGGATCAGTAAGCTGTACATGCTGTTGCCTTATCTGTTCCAGGTTTGCATGATTTTTTTTAGAAGAAATGATGAGCAGCACCTGCGGCCTGTTCTCATAACTGAGGCCCATTGTTTCCAGTTTCACCCTGTCCGGTGCAGCGGCGGCGATGGCCTTCATATAATTCACCAGCTTGTCGTGGGTAACATGCCACTCACCCACTTCATGATAGATAATGTCTTTGGGTGTGGGGATGGCCGGGTTATAACTAACAGAATCGGGCAGGTAGTAGCTGAGCCGTTGAGCCGTACTACTGAATGCAAAATGAAAAATGCAGAAAGCAAGAATGATTTTCTTCATAATCAGGATTTAGAAAAAGGGAAATTAAGAATTAACTGCGGCAGCGTCATATTAAAATGGAAGCTAAAATGATTCCTGGCAAAAATTATTTAAAGCATAAATATAGACTGATTTTCACTAGAAATTTATGCCAGCAGTAGTGTATATTTATGAGTTGCCTGCAATATTAATGAGACTTCTTTTTCGAAATATATTCTTAACGATTTTACTTTACTCTTGCACTACGGCAAGTGACTATCTGCAAAAAGCAAATACCGCTATAGAAAAGGAGAATTACCGGGAAGCCATAAAATTCCTTGATAAGGCGCTAACAAAAAAGAAGTATCTAAAAGAAGCTTATACAGAAAAGGCTCACTGCTTCACAAAACTTAATAAGGACGACTCCGCTGTGATCGTATATAGTCAACTTATCGTCTTTGATCCGAATAATACTTTAGCACTTTATAATATTGGGTTATGCAAGTACCGACAAGAAAAATTTGATGAAGCAATTACTTATTTTAACAATGCCCTAATTAGAAAAGGTTATAATCCAGACGACACGACTAAATCTCAATTTACCTTGGAATATACCCAATTTGGCAAAGAACTTCTTGGCAAAGAGGACAGGTTTGAAGTACCTTTTTCTGATTTGTTCTATATGTCAGGATTAGCACATTATAGTATCGGGCAAAGAAAGAAAGCTTATGGCTATTTCATGGACTGCATTTCCAGAAAAGCTTATGTAGGTGAAAGCTATTATATGATAGGATACTGCTGGCTTGAATCAAATGAGAAAGAAAAAGCTTGTGAATCTTTTACAAATTCTTCTTTATATGGATATTCGCTAGCAAATGAGCAGCTTGAAAAAATTTGCAAATGAAAATACTGCAGGCAACATTGATTCCTATGTAAAGCGGTTTGAACGAATATAATTTCATCGTCCCTTTCGCTTATCATCTACAGTCCGGGCTGAACGAATAAAACCGAGCAATAGAATAAACAATGAACTTTTATTTATAAATTTAGCAGCGGTTACGGCTGACGATTTTCAAATACCGCCACATCGCCAAGCCGTAGCCGTTGTGCGCCACTTATAGACAGTCCATTCAATCTTAATGAAACGACTTGGTTGACGAATATTTATTCTCTACAAATACGAGTTTTAACAACGATTTTAAAGTTCAATTCTTAATCTTGGCCTATGAAAAAAATAACAAAACTCCTGCTGACGACTATCATTTTGATAGCATTTAACTCGTCAATATCCGGACAAACTCCAAATTTTTCAGGGAGATGGATATTAAATTTTGAAAAAAGTAAATTAGAGGACAAGACTGATGGGCTTACAGGTCAAATGTTCATTATAAAGCAGGAAGGTGACAAATTTAGTTTGAAGATATATCACATATATGGCGAGAAAAAAAAGAAAATAGGGTTCAGAATGCTTGCTGATGGTAAGACAAGGAGAGTGAAAATAATATTCAAAGGTAAATTAGAACAAAAAGAAAATGGCCTGCAAGCAACAATGTGGAGAAAGAATTATTTAAATCTGGTTAAATACAAATTTGGGGCAAATCAAAATGAATTAATTGCTGACGAAGTATTTACTGGTAGACCAAAGAACCATCATAGCATTTGGGTTTTTGACAGAGAAGTTTTGAAATAAGTGGAAAGTACTCTCAAAATAGATATTGCCAAAATAATCGAAGCGGCGTACAACAAAAGTTTTGCCGCAAGGCTGGTGGACGGAATAACAATCGGCTGCTGCACTACTATCAGCTAATATCGGGTTTGACCGAATTCTATTTGGCTTTTAGTAGTTAACTTCATCATCAGTTTTTTTAATCGGCTTCAGTTGCCGGGAGGACAGTTATTAAATACCAGCCCTGTGGCAAGACTCGGACGTTAGCGGCCAGCTTGAAAGACAGCACTATTAATTTTGACAAACATAAAATATGGACAGAAAAGACTTTCTCAAAACAGGACTGATAGTTGGCGGGGCGACAATTGTTCCCAATGCTCCTGCTTTTGCTCAAAATTTTACTGGCAATAATATTGATAAACTAGTTGACAAAGACGGCAACTTCATCCTTCAGCCTTTAGGCTATTCAAAAAATTATTTAGAACCCTATATGGACGAAGAGACTTTGCATCTTCATTATACCTTCCATCACGGCGGAGCTGTGAAAGGTGCTAACAAAGACCAGCAAATGATAAAAAAAGCTCTTGATGATAACAATCTTGAAACAGTTGATTTCTGGACAAAAAAACTTTCGTATCATCTCTCTTCTCATATTCTTCATTCAATATTCTGGACAAATCTGACCAATAAAAAAACTGACCCGGGAGGTGACTTGCTGAAACGTATAGAAAAAGATTTTGGCAGTTACGACAAACTCAAAATGTACTTAGCCAGAACTTCAAAAGAAGTTGACGGAAACGGTTGGGGTATATTAGGCTTTCAGCCCTACACCGACAAGCTGACCATCTTGCAATGTGAAAACCATGAGAAATTAACACAGTGGGGTGCAATTCCTTTGCTGGTAATTGACGTATGGGAACACTCATATTATCTTAAATACAAAAACAAAAGAGGAGACTTTGTAGATAATCTCTTTAATATAATAAATTGGGACAATGCAGCCCAGAGACTGAACGACGCACTAAAACTGACGAAGTAATTACGTCGACAGATAGCCAAACAAAAAATATTGCATTGGCACTATGGCGGGGGGAAGGCTTCAATATCAGGGAAGGCCACAAAACAACCATTAAACCATGCAGAAAGCAAATAAAAATAGTCATCTTTTCAAAACAATATTTATACCCTGCCTGACAGTAATAGCAATTTTAATTCAATCCTGTGATCCTGCGAGAATTTTGGTAGTTAAAGCAGCTAAGAACCCGGATGTTTCTGTAACTGTTTATGGCAATAATAAAATCTTGCCGGGGCCACATGAAAAGGAAAATGAAAAAATAGTTATCAAAATTCCAACAACAGGGACAAGAGTAACTAGGGACACAGTTTTCTACTATGGACTTGGTGGCTGGCCAAAGGGTAAGTTTATGACTGAGTTTGCAAAAAATATTGACTCAATAATCATTATTAACAGCAATGGTAAAATTGTACTTGATAACCTGTCTGACATTACCAACTATCTTTCAAAACATCGGCACGGCTTTGCAAAAAGGATCCTGACCATTGAAGCTAACTAAAGACATCCATATTTTTGAACAACATAAAAAGATAAAGAAACGCTGCCCTCGACAAAGAAGCTGACACTAAAATTTGAGTAATGCTATGAAATTCAAAACATCGTTAGATTATTTGGCAAGGATTGTTACAATTGGAGTAACGATTTTATTTGCCGCTATTATCATTGCACAAATTTTAATTCTTAAAGACAATTATTCGCCAGTGTCAATATTTACAATAGTTGCCTTACTGCTCATCTATTTTGGTACCTATGCATACCGGCCGGTAAGTTATATTTTGACGGACAATGAGGTTATCATCCACAGACCTTTGTTTGACAAAAAAATAGCAAGAAGTGAAGTAAAAAGCGTTGAGCAACTTGTCAACGGAGAACTAAAGTGGGCTATACGTACTTTTGGTGTTGGCGGACTATTCGGGTATTTCGGACGATTTGCAAAAGGAAATATAGGAAGCATGATTTGGTATGCCACCAGAAGAGATAAAGCTGTGCTTATTAAGACAACCAGTAACCAAAATATTATTGTAACTCCTGACGACTATGAAAAGTTTGTTGCTGAATTGCGCAGATAAAAATGTACGCCGGCGACACACGGTTTAGCCATATTGCCGGCAACTCAAAAATAATCAGCGATAAATCGCTGCTCCGTTTCGATTCCGTCAGACATTTCCGGGCTACCTGTTTGACAGGTGCAGAATGTTAAGCTAATAGTATATCCGGCAGAAGGCGCAATATTTTTTTTTACTTACCCGATAATATTTTATTTTTAAGATACTAACCTTGTATTTTTCTCACCCCGTTAAGTTTCCTCTGATAAATAGCTGTAAAAAACAGGCCAGTACAGGCATTGCCTGTGACTGAGGTGCACGAAGTGCAAAAAAATAATAATGGAACCAACAACAACCGCCCTGATTTCATTTAAGCCGCTCCATCACCGGGGTGATGAGCAACTGGCCATTCATTTTACTTTTGTAAAAGAAATTGACAAGGCCGTAAGGTCCATTAAAGGAATAAAATGGAGCCAGACACACCGATGCTGGTACCTGCCGCTTACCCGGGAGAATTTTGAAGCAGCGTTTAATAAACTAAAAGACGCAGGCAGGATAGAATACGGCGAATTATCAGCATATCTTAAAAAAAGGAAGCAGGCAGTAAGCGTAAGGGAGGCTGTTGCCGGCACAGCTTCCGCAGTCAAATCCGGCAAAATGGCAGTGGATGTGTATTATATCAATAAAGAAAACCTGAAACTGCTTGATAAAACGATAAAAACCTTAAAGCTAAAAGCCTACGCCACCAATACTATAGATCTTTATAGCGGCGAGCTGCTGCAAATAATGCGGCTGTTGAAAGAAAGACCCCTTTTTACCCTTACCACCAACGAAATAAAATCTTACCTGTTATGGTTGCTGGAAGTAAAAAAATGCAGTGAAAGCAAAGTACACAG
>JBGAPQ010000019.1:0-83803 GCA_044221225.1 Chitinophagaceae bacterium
TTATATCAACCAAACTATTGTTCAGCTAAACCTTAAAAAAGATCAAAATTTGTTTGGTTTTTTACACAGTTCATGTTGGCAGTAGTGCTTTTTTGTACACTAAATACAATAAGCAGAAAAGATTTTACTCCTTTCTGCTTAAAGTTTTAAGAATGTTGTTAATTTACTTTCTTTCCAATGGAACTTGTAAATTGGTTGGTCTGTTTTCAGGTTTGTCAAATCCACGACCATCAACGTGTTTGCTTCCCATAAACAGCATATTGTTGTGAATGTAAATCAAATCGTAATCGCCAACAGTTTCCCCTTCTTTAATGCCAAATAATGGAAATTCTTTTCCTTTAATGTCTTGCATTTTGTTCACTTCCCATTTGTTCAGTCCTTTCACTGTTGCTTGATTGAGTTGGTCGGCAAACATTGTGTGCAATGGTGTTACTTCAAACGCTTCATCCAAAATGTAATCAATTTCAAAAGCACCTTTGGCAATTTGGTGTTCTTTTCCCCAAACGGTGTGTCCTTTGAAAGTAAATTGAACCAAAGGCATTTGTCCGAATGGGTCGGCTGAACTAATTATAGTTCCTTCAAATCGGTCGTTTGGTAAATATTTGAAAATGCGTTTTACATAAAATGGTTGGATTTTCCCTGTTCCTAAACGGTCTTCAAATGGGCGAAGTTCTGTTGAAAGTGAAATCCATTCTCCACCTTGAATAAATTGTTTTATTTCTGCGATTGCTGTCATTTGTTTACTTTTTTTAGTTGTTACTTTTTTTGATTGTGAATAAACTGTCCCTGCTGTTAAAAGGATAGCAAGAAACCCTACAATGATTTTCTTCATTAGATTTTCAATTTTTGTGCTTGTTCAGCAGTTAAAACTTGCTTTAAATCGGTTTTCCATTTTGCTACTGCATTTTGGATTACTTCTTTTTTTCTACCTTGCTTATAAGCGTCTTCGTGTCCGTTGGCTCTGTCAAGGTTGATTTGAAATACTTTTGCTTTTTGCTCTTCTGTAAGCGAAAGTTTCTTTGCCATTTTTTTGGTAATGTGTTTTACTTTTTCTTCTTTTGAAAGACGAGAATGTGCAAACGCCTTTACTCCAATAGCTGAAACCACTATCAGCAATGCTGCAATTAGGATTTTCTTTATGACCATATTTTAAAATTTATTTGTTATTACAAGTGCAAATTTGCAAACTTTGTCCAAATAAATAGTATAGTCAATAATTGTCGTTATAGTCTAAAAATATAGACCAATGGAAAATAAAAGGAAAACGAAAGAATTTAATCCGAATGATTGTCCTGTTACACACTGTCTGAATAAAATAGGTGGAAAATGGAAACCTGTCATTATTCATTTGATACGAAAAGAGTGTAACCGATTTTCAATGTTGCAAAAAGCAATTCCAGATATTAGTAAGCAAATGTTAGTTAACCAGCTACGTGAAATGGAAGAAGATAAAATTCTTGAACGTATTATTTACGCTGAAATACCACCAAGAGTGGAATATAAGATTTCAAAATACGGTCAGACTTTGTTGCCGATTATTGATAGTATGTCAGATTGGGGTTTGAAAGATTTGAAGAAGTTGTCAAAGTGATTTCTGTCGGTTTTTACGGTCGCTTGTAGCATTACTGCCAACGGACAGAGCTTGGCGAAGTACGGGTATTCTGTGTTCCGTCAAGCCCGGCTAACTGCTGCTGAGTAAAGATAAAAAGTTGATGATATATTCTACAGCTAAATTTATAATGTCAAGCTGGATATGCAGATGCACAATGAACCGAACGATGAAACACAGCTTACGTCTGCCCGTATTTTGCCAAACTCCCTGTTAGCGGTATGCCCTTCGTCTTGGTGTGTCGAAGTGAATGAATGTGTCCAATGAAGCAGGGTGTGTCCCGGAAGCGTAGGAACAAGGCAGGCTCTTTTGCAAGGTTAGCTTTTGTGTGTCGGCCCTGTGTGCCTTGCAAATGTGCCTGACTTGGTGCGTTGGGTCAAGTCCAGCAAAAGATGAAATTTAAAAATTCATTCTCTGTATTCTTACTGCATTTAAAATTGCAAGCAAAGCAACTCCAACGTCTGCAAAAACCGCTTCCCACATGGTTGCCAGTCCGCCTGCGCCCAAAATCAATACAATGGCTTTTACTGCAAATGCAAGAATAATGTTTTGCCAAACAATTTTCTTTGTTTGCTTTCCAATGTTTATTGCCATTGCAATTTTGACTGGCTTATCGTCTTGAATAACTATGTCAGCCGTTTCAATGGTGGCATCGCTTCCTAATCCACCCATTGCAATGCCTGCATTACTCAAAGCAACTACTGGTGCATCGTTTACTCCATCGCCAACAAAGGCGACAGTTTCTTTTCGGCTTTTAATTTCTTTTACCTTGTTCACTTTATCTTCCGGCAATAAATCGCCGAAGGCATTATCAATTCCTAATTTGTCTGCAACAAATTTTACAACGGTCGTTTTGTCGCCGCTTAACATGGTAGTCTTTACATTCATGCTATGTAATTTATTCACTGCTTCCTGGGCATCTTCTTTTATACTGTCTGCTATGGTGAGATAACCAGTAAACTGTTTGTCGTAAGCGATAGCTATTAAAGTGTAAACAATACCTGACGGGTCTATGTCATATTTAATACCAAATTTGTCCATCAGTTTAAAATTGCCTACCAATAATTCTTTGGCATTTACTTCGGCTTTTAATCCATGTCCTGCAATTTCTTCGACAGCATTCAGTTTAATTTCATGGTTAACATTTCCAACATACTGCTGAATAGCCGTTGCCACAGGATGGGTACTTTGGCTTTCCAAAGCATTTACCATTTGAAGGACTTCATCTTTATTGTATTCCGGGTTTATGTTTACTTCCTGCACTTTAAAAACGCCTTCAGTCATAGTTCCGGTTTTATCCATCACTACATTTTGAATATTGGCAATGATGTCTAAAGAGTTGCTGCCTTTAAACAATATCCCGTTTTTACTGGCTGCGCCAATGCCGCCAAAATATCCTAACGGAATAGAAATTACCAATGCACAGGGACAAGAGATAACTAAAAAAACCAATGTCCGGTAAAGCCACTGGCTGAAAACATAATTTTCTACAAACAACATTGGTATTATACAAATGAGCACTGCTAACAAAACCACAATGGGAGTATAGATTTTTGCAAACTTTCTAATAAATAATTCGGTTGGTGCTTTTTGTGCTGTTGCATTTCGTACCAGTTCTAAAATTTTACTCAACTTGCTATCTGTGTAAGCAGTGGTAACTTTTACCTGTGCAACAGTGTTAAGGTTTATCATTCCTGCTAATACTGTTTCTCCTTTTGCTTTAGTGTCAGGTTTACTTTCTCCTGTAAGTGCTGCGGTATTGAAAGATGCAGTTTCTGAAATCAGTTCTCCATCTAATCCTAATTTTTCACCTGACTTTAATTGTATGATGTCGCCAATGTTTGCAGCTTCGGCTTTAATAGTTTTGGGTTGGTTGTTTTGTAAAATAGTTACTTCGTCTGGTCGCTGGTCGAGTAATGATTTTATGTTGGCCTTTGCTCTTTTTACTGCCAATGTTTGAAATACTTCGCCAACTGCATAGAACAGCATTACTGCCACACCTTCGGGATATTCGGCAATGGCAAATGCACCAGTGGTGGCAATGCTCATCAATAAAAATTCGGAAAATATTTCTCCTTTGCCGATGCTTTCAATTGCTTCTTTCAATACCGGGAAACCAACAGGAAGATAGGCAACGACATACCAACCGATACGAACCCAACCTGTGAACCATGTTTGAGGAAACCAATTGTCAAATGCAATGGCAACAAGCAATAAGATTAAACTAATCATTGCCGGTATGAACATTTGCAAAACAGATTGCTTACTGCCTGAATGGTCATGGCCATCATCTGCTGAATGGTCGTGGTCATGTCCATCATCATGACTATGACCTTGTTTCAGTAATTCTTCTGCACCGGCTTTAGTATAAATTTTTTCTTCCAATGTGCAGCAAGTCATTTTGCCCTGTGCATCATAAGTATGTTTATGATTTGGGTCTTTGTTTATCATTATATGAAAAATTATTTTTAATGTCCGTGTTCTCCTTCACCTGAATTTGTCATTTTTGCCAATACAAAAAATGCACCTTTCACTACAATCTTTGCATCTTTTGGTATTTCTTTTAGCAAAGTGATTTCTGTGTAGCCAACGTCGGTTGTTCCTTTGGCAACGGGTATTTTTTCAAAGGTTACTCCCTTTTCTTCTTTATGCCGTTCTTTAGCATCATGCTTTATACTGTCTTTTCCCTCTTGATGTTCTTCTTCTGCATGTTCATCTGTAACCATAAAAATATAATCCTGGCCTGCAATGGTTACAATAGCATCGGTGGGTACAGCCGGAACACTTGCTTTTTGCAAACTAATTACAGCAGTTATATTCATACCATCTATCAAGCCTGTTTTATCTCCCTTTACCATTGCATGTACGGTTACTGCTTTGCTTTCTCCTTCAAAAGATGAACCTAAGGAGAAAATTTGTGCGTCATATTCTTTGCCCGGGTTATTGGTTAATGTAAAATGTATTAACTGGTTATTCTTTAGTTTTGGTAAGTCTTTTTCATACACAAACAAATCAAGGTGTAACTGGCTGTTGTCAACAATCTCAGCAATGGGAGTACTTACATCCACATAGCTGCCCATTTTCAGCATTACATTACTTACCACACCGCTGATAGGACTCGTTACTGCCAATACAGATATCAATTTACCATTGGAGAGATTGGCAGGGTTAATACCCATTAGTTGAATCTGCTGTGCAAGGGTTGATTTTATATTTCGTAAAGTTCTTAATTCTGTTTCGGCAGCCTGTAAATTTTTTAATGCACCTGCATTACCTGCGTTCAGGTCCTTTTGTCTTTTTACTTCCAGTTCGGCCAATGAGATTTTTGCACTTACACCAATGTATTCGCTTTGTGCCTGAATAAATTCAGGGTTAGCAATAGTGGCAATCGTTTGGCCTTTCCTTACAACATTGCCCGGTTGTACCAACAGTGATTTTATTACACCACTATAAATAGAGTTTACACTAGCTTTGTTTTGATTAGGCACTTTCAGCAAACCATTTGTTTTGAGTGATGCCGTTAATTGCTTTTCTTCAATATTACCCAACTCAATGCCAATGCTTTTCATTTGTTCATCGGTAAGTGTGGCGGTATTAGGATTTTCATGTTCATCTTCATGCCCTGCTTCTTCTGCTTTTGGGGCTACCGTTGTTTTAGATTCTTCCGAATTGCTTTTACCTCCGCAGGAAACAAAGGTTACTGTGAGTGCAAGCACTGCTATAATGATTATTAAATACTTTTTCATCTGTATAGTTTTTCTTTTTTATTGATTGATGTAATAATTGTATTGAATGACTGATTGATTATACTCATTCAGATTTTCTAAATAGTTTTTTTGAATCTCTATTGCCTGTGTTAAGAATTGTGATAATTCAGCAAAACTTATTTCACCAGCCCGATATGCCAGAGAAGCAGCCTTTATAATTTCATTAGCCTGTATTAATCCCGTTGCTTCATAAAACGCTAACATGCTTTTATTCTTCTCCACTTCCTGTTGCATTTGCAATTGCCGTGTGCTTAAAACCTGCTTATCATAATCGTATTGCTTTTGTTGCACTGCCATATCTGCCTGTGCTACTTTTACTTTGCTGCGGTAAGCACTTGCACCAAACAATGGGAAAGCTGCCGATATTGAAAAACCAGTGAAGGGGTCTTTTGCTCCATACAATCGCTGGCTGAAAAGACGGCCTGAAAACTCAGGTTTGTTTTCATTCTTTATCACTCTGATTCCTGCATTGGCAATATTGATATTCTGCGATTGCAAAGCAAGTACCGGGTGAATACTATCATTTGTAACGCCGGGCATGGGTAGTTTTTCCAGAGGAATCAATAAAGGCAACATCATATCATTTGTATTGAGGTACTGCATTAACGATTGTTGCTGTATCTGAATTTCGTTGTCAATTTGTTGTAGCAATGCCTGTAGTTCTCTCATTCGTACATTGGCGGCAATGCTGTCCAACCCCGGGCTATCACCTGTTTTTACTTTTAGTATTGCGGCAGCATTCAGCGATTTATAAATACTGTCCAAGCGGAGATATAATTGTTGCTTATCCTGTAAATACCAAAGCTGGTAGTAAACAGTTCTTACATCTCTTTTTACTTGTACATCAATAGCTGCTTTACCCAGGTTATAATACTTCAACTGTTCTCCATATAGATTCTTTTGTGCTTTGTACAAACCCGGCCATGCAATACTTTGTGATACGCCCACTTTCAGGATGCCTTTATTATCAGATGGCCGCATATCTTCATTTTCGGCAAATACACCTGTCTTTGGAAATACCGATGCTTTTTTTATTTGTGCCTTGCCTTTATTTATCTGCTGGTTATTTATTTGGTATTGCAGGTTATTGTTTGCCAGAGTAATTGCTTCGTTACCACTGATTCTTTTTGTGATTGGCTGCTGTGCCTGAGCATTATTTGATAAGCCCATGATAAAAGTAAGTGCAATCATTGTAACAACTGGTTTCACTTTTGCTTTTCTTTTAGATGAAAAAATGATATAGAGCAATGGCAACACTACCAGTGTTAAAAAGGTAGCTGTTATCAAACCACCAATTACAACGGTTGCCAATGGTTTTTGTACTTCTGCGCCTGCACCCGTTGACAATGCCATTGGTATAAAACCTAAAGCCGCAACAGAGGCTGTCATTAGCACTGGCCGCAAACGGATTTTTGTTCCTTCCAGCACTCTTTGCAGGATGTCTTTCATTCCATCTTTTTGCAACTGATTAAATGTGCTTATTAAAACAATCCCATTCAATACTGCCACACCAAACAATGCAATAAAACCAACACCTGCGGAAATGCTGAATGGCATTCCCCTTAACAGCAATGCAAATACACCACCAATTGCACTCATGGGAATGGCTGTATAAATCAATAAAGCTTCTTTCATAGAACCAAATGCGAAGTAGAGCAATAAGAAAATCAAAGCGAGGGCAACGGGTACAGCAATTCTTAGTCTTGCGGATGCTTCCTTTAAGTTTTCAAATGTGCCACCATAAGTAAAATAGTAACCAACGGGCAGAATTTTAGCGTTAACCAGTTTCTCCTGTATTTCTGTTACCACACTTGCCACGTCACGGCCTTTTACATTAAAGCCAACAACAATTCTCCGTTTTCCTTCTTCACGGCTTATTTGTGCCGGGCCTTCTTTGAAAGAAACAGATGCTACCTGTGATAACGGTATTTGGTTGCCATCATTAGTTGCCACAAATAAATTGCTCACATCCTCAATTGAAGTTCTGCTGGCACTGTCTAACCTTACTACTAAATCGAATTTTCTTTCGTTTTCAAAAACAACACCGGCAGCTTCACCTGCAAAAGCAGTGCTGATTGTATGATTAATGTCTTCAATATTCAATCCATAACCTGCAATCTTTGCCCTGTCATAACGAATTGTAATTTGTGGTAAGCCAGTCGTTCTTTCTACCTGTGGTTCTGTTGCGCCTTTTACAGATTGCACCACTTTAGCAACTTTCGGGGCTAAAGCAGCTAAGGTATCTATGTTCTCACCAAAAATCTTTATGGCTACATCCTGTCTTACTCCTGTCATCAGTTCATTAAACCGCATTTGAATGGGCTGTGATGCTTCAAAGAAGACACCGGGTATCACTTCTAATTTTTCAATCATGATTGCCGCAAGTTCATTGTAATCTTTTGTTGTAGTCCATTCGCTTTTTGGTTTCAGCATAATGATAAGGTCGGATGCTTCGGGTGGCATTGGGTCTGTTGGCACTTCTGCACTTCCCGTTTTTCCTACCACCATCTTTACTTCGGGAAATGATTTGATGATGCGGCTTGCCTGCATGGATGTTTCCACACTTTGCGTTAAAGATGTACCCTGTGGAAGGATGCAGTGAAAAGCATAGTCACCTTCCTGTAACTGCGGAATAAACTCACCACCCATTTTGCTGAAAATAAGTATTGCGATTACCAGTAATGCAACTGCACCACTCACAACTGCATATTTCATTTTTATTGCCCAACGAATAAGCGGTGAATACATTCGCTGAAAGAAATCCATGAGGCGATCAGCAATGTTTTTTTTATGTGATACTTTTTTTGAAAGAAACAATGCAGACATCATTGGAATGTAGGTTAAAGAAAGTATCAATGCTCCCAATATGGCGAAACCAACCGTTTGAGCCATTGGTCGGAACATTTTTCCTTCAATACCTTGCAGGGAGAGAATTGGTAAATACACAATCAGGATAATGATTTGTCCGAATGCTGCTGAACTCATCATTTTCTTTGCACTGCTCTCTACTGCATCATCCATCTGTGCCTGCGAAAGTTTATTTGCTGCATATTTTACGGTAAGAAAATGAAGCGTCGCTTCTACAATGATTACTGCACCATCTACAATCAATCCAAAGTCAATTGCGCCCAAACTCATCAGGTTTGCACTTACCCCAAATAAACGCATCATCCCTAAAGCAAACAACATGGAAAGAGGAATAGCAGATGCCACAATTAAACCAGCACGGAGATTTCCTAAAAATAATATAAGCACCAGCAGCACTATCAAAGCCCCTTCAATCAAATTTGTTTTTACTGTGCCAACGGCACGATTCACTAAACTTGTACGGTCAACATAAGCCTCAATTTCCACATCATCCGGTATTGACTTTTTAATGATTTCCATTTTTGCTTTCACCCTTTCCGCCACGGCGGCGCTATTTGCACCTTTCAGCATCATCACAATTCCTCCCACCACTTCTTTTTCTCCGTTGTAGGTAACAGAACCGTAACGAACTGCATTACCTAACTGTACCTCTGCCACATCTTTTACTAAAACAGGAATATCATTTACTTTTTTAATGACAGTATTTTTTATATCATCCATTGAACCTATCAAACCAATGCCCCTGATAAAATATGCATTGGGTTTTTTATCAATGTATGCACCGCCTGTATTTTCATTATTCTTTTCCAATGCAGAAAAGATTTCCGCAATAGTTACATTCATTGCCTTAAGGCGATAAGGATTTACAGATACTTCATACTGTTTCAGTAAACCGCCAAAGCTGTTTACTTCTGCTACGCCGGGAGTGCCGTAGAGTTGTCTTGCCACAATCCAGTCCTGCAGGGTACGCAAATCCATAGCAGAGTATTTATTTTCTGCTCCTTTCTTTGGGTGAATGATGTACTGGTATATTTCACCTAATCCTGTACTGACAGGTGCCAACTCCGGTGTTCCTAATCCTTTGGGAATTTTTTCTTCTGCCTCTTTTAGTTTTTCATTGATTAACTGTCGGGCAAAATAAATGTCAATGTCGTCATGAAATACAACAGTGATTACAGACAAACCAAACCTTGAAATAGAACGCATTTCTTCCAAATCGGGAAGGTTGGCAAGGCTTTGTTCAATGGGGTAAGTAACCAACTGTTCTGTTTCCTGTGCAGCCAGTGTTGGAGTGAGTGTGATTATCTGCACCTGGTTATTTGTTATATCCGGTACAGCATCTACGGGTAGTTTGCCTGCACTCCACACTCCCCATACAATGAGTGCCAGCGTCATTAACCCGATGATGAGTTTATGTTTTATACTGAAATGAATTATTTTATTGAGCATGTTGTTTTCTATTTTGCTACATGCCTGTAGAAGTGAATTATTCTTTCTGCAATGGCTGCTAAAAGAATAATACAACACAGCACAATAGCTATTATTTTAATTACCCTTATTGCCAAAGGCTGTTTTGCCTTTTTGGATTTTTTAGTGCTTACCATTCTGCAATGGTTAATGAATGATAAATGCAAACATGCCATTACATGGCTATACTGCAACTTCGATAAGGAAAGTAATTAAGATATTTTGGGAGGCTGCCAGATGGAGTAATACACTTCGGTATTAAAGGCTACGTTGAAGAGGGGATATTTTTCTGATTGAAGTACAGGTTTGTTAGCCTGTGTCTTAAGTGGGTGGCTAAAAAACCCTGAAGCTGCACAGCAGGAACAAGTACAAAAAGGTGTACAACTTTCGGTATTGTGTTTATGTTGTTGATGGTTGTCAGTAGCTGAAATTTTTGCTTCCGTCTTTATATTACATTCCTTACTGTCGCCACATGGAAGGCATGACATATAAAGCATGAAAAGGCTTAATATGGAGAATAAAAATTTCATTGGGGTCAAAGATAAGCAAAGAAATGATTTTTTATAAGTGGCTTCGAATGTCCCCCCGAAATTACAGGCTGGCTGCCGTGTGTTGGCAGGATTGCAGCTCTTTGGCAGGTTGGCTTTGTGTCGTGGGTTTGTGTGCCTGCCAATGTGCTGCAATGTGCGGTGGGCAATTAGAGACTTCGGATAAAGTCACTTGTCGAAGTAGGAGAATGTGTCCCAATAGGGTTACCGCTAACGAGCCGAGCATTTGTGCTGTTGGGGGCTTCATCTATTCGTCGCCCCCGGCGACGGCTGCTCAATAAAGATAAAAAGATGAGTTTGTATTCTAAAGCTAAATTAATAATGTCAAGCTGGGACAAAAAGCTGAATAGCGAACCGGACGATGAAACACTGGTTAATGTCGGCCCCAATAGCACAAATGCTGGTGTTGTGTGTTCGCCTTTCTGTCCCACCAAAAATGTTTTAAAAATGTCATTGCAAATATTTTTATTATTTGTTCTGGTGTTTGTCGGCGGTATTGCGATTGGTCGTCAAACAAAAGAGCCGTGATTTATTTTTTAATGCCCAACCCTTTATAATAAAGTCTATTGACTTTTATGTCAATAGAGTCAAGCATTGCGTCTGGTAAGTGTTGTGTCTGAAGGTCTCTATATTTTTTTAAGAAGTCAGCCGCTTTTGTATAGTCGCCGGTTGAATCATAATGGTTTGAAATTATTAAATATTCGTTTGGCTTTAAAAAACTTTGGCTTGATTCAACGGTATTAAGTATTCTCAAGGTGAACCAGCCAGCCAGGACTAAAAAAATTATTGTTATGAAGAAAGGGTCGTTACCGTGTCGTAGATACCTGTATATAAATAGGACAAGGAGTCCTACTAATGATACTAATGCGATTAAATAAATGAGTTGGCTTTGTGTAAACTGTTGAACCGTCTGCTCACTCATGCTAAGAATGACACCAACTGTCAAACCGCCCATGAGGCAAGCAATATAAAGTAAATATGTCCGCCATTTTTTAAAGTAGTCAAAAAATGAAATGACAAATGTTATGATGCCGGTTATTGATGAAATGAGAGAAAGCCAGTACATGAATTATCGTTTAGGTTATAAGGTGTCTCATAAGGTGACACACAACTCGTAAATAAGCGCAATGCCTTGTTCCAAATTTAATTAATTTTCAACAAGAAGTGGAACATGGAAACTATACAAAGCTGTTTAACCCGAAACTAAAAATAGGGCTTGTAAGCTGGCGGGAAGCCTGGCTTTTTGATAATGAATACCCGGAAAAACTATATACTGAAGTGTATAAGGGGAAACTGGTATTCCGGCAAAGAGGGAGTACTGTCCGCATCAGTTACGAAAAAGTGAAGAAAGGGCTGATCCGCCAAAAAATATGTATCACAATATCGCCGCTACCTTTCTGATTAAAGCTTCTCATATAATGCCCTCAACTTCTCTCTTGCCATGATCTTTTCCCAGTCTTTACCCAGCGCATTTTCCCAGAGCGGTTTCATGCCCATGCTTACGTTTATCATCTTTTCAAAATCTTCCTCACTCAGCCCCTTGCAGATACCGGTTGGTATATCAATATTGTTCTTCTCCACCATGTATTTGAATTCCTTTACACCGGCCGGGTAATATTCCTGCAGGTGGTTCATCACAATACAATTACCAATACCGTGTTTGGTGCCAAGTAAATAGCTAAGCCCATAACTTACTGCATGCGCCACACCCACCTGGCTATAGGCGATGCTCATACCTCCGGCATAAGAAGCCATCATCAGTTTATCATCACAATCATCATCCCAGCTGTCTTTATTCACAAACACATCCCTGCAGAGTTGCAATGCTTTTTCGCCATAGCTTTTACTGAATTCATTCAGGTAAGTGCCTTCCAGACTTTCAATGCAATGGATATAGCAATCCATGCCGGTATAGAAACGCTGGTTGGCCGGGGCATCTTTGGTCAATTCGGGGTCAAGCACTATTTGATCAAACGGGGTGAAATCGGAATTCATGCCCAGCTTTTTCGTGGGCCCGGTCAACACAGTCGTTCTTGAAACTTCTGCACCGGTTCCGCTGAGTGTGGGAATGCCGGCTTTATATACACCGGGATGTTTAACGAGATCCCAGCCCTGGTAATCGGCCGAAGAACCGGGGTTGTTCATCATCAGCGAAACGGCTTTGGCAAGGTCCATAGTGCTGCCGCCACCGATACCGATAACACCACTCACGGTACCAAATTCGTCTTTGAGCTGCTGTGCCAGTTTATCTACATAGGTTGTCTTGGGTTCATAGGTTACATCTGCAAAAATGATCTTGTCGTTTCCTCTTACGGGAATACGGCTGATCAACGCTTTGCCCTCGAAAAAATGATCTACGAGAAAGACCATCGGTTTCCCCTCCTTGCGTTGCGGAGCTAAAATTTCATCTAACTGGTTGAAAGAGCCTCGGCCATACACTACATAGCCGACCATCTTAAAATTGCGAAAAGCCATAGAAACAATTTGGCCACGAAATTACACGAAACAACACGAAAGGATTTAATGGATTGCCAATGTATTTTTCGTGTCAAATTGTGTGCTTTCATGGCCCTGTATCATAACAGTCCCGCAGCCCTTTCAAGATCTTCGGGAGTATCAATCTCCACACCCATATAATCCACTACGATCATACGAAGCGGTATACCATTTTCTAAATAGCGGAGACATTCAATTTTTTCAGCCGCTTCCAGCGGAGTGACAGACCACTGCGTAAAATGCAGAAGGGCCTGCTTGCGGAATGCATACACACCAATATGCTCATAATAAGTAGTGGGATAATTTTTATCTCTCGGGTAAGGGATCGCACTGCGACTGAAGAAAAGAGAATTCATGTTTTTGTCCACCGCCACTTTCACAAAATTGGGATCATCAATTTCTTCCTGTTTGGTAAGCACCTGCATCATCGAAGCCACCTGTACAGAAGGATCATCAAACTGTTGTAATAGTTTTTGCAGTGGTTCTTTCTTCACAAAAGGGGTATCGCCCTGCACATTTATAATAATATCAACATCCATATCAGCCGCTGCTTCGGCAATGCGGTCGCTGCCGCTTTCATGTTCATATTGGCTCATAACAGCTTTACCACCGGCTGCAGTTATTTCTGTATAAATAATATCACTGTCTGTTACCACCACCACTTCATCAAATAAACCGGTCGCCACTGTTGCATCATAAGTATGTCGGATAACAGTCTTGTCGCCCAAAACCTGCATCAGCTTGCCGGGAAAACGAGTGGCTGCATATCTTGCCGGTATCATTGCAACGATAGAACCACGATTTTTTTGAATCTCTTTCATAAACGGTACAAATATCCCATAAATCAAAATATAATCCTGTAAATCGTGGTACTACACCCCCGCCCCGAAGAAAATGACAACCTGGCCATCTGTTTGGTAGATTTCAAAAGAATAGATAGCACCATCTTCATACTCCATGGAGATCTTCTTTATCCAGGGATAATCACCATACACTTCTTTATCCACTATTATTTTGTATTCCCTGTCCCCCTTTTTATAGGTTTTATTCTCCAGCGGAAACTCTTCTTTTTCTCCGAACACTTCTTTAAACTCAGGAATCAATCTCACCAGCAGGAAAGCTTGCTGAATAGAAAAGTCAGGAAGAAAATAAGTATCTGACCCATATTCATAACCCATGAAATGATGCCATTCAGCACCGTTCTTATATAGTTGTTTCTGCATTTGCCAGCCACCTTCTTCCACATTATTCATCGCCCCGGATTTAACGGTAAGTTTTGCTCCAAATGGTTGTGCGATCTGTACCAGGTACTGTTTCATTTCTTTAACGGTACTAAGCACAGGTGCCGGCAAAGGGAAAAGATAGGAATCAACAACATAACCCGTTTTGTTATTGTATTTCACTTTTTGCCAGTAACCTAATATGCCTTCGGTAACAATGCTCTTTTTTTCCTCGCCGTATTCCAGCAAACTGATCTTAGTTCCATAAGGAATTTTATCCAGCACTTTAGCGCCGGCATCAGGTGTTTCACGAATGCTCAGGCCACTTTTGGCAGCTACATAAAAAGTTCCGGATTGCTGAGCGGCACTGACAACAGAAAAGAACAACCCGGTGATGATCAGGGCGAACAATAAAAAGTTTCGCATACAGAAAGTTTTAGGTAATGGAAATTTAGCTATCCTGCTTTTGAAAAGGTTTTGTCAGCAAGGTCATTATATCCTCGTCTTTTTCTTCAGGATAGTAGCGGTCGAGCCCATAGCGCAAGTCTTTGCTGTCGAGAAAAGAAAAAGTTCCCAGCATCCTGTCCCAGAAAGAAAATACGGCGCCGTAATTACTGTCTGTATATGGCTGCTTCCAGTGATGATGCACTTTGTGCATATTGGGAGAGATCAGTACATAACTCAACGCTTTATCCACTCCTTTGGGCAAACTGATATTGGCATGAGTGAAAGCAGTGGCCAGCACTACCAGCGTCTGGTAGATCATCACCGAATACATAGGTGCACCGGAAACAACAATCAATAACATAAAAAATATGCCCCGCAACAAACTATCGCCGGGGTGATGGCGAAGCCCTGTAGTAACATCTACATTGGTATCGCTGTGATGGATGAGATGAAACCGCCAGAGAAATTTATTCTTGTGCATGATGATATGTACCAGCCAGCTGCTGAAATCCAATGCGAGTACTCCTATGATGACCGTCATCAGCACACCCGAATTAAACCAATACACTAAACCGAATTGCTGGTGCAGGCACCAGTCGGAAAGTTTGATAATAAAGAATGCAAGCCCGGTATGAAGAATGAGGTGAAGGACCGTGAAGAAAAAATTAACACCGGCATGGCGCAGCTTATTTTTTTTATAGTGCAGCGGTAGCAGCGGAATAGCCCCTTCTATGATCCAGAAAAAAAGCAACCCGCCAACAAGGATTGCCATCCGTTCCAGCGGCCGCTGTTCCAGTGTTTGAAAATGTTCGATAATATTATTCCACATGACAACTATTTCTGGTTTAAGATACGAAGGAAAAAGAAAAACGTTTAGTTGTTTATCTCCTCTGCGCCGGCAGTATCTTGTTTTTCTGTAAACTCATGTCCGCAATCAAAACAATGATTTACTTTTTCAACCGGCATGGCAAATGAAAAAGTGATAAACCCCAACAACGCACTGAACCAGTTTGATGCTTTGCGGGGAGTGCTAACCAGCTCAATGTTATGTGAACCGCATTTCGGACAGGACAGTGTGGCTTTACTTTCCCTGCGCAACCGCTCCAGTAATGCGGAAGCCCTTTCAGCCTGCGAGCTTACCACCATTAATTTTATACCGCCTACTGCATTGGTAAGTATCGGATCAATGGTAACAGTATTTTCATCTTTCAGCCAGCAATTGATTCCTTCTTCTTCCAGTACACCCCGGGCAATATGTGCATCTACGTAATTCGTATAAGAGTTGAGAACAACAAAATCCATGATTATCTGTTTATCGTCCATATTCATCGCCGTACTCATCCGCATATTTTTCATAGCGTTTGATAAGTTCGATATTCTTTTTTTCAATATCTGTTAAAAAACCTTTGATATCAACCGTGTTGGGAACATACCAGTCCTGCAGCTCAAACTGCTGACGCAAATGTTTTTTGTTGAAACAAAAACCATGACGGGCAAATATCTCGTTGCGCATAAACTCCAGGTCTTCTTTCATCTCATTTTCTACATCGGCTGGCTTTAACAGTCGCTGTGACGCTTGTGGGTAATCTCCGACTGCTGGATTGTATTCAAATTTTTTGCGAAGAAGAGCATATGTTTTGGCTGGTCTTTTTTTATCATTGGGATTCCATACACCATTAAGATTCTCCGGGTGACTTTCGTCTATTTCAAAATCAAACACCCCGTCATCTTTATGATCGCCGGGTTCTTGTCCATGGAAATAATAAGTATAGGCTTTTTTGGCAAAGGTTCCGTAAAAGGGGCGGTCGTTGCCGCCAACGATGGAGCGGCCCTGTACCGAGTCACCCCATATTTTTGTAATAAGCAATGTTATTTTATTATCACCAAAGGCTCCCACGAAAGAGCCAAGGAATAGTTCCATTGACTTTGCAGTAGCGCTGTCTGTTTTTATTTCTGTGTTGCTGTTTTCTTTCTCACCGGCAGGTTGTTTTTTATTATTGCAGGCCGGCAGGAACAAAGCGGCAATAACAAGGAGTGAAAAAAATCTCATAGTAAACAGGTTAAATTTGTAAAGAGTAAGATCATTACCATTTTAAAAATAAGACAAATAATCAGCCGCACAAATATCATTAACGCCACCCTTTTACTGACACTGGCTTTTTTTACCTGGCTGATGGCAAAGATCACCGTTGCCTATATGCCTTACAACACGGATGTTGGCTTTCTCCGTATCAAACAGCAGTATATAGATATTGACCAATGGAGAATTGCCTTCTTCATACATATATATGCCAGTATGTGGGTATTATTTGCGGGGTTCACTCAGTTTTCAAAACGATTGCAGAAAAATAACCCGGGCCTGCATCGGACACTGGGCTATGTGTATGTGGTTGATGTGTTGCTGATAACAGGGCCGGCGGGATTATTAATGGGGTTTTATGCCAACGGAGGGTTGTTCTCAAGAATTGCTTTTGTATTGCTCGCTATCCTCTGGATATATTTTACCGCAATGGCATTGATCAAAGCAAAGCAGAAAGACTTCAAAGCTCACCGTAATTATATGATCAGAAGCTATGCACTAACCTTATCCGCATTAACACTAAGGGCATGGAAGTATGCGATCACCAACAGTATCGAGCTGCCACCCATGGATGTGTACCGGGTAGTGGCATGGCTGGGGTGGGTGGTGAATTGGGGTGTAGCAGAATGGCTGATCCGGCGAAGTGTTAAAAGCAAAAAATCTCTCATTAATGAAAGAGAGATTCTTTGATGTTTATTTATTCCCCTTTTGGAGTTACTGATTCAGCATCAGCGGCATTACCAGCATCAGCAGATCCTCGTTTTCATCTTTGTCTGTTGGCTTGATAAGCCCGGCTTTTGTTGGTGTTGATAATTCTATATTTACTTCATCGCTGTCTGTTGCATTCAGCATTTCGATAAGGAACTTGGCGTTAAAAGCGATCATCAGGTCCTCGCCATTATACTGGCATTTCATTCTTTCGTTTCCTTCAAAACTGAAGTCCACATCCTGTGCTGCCAGCTGCAGTTCACTGCCACTAATGCTTAGCGCCACCTGGTTGGTGCTTTTATTACTGAACACACTTACCCGGCGCAAAGCACTCTGAAAATCATTTTTATTTACGGTCAGCCTGTAGGGATTATCAGCGGGTATCACTACTTTATAATCAGGGAACCTTGCATCAATCAGGCGGCAACTCATTTGTGTGGTGCCGTGTTTTACAAACAGGTGGTTGCTGTTGTAGCTTACCGTGATCTCTTCATCGGTAAACGGAATGGCTGCTTTTAATAAACTCAGCGGCTTGCGGGGGGCAATGAATGAATCTGATTTAGGACATTTTACATCTGTTCTTTTATAACGAACCAGGCGATGAGCATCAGTGGCCACACATTGCAATCCCTTTTTATCCAGCTCGAAGAATACACCCGTCATAGCAGGGCGCAGGTCATCGTTGCTGGTGGCAAATAGTGTTTTACCAATAGCTGTAACCAATGCAGAAGCGGTCATGGTAAAAGAAGTGGTATCATCAGCTGCCGGTTCTTTGGGGAAATTATCCGGGTTCTCTCCCATTACCTTATACTTACCATTATCACTGGTAATTTCAATAGCAAAATTTTTATCAATATTAAAAGTCAGAGGCTGATCAGGAATGTTCTTTAATGAATCCATCAATATCTTGGCCGGGATACATACTTTGCCGCTGTCTTTAGCTTCGATATCCAGCTGTACTCTCATTACTGTTTCCAGGTCGGTTGCCACCACAGTCAGCTTATTTTTTTCTACTTCAAACAAAAAGTCCTCCAATATCGGTAAAACGGTGTTGGCGTTGATCACACCGGAAATATGCTGCAGTTGTTTCAGCAGAGAAGAAGAGGATGCTATAAACTTCATAATATAAATTGAATGTGGCGAAACTACTGATTTTTGGTTTACAGTCAACACATAACAGCCGGTGTGGAATATTTGTTGCAATCGGTGGATTTTAGCAGTAGTTCATTTTACAAGCCATATCTTATTTGTATATTGCCCTGTTACAAAAATTCACCTGATGTTTGATAAATTATTTGGCCGTGGAAAAAAGAAACCGGAGGAGTCCGGCGGACCCGAAATACCCTTTGGCCGTTATTCAGATAATAATAAATCGCCGGCAAAAGTAAACCGCTGGACAGATGCCGACAACCTGTTTAAAGAGAAAAAGGTGCCGGAAAGTTTGGATGCTTTTTTTGAATACCTGCGGGACGACTCGGCGCAAAACGCAATGTATGAAAGAAACGGGGCTGAAGGAAGGTTTGAGCTTTATCAGGGATCAAAAATTGTGCGGGGGAGTTTTGATTCAGAGGAGCTGAAAGCAGAAGTAACACTTGCCCGGATGCCGCAACCTTCTGTACCAGTAATGCGCCGGCTGCTGGAAATGAATTTCAACCTTTATTACAGCCGCTTCGCCATGGATAATGACAGGCTTTGCATGAGGTTTGACAGTGATATAACAACAGCCAGCCCAAGTAAATTATACTATGGATTAAAAGAACTGGCGACAAAGGCGGATAAACAAGACGACCTGCTGGTACAGGATTTTACGACGCTGCAAACAACCGATAGCGAGCACACTTCTGAAGTGCCGTTGCGGGAAAAAGAAATAAAATATGAATACCTGCAAAAATGGACTGGTGAAACCCTCGACACCATCGGTTCACTGGATGCAGATAAATTTTCCGGAGCGATTGCGTACCTGCTGCTTTCATTAATTTATCGTATTGATTACATGATTGTGCCGGAGGGAAAACTGTTGTACGACCTGGAAAAAATTACTGGTATTTATTTCAAAAAAGACGAAAGACCGGTTACTGAAAAGAACAGGGATATGACGGAAGCGATAAAGAACCTGAAAGCCATTCCGAAAGAAGAAGTGTTCAGGTGTCTTTTTCATTCTAAGTATACATTTGCCATTGTGGCGCCGCAAGTGTATAAAACAATTGCTGAAGCCATTCATGCCGCTAATCAGAATATGGTCTGGTACCGGGATAACAATTACCCAAACATTGCCAGCCAGATTACAGAGTATGGTATATCATATTGCCAGTACTCTTACAGTTTGCCTAAAGCGATAACGGAATTGTTTCATTTGTTTATGATGATAAACTACACGGATTATTTTATGGCGCTGGGGTACAAAACCGTTTATTATGATCCGTTGAAAAAACAGTTTTCTGAGCAGGCGATTATGGATAAGATATTGGCTATACAAAACGGGTGGAAGGCTAAATATCCCAACATGGATTTCAAAACACATAACCTGCGGTTTGACAGTCTTATCAATTTCAACCTTACTTTTACGAACGAGATGGAGTTTTTAAATATGGAGCCCAAATAGACCGCTGATTAATTTGATTATTATGATTAAAGAAGAGTATAAGCATTCAGATATTACTGCAGGGGTTATTGGATGCGCTATGAAAGTTCATCAGCGGATGAGAAACGGATACCAGGGGGTAATTTATCATAGATGTTTATGTATTGAATTTGATAAAGAAGGAATAAAATATCAGCAAGAAAGGGAAATGCCAATTTTTTATGAAGACATTAATATAGAAAAACGGAGCATAGATTTTCTGATTGAAGATAAAGATGTTTTGAAAATAAAAGCTGTTTCTGAACTTACTGACACATGCCTTGCACAAGCGCTGAATTATTTAGAAATTCTCAGCTAGGAAATAGGCCTCCTTTTAAATTTTGGTGCAAAAAGCCTTGAAATTAAGAGGATTGCCAATAACAAAAAGAAAGAATCAAAAAAATCATATTAATAAGGGGCATGGATCCGCAATTAATCATAGAAAAATATCAGAACGCTATCATTCAAATCGCAACTCAGACCGGCACCGGCACCGGATTTTATATAAAAGAATTTGACCTGATAGTAACCAACGATCATGTGGTGGCTGATAATGCAGAAGTAACGATAGCCGGAAAGACATTTGACAAAGCATTATCAAGAGTGTGGTATACGGACCGCAAGCATGACCTGGCTTTTTTAGAAGCGCCGAAGAATATAGAATTGCCTGAAGTTCGGTTGGGCCAGTATGAGCAGATGAAAGACGGAGATGCCGTGGTGGCCATCGGGCATCCGTATGGATTAAATTATACCGCCACGCAAGGAGTTATTTCCAAAGTAGACAGGATAAGAGACGGGATAAAATTTATTCAGATTGATGCGGCTATTAATCCCGGCAACAGCGGTGGTCCTTTGGTAAATATGAATGGTGAGATAATCGGTGTCAACTCTTTTATTATCCGGGGCGGAGATAACCTGGGCTTTGCGTTACCGGTATTGTACCTACGGGAAGCATTGCAAATGTACCAGCCCAACAAAGGACAAGCGTCGGCCCGTTGTTTTAGTTGTGGTTATTTAGTTACCAGTTCCAACATTGATTCAGGGAAATATTGCCCCAGTTGCGGCACTGAAGTAAAACTTCCGGAAATACCCGAAAAAGAAACAGAGCCTGTCGGGGTAGCCAAAACGATTGAAGATATTCTTAAAGAACTGGGTAAAGATGTAAAGCTGGCGAGAGAAGGGGTAAACACCTGGAGTGTGAAAGAAGGATCAGCCAAAATAAAAATCACTTATAACGCAGAAAATTTTTTTATAGCCGGAGATGCTTATCTCTGCCAGATGCCTTCAGATGCGATGAAGATAAAACCGCTGTATGAATACCTGCTGCAGGAAAACTACCGGACGCATGGATTGGTATTGAGTTGTGTCAAACAAAACATTGTCCTCAGCCGCATCATCTACGATCTCGATATGACTAAGGAAAATGGAGCAGCAGCATTCCGCATCCTTTTTAAACAGGCAGATCATTATGATGATTTTTTGAAAAGCGAATTTGCCTGCCTGGAAAGGCTCGAAGAGTAATAACCAAAGACTTAAACGGGCGGGCCGTAGCTATAGGATTTCGGTAAAACAATTTGTATTTTACCGGACTAAAATCGCAACAGTATGAAAACCACCACCTCTATGCTGGCCATTACGGTCACCTTTCTCCTTGGTTTTTTTTGCAGCAATGCACAGGAAACAAGAACCTTTAATCAGAATTCATCACGGAGCAATTCAGGCAGGGGCATGAGTATTATGTTTTCGCCGGTGTACACAACGGCGCTTAATAAAGCAAGTGACTCGCTGCTCTTCCGGGGCAGTGGAGCCGGATTAAAATTTGGAGGAGATTATTTCTTTGGCAAAGTGGGACTTGGTATTGCGTCGGGTTTCAATTCGGCCGGCGCTGATAATTCGGCCATTAATAATTTTTTGAAGCAAAACAACATACCACAAGATCAGTTGGTTATTTCAAAATCCAACCAGCAGAATATGTACCTCTTGCTTGGCCCATCCGTCCGCTGGGGCAAAGCAGTACAACTATATGCAAATGCCAAAGCCGGGTTATTTATAAATAATGGCGGACTGGTAAGCATACAACAAAAAGGGGCACAAAGAGCGGCATACAGAAATGAGTCAACCAGTAAAAGTATTTATCCTGGATTTCAAACGGGGCTGGGTTTGCAATACAGTTCCAAATCAGAAGTATGGTCATTTGGTTTCGGCGCTGACTATATGAATACAAAAACAGAGGTGATGAACTATGATGCAAGAAGAGGCGCGGGAATTGAAGGATTAAAACTATCAAAGAATATTACAGACCTGGTGGCCGGTATCAGCATTCGTTATACTATTCATGCACCAAGAGACCATGCCAGCGGACAGGCAACCGGCAAAAGGAGCATTGTTTCCCCGAGAGATGCCGCAAGTGGTTTGCCAACCGGCAGAAGAGTTTTACCCACCGTTAATAAAAGAGAAATTACTATTGATGAAAGCGGAGTACATAGAATGGCTACAACAGGAGATGGATCCGTTGCTCAAAGAGTGTTACCGACTGTTAACAAAAGAGAAATTACTATTGATGAAAGTGGAGTACATAGAATGGCTACAGGAAGTTGCGGGCCTGTTACTCAAAGAATAACTAATCCTGACGGAACAACCGAAGAAATGACTTTTGCTTGTCCCGATGATGCAGCAGCTTACCAGACTATGAGAAGCGGAGGGATGCCTAACCGTATTTCAATGAATGTAACCGTGCCAAAACAAACACAGGGCGCCACATTTGGAGAAAAAGTTAATGCCGGATTGCAACAAGCCGGAAGCGCCGTTTCACAGGGAGTCTCCAGAGAGGGAATCGTTCACCGGGATCTTGCCGCAAGAAATATTATTTCGGGCAAGCTGAGTTGGGTTTCTGGAAACGCTACCGGTATCGTTACTAATAAGACTGCGGTAAGCGCCTTAAGCGGCGGTGGTGGCGGTGCAGCAGCTGCTTCTTATGCGGCAACAGGAAGAGCAGGCAGTAGTTCACAAACAGACGGAGGAACGGTAACAACCCTCTATGCAAGAGAAGCCGGCAGTGGAATGGCTACTGGAAAAAGAATAAGAGATTATGCCACCGGACAGGCAACCGGTAAAAGAGAAAAGGGCAGCGGACTTGCCACGGGTCGCCGTCAGTATGAACCGGTGTTTATGGAGGGAGAAGGAAATGTTTGCGATACCTGTTCTGTCAGTGCCAAAATTTCAAGTATAAAAAATAATCCGCTATACAGTGATAAAGGCCGGCAGGCTAATAACCCACTATACAACGAAAGAACAACTTCTGCCGGCGGCGGGGATAATGATTGCGATGGTGTTGCCGGTGTGCCGGTATTATTGGTAGAACCCCAAAGCGGGGCTGTTGTTGCCAAAACTACTACAGAAAGCTGCGGTGATTTTTTCTTTGCCAATGTGCCCGATGGCGACTATATCATAAAAGTAAATGGAAGTTTTATCAGCAAAAAAGGATATGATGTTTATCTGAAATCAACAACTGATCTGCTCGGCAAGGTAGAACAAAGTCATGCAGCCATGCAGTTACTGATAAACACCGGAGGCAATGAAGACGAAACAATGACACAAAAAGCCGGCGTTAGCACTTCCCGTTCTAATATCAGGAGCAAATCAATCACAATAATTGAAGCCGACCTTGATGGTGATGGAACCTTTGAATCCATCCGGGCCTCCGCCACTTTATCGGATGGAAGCAGTTATGATATTACTGACGGGCAACAGGTAAAAACTGTTTCCGGTGGAATTGCCATCGGTGGCGATGCTTTCCAGATGGGTCGCAGAAGAGCGGAGGTATTAAAATCCAATAAACAAGGCAATCCTAATTCTAACCGGGTAACAGCCGTAAATTTATCTGAAAAAAATGGCCGGTTTACTGCAACAGGAACGTTCTCTGATGGCAGCACCCGTGATATCAGCAATGACATTGAAATAAACAATACGCATAATACAGTGAGACAATATACCGTTGTAATTGGTGATGTGGATGGAGATGGAGCGGCCGATGAACTAATTAAAACAAAAACAAAATCAAACCAGTCGAATGACAGGGTGGCCGGCGATATTGATGATGACGGAATATGGAGCCCCCGTTCCAATATTAAAGTAATAAGAGTGGCGGTTGGTGATGTGGATGGAGATGGTATTCCGGAAACAGCAGCAGGAAATATTGCAACAAATGCTGCAGAGAGAGAACAGTTGAAGAAATATTTTGAGACAGGAGATGTGCCCGAACAAAATCAAAACCTGCTAGGCGGAGCCCTTCCAGGCGGAGCGGTTATTTCTTCGGCACTAAGACCCGGTAATCCTATAGGCGGCCTCACCATAAAAGGAGGAAAAAACCCCGGAGGAAATATACAATCAAGGACAACCAATGAAAACGGAGAGTTTGAATTTACCGGGCTGGATGCGGGGGAATATAATTTTACTGTTGAACAAAGAATGGTTATCAATGACGAGACAATAGTTTCAACCGGGGGTACAAAGGTGCGGGATCATAACTCATCGAGGTCAAATAAAACAGCCAGTGCTGTTTCCGGCGGACCGGGTGCTGGTAATGCCAAAGTACAAGATCACAACTCTTCCCGCTCCAACAAATCATCCAGCATCATTGCTCCGGACCCGGGTGGAGATGACGAAAGAAAGGGGGATGTAAAAATTACAGCTTCGCAAAATTCCCAGTCATTAAGAAGTATTTCCGTGCAGGCTGATACAGATGGAGACGGCGTCTATGAAACCGATGTAACCGGTAAGGTAAGTGACGAATTGCTGTTGAATCAGAATGGTGATATAACAGAGCCGCAGCAAAAAGCAGGGGTCAGCACTTCAAGAGGTAATGTCCGCAGCCGGAGCAGCCTGCAACCGGTTACTCAAACCATTTATGTGGGATACGGTTCTGCTATTATCAATGGCCGGGAAATGCCTGTAAAAACTGTGTACAAACTGGTGGAAAAAGCCACCAGTGGATTAAAAGATACTTTGAAGACACAGGTATAAATCCGGGAGCAAGAGTTTAAGATTTACAAGACCCTGTTATCTGCAGGGTCTTTTTTATTTTTACAGGGCATGTATAAAAAACAGCTGACCAAAGAACAGGCCCTGCAAAAATTAAAACATTACTGTGCATATCAGGAGCGCTGCCATAGTGAAGTAAAGGAAAAACTGTACAACCTTGGTGTGTGGAAAAAAAATCATGATGAGATCATTGCCTCACTGATAGAAGAGAATTACCTGAATGAGGAACGCTTTGCCATTGCATTCGCCGGGGGAAAATTCCGGGTAAAGCAATGGGGCCTGGTAAAAATAAAATATGAACTGAAGCAAAAGCAGGTGAGTGAGTACAGTATCAAAAAAGCAATGAAGCAGATAAACGAAGAAGAGTATGAAAGGGTGCTGAAAAAACTGGCAGACGAGAAATATTCCTCTTTAAAAAATGAACAATACCTGGTGAGGAAAAAAAAGACGATGGATTACCTGATGGCCAAAGGGTTTGAGCCTGAGTTAGTAAGATCTGTTATAGAGAAGGGATAGCTGTTATAAGCAATAAATTATAAACCAACGTTACATTGTTATTGAAACGATTGTGCCGGCCCCTTTGCTGCTCTTTATATGCAACGTTGCTCCCATTGTTTTCAACAGGTCTTTGATAATAAGATAGCCCAGCCCATGCCCTTTTTTATTATCTACATTGGCAGAAGTGATCACCACATCATCTGCCATCAATCGCTGTATTTGTTCCGGCGTCATGCCGGCGCCTTCATCTTTAACGGCAACAGTAATATGCTCGTTTTCCCTGACAGCAGAAACAACTATGCTCCCCTTTTCAGTAAAATGAATGGCATTGGTGAGAAGATTATAGATAAGAATTTTTAGGGGTTCATAGTATTGATGTATTGCCATGCCAGCAGCTACCTTGTTTTCAATAACCAGGTTTTTTTGTTTTGCAAGCGATTGGAGTAACCCAAGCACCTGCCCCACCATTTCATTCAGGTTAAATGTTTCTTTGGCCATCCGCCTGTTCTCATTCTGGTATTTTATCCAGTTAAGGATATTGGTAGAAAGCAACTGCAGCTCCTGCGAAGTGGTGGTCATTTCCTGTATCGTTTCCTGCTGCAGCTCTTCCGGCATCAGCTTTCTTTTTTCCAATAAATTTTTCCCGGCTACCGTAAGGAATTTTAACGGAGTAACAATATCGTGACTGATGATGGAGATAAGCCTTGTTTTAATAGTGTTATTCTTTTCCAGTATTTCGTTTTGTTGTTGCAGTTCCCTTGTTTTTTCTGCTACCTGTTTTTCTAATTTCCGTTGCCGTATTTCGTATTGCCGTGTTCTGTACCGGAAATACAAGGACAGCAATCCCAGCACAGCCAATGAGCTAAGCACAAAAAACCACCATTGCTGATGCCAGGGTGTTTTTATGGTAAACGTAATTTCTTTATAGGAATAATTATTGACACCAAACCCGTTGAGTTTCCGGATCTGCAACTTATAAGTACCGGGAAGCAGGTTGTTCAAACTGATGATAGCACCACTCTGTATATCTACAGGTGTCCAGTTGGTGTTTTTATTAAGCCGGTACTCCAGGTAGATATTTTCTTTATTGCACCAGGAAGAAAAACCCAGCCGGAGCATAATATCTCTTGCAGCAGAAGGTAAAGATTTTATGGTAAGGGAATCAGGGTTGATCCGCCGGTTTCCTGCGAAGAACTCATCAAGATATATATTTCCTTCCGGCAACAAGGGAATTGCAGTGGAGGGGTTTACCCAAAGCAGGCCATCCATGGTAGGAAAAGAAAGGACACCATTTTTCATTTGTAATGCACAAGGAGAACATCCGCCATTCATTTCGGCAATGTCCATACCATCATTTTTACCATAATAATGATAATATACCTGTGTTCGGTCATTTTCATATGCATCAATAAGATCCGACAGTTGTGCTTTGAAAAGCCCCCGGTTAGTACTCATCCAGCAGAAACCCAGTTCATCGGGTATAAAACAGTGTGTATATAGCAGAAAATTGCTTTTATCAAGCGGCATGGATTTTAGCTTGCCATTTTTCCAAACATAATATCCTTTTCCATAGCTGCCGATGAAAATATAATCTTTGTATTTCCAAAGACTCCGGAAACAATAACCCCGTTCTTTAATAAGCGTATCAACTGTCAAATTCTTTATATCATACAGCATCACTCCATCACAAGAGACCACTCCTAATGTATTTGGTCCAAAAGAAAGCATGGTATAAGGAGCGGCAAAGTTGTTCCTGGGAGGTGTTGGCTTGAACAACCAATGCACACTGTCCCCTTCAAGAAACCCCAAACCAAGGTATGATGCAAAGTAGAATTTGTTACCAAGTGAGGTCATACCAAAATTAGAATGAAGAAATATTTTATTGAAAGGAGTTGTTATACCGGATTTATAATTGTAAGAATGCAAAATATTTTTACCGGCGCTGTTTGACCATTGTACATACCACATAAGTGAATCACCGAATGTATAAACAGAATAATCGAATTTGCCGGTTATGGGCAGTTTTGCCGGTCTTTTACCGGTACCACCAATAATATGCGCCTCGTTCGTCAGAACAGCTCCATCCGAAAGTTCCACCTGGGAATAGTAAGCATTCCTTTCACCAATATCTGTAAGTGACTTCTTTACCGGGGTAACCCTGTTCCTGCTTATGGTGATAATGCCTTTTGAGTCGGTACCAATAAACAGGATCTTATTTTTTTCACTGTACTGGGCGAAACGAATAAACGAGTAAGAAGGAATTTCACTGCAGATCAATCTTGCTTCAATCACCCCGTTCTCATAATACAACAACCATGCATTGTTATCGGAAAACAGAATAGGATTAGCCATACCATTGTCCCAGTGCAACAAAAAGTTGGGAGAATGAAGCGAAACCGGTTCACCGGAGCGGGACACAATTTTTACCGGCTCAAAGGTCTGAAAATTGTTTTTTGCCAGCAATAACTGGCGGTCCTCATTCAGGAAGAACAGTTGCCCGTTAAGCATAAATGAGTTTACGGGTCTGAAAGGAAGTGTCAACAAAACGGGGTCGGTATTTTTGTCCGACAGCAAATAAATAATTTTATTGCCGCGGGATATTGTAATCGTACCATCTGACAAACGAAACAAACCGGACCAGGGCATTTCCCCGGTTTTTTTTTGAAAATCATATATTTTCTTTTGTAGTACAGTATCGGAAACCAAAAAGAAAAATTTCTTTTTAAATCCAATCACAGAGTCAAGTTCAGGCAGGCGGAGTGATACCAGTGAGCCGGAATTAACAAGCAGAAAACTGTTTCCTACATCTGATGCATAAATGACACCTCCATCGCTTTTTACCAGATATGCCATGCGTTCATGTGTCAGGCCAGGTGTATTTTCCTTGGTGAAATTGGTAAAATCAAGACCATTGAAACGGGAGATACCAGCCTCAGTAGCAATCCATAAAAAACCGGTTTGCTCATCCCATTGCATGCCCTTAATACCATTTGAGGGCATGCCGTTATCGGTGGTAAAATGCCGGATATGATAACCTCCGGTATTTTGTGCCGGGGAATTAAAGATGAAAACAAGGAGATAAAGAAGAAAAATCAGCAGCCTTTTCATATTCAGTTTGCTGCAACAAGTTACAGTTTCCCGCCTAATAATTTACATTGTACAGAGTGGCCAGCTCAATCAGCTCTTTGATATTTCCTGCATTTGTTTTTTCATAAATGCGGGTTTTGATGGTGGAAACAGTGTTCATTTTCAGGTTAAGTGTTTCCGATATTTCCTTGGTGCCGATCCCCTTCAATACATAATGTAATATTTCAAGCTCTCTTGGCGCCAGGGTTTTAAAAGGATTATCATGATGATGGATATCATTTCTTCGCAACGGCGCCTCATTCAGCAAAAACTTTTGGAGTACCAGCATCATTTCCTCATCACCCGCAGACTTTGATAGATAGAAATTGATACCGTATTGTTTCAGCGCTTCACCATATATCTCGGCAGGCTGCATAGAAAAAACAAGAATACTCAGGTCGGGGTATACCCTCCTTATGTTGGGGATCACTTCGAGGGTGCTGCCATCTGAAAGAATGATGTCCAGGATAAGGTGGCTATATTTTTTCTTTACTAATTCCTTCATCAGGTCGTTGCAGGTACCCACTTCTTCAATATCGGTATACCCCAACGAAAGCTGGATATTAAGTTTCAGACCTTTACGAATCATGCTATGGTCGTCTGCTATTAAAATTTTTGGCGGCATTTTTTTCAGGGTTTCGGTCTGAATGCTGGTGTTTGATATACTAATTTCCATATTTTCTTACTGCTTTTTGTAGAATTTATTCTATTGGCCTACCTGATTATCGTCACAGTTCCTTTCAGTACCTGGTTTTCATCATCATTCAGATGTATGAGATAAACATAAACATCATTGGACTGAACAACGCCCCTGAAAGTTCCATCCCATGGGTTACCGCCGTAGCTCTTTGTATTATAAATAAGCTGCCCAACCCTGTTGAAAACCGACACCCTTGCTTCAGGGTATAAAGCAAGACCCGGAATCACCCATTTATCATTCCTGCCATCATTATTAGGTGTAAATCCGGTGGGTATGTAAAGAGCCGACACGACTGTAATAATTACCTGATCTGTTGCGGCACAACTACTCAGGTTATCAACAGCCAGTAAAGTATAGTTTGTTGTTTCGTTAGGTGTGGAAACAGGATTTAATACCGAAGCCGAATTGAGGTACAGAGAAGGGGACCAGGTATACATATAATTGCCGGCAGGGGATATTCCGGCACTCAGCGTAACTGAATTACCAACCCGTATAACAGTATCTGTCCCCGCATTCACTACCGGTGTGGTGCTGATAGTTATTGTTTGGCTAGCAGGAAAGGAAGGGCAACCCGCAGCGTTTGCTGTAGTAAGTGTAATAGTATAACTACCGGCCGCATTATACAAATGAGTAAATGAAGGAACAGCGGTGCTTGTAGTATTTCCCAGGTCCCAGTTCCAGTTGCTTACACCGGTAGCCGCGGATAAAAGTGTAACAGGCTTGCCCGTACAGAACGGTGCTCCACCAACAGAAAATGAAGCAACAGGCGTTGCGTTTATTGTTATTGTTTTAGTGGTATCACCAATACAACCATTGTCAGCATAAATGCGGTAACGAACTGTTTGGTTGCCAGCTGCGGAAAACAGTTTTGTTGTATTGATGGTGTTAGCAGTGTTGTTATCATCAAACAGCCAGTTGTAATTAATGATGCTAAAACTTCCTGTAACAGAAGTACCAGTAAACAGAACATTATCTGCCTGGCAGGCAGGGTCAGTAAAAGTAAAATCAGCTTTTGGCCCTGTCTTCACCACTACTTTAATAGTGGTAGTTTCTGTTTGATTGCAGGCATCAATATCAGGAGCTGTATAGGTAACCGGTATGTAATATGTACCAGTTGCAGCAAAAGTGAAATCCTGTTGCAGGGTATAAGTATAATATTTTCTTCCGTTGATGAAGGAAGAATCAACGGGTGCCGGATTGGTAATGATTGAATCAGTACCGGGATTTAAACCAGCTGCCTGGCTCAGTTTCCAATGAACAGAAGTGGCCCGGTAGGCCAGTTGTATACTTATACGAAATGGAGTTTTGGGACAGGTGAAGGTATCTGTTTGATTGGTGCTGTTCATTGTATTACGAATACTGCCATAAGCATTCAGGTTGTTGACAAAAGTGCCCATGTTATAACCATAACTTTCATAATACCCGGTTCCGTACACTGAAGCAATAAAGGATGAATCACTTTTAATATGGTGTTGGGCGGCAGCGCCAAAAAATCTTCTTACCACTACTGCATAATCTGGGTTGACGGGATGTGTAAGATATTCTGTGCCGCCAGGCTGGATTCCATCGATAAATAAGGAAGATAAGCCACTTTGCGGAATTATAATGTTGATGAAATTAAGATCAATGGCCTGGCTCCTTGTAGTGTAAAAAAATGCATTTTTCACTCCCTGTTCGATAGGGCTCAGGTACATCATTTCCGGGTCACCCATGGGTGGATCAATTGTCCCGGTGCATTCATTTGCTGAAACCGAATATTGAGCCACAAGGACGGGTTGGTCTGCTTCAATATAATCGCCGGTACTGCTGGTAAATTCGTAGTAAAAATTATTAATAATGCCAGTAAGCGGAACGCCATTTCTTTTAACAACAGTAGCCGGATTCCTTACCGCCACCCGGTAGTAATTCAGGAAAGGAGTAATAATATCTCCGTTAGGGTTAAGAACAGTATGATAGGTGACATAGCGGGTTCCCCATGCATTTGCCGGAAAAATTTGCTGCTGCATTACTTCTCCGCCGTTGCCGGTATTGCAAATTATATTTCTGCTGCTGCCGGAAAATACAGCAACGGGATGACAGCTTCCATCAGCACCAGCAATGGAAACGAGTTTGCTGCCGGTCATGTCTTTGCCAGTATAGTTTCCGGTTTTTTTTCCAAATACGTTATAGATTTCTCCTTTGTTTAAATTGACAGTATAGGCTTGACCGGGCAGCCATCCACCCTGTGTTGAATCCGACGGAGTAATCAAAAGCTTTGTATTATCCTCTGCCGCCACCACATAAAACCAGGAATAACTGTCCGGATAATTGGAGATCTGAGTGAAATTAAGCGAATAGTAAGTGTAGCCAAAAGTCTCTACCGGCATCAGCATAGTAGCGCCGGAAGAAACGGAACCCTGCTGATGAGAATAAACAACAATGGGTACATCGCTGCTTACATGAATGCTTTTGGTGGAAAGCCCTTCTGCTAGTAGCCTTGCGTCTTCGGGCCCCGACTTAGGAATAACTACAGAAAAATCAACCGTGTTAGCAGGAACAGATACCGTGCGGCTCCAGCTGGTACCGTTTATCGAAACGGTAATTGTTGCTGCCTGTTCTGCACTCAGGTATAAAACATGTGACTGGCTGTTGAGTGGAGCCCCCTGAGTAAATAGTACATTATGACCATATCCCAGCCAGAACTCTTTGCCTTTATTGGATTTATCTTGTGCTGCTATTGTGCCGCTGTAAATTATTATATAAAAAAAGAGATAATATCTGGGTGATAATAGCATCCTGTTAAAGAGTCTGGTATTTGCAAGTACGGCTACCGGATAAGTGTTACTGTGCCTTTTAATACCTGTTTTTTGACATCGTTCAGTTGTATGATATAAACATATACAGCGTTTGGTTGAACAACTCCTTTATAAGTCCCATTCCATGGATTGTCGATATATCCTTTGCTGTCAAATATGATTTGTCCTCCCCTGTTAAAAACAGTAACCCTTGCTTCCGGGTATAATGCCAGGCCGGGAATAGTCCACTTATCATTTTTGCCATCGTTATTGGGGGTGAATGCATTGGGTATAAACAACCCGGTAACCGGGTTTATCAGAACATCATCGGTACCAATACAATTACTTATTTTATCAATTGCCTGAATAACATAAGTAGTAAGAACATCGGGTGTTGATAGGGGATTCAGTATAGTAGCTGAATTCAAATATAAAGAAGGGGTCCACAGAAAATTATAGTTACCCGGATTGCTGATAGTGGCATCTAATGTGGTGGAAGATCCGGCATTAATAAATTTATCAGGGCCTGCATCAATAACAGGGGTTGTGTTTATTGTTATTGTTTGCGAAGCCGGGGTAGAACCGCAACCTGTAGCGGTTTTTACAACAAGGCTTATTGTGTAATTACCAGCTGTTGTGTAAGAATGATTAAATGGTGGCAGAGAAGTGCTGTTGCCGTTACCAAGGTTCCAGTTCCATGAAGTAACACCAGTAACAGTTGATGTAAGTGTAATAGGTTTTCTTTCACAAAGTGTATCTCCAATGATAGTAAAATCAGCAATAGGATTTGGATTGATCAAAGGTATTGTAGTAAAAGCAGTATCACTGCTGCAGCCGGCGCTATAACTTACCCAATGCTTAACCATTATGTTTGCCAGAGGTGTGGCATAAGAATGTGTGGTTGTGTTGGTTGTTGCAGAAGTAAATGTTTGTCCGTCGCCAAAGTTCCAATGCCAGGTTGGTGCATTAGATCCGCCAGCGGGTATTGAAGATGAAAAAGTCAACAAACTATCAATACATGGGTTTCCATTATAAGTAAAAGCAGCAGCTGGCTTACTACTTACATTTACCACAAGCCTGAATGTATCACTTGCACAACTGTTGCTCCCGGTAACTACCAGTGTAACCGCGAAGTTTCCGGCGCTGGCATAAGAATGATAGAATGGATTATTATTTGTTTTTGTGCTGCTGTTACCATCGCCAAAATTCCATTGCCAGCTGGTAATCGTTCCGGCGGGGGTAGTGGAGGCATCAATAAACCGTATCGAATCACCGAGGCAGACGTTTCCCCCGGTGCTAAAGTCGGCGACGGGTCTTGGTAATATGATTACCGGTACAAAAGCAGTATCGCTTTTGCATCCGCTGGCCGCAACGGTAATGAGCGATATAGTATAATTGCCCGGTGTGGTATATAGATGATAGAATGGGGTATTATTTGTTCTTGTGCTGGTATTGCCATCACCAAAATTCCATTGCCAGCTGGTGATAGAACCGGCGGATATTGTTGATGCATCTGTTATTCTTACAGAATCCCGCTGGCAGATATTGCCGCTGATGCTGAATAAAGCCACGGGGCTGTCAAGAATTGTTACTGTTTTTGTCGTGTCACCCACACAGCCATTATCAGCAATAACCCTGTAGCGGACATTTTGATTGCCGGCAGCTGTAAATAATTTTATTGCGTTAACAGAATTAGCCGTTGTGTTATCGTCAAAGAACCAGTTATAGTTTACCAGATTAAATGTGCCTGGTACAGCAGCACCTGTAAAGTGAATGCTGTCGAGCAAACAACTGGGTGCTGGGAAAATAAAATCTGCTTTTGGTCCGGGCTTCACCACTATTTTTACTTGTGCATTTTCTGTTTGGCTGCAGTTTTCGATAACCGTAGCTGTAAAAGAAACAGGAATATAATAGGTGCCAGTTGTGGTAAAAGTAAAATCCTGTTGCAGGGTGTAGACGTAATAGGTCCTGCCATTTATCTGTTCTGTTCGTACAGGTACCGGGTTGCTGATAACAGAATCAGCATTAGGGCTCATGCCAGGTACCTGGCTAAGTTTCCAGTGAATGGATGTGGCAGGGTAGCCCAATTTTACAAAAAGCCTTACCGGCGATTTAGGGCAGGTGAACGTATCTGTGTTAATAGTTGAATTATATACATTCCTTATTTCACTATAATGATTAAGGTTATTAATGAAAGTACCAACATTATATCCATAGCTTTCAAAAAAACCAAGGCCATACATTGTTCCTGTAAATATTGAATCGCAGGTAAGACGATGCTGTGCTGCTGCGCCGGTTATTCTGGCAACAGCTACTGAATAGCCGGGGTGATTTGGATGCGGCCTTGTATTAGCAGGATCAAAAGGAACTCCGTCTAACAACAATGAACCCAAACCCGCAGATGATACAATAACATTCAAATAATTATAATCAATATTTGCTTTACGGGTGACATAAAACAACACATCCTTCCTTCCTTGTTCAAGTGGGCTCAGATAAAACATTTCCGGATCGCCATAAGCAAAACTGCTTGCAAGGTAACAACGGTTTCCCCCGGGAGTATACTGTGCCACCAGGATTGGTTTATCAGCTTCTATAAAATCTCCTCCGCTACTATCCAATAGTTCGTAATAAAAATTATTGACCAATCCGGTCAATATCGTTCCGTTTCTTCTTACTACTGTTGCGGGATCTGCTACTGCAATGCGGTAGAAATTTTTGAAAGGATCATTAATATCCGTATTCGTATTATTCAGTGTATGATAAGTGAGGTAACGGGTACCCCATGCTTGTAAAGGGAAAACCTGCTGCTGCATTGTTTCTCCCCCATCGTTTTTACACAACCTGATTCCGCTGCTGCCTGAGAATAAAGCTACAGGATGACAGTTGCCATCATTACCCGGTATAGAAACAACCTTACTTCCTGTCATGTCTTTGCTGGCTGCCCAGGTCTGGCTGCCCGCCCCCAACTTACCCATTACATTATATATTTCACCCTTGTTCAGGTTTACTGTATAGGTTTGAGTGGGCAGCCACCCGTTTCGGGTTGTATCTGATGGAGTAATTAGTAACCGGGTATTATCTTCTGAAGCAATCACATAAAACCAGGAATACCAGTCGGGCCCGTTTTGTGTAGTAGTAATTGGGGGATTCGGAGGGCTTGAACCAGACTGAGATTGCGAATAATTTAATGAGTAGTATTTATACCCGTAAGTTTCTACGGGCATCAGCATGGTCGCTGCTGAAATCATTCCATTGTAGGTGTGAGCATATACAACAATTGGGGTATCGCTTACAATATGAACAGCTTTATTATGCAGGCCTTCGTTAAAGATTCGGGCATCATCAGCTCCGGTTTTGGGTATCAATATACTTGCATTAACTGTATTGGCGGGAATACTAACAGTTTGACTCCAACCGGTGTTAGATACGGATACAGTAACATTTGCAGGGGCTTCAGCACTTAAATAAAGAACCAACTCCTGTGTGTTAAGAGGAGCTTCCGAAGTAAAGTTCCAGCAATAGCCATAACCCAGCCAAAACTCTTTCCCTTTATTTGACCTATCCTGTGCACCAGCCATCATACCCGCAAGGAGCAAAATCAGCAGCCATGTATGTTTCAGCGGTTTTTGCATTCATTTTTCCCATATCAATATTGAGATAAATATCAATTAAAAACAGTAGAATTAATTCTACAAGCACTGATTAGGACTTGGGGTAACCTTGCTGTTCATTTCTATTCCAGGATTTAAAAAATAACCAAAATGAAGAAGAGCTGTTATGGGAAAACGTATTATTACCTGCTGGTAATTTTGATTTCCTTTTCTTCCCTGCTGGCCACGGGTCAGAGCAATTACAACACTACCAATTGGAAGTTTAGTAATCCAAGACAATTCGGGTTTACTCCTTTTGAAGTTGATTTTCTTGATAACAGTATTGCCCTTGCTGTGGGTACTGATGGCGGTATAGCCAGAACTACGGATGGCGGCAGCAACTGGACCTATGGGCCGTTTACTTTTGTAAACGCTGCAGGACTTTGGCAAAAACCTTCTTTTTCAGACGTTCATTTTGTATCTGCTACCACGGCTTATGCAGTAGGATCCCTGGGAGCTATGGCCAAGACGGTTGATGGGGGATCCACATGGACACTGGTGAGAACACCTTTGTATAATAATGCCAGAAATATCAACACAGTTTGGTTTATCAATGAAAATACAGGGTATATCGGTGGCCAGTGGAACACATTAGATTCTATTCCCAAATTATATTTCACCAACAATGGTGGCGCCACCTGGGATTCATTAGCGGCACCTGCATCCAATGGTACCACTAAGGCAGGGTTCATTAACAATGCCACTTATCCGTCAATCGATCTTCCTATTACGGCAAAAGCCAAAGAGATACAAAGAATACAGTTCATAAATAATAATATTGGTTATATCTGTGGTGGCGGCGCTTCCACTTTTCCTGGATTAGGTATACCTAATATCACCAGTACCACCACCTGTGCTTTTACCGGGCAACAAACAACAGGATCACATAATGCCAGCCTTTTGTGGAAGTTTGATAATGGTACATTGACCGACTATTCCATCAGCAAAGAAAGACTGGGGTATACTGGCTTTCCGGCAACAATAAACTGTACTTCCAAATTTTCAACAGTAAGCCAAACCGTTCAGCAGTTCAGGGCCCTGAATATTATCAATGACTCGTTGATTGTGATGATGTCATTTAATAATAATGTGGTGGTAAGTGTACGTACCGGCAAAAATGACAGCACACAAAATATTAATCGCCCCGGGGTATATGAAAAAGGTAAGTACCAGGTATTAAATACCGGTAACAGCGGACCACCTCCGGGCTACCCGGCCATACCGGCTGTGCAGGTATTAAGCGCTTCTAACCCTTATCATATGAAAAGGGCGGCAGATGGAAAATTATATGCAACTGGAAACTTCGGCCGTTTCTGGACCTCTGTTGACACAGGAAGAAACTGGGTACAGGTAAACAGCTTGCCGCAGGGACAGAATTATAGCGCATTTGGTACATGGGCATTGGATATTGCTCCCAATGGAAAATTCCTAACACTGGGTACCAATGGTGTAGTGGCAGATTCAACAGCAGGCTCACCCTGGCATACTAATTACAAGTTACAAGTTACAGGTGCTTATGGTAAAATTGAGTTTGCCGATTGTAATAATGGTATGGCTTCAGGCGGCTCCTCCATTGCTGTAACAAACGATGGCGGCACTACCTGGTTTGACCGTACAAGATCTGACTTTACATCACTAAATATTTCTATCAACTCTCATGCTTATGTACCGAATAACCCGGCTAAAGCTTATTTAGCTACCAGTGTAGGAACGATCTATAAATCGGATGATATGAATGCTGTTCCGCCAACAAACCCAACTCTAGATCCTGTTTTCGCCAACAGCAACGAACAAATGTGGGATGTGGCAACTGCAGGAAATGATAGTGTGTGGGTAGTGGGATACAGTGGATTCTCTGTACCAGCAGCATCAAGATCACCAAAAGTTTTCAGGTCTACCAATGGTGGTGCTACATGGACAACTTTCAATGGTTTTCATACCGGGTCTAATTTTCAAAACCTTCGATTCATTGAATTCCCCACCCGCCTTACAGGTTATGTATCGGGCACAAGGGATACCATATGGAAAACAACAGATGGTGGTGTAACCTGGAGCAAACTTCCATTGCCTACACCGGGAGTAACACCACAGATCACTTATACAGATATGTTTGCCCTGAATGAGAATGTGGTATTCTTGACGGGTAACGGCTTTCCCCGAAAAGTTGTATTTAAAACAACCGATGGCGGTGCCACCTGGCAGGATATTACCAACAACATTACTGCTTTTGGCGGAGGTAACCTTAATGCGGTATTGTTTCACGATGTTAATAATGGCTATGTAATTTCTCCCGGAGGTGTGTTATTTAAAACAACCAACGGAGGAGCTTCTTGGACCCATGATATTGCACCCACCAACAGTTTGTTCAACACACTGGCCTTTTCTCCGAAAACGGTACCTCCTGCTATTACATTTGAAAACAGGAAAGTATTTATAACAGGATTTACCTTACCTAACGTAGCAGGTCATATCATGGAGTATGGCAACCCTGCCAATATAAATGTTAATACTACTGAAGCTGTAACAAACGCTTCTTGTACGAACCTGACCGGGGGAAGCATTACTGTGAACACAACAGGCGGCATTGCTCCATATACATATAGCATCAATGGTGGCGCATTCCAATCCTCTAACTCATTCACCGGGTTGACACAAGGGCCCAAGACCATTGTTGTAAAAGATGCTTTCTGTGGTATTATCACCAAAACGATCAATATCGGTTTTAACGACAACCTGACACTGACCACCAACAATGACACACTGGTTTGTGCCGGAGCTCCAGTACAAATGCTGGCCAGCACCAATGGCACAGGTGCTTCTTATGTTTGGTCACCAGCGGGAGGTTTATCTGCTACCAATATCAGCAACCCTGTTGCAACGGTAAATTCAACTGCCGCCTATACGGTTACCGCTACACTGAATGGTTGTGTAAGAAATAAAACAGTAAACATTGGTATCAAACCAAACCCGGTTATCAATGCCGGGCCGGATAAAACAATTGTAGATGGCGATGAAGTGATGCTGGAAGGAAATGGTACAGCCACCCCTGCTTCTATTGCATGGACGCCGACCAGTACTTTAACCGGAGCGAATACCTATACACCGGTAGCCAAGCCGAATATTACCACCACTTACACACTTACTGTACGGGATAATAATAATTGTACTTCGACAGACAATATGGTGGTGAACGTAATTCCTTACTGCCTGAAAGTAATGAACGCCTTTACGCCAAATGGTGACGGCCAAAATGATACATGGGTGGTAACAAATAATGGCGGCGCCTGTACCAAGCAGGTATATGTAACGGTGTTCAACCGCTATGGCAATGTTGTTTACAAAGATGATAACTACCAAAACAAATGGGACGGAACCTACAAAGGTAATCCCGTGGCTGATGGTACCTATTACTATGTGATCACCTATCGCCTTATTAATAACGCATCTGTAACGCTGAAGGGCGACGTAACAATTTTGAGATAACAAACACAAAAAACAAAACCATGAAACGCTATATATTACCCGTGTTAATGATTACAGCAGTTGCATCCGCCAGTGCGCAGCAGTTGCAGTCATCGTCTATGTACGATATGCAGGGTGTTCTACACAATCCTTCTACTGCAGGAACGTTGATGAAAGGAATGGTAGGCGCCACCTACCGCAGCCAGTGGAGTGGTATCAGCGGCAGCCCAAAGACGGCTACGTTATTTGGTTCTTTTGAATTGCCTGAGCAAAAGATCGGTCTCGGCGGCTACCTGTACAATGATAAAACAGGGCCCACTTCCCGGACCGGTATTGCCTTACAGTTTGCAAAACATATTCCAATGGCAAACGGCGGTAAATTCTCATTAGGTATTGAAGCAAGAGGTCAGCAGTATTCAATCGACAGGGCAAAGCTTTCTGAAACCCTGGGTGCTGACCCGGCACTTGGTTCCAGTGATAATAAATTCAAATTTGACGCAGGCTTTGGCGTTTCTTACACCGGGAAAAAATTACAGCTCGGCGCATCTGTCTCGCAACTGGTGCAGTCTAAACTGAATTATTATTCTGGTTCACTCAGTACTAGCGAAGAGGCCCGTTTGTACCGCCATTATTATTTCCATGGTTCTTACAAGTGGAGTGTGGATGGCGCTACTTCCATCACCCCTAACTTTTTATTCATTTACCTGCCCAATGCACCGCTGGAGTTCCAGGGAGGTTTCCGGGTGGAGCACAGCGAAGTATTCTGGTGGGGGCTGGCAATGCGTGCCAAACAGAGCTTTATTCTTTCTGCTGGTTTGAACATCAACAAAAAATTTACAGTAGGATACTCTTTTGATATTTATAAAACACCGATCAGCGTATTTGATGCCGGATCCAATGCCCATGAGGTATTGCTCCGCTATAACATTTTTAAGTAGGTTAAAAGCAGATGGTTAATGGTTGGCAGCGATCCAGAACACAGATCGCTGCTTTTTATTTAAAAATCGGGCCAGAGTGATATGGGTTTCCAAAGTGATATAGTCAGCTATTAATTGGTTACAGGGCAATGTTGAGGAGTTCTTAAAAAAAGTAGTAGATATATCTCCAGTAAAATTTTTTCAGGAGAGTTGTTTTCATTTTGCAAATATTTATTTCACCCAAACTATCTTCTCATTCTTTGTAATTATTTTTCCTATCGGTATTATCCCCTTAATATTTAATACTTTTTTTATTTCCTCCACACTCCCTTCGCTTACACATATCAACAACCCTCCGTTTGTTTGGGGATCGGGTAGCAGCTTAAAAGCTTCGGCTACATTTACACCTTTTTCGAATTTTATTTTTTCACCGTAGCTGCTCCAATTGCGGGTGGTTCCGTCCGGAAATATTCCCCGTGCTATATATTCTTTCACAGCAGGGATCGCCTGTATTTTATCATAGTATATTTCGGCGCTTAACCCGCTGCCTTCCGCCATTTCAATTAAATGACCCAGCAAACCAAAACCGGTTACATCGGTCATTGCATGCACTCCTTTTATTTTTCCAAGCTCCTCCCCTGCTTTGTTTAGTGTTGTCATTTGTTTCACTATTATCTCTAATAAATCTTCTTTAAGCAGTCCTCTTTTTTGTGCAGTGGATAAAATGCCTGTTCCCAATGGCTTGGTTAAAAATAAAAAATCACCCTCCTGTGCGGTATTGTTTTGTTTTAAGTTTTCTATTGGCACTATACCAGTTACGGCGAGGCCGAAAATCGGTTCGGGAGAATCAATACTATGTCCGCCTGCCAAATGGATACCGGCTTCAGCGCAAATACTCCTTCCTCCTTCTACCACTCTTTGTGCCACTTCAGCCGGAACCTTTTCCACCGGCCAGCCTAATACAGCTATAGCCATCAATGGTTTTCCTCCCATAGCATATACATCGCTGATGGAATTAGCTGCAGCGATTCTTCCAAAATCAAAAGGATCATCCACAATAGGCATGAAAAAATCGGTAGTGGAAATTATGGCTGTACCATTTCCCAGATCATACACCGCTGCATCATCTTTACTGTGGTTGCCCACCAGCAGGTTATCATTATCGGGTAATGCAATATTGCTTTTCAATATTTCATCGAGTACTTTTGGAGCAATCTTGCAGCCACAGCCAGCTCCGTGAGAGAATTGGGTTAGTCGTATTGAATCTTGAGTCATTTATCCGGAATGTTGAATCCGTCAAAGTTAATCTTTCAGCGACTCAAATATTCTGTCAACTGCAGGTTTACGGATACTGAAATGATTAGCATTGCCGATTTCGTCTTTTCTAATTGTAAGTCCGGCATATTTTCTTTTGATTACAGTAGTATAAAAACTTCGGGTTGAATACAGTACCTTGTTTAAGAACTCCAGCCCGCCTGCATAAAGTGTTACGTTTGCTTTTAATGATTTGTTAGCTTCTGAATACTTTTCTTCAATTTTGTTCAGTTCATAATAGTTAGCCCAAACCGAAGGGCTGATAGCAAAATGCCTGTCAAATAACTTATCTTCTTTAAATAAAGTGTATAAACAAAATAAACCACCAAAAGAATGCCCGATAAAAACCCGGTCTTTTTTATTGGGCATCTTCTTTTCAATATGGGGAATCAGTTCGTTCTTCATAAACAGATAAAACTTATCTGCCTTTCCAAAATTTTCTTCCACATTTTTACTGATATCAGACGGGATGAAATCCCTTGGCCTTTTATCATGCCAGTTGCCAATGTGTGAGATGGCGATGATAACGCAATTGGATGGAATTGTGGCCGCCCATGATTTATCCCTGCCGAATACATAATCGCCGATACCAATGGAGCCATCTGTCATGTAAACATGATGATATTTACCGGAAGTGGTAAAACCGGCAGGCTTGCGGACTTCAATAACAAACTTGTCTTTTACGCTATTGGAATAAACGGTGTCCGTTTGTATGCTTTGCGCAGTGGATAAAAGTGAGATGCAAACCAAGAAGGATAAATACAACAGCCGATTCATCCTGTTAAATTACTTTTTTCTTCGAAAAACAATACCAGAGCTTTTTTGAAAGTCGGAACTGAAACGAAGGTTGTATATATCATCTCCATCACGGATAACAAGTAAACCTGTATTGGGAGGATACTTACCAAGACTTTCGGCAAACATGACGAGTGTAAAAGTTTCACTTCCCTCCGGAAGGTGTATTGTTTTCCGAATGGCTGAACTTTTTAATCCCTGGCTGGCCATTATCACTTCACCATTCAAATATATGCTAACTGTATCCCCGTCTATTTCCCCATTGTCATAAAGCGAAAGCACCAGGCTGTCTGTTTTGAAATTGACTTCTTGTGAAAATTCAGATTTTCTTCCTTCTATTACAGCGGATTTTTTTATTGGATCTTCTGCGGGGTTTTTAACCACAGCCGGCACCAACGGTATTATTTCTTTTTTCGGAGCATTTGTATTAGACAAAGTATTTGTGGCCTGTGGTGCAGGAACAGAAGTAACTTTTTCATTATCTTCTGTTTTATTTGAAATAGTATTTGTAGAAACCGCAGCTCTTGTTTCTGGTTTTTTTAGAATAGCAAGGGGCTGCGTTTTGGTAGCAGGTACTTTTTGTTTATCCAAGGGACTGGCAACAACATCTTTTTTCTCTGCTACTATGATTGGTTTAGCGCCTTCGGTATTTATTTTTGATGGATTGCCCTCCTGCTTTTTTATAGCAGAGGCTGGTAAAGAGTTGTTTTTATCAGTGGGAGTGGTTATTGCAACAATATCTTCTGCCCTGTTTATATTTTCTGATTGTGTAGTTCCGGTAAACTCAGATTTTGTATTGTTATTATTTTTTTTGATAGCAACAGCGTTGCTTTTTTCTGTTTTTTTATCACCTGTTTGTTCGCCAACAGGGCCATCGTCAGCGACAGAAATCGTTGTTGAATTTCGGATGGATTGAGCTGTTTCTCTTACGGGAGTGGTTTCAGATTCTTGATTTTTTATAGCAGAAGTTTCTTTGCCCGCAGATGTGTTTTCTCCGGGCCTTTTATTTTCGGTTATTACAACAGGATCGGGCATTGCAGCCACAACAGGTGGTTTAATTTCTGTTTTTGGCAAATCCGGTTGATGTACAGAGCTACTTAAATCTCTACCGTCCTGTATTTGTTTGGCCTTATCAATGTATTCCGCATTGATCCGTTCTGGTTTTGCAATCTTTACAATCGGCGCCCCCTCTTTTCTTTCTTTATAAAAAGCAATATCATCGGCTTTTTTCAATTCTTCCAGGTGAGGAAATATTTTAGATGCTGATAAATCTTTTTCTTCTTCCAGGCTTACTTTGCCTGAAACTGAGTAGTACTTTCTGTTTGCATTTGTTTTCCAGGTACCATCGAGATACCAGGAGCTGTCATTTTGGTTTCGCCGGAATGTGCTTGTCACTTTTATGCCTTTATCCAGTTTTCCCCGGAAGTTATAAGCAATGATTTCGTCATCAGTTACTTCACATACGTCGCCTTCGATAGTTCCTTTCACTCTTTTCACGATATAATACAGGGTATCATTTACAATAAATTCGCTTCTGGAATAACCAAACACTTTGCCTTTATATTCTGTCAGGACAATTTCAAACGACTGGTCTTTTCTTACAGTGCTGCTGTCGTTGTGCAACGCACCCACCCAGAGGCCAGTTAGCGATTGTGCATGGAAGAAAAGCGGTAAGAGTATAAACAGAAAACTAAGCCTCAGGCTCTTGGAGTTGAAAGCGGATTTCACGGATAAGTAGGTCTGCATTTTCAGTACTTACGGATTTACAATTTACCGTATGTAATAACGAATTCAACCCCTCCCGATTGTGCAAAGACCGAAAATAAAACTTATCGTAATATTTCAGTAAAATGCCGAAACTTTCGGTCTTTTTGCCCTCTTTTAGCAGTAAAATGGCTGTTTTTGTATTCAAATTCCCCAATTTTTTGCTGATTCGCTCAATGGCATTTATCAAATTTTCCTGGTTTAACTGACCATATTCCTGTACAATGTGTTTCAGTCGTTCCTCAAAGGGGATATTCAAAAAGTAAATGGGTGATTGCCGCATATTTTTCCATAAATCGCCAGGCAGATTGACAAGCCCGATACGCTGGGATTCATCTTCAAGCCAGATAGCGGTTTTCGGATTTCCGGGTTTTGTTTGAAAACCCTTACGCAATAACTGGGTACCTAGTGAGTTCTCGAACATTTCCTGGGTAGGCTGCGGGGGCATACCAATACTTCCAAATGCGGAACCTTTATGTTTAGCAAGACCTTCCAGGTCAATAACCGTCTCCCCTTTTTCTTTAAGTGCTTTTAATAATTCGGTTTTTCCTGAACCTGTGAATCCTCCGAGTATATTGAAGTGAAATGGCAATTTGAAAATATCAAGTATATAATTGCGGTACTTCTTATAACCACCGATAAGAGAATAAACCTTGAAGCCATATAGATCGAGTAACCACGAAACGGCACCGCTGCGCATACCACCCCTCCAGCAGTGAACGAGTACAATCCGGGAGTCTTGTGCCGATAGTTTAGGGTCTTGATTTTTTATTACCGACTCAGTACTATCAACCATACTTCTCATTTTCGGTCCGAAATAATCTAATCCGATTTTTATCGCCTGTTCACGACTTTGTTGTTTGTAGGTGGTGCCAACCACTTTTCTTTCTTCATCCGTAAATAAGGGTAAAGAATATGCGCCTGGTATATGAGCATGGCTGTATTCACCCGGACTTCTTACATCAAGGACAGGATGATACCTGGCTAATTCGAGGAATTGTTCAATATATATTTTTTCAACCCCCATTTGGATTATCAAAAATAAAAAAGGCTGCCTCATTATAAAGCAACCATTATTAAATTTTCAAATTGGCTAATTGTCACATTACCTGTTCATGCTTGCTAAAAACTCTTCATTGTCTTTAGTTCCTTTCATACGGTTCTGCAACTCCCGCATCGCCTCTTCCGTATTCATATCTGTCAGATAAACACGAAGGAGATTCATTCTTTGCAGCACATCTCTTTCCAGTAACAGATCATCACGTCTTGTACTGGACGCCACAATATCGATTGCCGGGAAAATGCGTTTGTTCGATAGTCTTCTGTCAAGCTGCAATTCCATATTACCGGTTCCTTTGAACTCCTCAAAGATTACTTCATCCATTTTACTTCCTGTGTCAACAAGAGCTGTTGCAATAATGGTTAACGAACCGCCGTTTTCAATTTTCCGGGCAGCACCAAAAAACTGTTTGGGTTTTTGCATTGCATTTGCTTCCACACCGCCGGACAATACTTTACCGGATGCAGGTGCCACTGTATTATGTGCTCTTGCAAGACGGGTAATGGAATCCAGTAATATCACTACGTCATGCCCGCATTCAACCAGCCGTTTTGCTTTTTGCAAAGCGATGGTTGAAACCTTTACATGTTTTTCTGCAGGCTCATCGAATGTAGAAGCAATTACTTCTGCTTTTACACTGCGTTCCATGTCGGTCACCTCTTCCGGACGTTCATCCACCAGCACTACCATCAGGTAACACTCCGGATGATTAGCTGCAATAGCGTTGGCCACTGCTTTTAATAACATCGTTTTACCTGTTTTAGGCTGTGCTACAATTAATCCTCTCTGCCCTTTACCAATCGGAGTGAACAGGTCCATAATACGGGTGGAATAGTCAGAAGCAGTAGTAAACAAATTCAGCTTTTCGTAAGGAAACAAAGGCGTCAGATAGTCAAATGGCACACGATCACGAACTTCTTCCGGGCTTTTACCATTGATGGTATCCACTTTTAATAAGGCAAAATATTTTTCACCTTCTTTTGGCGGACGAACTGCTCCGTGAACTGTATCGCCAGTTTTTAATCCGAATAATTTTATTTGAGAGGGAGAAACATATACATCATCAGGGGATGATAAATAATTATAATCAGAAGAACGAAGGAACCCATAACCATCAGGCATCATTTCAAGAACGCCTTCGCCTAATATTACTCCATCAAACTCAACATTAAACTGCTGTTCACGGCGAGGTGGGTAAAACTTATTTGATCCGGTCCCGGAAGGAGTTTCTGGAGATTGTTGATTGGATTCGTTCAGAATAGCCTGAGCCAGTTGGTCTGTTTTAGTTTCAGACTCTGATTTTGCAGGATTTTCTATTACAGGTTCAACTGCTAGTTCTTTTTCATCGGGCTTTTTACGACCTCTTTTAGCAGGGGCTTCCTTTTTAGGGGACATATGGGGTTTTTTAGTGATCGTTTTTTCTTCTTCATTGCTTTCCACCACCGCTTCTTCACTACCACCAGTGCTGGTGCTGGTTTTGATAATACGTTTACGTTTGCCTTCTTCTGCAGGCTTGACTCCTTTGGAACCAGCAATGGCCTGGCTGTCAAGAATTTTGTAAACAAGGTCCTGTTTACTCAACTTTTTGGCATTAGAAATTTTCAGCTGGTCAGCAATGTCCAGCAACTCAGGAACGAGCATGTCGTTCAGTTGGAGAATGTCATACATATAAAAATCTTGAGGTTAGTCACAACTCGAAGTCACCAATCTTGAAATCTGAAAAATTTGAGTTTATGTTGAATGAAATCGGCAGGTAAATGATGAGCCAAATGCTTTGGAGAGCTAAACTTATCGGCCTCTTTCCGCTGCAAGTATACGGTTAATTTGGGAAAATTAAAAATTTTTGAGTTTTACCCGCTTCAACTCCCCGGTTTGCCCCGTACTGCAGTGTTTATACTAAGCGAAAGCGGCCATTGTTCATCTGTCAGTGCTCAATGAAGCTTACCTTTGCAACTCTTAAAATTTCAGGGATGTTCAACAACCGCATCAAAATAAAAGACCTGCTGGCACAGGAGCCGCAGGGCCAGGAAGTAACCGTAATGGGATGGGTTCGCACATTCCGTAACAACCAGTTTATTGCACTCAACGATGGCAGCACCAATAATAATATACAGGTAGTGGCCGGCCTTGGCAAGTTTGACGAAGAACTGCTGAAGAGAATTACCACCTCCGCCTCGCTGAAAGTAAAAGGCAACATTGTTCCCTCATTGGGCAAGGGGCAGAAAATGGATTTGAACGCTGCAACCATTGAAGTACTGGGCGACAGTGATGCAGAGAAATACCCGTTGCAGCCGAAAAAACACAGCCTGGAATTCTTAAGAGAAAAAGCGCATCTGCGTTTCCGCACCAATACATTTGGTTCAGTATTCAGAATACGCCATGCACTGGCATTTGCCATTCACAAGTTCTTTAATGAAAAAGGATTTGTGTACATGCACACACCTATTATCACCGCCAGTGATGCGGAAGGGGCGGGAGAAATGTTCCGGGTAACCACATTGCCCATTGATGGAACTGCACCTAAGAATGATGATGGTACCATTAATTTTAAAGAAGATTTTTTTGGCCGCAGCACCAACCTTACTGTAAGCGGTCAGTTAGAAGGCGAACTTGGCGCTACTGCCTTTGGCGATATTTATACATTCGGCCCCACCTTCCGTGCGGAGAACAGCAATACCGCAAGGCACCTTGCTGAGTTCTGGATGATAGAACCAGAAATGGCTTTTTATGACCTGGAAGACAATATGAACCTTGCTGAAGAGTTCATCAAATACATTATTAAGTATGCGATGGATAATAATAAAGAGGATTTGGAATTTCTTACCCAACGTTTAGCAGATGAAGAAAAACAACTTCCGCAGGATAAGCGTAGCGAAATGGGGCTTATGGAAAAACTGGAATTTGTTCTGAACAACAGTTTTGAGAGGCTTACTTATACAGATGCTATCACTATTTTGAAAGAAAGCAATCACAGCAAGAAGAAGAAATTTCAATATCCCATTACCGGCTGGGGCATGGACCTGCAGAGTGAGCATGAAAGATACCTGGTGGAAAAACATTTTAAGAAACCTGTTATACTTTATAACTACCCTGCAGCTATCAAAGCGTTTTACATGCGGCAGAATGAGGATGGGAAAACGGTAGCAGCTATGGATATATTAGCACCGGGTATTGGCGAAATTGTAGGTGGTTCTCAAAGAGAAGAAAGGCTGGATAAACTGGAAGAAAGAATGGAAGAAATGCATATACCGGCAGAAGAAATGTGGTGGTATTTAGATACAAGACGTTTTGGTACTGTGCCACATGCGGGTTTTGGACTTGGGTTTGAAAGAATGGTGCAATTTGCCACCGGTATGACGAATATCCGGGATGTGATAGCCTTTCCGAGGACACCCGGAAGTGCGGAATTTTAGATTAGGGCATTAATGCGGCGAAAGATGAACGTCAGAGTTTAATGGGGCGCTTTTTTGTTAAAAAATAAAGGAGGAACAGAGATGCCTCACTCTCTGTCCCTCCTTTCTCGTTTTTACTACCTTAACTATTCATGCACACACATTACCGGCACATGCGACTGATAAACCAACTGCTTGGTAGAACTTGGTTTAAATACACCTTCCAGCAATTTGTGTTTTTTGGGTATAGTAATTATCAGGTCTAAATTGTTCTTTTCTGCAAACTCGTTGATGCCGTCTTCAATATCTGCATGCTCAATGAAATGATAAGATGGTTTTGCTTCCTCCAGCAGGGTGTGTAACAGTACTGATTGTTCAGGCGTTTCTGCTTTGAAGTGTTTGTTATGATAGTCAACATTAAGTACTTCCAGCTCCGCATGAAATTCTTTTACAAAATCAATAATGAAATGGGTTGGAGTAGTTTTCACCACATCTTTAAAATCGCAGGCAAAACCTATCTTTTTAATTCCGGCGCCGAATGATTTTCCTGGAGGAATGCAGATTACCGGCCAGGTAAGATGACGTATAGCAGTAAGTGTATTGCTGCCAAACAGAATTCTTTCCACGCCGGAAGCGCCTTTGGTTCCCATAACAACTGCAAAGGGGTTAATTTTATTACACAGGGTTTCAAGTTCGTCTGTTACATTTCCCATCCTAGTTTCTGTGTATACTTTTATTTTTCCGGAAGTCATATGCTCAACTTCTTGTTTTAATTTTTCAATTTGTTCCTCTGCGCCTATACGAAGGTCTTCAAGTGATACCAAAACAATTGGCGTATCTGTAAAACTTACGGGTACCTGGTACACATGCAGCAGCAATAAACTAGCCTGTACGGCTTTTGCCATATCAATTCCATAATGCATGGCATTAGTAGCAATTGATGAAAAATCGGTTGGAACGATGATTGTTTTCATTGCATATAAATTGTACTTAAAGTTAATACAGATAAAAGGTTGTTGTCATGATAGTTGTCAGCAGAACTAATGATTTTTTGTGGAATTTCAGCCTGATGAAATCTCAATTGGAAACCACACTTATGACTCAAACAGATATAACCGGCAATATGTATCCAGGCGGAACGAAAAATAAAAACGGTGTAAGACGAATAGTAAAACACAATCTGAAAATAGATATGACTCCTATGGTAGACCTAGGGTTTCTGCTGATCAGTTTTTTTGTGATAACAACGGAATTAAGCAAACCGACAGCCATGGATCTTTTTATGCCGAAAGATAGTGAGCCAATGGACCAGGGTGACTCCAATGCGCTGACAGTGTTGCTTGACATGGGAAATGCAATCTGGTATTATCATGGTAATTGGGAAAAAGCAGCAGAGCAGGGGGCTGTTAAAAAAACCAAATTATCAGGTAAAAATGGTTTGCGGGAAGTTATTATTGAAAAAAAACATTTGCTGGATATTATGAATAAGAAGGAAGGTCACAATGGGCTGATGTTGCTTATCAAACCTGATTCCGGAACTTCTTATAAAAATATAGTGGATGTACTGGATGAAGCAACTATCAGTATGGTAAAAAAATATGCAGTAATAAGACCTTCTGAGGAAGAGAAACGATGGATCGCCAATAATAAAAAATAGACTATTGTTTCCGGAACATCTTCACCCTCTGCTTCACATTCGTACGGAGATTCAGGTAGTATAAGTTAATATCGCCTACATGATAATTTTTACTCAGAAATAAAAAACTCCAGGGGAATTTAGGTTTACGGGTGTATAATAGTCCATTATTAATTTGTGCGTCAGCAGTGTGTTTATATACCTTATTAAAATTTTTGAGTACACTTCCAATATTTAATTTTCGGGAAACAAACTCATTGCTGGTTGTCCAGCTAAGTGGATTGGTCACAAAAGCATTCCCATTTTCCTTTTTTAGATAAGATGGAACATACCCTATATAGAAAGTTCTCCAGCTGCATATACAACCTGTCTGCAGTGAATCAGAACATATTTCTAAGGAAGAAAAATAATTTTTTGATACGGGCCAGCCTATTATATAACCTGCCACCAGTTTATTCCCAAGAGGTTTATTTTCAAAAAATTCCTTTAATAAACGTTCTGCCATTAATGCACCCTGGCTGTGCCCTGCAATTATAATTGGACCACCATTATTAAAATGAGTCAGGTAATACTCGAAGGCAGTTTTAATATCAGTATACGCTAACTCAAAAGCGGCATGACTTTTTACAGAGTCTTTTAAAAAAAAATTCTGAATATGTGCTTGCCGGTATCTTGGCGCAAAAACACGGCACTGATTGTTAAATACACTGGCCTGGTACAAAATTGCACTGTAATCTGTTTTTGCATTTATGGCTACATCATCAATGGGGGCATTAAACTGCTCTGCATCTTTCTTTTTGGTAAAAGTGGTAGGATGCAGAAAGAAAGCATCAACCAAAGAATCCCTCCACTCTTCGTTTTGGATAGGTTTTGGGATGCTGTCGGAGGGGTCCCATTTCCAGGGATGGGCGGCCCAATAATCCAACTGGCTGTAATCGGGCTTTCCGTCAGGGCTTTTAAACCGGTAATTATTTTTATAAACAAGGTATTTATCAGAACAGGCACAAAAGAGGAAAACTATCAAAAAAAAGGGTAAAATGATCTTTTTCATGGCATTAAAGGCCAAAACTCGGTAAAAAGCAGCAAATATTTTGAAATTCACTTATCCAGATATTTTACCATTCATGTAGAACCCGATCGGATTGCTTTTCAACCAAATCCTTTACAGACCTTAATTCTGGCCCCAAAAGAAAAATAGTGAAAAGAAATACCATAAAAAATATGGTACTTTGTTTTGCATAGTACCAAACATCACCTTACCTTTGGCTCAGATTAGCAAAAAAAGAAGTTTATGAACATAGAAAATACACAGAGCCAGATGAGGAAAGGAATATTGGAGTTTTGTATTCTCTCCATAATTCGCCGGGGTGAGGCTTATCCCAGTGATATTGTGGAAGAGATGAGGGCTGCCAATCTTCAAATCCTGGAAGGTACATTGTACCCCCTGCTTACCCGATTGAAAAATGCCAATATGCTAACCTACCGTTGGGTGGAAAGCAATTCGGGCCCACCCCGAAAATATTTTTCACTTACTGAAAAGGGAGAGAGTTTTTACAAAGAATTGGAGCAAACATGGAATGAATTATCGAACGGAGTAAATGCCCTGGCGAATAAAAAACCCGATCAACCTATAAATTACTAACCAACTTACTTCAACCAAATAACTTTACAATGAAAAAGATTATTAACATAAACCTCAGCGGACGGGTAATACCGATTGAAGACGCTGCTTACGAGAGCCTGCAGGCATATATTGAAAGTCTCCGGCGCTATTTTGCTCATGAAGAAAGCCGCGATGAAATTATCAATGATATTGAAAGCCGTATTGCTGAACTGATGAGCGAAAAAGTTCGTAAAGGGGCTTCATGTATTACAGATGCAGATGTGGACGAGATTGCTACTTCAATGGGAAGACCTGAAGACTTTGAAGCAGAAGCAGCTTCCGAACCCGGTGAGATCCCTTTGCAGGGAAACCAGCAACAGCAGTATCAGCAAAACAGCACTTACACCGAAAAAGAAAAAAAACCGAGAGGCCGTTTGTACCGGGATACCAGTGATAAGTTTATTGGAGGTGTATGTAGCGGTATAGCTGCTTATATGAATGTTGATCCCGCTATTATTCGGATACTTTTTGCTATCGTTACATTTGGCGGATTTGGCTTAGGCTTTCTGGCATACATCATTATGTGGATTATATTACCACCAAAAGACCTGGATGAATACACAGGAAAAAGATTGTTCCGAAATCCAGAGGACAGGGTTATCGGCGGTGTAGCTGGCGGGTTGGCTGCTTATTTTGGAAAAAGTTCCTCAACCATCAGATTTATTTTTGCCGCGCCACTCATTTTAAATATTCTTTTCAATTCGTTAAATGGTTTCCGCTGGCATTATGATTTTGACCTGTTTTGGAATATAGGATTTAGTTCTATTACTGGCACCTTTATACTTATCTATATCATACTCTGGATTGTTCTTCCTGAAGCAAATACCGCCTATCAGAAAATGGAAATGCGGGGTGAAAAGGTAGATGTGAACACTATCCGTCAAAATGTAAAGGAAGGGGTGGATAGTATGAAAGATAAAGTAAAAAGCTGGAGTGAAGAAGTAAAAGAGACCGCACAAAATTTTTCCAGTAAAGCGAAAGAGTTTTCTTCTACCCGGGGAAAAGCATTTGCTACAGAGGTTAATGAAACTGCCAGGCGTACCGGTTCTGGAATTGGGCATGCGATAGGCGTATTGTTCAAAGTATTCTTCCTGTTCATTTTTGGTACCATTGCTTTTGCATTATTTGTTTCGTTGCTTGCTTTGTTGTTTGGGGGTATGCAATGGTGGCCGGTAAATAATTTTTTATGGACAAGCAAGTGGCAACAGATATATGCCTGGGGCACTTTGATTTTCTTTCTGGTAGTACCATTAGTAGCGTTTATAGTATGGGTAGTCCGTCGCATTATCCGTGCCCGTTCAGGTGGAAATTATCTGGGTTGGACTTTTGGTGCCTTATGGACGGTTGGATGGGTATCGGCTATTTTATTAGCATCAAGCATTTCAAAAGATTTCAGGGAGTATGAACATAAGGATGAAATATTAACAGTAGTACAGCCGGTTAAAGGGAAAATGGTTGTAGCTGTTTCGCAACCTGCATTGGAGTATACTGGTGGTTTTGGCTGGATTAGTGATGAAGCAGAAGGCTGGGATATCTCTTCTGATACCATGAAACTTTCTACCGTAAGATTCAATATTGAGGCTAGCCTTGATTCTCAGTACCATGTTACATTAAAAAGATACAGCTATGGCCGTACAGACGAAGATGCCAAAACCAGGGCCGCCAATATTCAGTATAATGCAATCTCAAGAGACAGTGTACTCGACCTGGCCAGTGGATATATTATCGATAAAGCAAGCAAGTTCCGCGGGCAACAGGTAGAGGTTGCAATACAGGTGCCTGTAGGCAAGAAAATCCGATTTGATGCCTCTGTAAAGGAAAAATTAAACCCCGTCAGATTTAGAGTTAAGAGGAAATATAATCGGGGGGTTGATATACGGATCGATGATGATTATTCTTTTGATTATATCAGCGGGGTAGATTATACTATGGGAATAGACGGCAAGCTGAAAGGTGAAAGCGGAAAAGAGATGAACAACAAAAGCGACAGGAGCAGAAGAGTAAATAATGATTATCGCTATGAATCAAACGACACTGCATCCCAAGTAATTCGGCCCGATAATGATATTCAAAAGCAACTGGAGGAAGAAAAACGGAAAAGAGAAGAAAGCGACCGGAAAATAAAGGAACTGGAAGAAAAACAAAAAAAGCCCCAACCGGTTAGCATTAAAATAAGGAAAAAGTATAAAGATACCGAGAGTTCCTTGGCAGGAATTCCTTCACCGGTATCATCACTGGTATTATAACGGAGGTTGAAGTCCGGAAATGTCCGGGTAAAAAATGGCTCCCCTTAAAAGGAGCCATTTACTTTTACTTGATGAATTAATCAGGTATTTCTACCACCGTCCAGTTTTTTGTACGCCTGTTCCATAGAATACTGTAATCCTTGCCGTGCAGTAATTTATATGTCCGGTAACCGTTATAATAAGGCAGTTTCAGCCAACCATACTGATAAATTTCAAAACGGAAAACAAAAGCCTCACCAGCTTTTATTTCTGCTACCTGATAATTTTTTCCATCATCACTAAGCATCACTTTTTCATTTTTGTTGCTTTGTATGGTCAGGTTTATCCAGCTCGGATCATCCAGGGGAGGAGTATTTGTATTGCCGGAGTTGTTTCCTTCAGTGCCTGTATTTCCGCCGGTATTACCATTGTTACCTCCCCCGGAAGCAGGGCCTTCATTTTTTGCACTGTTCCATCCTTTTGTAATAGCGGCCACCCTGTCTTTTTTAGCCGGGTGTGTAGAACTGGCCCTGTCGGAAGCAATGGCGGTAATTGCAGCAACAGACTCGTTAAGTGTGGCGCCAAGTTTTTGCATAACATATCCTGAGAATGCATCTGCTTCAATTTCCCTGGGAGGAGTACTTCCTGTACCGCTTACAGTATGGTTATAATAATGGTGCCCCATTTCATGTGCCAGCACACTGATAGATGCCCATTTAGTGGAAGCGTATGCGTCAATATCTTCAAGAAAATCATTATCATAAATAATCCATCTTGCTCTGTTTATTATGGTAGCATAAGCATTGCGGATACCATTCTGTTCTTTTACGCTGAAGTTTTCTTTCCATCGGATTGTATCCAGCATATTCTGCAGAATCTGTTTTGCTTCATACACAGACTGGAAACTTGTTTTAATAAGAGTCCGGGGAGGTACTTTAAACCCGCAACCAGTAATTTTCTGGCCATTTACCAAAACAACCGAAAAGAAAAGAACGAGAAATAAAAAATGTCGTTTCATAATTAAGTTGATTAAATCGTTATAAAATTATCAAATTTGAACTGTGGCAGAAATTTTTTAATATGCCGTTTCCACTAAAATACACCGGTATTTAAACTACATTTGCCGCAAATTTTGCTAATGAAAAATACTCCTTTTACAAATAAACATATTGCACTGGGCGCCAAAATGGCTTCATTTGCCGGCTATAATATGCCCATCTCTTATACGGGCATCAACGATGAACATGCAGCGGTACGAAAAAACGCCGGTGTATTTGATGTTAGCCATATGGGTGAATTTATACTGAAGGGAGAAATGGCGCTGGACCTCATTCAGCGGGTTACAAGTAATGATGCGGCAAAACTTAAAAACGGGCAGGCACAATACAGTTGTCTTCCGAATGAAGACGGTGGAATTGTAGACGATTTATTAGTGTACTGCATCGAAGAAAATAAAGTATATATGCTGGTGGTTAATGCGTCTAATATTGAAAAAGACTGGAACTGGATTGTGAAGCATAATACGAACAAGGTGGAGATGCATAATATTTCGGATAAAACCTGTTTACTGGCAATACAGGGCCCTAATGCTACAAAGATCCTGCAACCATTAACAGAAATGGATATATTGAACCTTAAGTATTACACATTTACCAAAGGAACATTTGCTGGTGTTGAAAATGTTTTGGTAAGCGCAACAGGTTATACCGGTGCCGGAGGGGTAGAAATATATTTTGAAGAAAAAGACGAGGCAGCTGATAAGATATGGGATGCAATTTTCGCAGCAGGTGGTCCGCAAGGATTGAAACCTATTGGTCTTGGTGCAAGAGACACACTTCGTCTGGAAATGGGCTTCTGTTTGTATGGTAATGATATTGATGACACCACTTCACCAATGGAAGCAGGTTTAGGTTGGATCACCAAGTTCACCAAAGAGTTTACATCAAAAGAAATATTTGCCCGGCAGAAAACAGAAGGAGTTACCCGCAAACTGGTAGGTTTTGAAATGATAGAAAAAGGTATTCCCCGCCATGGTTATGAAATAAAAGATTATTCGGGAGAAACGATTGGGGTGGTTACATCTGGTACGCAATCTCCCAGCTTGGGCAAAGCCATTGGAATGGGATATGTACGAACTGCCTTTGCTGCTATTGATACGGACATTTACATCAAAGTGCGGGACAAACTCCTGCAGGCCAAAGTAGCTAAGATTCCATTTTCCTGATAAATTGCATTGCTGTGGTCAGGTTTTTGCAATAACTGAGCGTTATACCTCAAATTTGTAAACGATGCCAACTATTCATCTTACCACTTTTATTGCTGCACCTGCACAGGTGGTTTTTGACCTGAGCCGTCATGTCGGGCTCCACAAAGAATCAATGGCTGCACATAAGGAAGAAGCAGTGGCCGGCATCCGTTTCGGGCTTATTGAAAAAGAAGATACCGTGACATGGAAGGCTAAGCACTTTTTTAAAGAAAGACTGCTCCGGGTAAAAGTAACAGAAATGAAAAAAGGAGAGATGTTTATTGACGAGCAGGTGCAGGGAGACTTTAAAATGATGAAGCATGAGCATCATTTTAAGCCATGCGATAACGGTACTATCCTGATCGACCTGTTACATTTTGAAATACCCTATGGAATATTCGGCGAATGGTTTAATTCATTATACCTTACCAAATACATGAAACGGTTACTGGAGCAGCGTAATAAGACCATTAAAGAATTTGCAGAAAGCGAACGATGGAAGAAATTGCTGATTAAGTAATTCAGGCCAATGTAAACAGCCGTTTCTTATTTTTGCAAATCTATTATGAACAACAAGCCCACCCTTCATACATCCATATCCCCGGCCTTATTACACTTATATGATCTGAGCAACAGTGTCGTTGTTATTATTGATGTGTTTCGTGCCACCTCCACCATTGCATCCGCCTTGTACAATGGCGCCAAATGTGTCATACCCGTTGATTCCGTTCCCAAGGCCATTGAGATAAGTAAGAATATTGACGGCATTGCGGCAGGTGAAAGAGATGGCATGATAGCTGAAGGATTGCAACACGGCAATTCTCCATTGGAATACACCAAAGATTTTATCGAAAACAAAACCCTGGTACTCACCACCACCAACGGAACAAGACTCCTGCAAATGGCATTGGACAGAAATGCTGATACCATTATCTCTGGTTCTTTTCCTAATCTTTCGGCGGTATGTAATTTTTTATCAGCAGAGAAAAAAAATGTGGTGCTGGGTTGCGCTGGCTGGAAAGATCGCTTTAACCTGGAAGACACTTTATTTGCAGGCGCAGTGATAAATCGCCTGGCAAAAGAATTTACTATTCAGTGCGACAGTTCACTTATGGCTGAAACGATGTATGCAAAACATAAGAATAAACTCATTGAATTTGCACCAAAACTGACGCACTACCATCGCCTGGTGGAAAGATTTGGCTTGATAGAGGATATCAAATTCTGTTTAACTCCGGATGTGGCAAATGTATTACCGGTCTACAGTAATGGAAAGTTAGAAGCAAAATAGAAAAGACGAAAAAAACTTTGTAAGATACTTCATTTTTTCCGCACCTCTCCTGAATGAAAAATATTTTTTATTTATCGCCTTTTACGAGGAAATCCGCTGCACATTCTTTTACATTTGCCGATTGCCCTTTTTTCATTGCTGGAATCTGGGAATTCAAAATTTGGAATTTCTTATATGGCTTTACCGCACCTTATTAAGTACGTTTATACCCATGGAACTGATGAAGTGATCCGCAGAGGAAAAAAAATCCATGCGATAGGATTTGTGGAGTTGGTGGAATACGACGACCTGTTTGGTTCAGCAGTGTTCCGGGTAAAGGATGACAGCTACTCTACTTATTACAAAGTATACATACAAAAATTTAAAGACCCCAAAGAAACTTCGTTACGTTGTGCCTGCCCGTATAACCTGGGAGATATCTGCCGTCATGAAGCTGCCGCATTGTTTCAGTTGCAGGAAATGATTGACCGGGGCCACCTGCAGGCCGATAATGTAAAGTATGATCAGCGCCACACCGTGGCGAAAATGAAAGCGATCGATTTAAAGACATTAAGGCTTTTATGCTCTCCTGAAACAATGATTGATGCAGAAACTTTCTTGCGAACCAATAAGGCAACTATTGAGCATGCCGAAAATGAAACAGTAAAAGCTTCTGTAAAACTGAACGGGCAAACGTATAAAGTAATAATCCGGAAAAACGAGGAAAAAAATTTTGATACCAGTTGTGATTATGAAGATGAAAATCATCCGCTGTGCCTGCCAAAGATGATAGTGCTTCTGCAGCTGCTTAATACGCATGGCGCTAATTACTTTGATAGCATACGAAATTGGGACAAAGAAAAAAACAAACTGCTGGAAGCTTATGGTTATTCGCTGGATGATGATCTGAAAGGAAAATTTGAGTTTGCCTATAAAGACGGTAAACCTTTCTTACGAGTACTCGATGCAAGCATCAAAAGAGTTGCACCGGTAGCAGCACCAACAAAACCTGTGCTGATTCCGCAAAGGGAAAAAGAGATAGAACATCCTGTTATTGCAGAAGAGCCGGATGTTAAACCGTCACAAAGGCTGGGTGTTGTTTTTAATTTTAATAAGAAAAATTATCCCCGGTTTACGGTAGATGTAATCATGGGGGAGCCCAACGACAGCAATGATGCATATACAGGCAAAGTTGAAAAACTGGATATCAGCCGTTATGTAAATACAGACCAACTGACGGAAGGCGACAAAGAATTGCTGACTTTGTTAAGAAAACTGCAGGATACGGAAATCAATAAGTATATCAGCCGCAATTCTCCTTTTTCCGGGATATGGGAAAATATTATTCACCAGGAGGACGACGACTTGCCGGATGAAACAAAAGAACTGATGGCAGAATATCTATTGCCCAAACTCAAAAAAATTTTTACTGAATCTGCCGGAAACCCTTTTGTTTTTTTGCTGTGGGAATCAAAAGCATTTAAAACAAATAACCTTGAACCACTACAGTTGCAGGCAGAGAATGCAAAACCACATTTTATCATTAAGAAAAACCCGGTATCTAACGGGGTTCATTATAATATTCAGTGCAGGGTGAAGGCCGGGCCGTTAGAGTTTGACCTGGGTGACAATGAAGGAGAAACACCTTTATTCTTTTTATACAATAACCAGGCGCATTTATGGATGAGCAACGAAGTGATTCACCTGGTAGAGAAATTTTTACCAACTGGTAAGATGATGATAAAAGAAGACGAATGGCCGGAAACACTGAAAAAGTTTATCATGCCTCTCGCCAAAGAGCATAAAGTGGATTTTGATAAATCGATGGTTCAGGAAGTGAAAGATGGTAACCCGGAAGTAAAACTCTTTTTACTGGAAAAAGGAGACTACCTCGTTTTTCAGCCTTCTTTTTCTTACAAGGGATATGAAACGAAAGCGAAAGACAGGGATGAAGTGATAGTGCCGCAAGGAGACAAAGTGATGGTGGTGCATCGTAACAGGGAAAAGGAAAATGAGTTTATTCAGAAACTGCAAAATCTGCATTCCAATTTTGTTTATAATGAAGATTCGGCCACGCTGGCATTGAAAGGAACTGATGTCTTAAAAAATAACTGGTTCTTCCTGTTTGTGGATGCGATGAAGGATAATAAAACACCGGTATTTGGTTTTGAAGCACTGAAGAATTTCAGGTTCAATACGGCAAAACCGCAGACAAAAATTTTTATCAGCAGCAATACCGATTGGTTTGACGCTAAAGTGGATATTGTATTCGGCGATCAGCGGGTAACAGTGGCGGAAGTAAAAAGAGCTTTAGCGAATAAGCAGCAATTTGTACACCTGAGCGACGGAACACTTGGAATACTTCCGGAAGAATGGTTAAAAAAATATTCATTGCTTTTCAGGGTGGGTGAAGGAAAAACAGATTCTCTCAAATTATCCCGCTATCATTTAAGCGTGGTGGATGAATTGTTCGAAACAAGAGATGAAGAAGAGCTGGTAGTGCAGTTGGAAGAGAAATATGAAAAGCTGAAAGAGTTTAATAAGATAAAAGAAATTGAACCTTCTTATGCTTTAAAAACAATACTGCGGCCTTACCAGGTAGCCGGGTACCAATGGCTCAATTACCTGAAAGATATCAATTGGGGAGGAATTTTGGCTGACGATATGGGATTGGGTAAAACCGTTCAGGCCCTTTCCTTCATGGAGCATCTTAAAAATGAGCAGAACAAACTGAAAGCATTAGTGGTTTGTCCGACTACGCTGATTTATAACTGGGAAAATGAGATAAAAAAGTTTACTCCCAAACTGACTTATCGTATTCATCATGGGGCAACGAGAACAAGAATAAAAGAAGAACTGACAGATCATGAAGTAACAATTACTACTTATGGCACTTTACGAAGCGACATTAAGCTATTGATGAGTGTTGAGTTTGATTATGTGCTGCTGGATGAATCACAAGCTATAAAAAATCCTTCAAGTAAAGTAACCAAGGCAGCCTGCCTGCTGAATGCAAAGCATCGTCTGTGTATGAGTGGTACGCCATTACAAAATAATACGTTTGACATTTTTGCGCAGATGAACTTTCTGAATCCAGGCATGCTGGGTACGATGGAATTTTTCCGGCAAGAATTTGCTATACCCATCGATAAATTTGGTGAGCAGGACAGAAAAGAGCATCTCCGTAAAATTTTGTATCCGTTCATACTTCGTCGCACTAAAGAGCAAGTAGCCCAAGATCTTCCTGAAAAACAGGAGATGATCCTGTTTTGTGAAATGGAAGAAGAACAGCGAACTATTTATGATGCCTATCGCAATGATTTTCGAAATCAGATACTGGGCACTATCGAAACACAAGGCATACAAAAATCTCAACTCACCATCTTGCAGGGCCTGATGAAACTGCGACAGATATGTGATTCTCCGGCTATATTGAATGAGCAGGAAAAATTTGATAATCATTCTATCAAGCTGGATGAGCTGGCAAGGGAGTTAAGTGAAGATATGAGCAATCACAAGGCATTGATTTTTTCCCAGTTTTTAGGAATGCTGGCCTTGATAAGAAACAAGCTGGAAGAACTGGGTATTAAATATGAATACTTTGATGGCAGCACTTCTGCCCCCGACAGGGAAAAAGCCATTCAAAGTTTCCAGAATAATGATGAAATGAGGGTATTCCTGATCTCGCTGAAAGCAGGCGGTGTAGGGTTGAACCTTACGGCTGCTGACTATGTATATATAGTAGATCCCTGGTGGAACCCGGCAGTAGAACAACAAGCTATTGACCGTACACACCGTATCGGGCAAACCAAAAATATATTTGCCTACCGGATGATCTGTAAAGACACCATCGAAGACAAAATACTGCAGTTACAGGAAAAGAAAAGGGCACTGGCTAAAGATATCATTTCAGATGATACATCATTTGTGAAAACACTTACAAGAGAGGATGTGGAATATCTCTTCAGCTAAGCCGTTCATCGGTTAAATTGACCATTTTATCCCTGTTTTTGTCAAAAACAGGCTTATTCCGAAGGTTGTAATCTATTCTTACGTCTATTTTCGTACACTATTATGCTGATTATGAAGAAGATTTTTACCTTATTCCTTTTGGTGTTTACTTTATTAATAAAGGGACAAGCCCAAAAAGCAGATGGAAGTATAAAAGGAAAACTGGTGGATACTACTGCAAAACAAACTATTGCAGATGCCACAGTTTCAGTCTTAAATGCAAAGGACTCCTCATTGGTTACGTTTACCCTGTCTAATAAACAAGGAGTATTTGAGATAAAGGGTTTAATTGCCGGTGATTACCGTCTGATTATAACCAGCAAAGGATACGAAGAAATAAAAAAGAATATTTCCGTAACCTCTTCCGCAAAGGACATTGATCTCGGAAACCTTTCTGCTCAGAAGGATTATAAAATGCTTGAAGGTGTTACTATTACAACCGAGTCTCCCATACAGGTAAAGAACGATACCGTTCAGTTTAACACCAGTGGTTTTAAAACACAACCAAATACTACCGTAGAAGATTTATTAAAAAAGATTCCTGGAATGGAAGTGGATAAAGAAGGAACTGTAAAGGCACAGGGAGAACAAGTACAGAAAGTATTGGTAGACGGAAAAGAATTTTTTGGAACAGATCCAAAACTTGCCACAAAAAATCTGACAGCAGATATGGTAGAAAGTGTGCAGGTGTTTGATGATATGAGTGATCAGGCTAAGTTTACAAAAATTGATGATGGTAGCAGAAGTAAAACGATTAATATTAAATTGAAAAAAGACAGAAACAAGGGATTCTTTGGAAGGGCATTGGCTGGCTATGGCGACCAGGGCCGTTATGAAGGAAACCTTAGTATAAATAAATTTAAAGGTAACCAGCGCATATCACTTCTATTTAATACCAACAACATTAATAAACAGGGTTTTTCTTTTTCCGATATTATCAGTTCTATGGGTGGCTTTAGCGGCGGTGGTGGTGGTGGAAATTTCGGCGGTGGCGGTGGCGGCGGCGGAAGGGGTGGAATGGGAAATTTTTTTAGCAGCGGGAGCAGTACTGGTATTATCAGATCAACATCCGTGGGTTTGAACTATACAGACGAGTGGAGCAGCAAAGTAAAAGTAACAGGCAGCTATTTCTTTTCAGATTCAAAACCCCGGCAAGAGCAGAATACTTTCCGTCAGACATTTTTTGCCAATGACTCAACCGCCAGTTTATCGAGAAAGTCTTTCGCCGATAACCTGAATCAAAATCATCGCTTCAGCCTCCGGTTTGAGTATCAGATAGATTCAATGAATTCGATCTTATATACGCCGTCTTTAACAGTACAGCATTCAGAAAACTTTGGTATTGATAGCTCTTCAACATTGTCTCAAACGCCACTTAAAGAGTTTTTGGCTATTACCGGAAATTCAAAGAATACAAATTCCCGCAACGGTTTAAATCTTGGTAACAATCTTTTGTTCCGTCATAAGTTCAAGAGAACAGGCCGAACAGTTACTCTCGGCTGGAATAATACAAATAGTAACAGCGAAAGCGATGGTTTTACCATCTCAAATAATATTTTCTACAACAGTGATGGAAATATTGTATCCTCTTTTGCCCAAAACCAGAATTATAAGCAAAAAACAGAAACGCATAATAACGTAATCAGCACTTCTTATACCGAACCATTCGGACTAAACAAACTACTGGAGTTTAACTATGCGTTTACCAATAATATAAGCGAATCGAGGAAAGAGACTAACAACTACAACGGCTCATCTGGTAAATATGACAGCCCTAACCTGTTGCAAACAAATAATTTTAAAAATATTTTCCAGGCACATCGTTTCGGTACCAATTTCAGGGTGCAAAAGCCAAAGTATAATTACCAATTTGGACTAGGTGTTCAGAAGTCAATGCTGGAAAACCAAAGCTACCAGGCAGCTACAGGAAAGGATTCAACGACCCGTCAGAATTATACCAATCTTTTCCCGACTGCAAATTTCAATTATACTCCTGCAAGAAGTAAGAATTTCCGGTTTTTCTACAATGGAAGAACGAATCAGCCATCCGTTTCTCAATTACAGAATGTACCGGACGTAACAGATACGTTGAATGTAAAAGTGGGTAATCCAGACCTTGACCAGGAGTTTAATCACAATTTCAATATTGGTTTCAACACATTCAATATTCTCACATTCAAGTTTATTGCCGCCAATCTTAGCATCAGTACCACGCAAAATAAAATTGTAAACAGCATTACTACTAAAGGCCCGGTGCAAACTACAACCTATGAAAACGTAAACGGTTATTTCAGGGCATTTTCATTTTTTACACTCGGATTGCCATTTAAGAATGTAAAACTTAAGGGTTCCAGCGTCAACCTTACTAATAATATGTCGTATATGAAAGATGTGAGCCTGGTTAACCAGCAGAAGAATTTTACCAAAACAATTACTATTTCCCAGGGGGCAGGGGTGAATATCAATAAAGAGAAAATTGATTTTGGCATTAAGGCTAACCTGGCGTATAATAATGTAAAGTACACTATCAATACACAGCTGAATGAGGATTATTTCACACAAACATATTCCGGAGATATTGCTTATACATTTCCTAAAAATTTCATTCTGTCAACAAATTTTGATTACCTGATGAATACAGGCCGTGCGGAGGGATATAACCAGAATATTCCTTTGTGGAATGCCAGTTTCAGCAAACAATTGTTTAAAAAGAAAAACGGTGAACTGAAATTTTCTGTAAATGATATACTGAACCAGAACCAGAGTATTACCCGCAGCACAGGAGACAACTATATACAGGATACAAGGAGTATGGTGCTGAAAAGATATTTTATGGTTAGCTTTCTTTTCAACCTGAACAGAATGGGTGGTACTAACCAGCAACAGGGTATGCCGGGTATGCCCCGTTTTATGGAGAGACAAATTCGTGACGTAAGAGTTAACTAAAAGCTATACTTTAAAAAAATAAAGGCTCACAAGTGTGGGCCTTTTTAGTATAGTAAGGGTTAGTAAAAAACACTTAAGGCTTTCTGTAATCCCTGGCACCTGCTGTTGAAGAGCCAGAAATAAACACAGCCAGTACGGCTTTCAGTAAGCGTAAAAGGTTAAAAGAAGGTTTGTAATAATGGCGATAAATCTTCGCCGATTCATGATGGTGTACAAGATTTTTATTCTTCATAGTAAGGATATTTTACCAAGGGTTAACGAATGAAAGTTATTAAAAGTATGTAATAAAATTAAATTTTAATAATATTGGGCTATGTTACAACCCCGTTAAATCCGGTACACATGAAAAAATCAGTAAAAACACTTGTCCTTCTTACTATTTCATTTTTACTTTTTAGTCCCGCTGATGCACAGATAAAACTTCCTTTTGTCAGTAATGGCGTAGGAAGTGATGTAAAAAAAGTGATTGAAGATTACCCAAACCGGTTTATCAACCTGATGGGTGAAGTAAAGATGCTTAATGAACAGTCAACCGATTATTATTGCAACTTTAAAGTAAATGGTGCTGAAGAAACTTTTGTAACCCGCTATTCTGCCAAAAGAGAGGGAGTGGTAAGCTGGCAGGCATTGATGATGACTACCGAAGACTTTGAGGAGGCAAAAAAGAAATTCAGGTCATTCTACAACCAGATCAACAATCTTTCAGTAAGTGTTGGCCAAAAAAGCTCCCGCCTGAAAGCAGAATATAAATCACCATTGGAAGAAATGAAATTTACTTCCATTCTTTTTTCTTTAGACCCCGTTGATGAGACTGCTAAGAAACTAAAAGTGGAGTTATTGCTGCAATACCAGGCTCCCATGGAGTGGAAAATAAAGATACAGGTATACGACAGAGAAAGGGAGGATGCAGAGAGGGGAAAGCTGGAGGAGTAATTATTTGGTTAAATAATTAAATAGATGGTATACACATTTGTCAGACTCTTCCAGCTCAAGACCTGATTTCCCAATAAACTAATTAACTAGTCTCTAAATATTAACCTTCATTAACATTAAACCAAGCCCTTTTAACTACTATTACGGTGAGGTAAGAATATTTTCGTAACCGAAACCAGGTTAGCTATGAGATATTTTTACTTTCTACTTCTTGCCACTTGTATTACTACTGTTTTGTCAGCCCAGAAAAATGGTTCTGTAAAAGGAGTAGCTTTTGATACTATCAGTAAACAGGCTGTTTCCGCAGCCACAGTTACCGTACTGGAAAGAAAAGATTCCTCTTTGGTTACATTTACCATGACTGGCAGTGATGGACGCTTCGAGTTAAAGGGGCTTGCTAATGGTGATTACCGCCTGCTTATCACCCATGTCAGTTATCACAATAGCAACAAATATTTCTCTATATCTGAGGCTAATAAAAATGCAGACCTGGGAAATGTGGTAATAAATGATAAAACCAAAGTGCTGGAAGAAGTAGTGTTGGCCAATGAAGCACCGCCTGTCACCCTGATCAACGATACTATCCAGTATAATGCCGGGTCATTTAAAACGCAGCCCAATGCTAATGTAGAACAACTCCTGAAAAAACTTCCTGGTGTAAAAGTGGAGAAGGATGGTACCATCAAAGCACAGGGCGAAACTGTAAGTAAAGTGCTGGTGGACGGGAAAGAGTTTTTTGGTAACGATCCCAAAATTGCTACAAAGAATTTACCGGCTGATGCCGTAGATAAAGTACAGGTGTATGATAAACAAAGCGACCAGGCACAGCTGACAGGATTTGAAGACGGCAATTATGAAAAAACCATCAACCTCAAGCTGAAAAAAGATAAAAAGAAGGGAATGTTTGGCAAGGTGAATGTCGGAGCAGGTAATAAAGAAAGGTACGAAGGGAAATTTAATGTCAACTCATTTAAGGGAGCAAGACAATTTTCTGCTATCGGAATGGGCAATAACACCAATGCAGAAGGTTTTTCTTTTATGGATATTCTGAACTTTACCGGCGAAATGGCCCGTATGCAGCGGGGTGGCGGAGGCGGGAATATTAATATCAATATTTCCAGCCAGGAGGCATCGGCCATGGGAATGAACGGGGGCAACCGGAACAGTGGTATTAATACAGCATGGGGTGGCGGATTGAACTATAATAATATTATTGGGAACAAGCTTGATTTTCAAAGCAATTATTTTTACAACAGGTATAACCCCAATACAGAGAGTCATATTCAGCGGCAATATGTACTACCCGACACTTCTTATTATAATGTGAATACCTATGCGGATAATCTTAATAATTCCCACCGGTTTAACCTGAACATGCTGTACCAGGTGGATTCAATGAATTCTATCCGTATAAATCCTTCTTTTAGTTACCAGAAAACAAATAACAGATCTCTGAGTGATTACCAGACTTTATCTGAACAACGATCATTGATCAACGAAGGGTTTAGTAATAACCGTTCTGGCAGCGAAGGATACAATTTTCGAAACGATATAATCTGGCGGAAGAAATTTGCCCGCAAAGGGAGAACATTTTCTCTCTCGTTACAAACTACGTTAAATGAAAGTGAGGGAGACGGTAGTCTTTCATCCGTCAACAGTTTTTATAATCCAAACGGATCTTTATTCAGAAAAGATACACTTAACCAGCAAAGCAATACTACCGGGGATCTTCGCGGCTATACAGCAAGGGCGGTATATACAGAACCATTGTGGAAGAGATCTTTACTGGAACTGAGTGTTGGAAAAAGTAATACCCGGAGCACTTCTGATAAAGAAACCTTTGACTATAATAAGAATAATGGAAAGTATGATGAATTGAATTCGCAACTCAGTAATGATTTTGAAAATACATACGGTTATACAAATGGAGGTGTTCGCCTCCGGACACAACGAAAAAAATACAACTATGCTGTAGGTGTTACCTGGCAACAGGCAGAACTGGAGGGAAAGGTTACCAGTGGAATTAAAGATTCTGTGATCAGTAAAACTTTTCGGAATTTTTTACCCAATGCAAGGTTCCAGTATAATTTTTCCAGGTTCAGAAGTTTGTCACTTACCTATAGCACTTCTACCAATCAACCATCCATGTCACAATTGCAACCTGTACCAGATATATCCAACCCATTGAATATTCGGGAGGGTAATCCTGATCTGAAGCAAGAGTATAATCACATGCTGCAAACCGGCCTGACCCTGGTGAGCCCCTACAAGAATAAAAACTTGTTCCTGTTCTTTACAATGCAGGCAGCAAAGAATAAGATTGTTAACTACGATTCACTAAACCAGCAAACAGGAATAAGAAAAACAAAGCCTGTTAATGTAAGCGGCGTATACAATCTGAACAGTAATATTAGTTACAGTATGCCTGTTCGTTTCCTGAAAGGAAGTATTGAACTGAGCAGTGTGGTGGGTTATAGCAATAACAAACAGCTCACCAACACTCAGGCAGGAAGTATCGGAACCAATATCATTAAAACACTGACATTGGGCCCCGATGCGAGACTGGATATGAACCCCACGGCAAAACTGAATATTATGTTAGGGGCCGGCATCAATCATAATAATACAACATACTCATTGCAGCCTTCTTTCAACAACACATACCTTTCGCAGGAGTACACAGCTTCTCTTGACTGGGAAATGCCCAAAGGATTTTTCTTTGCTACTGATTTCAGCTATTTGATCAACAGCCAGCGGGCAGCAGGGTTTAATGTGAAAGTACCGTTGTGGAATGCCAGCATCAGCAAACAAATGCTGAAGTTCAACCGGGGCGAATTAAAATTCAGCGCAAGGGACCTGCTGAATAAAAATGTAGGCATCAGCCGCAATACCAGCAACAACTATATTGAAGACAGCAGGGTGTTGACGCTTCGCCAGTTCTTTTTACTCAGCTTTACCTATAGTTTGAGTAAAACAGGATTGAACAATGCGGGAGGCGGTGGTATGCGGATCATAACAAGATAGATCAGGAAGAAATTGGTAATGTAAAACTGAACCGGCTTCCTTTTCCGTAGTCAGAATCAACGGTAATGGCGCCGCCCTGCGCTTCAATAAATTCTTTGCAGATAGCAAGGCCGAGACCGGTGCCTTCTTTTGTGCCCGGTATTTTAAAATAGCGGTCAAATATTTTGTCTTTGAATTGCGGATCAATACCCTTACCAAAATCCTGTACAGCGAATTGAACGTTGTTTCCCTCTTGCTGAATGTTGACAATGATTTCCCCGTTTTCCAGTGAATAGCGGATAGCATTGGTCAGAAAATTATTCAATACCCAGGTGGTTTTATCAGCATCAGCTTTTATGGCAGGTATGTTATCAGCAATTTGTTTTTGAATAGTTATGTTTTTTTGCTTTGCAGCGTTTTGTACAGAAGCAAGTGCCTTATCAATTATTCCCCATGGTTGCACTTCCTGCAGGTTCAGTTGTATTTTACCGCTTTCCACCTGCGACATATCCAGTAATTCACTGAGTATACGCAGCAATCTTTTATTGTCTTCCTTCAGGTTTTGCACCAATTCTTTTTGTTCCGGGGTAAGTGTGCCCACCCTTTCATCTTCCAGCAGTTTCAAACTGAAGTCAGAAGAAGCAAGCGGTGTTTTTAATTCATGTGACACGGTGGCAATGAAATTGGTCTTTGCAACATCCAGTTCTTTGAAGGGAGTGATATTCTTAAGTACAATTACAATGCCGGATGGCTGCCCTTCATGTGTAAGGTCAACAATTTCTTTGGTAAAATAATTCTCTTTTCCTTCTACTACAATTTTGAAGGGGCTGTTGCTCTGTTCGTTTACCAAAAACCTGAACAGGTCATTACGTTTTTTTACTTCCTCCTGTGAAAGCCCGATGATCTCCGGCTCTTTGAGGCTGAGCAATTGCAGCGCCTGCTGGTTGGCAAAAAGCACCATCCCTTTTTTATCAATACCAATACTGGCATCTTTCAAAGAATTAATGACAGCCTCGGCCCTTTGCTTTTCAAAAAGTATTTTTGACAGGTTGCTGTGCTCATACTCATCCAGTTTCTCAGCCATGCTGTTAAAGGCATTGGCCAGATCGCCAAATTCATCCTTCCGATTCAGGTGTATACGCTGACCGTAGTTTTTATCGGCAATAGCTTTGATACCTTCCGTTAATGAAGCAATAGGAGATGCCACCAGCGACGGAAAATTGAAGAGGAAAGTAAACCCCAGTAACAAACAAATAGTAAGGCAAATAGTGATAATGGTTTTGGCCTGCTGGGCGGAAGCTTGTACGGCCAGGTTCTTCTTATCAATCGCCTGTAGGTTTACCTGCATGATTCCGCTGATGTCCTTGCGGATCAAAGACGGGAGAGAATCTGTCAACCCCTGTTGTTTCAATTGATTGAAGTGCTTCCGCAATAATTCGGTCATTTCCTTTTCCCCGGGCTCTGTAATATTGTCTTCCTGTAATTGAAGGTGTTTCTCAAAATTGCTGAACCCCCTTACACTGTCCTTGCTGTTCAGCATGTCCAGTTCCTTCAGCATATCACGGCTGTAGTTCAATGTTTCATAGTTATCCTTCACTATTTCTTTGGAGTCTTCTGCGAGGCGGTTGAAATAAAAAAAACTAACAGCTCCAACAAGTATCAGCAGGGCAAAAAGGAAAAGACCCCCAAGAGCTACTTTGGTTTTAAGCTTAATTGCCATCAGGATAAAATTATAAGGTCCACATCATTGGCCGAAAGAGTTTTTAAAAGCTGGTTAAATACGTTAGTTCGCAGTATCACCTGGAACAAATTTAGGTGAGGTTTACCGATACAAACCGTTGTGATCTGTTTTTCCACTACTATTTCAATGATCGCTTTGGCAATATTACTGTGTTTGATCTGTAACACTTCTCCTCCCAGTTCTGTAGCCGTCTTAAAATTATTGATAAGGTGACGCTGCGATGCCAGCGGAATTTTATCCAGGGCTTCTTTGGGTGTTTGCACATACAGCACATACCACTGGCTGTTGTAATAAGATGCCAGTCTGCCGGTTTTTCGGATGATACGCTGGGCTATTTCATGACTGGTTGAGATGCATGCAAGAAAGCGTTCATGTTTCCATGGCCTGTCTTTGGCGGTTACCTCATAATCTACTTTTCTTTCTACCTGACCGGCCACTTCCTTTAGCGCTAATTCCCGTAGCTGCAATATCTTTTCCGGCTTGAAGAAATTCTGCAGGGCTTGTTGCACTTTGCTGTGGTCGTAAATCTTTCCTTCCTTTAACCTTGTGATCAGTTCATCAGCCGTTAAGTCAATATTCACCACTTCATCGGCCATCTGTAACAGCTTGTCGGGAACCCGTTCTCCTACTTCCACACCCGTAATATCTTTTACATCTTCATTTATGCTTTCAATATGCTGGATGTTTACAGCTGTGATCACATCAATGCCCGCTTCTAAAATATCAATCACATCCTGCCACCGTTTTTCGTTCTTGCTGCCGGGAATATTAGTGTGCGCCAGTTCATCTACAATCACCACATCGGGTTGTAATAATAAAATAGCCTGCACATCCAGCTCATCCAGCTCCTTTCCTTTATAAAAAACCTTTCTCCGTGGAATCACAGGTAAACCATCAACCAGGGCTTCTGTTTCCTTCCGTCCATGTGTTTCAATGTAGCCGATCTTCACGTTGACACCGTTGCGCAGAAGTGTATGGGCTTCCTGCAACATGCGGTAGCTTTTGCCCACACCGGCACTCATGCCAATATAGATCTTCAGCTTACCCTTTTGAGACTGCTGAATTTTTTCTAACCATTTATTTGCTTCACTGTCCGGCATATCAGAAAGAAACGGCGATTGATGAAGTGATGAATGTATTATTACTTGTTACTCCAGATGGCTTAGTGAAAACAGGGTCCTTGCTGCTCAGATTCCGCAGTTCCATTCGCAACAACACATTCTTAAGCGGGCTATGGTCAATATTGACAGAATAACCTGTTGTTTGAAAACCATTTGGTGAGCCGGTAGCGATGATGACTCCGTTCTTATCATTATAGTGCTCCAGTCTGCCAGCGATAGCCCATTTATTATTAATGGTATATTTTAAAATAAGCACCGGTGTGTACCAGGTATTCTTATCATCGCTGCCGGGAAATTTCTCTTCTGTGCCAATATCAAATCCTGCCGTTACGCCAAACTTATCAGTGACGTTAAATATGCCATAGATATTATGGAAGAACCGTGAAAGCCTTACACTGTCAGGTTTGTCTGTGCCGATAAAAGTGCTATAGTTCAGTAATACTTTACCGGACGGTTTGAATTGTATTTGAGTGCCCCAGCTCATCAATGAATTGCCACTTACTCTGGTAATACGCTGCCACCCATTTAATGCCATCCCGCTTAAAAACCATTTACCATCATCTGTTGTGTAGGATATCTTTGCTCCGGCCTCAAAGTAAGGGGAGTTTTCAGCAAGGATACCCCTTGTCAGGTTCCAGCAGTCTTTTGAAACGGCGCTTTCAAAACCAATATGAGAAGGCATGATACCGGCATCAACCCACAGGTTTTTCTTCTTGCTGATCTTTACCCCGGCATTGGCTTCAAAAATATTCTTCAGCACACCAGGCTCGGCAGAATAATTGGCATTCATATATGTGCCTGCTGCCAATGCAATATTTGCCCTGACCCTTTCGGCAGTATAATTTGCCTTGATAAAACCGAGGTTCAGGTTAAATTCATTGTGCCGGTTATGACTGTAGATAAACCCCGGACGGTTGTTGTCGGCAGGTTTATTAAAATCATACTGGTAATAAGCTTCTGCGTAGCCGCTGATAGTCAGCGAACCGGTTGAATCCTGCGCCATCAGTTGGGTACTCATCAACACTACGGCTCCAAATAAAATCTTTTTCATCTTCGTTCAGGTTTTTGTCTGTTATTTTAAATTATCTAATCCAATGTTCAGTTTCAATACATTCACTACGGAAGGACCCAGGATCGTTTTTTCGATATACTGATCCACCAAAGCTCTCACTTTTTCTTCCGGCAGGTTACGAATGGTGGCAACTCTTTTTACCTGTACATATGCTGACGCAGGAGAGATATGAGGATCAAGTCCGCTACCGCTGGCGGTAACAAGATCAGCAGAAATATCTTCTTTCTCCACCCCGGGATTATGCACCAGGAAACTGTCAATCCTGTCTTTCACTATTTGCAAATAATCAGGGTTGGAGGGACCTTTGTTACTTCCGGCAGAACCGGCAGCATTGTACTCAACCACTGAAGGACGGCCCCAGAAGTATTTGTCCTCTGTAAATTTTTGACCAATATTTTCATAGCCAACTACCTTCCCGTTTACGGAGACTGTTTTTCCTTTTCCACCACCCGGAGCGGCTTTACCTATACCTGCTATCAGCAGGGGATACAAAGCGGCGCAAAGGATGATCATCACCACTGTCAGCTTTACAGATATTAATAAATTCTTTTTCATTTTTTCTTTCATTTAAGTTTTACATGAATAAGCCGAGCAGCAAATCAATTAATTTGATTCCGATAAAAGGAACGATGATGCCGCCTAACCCATAGAGCAGTAAATTCCTTCTCAGCAATGCAGAGGCACCGATTGGCCTGTACTGAACTCCTTTCAACGCCAGCGGTATCAATGCTGGTATGATCAGTGCATTGAAAATGATGGCCGATAAAATGGCTGATTCCGGACTTTTCAATCCCATAATATTCAGTGACTGTAAGGCAGGAATGGAAGCAATAAATAATGCAGGTACAATGGCAAAATATTTTGCCACATCATTGGCGATGGAAAAAGTGGTCAACGTTCCTCTTGTTATCAATAACTGTTTTCCTATTTCCACTACTTCAATCAATTTGGTGGGATCATTATCGAGATCCACCATGTTGCCGGCTTCTTTTGCAGCCTGGGTGCCACTGTTCATAGATACTCCCACATCGGCCTGTGCCAGTGCCGGAGCGTCGTTAGTACCGTCACCCATCATGGCCACCAGTTTTCCGCCCTGCTGTTCTTTGCGGATATAGTTCATTTTATCTTCCGGTTTTGCTTCAGCGATAAAATCATCTACCCCGGCTTTTTCTGCAATGTATTTTGCAGTAAGTGGGTTATCGCCTGTTACCATTACTGTCTTTACTCCCATCTTTCTTAATCTTTCAAAGCGTTCGTGTATACCGGGTTTAATGATGTCCTGTAATTCAATAACACCCTGCACCTTATTGTTTACAGCAACAACCAGTGGTGTTCCGCCATTCGATGCTATCTGGTTTACCTTTGATTCTGTTTCTTTTGGAAAGGGGTTACCATTATTGGAGACGATTTTTTTAATGGCATCAAAAGCGCCTTTTCTGATTTTCAGTCCATCGGCCAGGTCCACACCACTGCTTCTTGTTTCTGCTGTAAATTCAATCATCCTGGTGTTTGCAGGCAATTGTTTTGCATGAATATTCTTTTCAGCGGCCAGTTCTACAATTGATTTTCCTTCAGGGGTATTATCAGCTAGTGAAGCAAAAACACAATTGCTGATAAAATCAGTTGTATCGATACCATCAGCCGGCCAGAAATTGGTTGCTTTCCTGTTACCGATAGTAATGGTTCCTGTTTTGTCGAGTAACAATACATCTATATCACCAGCTGTTTCTACTGCTTTACCGCTCTTCGCAATAACATTAGCTCTTAGGGCTCTGTCCATGCCTGCAATACCAATGGCGGATAATAAACCACCAATGGTAGTTGGTATTAAGCATACAAACAAAGAAATGAATGCAGCAATGGTAATCGGTGTATTGGCATAATCCGCAAAAGGCTTAAGCGTTACACACACAATAATAAAAATGAGTGTAAATGCTGCCAATAAAATTGTCAAGGCAATTTCATTTGGCGTTTTTTGCCTTGATGCACCTTCTACCAGGGCAATCATTTTATCTAAAAATGATTCACCGGGTTCGGTGGTCACTTTTACTTTTATCTTATCGCTGAGTACTTTGGTACCACCTGTTACAGATGATTTATCACCACCAGCTTCCCGGATAACAGGAGCCGATTCACCGGTGATGGCAGATTCATCAATTGTAGCAATACCTTCCACGATCTCACCATCCATGGGAATCACATCACCTGCTTCGCAGATAAAGAAATCGCCTTTGCGGAGCTGTGAAGAAGGCACAACTTTTACTTCATTCACATACATCTCACCCACGGTGAATACTTTTTTGGCAGGGGTATCTTCTCTTGTCCGGCGCAGGCTCTCTGCCTGTGCCTTTCCTCTAGCTTCGGCTAATGCTTCAGCAAAATTGGCGAACAGCACAGTGAGTAAAAGAATGCTGAAGATGGTAATGTTGTACCACAATGCACCCTGTGAATTTTCGCCGGTAAAAAGTTGATACAGCGTAACGGCCAGCATCACAGCGGTACCGATCTCCACAGTAAACATCACCGGGTTCTTTACCATCAACCGGGGATTCAGTTTTACAAAAGACTGCTTAACAGCCGTACCCACCAGGGCCGGCTCAAATAATCGTATCGTACGTTTATGCTTTGACATTTTATAAGTTCTTAATACAGTGAAAAATATTCAGCTATTGGTCCCAATGCCAGTGCGGGCAAATAAGACAAAGCGGTAACTATGATAATAACAGCCAGTGTCATGGCTCCGAAAGTGTAAGAATCGGTGCGCAGGGTGCCGGGTGATTCAGGAATGAATTTTTTATTTGCCAGCAGGCCGATAATAGCGATTGGTGCAATGATAGGAAGGTACCTTCCCAGTATCAGCACAATGCCTGTCGTTACGTTCCAGAACACATTATTATCACCCAATCCCTCAAAACCACTGCCGTTGTTGGCATTGGAGGAAGTGTATTCATACAGCATTTCGGAGAAACCGTGATAAGACGGATTGTTCAGCCAGGCCCCGGGTTTTACAGCCCACCTCATTTCAGGATGATGGGCTACCATGTATGCAGCCAGGGCGGTAAAGCCTTTTATTAAAAACGCAGAAAGTAATGTAACAAGTGCTGCGATCTTTACTTCTCTTGCTTCTACTTTGTGTCCCATGAATTCAGGAGTTCTTCCCACCATTAACCCTGAAATGAAAACAGCAATGATGATAAATATGAAATAGTTCAATAATCCCACTCCCACACCACCATACAGCGCATTTATCATCATGTCCAGTATCACTACACCACCACTTATTGGGGTAAGACTGTCATGCATTCCATTAACAGAACCATTGGAAGTAGAGGTGGTGGCGACACTCCATAGAGCAGTAGCTGCTGCACCAAATCTTACTTCTTTACCTTCCATACTGCCGGCTGTTTGTGCAATAACGAGCTGGTCAATAGCCGGATTGCCTTTTGTTTCATAATAGATATTGATAGCGCAGAAGATGACGAACAAAAAAGTCATCACGGCGAAGATCACATTGGCCAGCTTCTTCCGGTTCAGGTAAAAACCCAGTGCGAATACCAATGCGATCGGGATTAATAATATAGAAATGGTTTCAACGGCATTGGTAATATAATTAGGGTTTTCTAACGGATGTGCTGAGTTAACACCAAACCATCCACCACCATTGGTGCCTAATTGTTTGATGGCGATCATACCTGCTGCAGGACCTCTTGATACCTGCACACTGTCCCCCTGGAGAGTGACAATGCTATCCTTGGCATCATAACTGGTTGGTGTCCCGTTGAATGCGAGAATCACTGCCACAATGATGGATAATGGAAGGAGAATCCGGGTGGTACTTTTTACAAAATAATTCCAGAAGTTGCCCAGGTTTTGGGTTGTTTTTTCTTTGATCCCGTTAAACAGCGCCACCAGCATAGCAATGCCTGTTGCAGCACTTACAAACTGTAAAAAAGTAATAACGAACAACTGGGTGAAATAAGTTAAGCCTGATTCGCCGGAATAGTGCTGCAGGTTACAGTTGACCAAAAAACTGATAGCAGTATTGAACGCCAGGTCAGGAGTCTGACCGGGATTGCCATCGGGATTCATGGGCAGCGTATCCTGGAAGATCAATAAAAGCATGGCATAGACCAGCCACAGCATATTAATGGTTAGCATGGCTTTCAGGAACTGCTTCCAGTTCATGCTTTCATTCGGATTGATTCCGCAAATCCGGAAGAAGAATCGTTCCACCGGGTTCATGAAATTCGTGAAGGTCCTTTCTCCGCTAAACACTTTTGCGATGTACTTACCCAGCGGGTAAGCGAGCAGCAGCGTAATAAGAAATATGAGTATGGTACCTAAAATTTCGCTGTTCATTGTTTTAGAATTTTTCAGGTTTGATCAAAACGTAAACGAGATACCCGAATACGAGAATTGACAGAATAAATAATACAGTCATCATAAAAAAATATTTTCAATTTGTCGGCTGATCCCGTCAAAAGCGGGAGAAGCCTAAATTTTTTCGAACCAGTCTGTTGCTTTAAAAAAGATCCAGAAACAGATCAATCCTGTGAGTAAAAAAATAATTGTCAGCATGGTTATATATGTTTAATAATTAAGCTCACTAACAGGGAACCGAAATAGATAATAGGTATTATGTAATGCAGTCCCAGCCGGAAGCCAATTCCTTTTTTATTCGTTTCCATATATTTTATGTTTTGCAAAGTGATATGCCAATGGAGTGCCTGAATAGCTATAAAGCAGAATGTTTGAGGTATGATGCACTATTGGTAAGAGTTTGACAGGACAATAGTGTTTGGAATCCGGTTTTGATAAAATAAAAAACCCTTCCATTTTGGAAGGGTGGGTTTTCAAAATGAAAAGGTTTTATTGCAGGTGGTACTCTTCAATCTTTCTGTACAATGTGGTCAACCCGATATTCAGTAGCCTAGCTGCTTCGGTTTTATTTCCATTGGTATGCTTCAGCACTTTTTGAATATGTGTTTTTTCCACTCCGGCAAGATCAAAAGCAGAGAAAGAAGACCCGGAGCTTTGTAGTTCAACCGGGAGGTTAGCAGCGGTCAGCTGGCCGCCATCATTTAAAATAACAGAACGTTCAATGATATTTTTCAACTCCCGGATATTGCCCGGCCAGTTATAATGGAGCAAAGATTCCAGGTAATCTTTTTGCAGAACAGGAACCGGTTTATTCGTTTTGGTGGCAAACAATTCAGCAAAATACCGGGCAAGTGCCGGAATATCTTTTGCCCTTTCACGGAGTGAGGGCAAAACAATTTGAAAAACAGATAGTCGATAAAATAAATCAGAACGAAAGCGACCATCTTCTATTTCTTTTTGCAAATCTCTGTTGGTAGCTGCGATGATGCGGACACTTACTTTTATTGTTTTCGTATCACCTACTTTTATAAACTCACCAGACTCAAGTACCCGGAGAAGTTTAGCCTGCAGCTCAGCGGGCATTTCACCAATTTCATCTAAAAAAATAGTACCGCCATTGGCTTCTTCAAATAATCCTTTTTTATCTTTTACCGCACCGGTAAAAGCTCCGGCTTTGTGGCCAAACAATTCACTTTCTAACAATTCTTTGGTAAAGGCACTGCAATTGACAGCTACAAATGTTTTATTGCCCCGGTTACTGTTGTGATGAATGGCTTGTGCAAACACTTCTTTGCCCGTACCGGTCTCTCCAAGTAATAAAACCGTGGCATCAGTGGCTGCTACTTTTTTAGCAAGAGTGATTGCTTCTTTGATTTCTACCGAATCACCAAGTATGCTTTCAAAAGAATATTTCTGTCCGACTTGTTTTTGCAGCTGTTCCAGTTTTTTGGCTAAATGAACTTTCTCCAGAGCCCGGTGCAGCAAAGGAATAATTTTATCGTTGTCATCACCTTTTGTGATGTAATCAAAAGCGCCATTGCGCATGGCCTGTACCCCATCAGCAATATTACCATAAGCGGTAAGCAGGATAAATTCTGTTGCGGGATATTTTGCTTTTGATTCTTTTACAAAATCAACCCCGTTACCATCAGGGAGTTTTACATCGCAAAGCACTACGTCGGATGTTTCTTTATCTAATAGTTTGACAGCTTCTTTCAGGGAGCCGGCTTCTGATACATCAAAGCCTTCAAGGTTGATGATTCGCTTCAGCAACTGTCGCAGCTTTTCTTCGTCGTCTATAATTAAAATCTTGTTCAGAAAATGTTCATTTAATTTCAAAGCTATGCTTTCCTGATTTCTTTGAAATAATCAAGACTTCTTTTCTCGGCGAGAGTTTGTAACTGCACCGCATCCGTGTACAGTTTTCGCCGGAGAGATTTGTAAATACCGATGCAATTATCCAGCGCCTTAATAACAGAAGGTTTATTGTACTGCGCAATGGTGATCTTCAGGTTTTCCAGGTCAGATGGGCTCAGCCCCGTTTCAACTCTCCTCATTCCTCTTGCCTGTTTATTATTTTTTACCTGTAATAAAGGAGAAAGCACTGTCATTCGCAAAAAGGAAAGAAAATCAAAAGCTTCCATCAGTTCGCCTCTGCCGATTTTTAAGCAGGCATAATGTACCCATGTCCAGAAACGGTCTTCGATCCACTGAAAATCTGGTTGCGGCCATTCAGCCCTGGTGGAGTTGATTATTTCAGAAAGCTGGTTATTTCTTTCAAACAAAACAACAGGATTTTCTACCCTGTCATAAAACTCCGGCAGGGTAAGAAATTTAATATCTACATGCAGCAGTGGATTGTCGTATAAGCAGATCAGCACTCTTGGTTCGCCTACATGTTCGCCGGTAAAGCCGGAAATAAGATCACCAAAGCTTTTGGCATATTGAAGCATTTGTTCTTTATTTCCAGCCACTTTCCCTTTAGTGATCAAAATAAGATCAAGGTCGGAGTATTCATCCATTTCCCCGCTGATCCAGGAACCCCCTGCAGCCAACCCGCGGATCGTCTCGTCTCTCTGTACAATCTCGGCAACCCGGTATGCAAACTCCTGCTGTATCATTGATTAAATTAATAATGATTGAAGGTAAAAAAACTGGACTTTTTGCGGCTGATGAAATTGGCGATTATGAAGCACTTATGCCAATTTAAGCGCCTCATCACTGCTTTTCCAAACCGCTGATAATACGAAAATGAAACAGGCTTGTAAACTTATACAACTGCCGCCGCTTCTTTCTTCCATTCCCTGTCCATATAAAAAGTACCAAAAGGTAACAGGGAGGCGAGGCTAGCCTTCATCAACCAGCCAAGATCTTTTTTATAAGTTGTTTTTACTTCCCATGCATATAAGGCAAAAGCTACGAACAGTACTCCATGCAAACCGCCGATAACCGTTACCACTATAGGCAAACCGGCAAAATATTTCAGCGGCATGGCAATAAATAATAAAATCAAAAAAGAGACTCCTTCTGCAAAAGCAATTTTCCTAAACCAGTTGTATGTATTCTTCATCGTATTGGTGAATAGTAAATAGAGAATGGCGTTAATAATTGATCACTTGTTCCTCGATGGTTTCGGGAATCTCTCTCCATTCATACTGCTGGTTGCGCAGTCGCGGTTCAAAACCGGCTTCCCGGATAGCCTGCTGAATACTCTTATACGTAAACCGGTGAGGGGCGCCGGCAGCGCTTACCACATTTTCTTCTATCATGATAGAACCAAAATCATTGGCGCCGGCATGTAAACAGATGGAAGCAGTTTCTTTTCCCACGGTAAGCCAACTGGCCTGTATGTTCTTTACATTCGGCAGCATGATGCGGCTGAGGGCAATCATACGGATATACTCATCGGCTGTTGTAAGATTGTGTACACCCCTGATCTTTGCCAGTAAGGTATCCACATCCTGAAAGGTCCATGGAATGAAAGCGAGAAAACCCTTCGCATTTTCAGGCTTGCGGCTTTGCACTTCTCTTATTTTCACCAAATGTTCAAAACGTTCTTCAATGGTTTCCACATGCCCAAACATCATCGTGGCAGAAGTAGTGATATTGAGTTTGTGAGCTTCATGCATAATGTCGAGCCATTCCTGTGCGCCGCATTTACCTTTTGAGATCAAACGGCGTACACGGTCGATCAGTATTTCTGCACCGGCACCGGGTAATGAATCCATACCAGCTTCTTTCAATGCTTTCAGCACTTCATGATGTGTGCTTTTTTCCAGCTTAGTGATATGCGCTACTTCAGGCGGCCCGAGTGCATGCAGTTTTATGTTCGGAAATTCTTCTTTTATCTGTCTGAATGTATCAACATAGAATTGTAATCCTAATTCAGGATGATGACCACCCTGTAATAACAGTTGGTCACCGCCATACTTTAATGTCTCTTCAATTTTCTTGCGGTAAGTAGGCATGTCGGTGATATAGGCTTCGGCATGTCCCGGTATGCGGTAAAAATTGCAAAATTTGCAGTTGGCAATACACACATTGGTGGTGTTTACATTGCGGTCTATCTGCCAGGTTACTTTGCCATGCGGCACCTGCTTTTTGCGAAGCTCGTCGGCAATAAACATCAGATCCGCTAGGGGGGCATGGTGATAGAGATAAACACCTTCTTCCACCGACAAAAAACCAAATGAGGCGGCTTTGTCGTATAGTTCGTTTAGCAGCATAGGCGGCAAAGGTACACCTGAATAACAAGAAATGGGTTGAACGGTTTTGTGCCGGGGAAACGATGAAGTAAATTTATTTATAATAAATGATAGCCTGTATTGCATCATTTTGAAAAAAATACCTGTCATACAAAAAAGACGGAAACAATGAATACAGGTTTGCCCCGTCTGCCGCTTAACGTATGAAAAAATTATGGCATTGTCTTCTTATTATCAGTTGCCTGAAAGGTACCCTCCTCTCAGCCCAGGAAGAGTTTATAGAACCGCCTTCCCGGCATATTACTACTGTTCCTTTTACGCAGCTTACCGGGGGCATTGTTATTTTGCATGCCAAACTGAATGAACATCCCGATACGCTGAATTTTATTCTGGATACCGGCAGCAGCGGCATTTCACTTGATTCAGCAACAGCAGAATATCTTGGTTGCAAGCCGGTGCCTACAGAAAGAACAATCCGCGGCATAGCTGGTATCCGTAAAGTAAGTTTTTTGTATGACCAGGAACTTCATTTTCCCGGACTGACTATTGAGCACCTCGATTTTCATATTAATGATTACGATATTCTCACTTCTGTTTATGGAGAAAGGATAGACGGCATCATAGGTTATGCGGTGCTGAATCGTTATATCATAAAAGTTGATTATGACAGTATGAAACTGAGTTTTCATACAAAAGGAACTATCCGTTATCCCAGGGGTGGTTATTTGTTGAAACCATCCATTAGTATGCTGGTATCACAACCGCTGCGGGTAAAAGATGAGAAAACAGTTTATTCCCGCTTTTTATTTGATATGGGAGCAGGGCTTTGTTTATTGTTATCTAAAGATTTTGTGGATGACAGCACCATTTTCAGCAAAAAAAGAAAGCGATTTATTAAGGAAGGCGAAGGGCTGGGCGGAAAAATAGATATGGAACTTACAGTAATGAAAGAAGTAAGGGTGGGCCCATACCGGTTCCGGAGTGTGCCGGTTTTTATTTTTGATGATGAGTTCAATGTTACCTCTTATCCTTACATGGGCGGATTACTGGGCAATGATATACTGCGGCGGTTTAATGTTATACTGAATTATGCCAAAGGAGATATCTACATCACCCCCAATTCACATTTTACCGATGTGTTTGACTATTCATATTCCGGCGTAGAGCTGTACCTTATTAACGGGATAATTGTGGTGGGTGATGTAGCAAAAGGATCGCCGGCTGAAGCAGCCGGTCTGAAAGAGGGAGATGAAGTGATAGGGATTAATAAAAATATTTCCCATAACCTGAACCAGTTTAAAATAGCCTTGCAGGCACCCAACGAAAAAATAAAAATGATTATCCGCAGGGATGGTGAACTGCGGGAATTCGAATTTAAAATAAAAAGTATCCGCTGAATCTGCTGTTTTATCGTACCAGCATCACCGTTCCTTTAGCATATTTTACTTCTTTATTACGGAACTGGTAAGTAAGCTGCCATACAAAGAGGCCTGCATTTTGTTTGCTTCCATTCAGGGTTCCATCCCATGCTTTGAGGGGGTCGTGGCTTTCAAAAACCCGTTGTCCGTTTCGTTCATATACGCTGAAATGATATTGTGCCGGGGGCAAACTTACGATGGGTTTAAAACTGTCATTAAGCCCGTCATTGTTTGGGGTAAAAGAGGAAGGGACAAAAACAGTTTCCGGGCAGGTGGTTACGCTGATGCTGATATGTTTTGTAACGGCACAATCGGGTGGAACCATGGCTTCAATAGTATAAGAAGTCGTCTGTGGCGGGTAAAACAGCATCTTGTTATTTCTTACAGCAGCAAAAGCAGAAGGTTGCCAGGTAATATGGGTAGCAGAAGCGGGAAGAGTAAAATACACCGTATCGGTAAGGCATAGTGGTGCTACACCGGGAATATGAAGGGAAGTATCAGCGGGGGAAATAAAAAAACTATCTGCTGAAAAATGGCCGCAGTTATCTTCTGCTGTTACGGTATGCCAGCCAGCAGAAGAGGCAAGGAAAGAGGATAAAACAGAACCATCCTGCCAGCGGTAATTTTTATAACCGGCGGTGGCCTGCAACTCAATAGTTTTACCGGGACAAAGAATACTGTCTCCGTTTATTTGAATGGAGGGCAGCGGGCCGGTTACAATTATAAGGAGGCTGTCGTTAACCACGCAGTTATCTACAGCCGCTTTGATAACATGCAGCCCGGTTTTTTTAAAAGCAACAGTAATAGCCGAATCGGCTTCTGTGGTAAGGAGAGAAACAGAAGCGGTATCTATGTGCCAGGTTATTTTTTTGAGACATTCGGGATTTTTATAAATACTGTAGCGAACAGAAGGGGCTGAGGCGCACACGGTGTCAGGGCCGGTTATATTTATACTGTCGCAGCGGCTTACCTGCCAGCAAACCACTTCTTTTTGCAGGGGAATATCTTCTTCAATAAGCGAAACGGGCAGGCTTAGCAGCAGGCCCTGCTGCACTACGGGCCAGGTAAAGGGCCGCTGGGTAACGGTGAGCTCCTGCCGGGTAAACAGGCTGGTGTCTTTGCCAAAACAGGCCAGAGTACTGTTAGGGTTTAAATCGCTGATGCGGGCATACTCCACAACATTTTTATTATTGTCTATATAATCGTATTGAAAATGTATGTTTTCTTTATTGTCAATAGCCATTGCTTTGAAGCCACCATTGGTAATAATTGGGGGAATAAAAAAATTCCTTGTTTTCAAGATTTGATGAGTGCTATCGGTTGTGATAAAATAATTTTGATTTAACGATTCGAGGTTTATGTATAAATAGGAGTTATGAAGTTTTCTGTTTATATCATAATCATAAGCCCGCAATAGATGATTTGGTGTATTGTGTTTTAAAAAGGATGCGTTTGTAATTGTATAATCACTGTTTAGGAGGAATGAAAAAGGTTGAGAAATTGGATTGTTAATACCTATGGTTGAGCCGCCTTCTCCATTTAATAAAATATTGCCTGCATTGCTTATGTATCCATTAAAAACCATCGGGTAAACCCGGTTGTTTCCTTC
>JBGAPQ010000001.1:0-410294 GCA_044221225.1 Chitinophagaceae bacterium
CTGTCCATTAAATACTGGGCATTTGCCGCTACAGAATCTGTTATTGACAATCCGCTTACAACCTGTATATTTTTTTCGTGAATGATACCTGTGTTTATTTTAACCGCTTTAAATCCGCCATCTGCTTTGCTGAACACAACTTTATCCATCCCCAACGAAAGCACTGCTTCTTTTGGCAACCAGTATGCTTCTTTCGCATTACCAAAAACAGTGGCTTTCACCTGGCTACCGATTGGTATTTTCAAAACACTGTTATTGAAATACACCCTTGCAGTGAGTGTTTTACTTTCTTTTCGATAGAATGGTTCAATAAAATCAATGACTGCCCTGAAATCTTTTCCCGGTGCGGTTTCAGGTACAACTCTCACTGTATTGCCAGCTTTTACTAAAGACTGATTGTCCCCGTAAATATTGAGAATAGCCCATGCCCGGTCAGGATTAAAGACAGTGAAAACCGATTGGCCTTTCTGTATATACATTCCTTCCTTTAATGAAAGCTCTTCAGTGATTAATGAAATATCCCGCATGTTACCCACTTCAGCATTCATGTTTCCTCCGTTTGATGCTTCATGAATATGACCGCTGTAATTACTGTAAACAGCAATGGTTAAAGACGGCTTGCCTGATTGAATGACCTGTTGCAATTGTTCGTTACTCATACCGAGCAGCAAGAGTTTATCTTTCGCTGCCTGTATGAATGTTGTGTTTTCAGCATCGCTCTTTAGAAGAAACAAAAGATTCTGCTGTGCAGTAAGCAACTCAGGACTGTAAATGTCCATTATCTTTTGGCTTTTATATATTTTCTGATAGCGGTATCGTACATACAATTTTTCGATTCTGCCGGATACTCTGGCTGAAATACTGCCTGCCTGTCTTGTGTCATAAGCAATATTTCCCAATGCTTCAATTTCTATCTGTTCTTCCTTTTTCTGAATAGTTGTTACCGGAATAGCAGAAACAACAAATTCATTCGTTGGCTTTAATAAAGCTTCCAGTTCTGCATCAGTGGATTTTGTACCACCTGTTTCTTTCTTTACCAATTCCATTCCGCATATAGGGCAAGTACCGGGTTTGTCTCTTATTATTTCCGGGTGCATGGGGCAGGTGTACTCTACTGCTGTATGGATATCATGTTCTGTGGTTTCCATTTTCACCAGGTCCATTCCGCACTTAGGGCAGGTACCCGGCTTATCACTCAATACAGAATCTTCTGGCATGGGGCAGGTGTACATACTCTTTTTTGTTTCGGCTTTATGTTCAGCATGAGGGTCCTTTTTACTGTTGCAGGCTACCGCAACAATCAACAACACCAAAACATTTATATAAAATAGTTTCTTCATTGTATGCTTTGATTAACTCAATTGATATTGTAACATCATCCCGTCGTCTTCATGCTCCAGGTTATGGCAATGAAATACAAATTTGCCAGCATTGCTTTCAAAAGGAATAATCACTCTTACTCTTTCACCGGGCATTACCAACACAGTATCTTTCCATCCGTTTTCAGAATCAATACGATTTCCTCTGCCGCCTGTTCTGTCCAATACCTGGAAGAACACACCATGCAGGTGCATTGGATGCGGTTCGTCGCCTTTACTATTATCAAATACCCATATTTCATTGGTATTGGCTGCAACATTTTCATCAATACGGCTGCTGTCAAATAATTTTCCATTGATGCGGTGACGCATCTGCATTCCATTATTCATTGGCACACCATGATGCTCCATTGCATTGGAGATTTCAAATGTTCTTGTTTTTACAGCAGATGAAGCAGCAATTGCATTGATGGCAGAAAGATTTGCAGGAACAGTAAATGTATCAGTAACAGCAGTTGTTACTTTGAATTTAATAATTCTGAATGACTGCTTGCCCTGTGCATCGCCACCATTATCAAACTCCTTGCTGGTCAAATATATTTCTGAACCAACTGAAACAGCACTGAAGTTTACCAGCACATCCAGTCTTTCACCGGGTGCAATCAAAATTTCTTTTACTATAACAGGATTTTTTAACAGACCTCCGTCATTGCCAATAATTATCATATCAGCATTATTGCTGAAAGCAAGATTGAACACCCTTGCATTGGAACCATTCAATATCCGAAGCCGGTAGTAACGTGTGGCTACATCTGTATAAGGAGAATAAACACCATTCACTACAATTGATTCTCCCATATATCCTGCCATCACTTCTTCCATCGAAGGATTGTAAGTGATGCCTGTGCCGGTGATGCGTTTATCCTGTATCACTAATGGTATTTCATACTGACCTGATGGCAAATTCAGGGCTGTTTCTTCTGCATCATTAATGATAAATAAACCGGCCAATCCCTGGAAAACCTGTTTGCCAGTCATTCCGTGCGGATGCGGATGATACCAGCTTAAACCGGCTCTTTGATTTAGGGTGAACTGGTAACGAAATGTGCCGCCAGCATTGGCCAACTGATCAGGATGACCGTCCATCAGAGCAGGAACTTTCAAACCATGCCAGTGAATATTGGTATGCTCAGATAAATTATTCTGTAGCAAAATGTTTACTGCATCGCCTTTGTTTATTCTGAATGATGGCCCCAATAAACTATTGGGCTGATAACCCAATACCGGGATATTTACTCCTTTCAGGTTTGCAGTTGTTGCCTGTGCTGCGAGTGTTTGATTTACGCCAGCCTGTGGTGGAAATGAAAGCAGTTTGGAGAAGTCACCTTCTGTTATCATTACCGGCTCTGTCATCAAACCCCTGTGATGTTCTTTTTTACACCCGCAGCAACTGACTAAGAAACCAGCAAGCGAACCACCGGTTACAACTGCACTTGCACCCAGGCCTGATATTTTTAAAAAGTTTCTTCTTTGCATATAGGTAGTTTTATTTTTTTTCAATGATTCTTTCAATCGTTACCTGAAGTTTCAATGCCTGGTTGAGCAACTCTACATATTCCAGTTGTTTCATATTTAAAGTTTCCCAGGCATCATAAAGCATAAATAGTTCCTCTGTGTTTTGCTCATAACCCAACTGCATGGTTCTATAATTATTCCGCAATGCCGGAATAATACTTTCAATATAAAGCTTTAACTGCTTTTTCTTTAGCTCTAATTCGTTCCGCATACTGTAAGCCATGCCGCTGAATTCATTCACCATCATTATTTTTTGTGATTGGATGGCGTATGTCTTCCATTTCAGGCTTTCAATATTTGCTTTGTTCATTTTAGATGACCATTTAGCCATAGGAATCCGTATCATGCCCATAATGGTGTACTGCAAAGGCTGACCTCCAAAACCAATCATGTTGTCATAACGAATACCGAATTGTGGTTTTAATGCCGCTCTTTCAGTTTCCTGCTTTAGAACTGTGAGATTGATTTCTTTGTCTAATGATTTCAGGTCACTCCGGTTAGAATAAAACAAGGTGCTGTCAAAAATAAGCCCTGAGTAATCGTTTAAAGTATAAGTTGTATCAATATCAAAATCAACCAGGGCATTTCTGCCCATAAGAGAATTAATACGGATACGTTTTTCTTTTATATCGTTTTCAAACATAAGCTGCATATTCTTTACATCACCCAACGCAGCTTTGGCTTTATAATAAGCACTGATTTTTTCCAAGCCATTCTTATATCTTATCTCCGCATTTTTGATCATGAAGTCCAGAATCTTTTCATTCTCACCAATTATCACCAGCTTCTTTTCAAGGATTATCCATTCATAATAAAATTGTTTGGCATCATTGATTAATTCGTTCAACGTTGCATTCTTTTTTTCTTTTTCCACCGATGACATGGCTTTCATATATCGTTCGTCTGCATCCAGCTTTTTCTTATTGGGAAACATTTGTTCACCTGATACCATAACGGAACCCATTCCCGGAATATCACCTTCCCTGTGCCAGAGCCTCACATCATAAGGCGTCATAAACTGACCAATACCCACTTGTGGCGGCATCCAGCTTCTTGCACCTTTAGCTGCCTCATCCATTGAGCGGATTTCATTGTCATACATCTTTACAACCGGATGTGATGATTTGATGCTGTCAATAACAGCATCCAGCTTTAGTGTTTGCGAATGGCTGTTGAACGCAGCCACGGACGCAAACAATGCCAGGAGTAGTTTATTCTTTAACATCTATTAATTCAATTTTGCCTTTACGTTTTAGTTCTCTTTCTTTTATCATTTCAAAAATTACAGGAGTAATTAGTAGCACATAAATAGTAGATGAAATAGTGCCGCCAATCAATGGAATTGTGATGGGCCGCATAATGTCGCTGCCCACACCCGTAGCCCAGAGAATGGGTATCAACCCAAAAAGCCCCACTGATACCGTCATCAACTTTGGTCTTAACCGCTTTGCTGACCCTTCTATAACAAATTCACGAATGATTGCCGGAGTTAAGGTAGCTTTTGAGTTACCATGTTTGGCTACCATATTGTTCATGGCTTCATTCAGGTAAATAGTCATCAGCATCGCCGTTTCAATAGCCATACCAAATAAAGCAATAAATCCAACAGCCACGGCTACCGACAAATTGATGCCATAGAAGTAAACCATGAATACACCGCCAATCAAAGCAAAGGGCACCGTTATCATAGTGGTGGCTGCCTCCTTAAAAGAATGGTAAGTGAAGTATAAGACCATGAATATGATGATCAGAACAATCGGTAAGATCATTTTTAAAGTACGGTTAGCTCTTATCTGATTTTCCCATTGTCCACTCCATTCCAGAAAATAACCTTTGGGCAATTTAGTGATCATTTTGTTCAGACGCTCCTGCGCTTCTTTCACTGTACTTCCCAAATCTCTTTCTCTCACATTAAATAGTACAGTTCCCCGCAGCATGGCATTTTCTGAATTTATCATGGGGGGACCATCACTGAGTTTAATATCTGCCACTGCTTCTAATGGAATGGGGCCGAAGTTCATCGTTTGTACCTGTAACCGTTTTAATGCTTCTAAATTGTTTCGAAAATCCTGCCCGTATCTTGCATTTACACTAAACCGTTGGCGGCCTTCAATGGTCGTAGTGAGTTTCATACCACCCAGTGCACTTTCAATAACTGTGTTCACATCATCTACGCTTAAGCCATATCGGCCGATTTCTTCTCTCTTAATGGCAATGTCCACATACTTGCCTCCGGTGATGGGTTCTACGTATAAATCTTTTACACCATCAATTCCTTCCAGTTGCTTCTTGATGGTTTGTGCAAATGCATAAATACTATCAAGGTTTTGTCCGTACACTTTCAATCCCACATCGGTACGGATGCCTGTAGAAAGCATATTTATCCTGTTGATGATGGGTTGTGTCCACCCATTGGTTACACCAGGTATCTGCATTTTGGAATTAAGCTCATTGATGATGCCATCTTTTGTCATTTCTTTTCGCCATTCAGCTTTGGGTTTTAGCAAAATGATGGTTTCAATCATACTGATGGGCGAATTGTCTGTTGCAGTGTTTGCCCTTCCGGCTTTTCCTAACACATGTGATACTTCGGGAACCGTGCGGATGATTTTATCCTGCACCTGCAGCAGTCGTTTAGCTTCTGAATTGGAAACATCGGGTAATGTAACAGGCATAAAGAGCAAGGAACCTTCATCCAGCGGCGGCATAAATTCAGAGCCGAGCCTTGTCATCATTATGATGCCGGTTGCCAGGGCAATAATATTTACCGCAATGGTGGTTTTACGCCACTTCAAACACCACTTCAGGATTGGGGTATAGATTCTTTCCAGCGTTCTTGTAATAGGATTGGCACTTTCAGGCTTTAATCTGCCTTTGAGAAAAAATGAAATCAGTACAGGAGTTAAAGTGATAGCAAGAAAAGCATCGATCAGCAGGATGAACGTTTTTGTCCATGCCAGCGGATGAAAGAGCTTGCCTTCCATACCCGTAAGCAGAAATACCGGAAGAAAAGAAGTAACCACGATGATGGTAGAATAAAATACACCTGGGCCCACCTGCTTGGATGACTTCTCAATAATTTCACTCCGTTCTTCAGGTGTCAGCGGGTCTTTATTTCTTTTGAGCAATTTTGCCATATTTATGCTTTGTCGGATGAGTTAATTTTTGCTGTTTGCGCTTCACTGATATGCCGGTAAGCATTCTCCACCATAACAATACCATCATCTACCACCACGCCAATAGCCAGTGCAATACCTGTTAATGACATAATGTTGGATGAAATACCAAACATTTCCAGGAATATAAAACCGGCCGCTACAGAAATAGGTAATTGAATAAGGATAATTACAGCACTTCTCCAGTGAAATAAAAAAATAAGAACAATAAGAGATACAGCAATCATCTCTTCAATCAGTGTTCCTTTTACCGAATCAATAGCTTCCTGTATCAAAGTGCTGCGATCATAGGAGGTTTTAAATGTCACCCCTTCGGGCAATCCTTTTTCTACTTCCTTCATTTTCGCTTTTACAGCTTCAATTACTTTATTGGCATTCTCATTATACCGCATCACTACAATGCCGCCCACCACCTCACCTTTCCCATCCATATCAAAGATGCCGAGACGTAAATCACCACCCATTTGTACTGTGCCGATGTCTTTTACTCTAACCGGGATACCATTATAGTTTGCGAGTGCAATGTTTTCAACATCCTCCTTACTTTTTATATAGCCGAGGCCCCGAATGATATAGGCCATATCTGCCATTTCAAACTTTCTGCCGCCTACATCATTGTTATTCGCTTTTACTTTATTCATTACATCCATCAGCGAGATGTTGTAAAACTGCAGTTTTACCGGGTCAACCACCAACTGGTATTGCTTTTCAAATCCGCCAAATGAAGCTACTTCTGCAACACCCGGCACTGTTTGCAAGGCAAACTTGATATACCAGTCCTGCAAGGCTCTTTGCTCACCCAGATCCAATTTCGGCGCATCTAAATGGTACCAGTAAACATGACCTACACCCGTGCCATCAGGCCCTAATGTGGGTGTTACACCCTGCGGTAATAACCGCTGTGCAAAATTCAGTCGTTCCAGTACTCTTGTTCTTGCCCAATATATGTCCACATTGTCTTCAAAAATCACATATACAAAACTCATCCCGAACATAGATGTGCCCCGGATGTTCTTAATCTTTGGGATACCCTGCAGATTACTAACCAAAGGATAGGTTACCTGGTCTTCCATTACCTGCGGACTTCGACCCATCCATTCGGTAAAGACGATAACCTGATTTTCACTCAAATCCGGAATGGCATCAATCGGGTTTTGCTTAACAGAATAAATACCATACGCAAACAGGCCGCCTGCAAGGAGCAGCACAATCAGCCTGTTGCGTAAAGCCAGTTCAATCAGTTTCTGAACCATGATGTTTGATTAATCATTATTGAATTACTTCCTCTACTCTGCCGCACTTGAACATTCCGGAACCGAAATACGGGTTTTTAATTTCCTTTACTTCGCTAATCCACATGGCACCCTGGTTGTCCCTTGCCATTGGACAATGGTCATGATAAAGAGGGCGGCCAGCACCGAAGTTTTTCACCAGGTCATAAACTACTTCACTCATCATTACAAAATGTGACCGCTGATGCTTAATATTATCCCCGTTCTTAGCTATATGTTCTGCATGTTCTTTCATTTCTGCTTCGTTGGCATCGTAGGCTGTTTTTTGTTCTGCCGTCAATAATGATTTATCCAGTTTGCCAATAGCATTTTCCATTGCTTTTGCTCCAATCGCTGCTTCACCGGCATTATCACCGGCCAGGGCATTTTTGATATGCAGGTAATGGTCCGCAATTTCTTTTATGGATGCTGCTGCTTTGGCATCTACATTCGTAAAAACAACAGAAACTGCCTTTACATCCTTATCATCTGTTGCAGATACATGCTGTGTTGTGTCGGTACTCGTTTTGCTCATATCGTGCCCCTCATGTTCATTTTTAGGGCTGCTGTTGCTGCAGGCTGAAAAAACAAGTGCAGATACAATTGCAATTGCTGAAATTATCTTGTTCATAGTTATTTATGATTTTGATTAATGTTGATGATTGCTGTGATCTTCTTTCTTTTCTTTTAAATCCATGCCGCATTTAGGGCATTTACCGGCTTTGTCGTATGTTTTATCGCCTTCACATTTCATTGGACATGCATAGGCTTTTACTACTTCCATTTTCATTTTTTCTTTTGGTGAAAGGTTTAAATCCATTCCACATTTGGTGCATTTTCCCGGTTTATTACTTACCACATCGGCGTGCATCGGGCAGGAGTAGTTTTTTACAACTTCAGCTTTCATTTGCTCTTTTGGTGAACGTTCCAGTTTCATACCGCAAACCGGGCAGTTACCGGGCTTTTTCATAGCTATGCTGTCATGCATTGAACAGGTATAAAGTTTTGTGTGCTTCAACGTGTCTCTTTTGCCTGCTTTTTCCTGAGCAAATACAGAAACAGACATGATGGTCAAAGCCGCCATCATCAGCATTTTTACTGATTTCATTTTTTATTATTTTACTATGTTGGAAAACGAATTACAACGGCATATAGAAATGCCAATAGCCCGGTGTAGGAACACCTGGCTCATCAATGAGTATAATCTCTAAATAAGGAAAGTACAATTGCGGATGTACACCGCAACGCCGCTACTTCGGGGTGGAGCGTGACTTACAGGATGTTTTTCGGTAACAGAAGAAACCAGGATTTCTGAACTGGTAAAACATTCAACCGGTATGTCAATAACCTGTAATGCAAAATTAGTAACGAATGACTCAGCAGTTTTCTGGTCATTGTCATTCTTCACAAACTTATGTTCATCCTTGCAGCAGCCATTATCTTTTTCTTCAGACTTCTCCATGCCGCAGTTCCCGCAAGTTTTGGATTTATTGTGCCCCAAACCCCAATCAGCCAGTTTGCCCATGCAATAGTGCATGTGCACCGTTGCCCCGGTTGAAGTACCGAGGTATAAAACGGCTAATATGGCTACGATGAACTTTTTCATGAAATACGAAACAAAAGTATAGCTATTTTTTTAGAATAGAGCCCTAAATGTTTATAAAATAAATTTTAATACATGATTATGAATTACTTACAACAATTCTTCTTGGGTAGAAAAACTGCTTTCAGCAAACGACTTAGAAATTTACCGAATGACTTTAACAGGTTCATTTTATATCTTATTTGCCAGCATTATGCCACTAATGGCTATTATCAGCGCTTCTTTAATGATGGATATTGAATCTACAGGAGGTTAAACAGATTTCCAGTCAAACTAATATACATATGACTCTACCGGGGTATCAATTATCGAAAATATAATATTAAAAATTCAATTAAGTATTTACAATATTAATCTGTACTAACATTTGAGCAAATTAATATTAATTATCCACTACTAGACCCGAAGTTTTTTTTCCTGATTTTCCAAGTTCAATTCTGATTCTCATAATTCTGATCTTTATCTGTTCCTGGATACTATTACTTCTACATAATTACATTTGCAAAACCAGTCTTGACAACAGTCCCTTTAAGTTGAATAAGGGGAATTAGTTTCACCCGGCCCATTGAAACAGATTAATAACCTGTGGGCCTATTCTGTCCAAATTTTCTATCCCAGAAATTCAGACACTACAACGACCCGCTTTTGAAAATTCGTATTATTACATCGCGATGGAATTCAGTATTACCTATTACAAGAATATTTTTTTACAGAAGTTCAATGAACTGGAAAGATACCATCTTGAATCTTCTAATTATTCCCTGATTCAGGCAAGTAATCCTGTTCGTTTTCTCTTATACGATACACAGCCATTAGTGGATATGCTTAATAAGGACAAACAATTGCCAATTACTTATTGCGTGAATGGTGATGAGTGGCATGAGAAGGAATCCGGTCTGCTACCGGTTATTGAATGGAAAGAGGTTAATCCGGGTCTATCAGGTAATCCGGTGGAGTTAAAGAAAGATGCTTTTCTTAGATTCAAATGCCTGTACTTTTTGGAGAACCCCTATACCGTTCAGGATATTCTTAAATTTTATGCATATGTACGGGGCGGTATACATCTGGATAAGGGAGAAGAAAAATACCAGCCGCTTCGTGAAGCATTTTATGCCTTTCAGTTAAATGGTCTGTCATCGATGGATCACAGCATGAGAGGTATTGTACAGGTAATCTATACTACACTCAGTAAATATAAAGAAGCATTGTTGGCTGATTGATCTTTTTTCTGTTTTCTTTCCGGCTATTGTTTTTCATAGCATCTTTTCTTGCGACGCTCCGTTCATCTTTTTGCTCAGCTATCAACTGGCAGATGACCGGCATACTATCCTCATCCTTCGGATACAATGCCTTCAGGGTATATTGGCTGTTCACGCCTCATGCTTCGGCGTCAACAGCAGGATTACACAACTGAAGGTAGTTGATTGGCGAGGTCCTGTTTTGTAAGAAACGGGACCCCATGCGAAAGCGAAGTTATGCGGCTTTGCGAATCTTAAAAAGCTGCAAAAAGACTACGGCATAAACACCCACCCATCCCACACCCTTCCTTTATTCCGTTTCCTTTTTGCCGGCAGGACAGCCGCATTCTTCCAAAGCTTTCTTTTTTCCCTTTTTCTTTTACAAAACAATTTTTTTTCATCAAAAATTAAATGTTATGGAACTAACAGGAAGAATCACAGCAAACGCAACGGTCAACACCGTGAAGGGTGACCGTAAAGTGGTACGGTTCAGTATCGCCATTAATGACAGTTACAAACCCAAAGATTCGCAGGAGGTGAAAAAGCTCACCACCTATGTGAACTGTTCCTACTGGATGCGGGAGGGTATCGCAAAGTATCTCACCAAAGGAACGCTGGTGGAAGTGCAGGGGCGTATCTCGGTCAGTGCATGGATGAACAAAGACGGAGAGCCAAAGGGCTCACTGGATTTTCATGTGAACGGTATCAAACTGCATGGTAAGGGTACTACTGAAACCTTACCCGCACCGGCCGATATTACTGAACCGGTGGAGGATTTACCATTCTGATTTATTTATTCTCATTAAACCGCAGCAGTACCGCCTGCGGGATATAAATTATGCTGGGTAATCAATTATGGCGCATAACATCAATTTCAACGAACAGACAGGACAACACAGTTTTTTCTCCGTGAAAGAAAAAGCCTGGCACGGGCTCGGCCAGGTTGTACAGGACTATCCGACCAGTGCCGAAGCCATCCGGTTTGCCGGGTTGGATTATGAAGTGGTAAAGCAGGATATTTATACTACCTGTTACAATGCAGACGGTCAGCCGATGGATTTTACCAAGCGGATTAAAACCCATTTGGCCACCATGCGGCCCGATACCGGGGAAGTACTCGGAGTAGTGGGCAAGGATTATGAAATCATCCAGAACCGGGATGCTTTCAGTTTCTTTGATTCTATTGTCGGGGGCGATGGTATCCAGTATGAAACAGCCGGGGCACTCGGAAAAGGTGAGCGGATTTTTATCACCGCCAAACTCCCCGGTTATATCAAAGTAGGCCGGGAGGACTTAATCGAGCAGTATTTATTTCTGACCACTTCCCACGATGGTTTTGGAAGTATTACCGCCGCCTTTACACCCGTCCGTATTGTTTGTAATAATACCCTCAATGCAGCCCTTCGCAATCATTCCAACAGTATCAAAATAAGGCATACCGCCAATGCAAAAGAAAGACTGGAACAGGCGCATAAAGTAATGGGTATTTCTAACCAGCTTTCCCTGCAACTGGATAGCATCTTTAACCGCTGGACAAAAGTAAAAGTAACCGACCCGGAACTCCTGCGATTGATTCAACTGGCGATGGTGCCAAATAAAGAGGTGCTGGACAATATCGAAAAAGGCCAGTATGATGAACTGTCCACCTGCTTTAACAACATGTGCAATTCCGTTTTTGAATATGCCATGAGCAGCCCCACCCAGCAAACAGAAACCACCCGGGGCACTTTGTTCGGGGCTTATAATGCCGTGACCGGGTATTTTCAGAATGTACGTAATTACAAAGACGACGAAAGCAAACTGAAATCCCTTTTATACGGAGGTACGGCACAACTGCGGACACAGAAGGCCTTTAACCTTTGTATGGATTTTATGAACTAAAACAACACAGGCAGCCCGGCGACGGGCTGCCCTTTTAAAAGGTAAAAAAGCTGCCCCGCTATATAGTGGCAGATTTCAGTATCGGGCGGGGCAGCTTGGGTTATTGTTATTGGCTGAATAAACTTTTTGCTTCTTTTTCTCAACTATATCTTATGAAACTCTCTAAGGTGCATCAGGAATGTATCCGTAATCCTGGTATGGGTGAATAAATAATCTCCTGTAGGCTGATTAAACTTTTCATATTCCTGCCGCCATCTCCGGAATTCCTCCAATTCATGCTGTTCTGTAATAGCTCCGATCATTAATTCATCGCCACTTTCATCTTTTAATAACAGATGGTCCTGATTTATTGTATAGCTAGTGGCTTTAAAATACACCGTTGGAGAAAGCCCCCATTGGTTAGTTGTTAAATCCTCTTTGGGAATCTCGTACCAGGGCTTATAATAAAAATGAAGGATCTCTTTACAGCCTTTGTTGTTCAAGAATCCCGGCCAGGCACGATGGGCGAGATAAGTATTGTCTTTCCCATATACTTTAATCTCCTCCTTGAATCCTTCCAGGAGGGATATTATACTCATAGTTGTAACCATTCTTTGTTTGCACAATTCCGGATCTTCGTAAAGTCCATTCACCAGGTCTATAACATGCTGAATTAAATATGAGGAGTGGGGTCCGCTGTATGTATGTTCATAGGGGTGCGCCATCACGTTTCTGATGGTTCGCAGGGATTTTAAATATTCCGGGTTATAGACTTCAAAGTAATTACGATCCTCAAACCACTTAATAAGTTGGACCAATTTTTTTCCTTCTCCCCATTTTTCATTATTGATCTCCTGGTACCTGAGTTTAAGCGCCATCTCCATCGTGAACATGGTTTTTAAGGCCCCCAGATCATAGAACTTATATTCAAAATAGCTATGCTCCAGCAGTTTCCGGATGAGCCGGAAATTCTCTCTCGTGTCACTGTGGACTTCAGGACGCAAATAAATCTCCGGTACGAATTTCTTAATGAACTCCCCCCTGTCCGTTGATACATTATCAAAGACAGTCCAGGTTTCATCCATGGTTAATAAAGGGGCGGTTGACTCATTTATCATTACACAAAGTTCGGTTTTCGCCTGCAATATGCTGGCAAGGAGTTCGGCATAAACACAGGGCTTAGCGCATGGCTGTCATTTATTCCGCTCCTCCTTGCGCAAATTCGGCTGCAACCGGTGAAGGTTTCATAATCAATTTTTCAAACATTAAAAACATGGATTATGGAAAACAAACTAAGCCTGGAAATGCTGAACAATGTATCAGAAATCGAAGTGGTGTATAAAAGAAAAGTCACCGTTAAAGTATCTGAACGTCCGCTGATCAGGACCTCAAAAGATTGTTACGACATCTTAAAAAACTACTGGAATGAAGAAAAGATTGAACTGGTGGAAGAGTTCAAAGTCTTATTTCTGAACCGATCCAACAGGGTTCTTCAACTGATGACGGTCTCCAGTGGCGGGATAACCGGTACTGTGGCTGATCCCCGGATCATACTTGCTACAGCCTTAAGGCTGGGTTCCTGCTCCCTTGTCCTCAGCCATAACCATCCTTCAGGCAGTCTTAAACCTTCCAGGGCAGACGAAGAACTAACCCAAAAAATCAAATATGCGGCACAGTTTCATGATATAACAGTGCTGGATCATATTATCCTAACAAGCGAGGGATATCTCAGCTTCGCTGATGAAGGGCGGCTTTAAGCCCTTTTTAACTCTATAACTGGCATTGGTCTGCCCACCCTGTCTGGTATATTGTAGTATTTTTATAGTCCATTACTAAAAACAGTATAATGCAGGAACTTGTAAGCGCTTTAAACGAAATTATCAGCGAGGCCAAAACCGAAAAACATCCATATCCAAAAGATGAAGGAGCTTGCGATGCCGATCTTGCTTGGGAGGCCTCCCGGTTCTTTGCTACGCTAATACATAAGGCCGAACCGCTCGGCTTATACAAATCTTTTGAGCAGTACGAAGACTTTAAAGAACGGTATCAAAATTCAAATAATATTCTGATAGATGATGCCACCCTTTTCCAACAATGCTGGCTGAGAAACATTCTTGGATTTGTGGAAGTCACAGGTGGGGTTAGTTCTCTTTGCTTCCGGTTCAATGAAATTAGTGAATATAAAAATGAAATCCTGTTTTGGCTGGAATTTCAGCAAAATCATGAAAAAAGCGGGAAAAGAACAGTTGAAAAAAATCATATCGAATCAGCAGTAGAGTTATATGAGCGCCAATATCATATGCAGCTGGACCGGAAAGGTGTTTTTTTCAATAAATGGACTTCGACAAAAGAGGGGCTGATTGAATATGCCGACTTTCAGGTTTACTTTAAACAGTACATTGACCACTGGGATGATTTTGCATTTATCTCCGCCTATGAACAGTTTAAAGAAAACATTGACGTAAAAACATTAATGGTAAAAAGAGAAGATTTAGATGAACTGCATAAGTCATTCAAATTATTATTTCCCCAAATACCATCAATTAGGGCATTTATTGAGCAAAAAGTCATCACGGAAACTGATGTACATTATCAAATTGGCTTTTACAATACTGAACCAGGGTACTGGAGTGCACTGAAAGATAAGATCGGCGGCTTACTATGGGAACTAATAATCAGCGATGATACATATGCAGATGATACACAGAGATTAAAAACCTGGCTGACGAAACTCCTTTATTGGCCGATGTGGCCGGATCCCTTTTTATACATGACCGGGAATTCAGCAACCAGGTTTCTCAATACGGCATTTGATTTGGTCATGACGGACACTGACATAAAAGGATCGAAAGATGAGTTTAGAAAAGTTTGTCTTGATAGCCGGTTGAGATATGATTCCCTATTACCCCTAGAAAGGGCCATCAACTCCGGGGAATTCACATTAAATACCACAGATCATTATGAATTACTGACCAGCTTTAACAGATGGGAAAAAAAAGCCTCTATAACCTACTTATACGGACAGGATTCAAGGAATTTACTCACATACCTGATAAAATCCATTGTCAAATACGATGATGAGTATAGCCAGAAATCACAGCCCGATTCAGCCCCTGATACTAAAATAAATTATCACAGGGTCATTCGTTTGCTGGAATCAGGTCTTCAAAAACCTTTTCTGTTATGGGAAACTACACGGTTTATAATTAAAGATCGTCCGGTGATTATTCCTTACCTGATAATGGAAAAAGGATTGGAAAGCGTTGCTTTTCTACTGCTGGATGATTTGGATTTTTTTGCTTCTCAGAAGCAAATGATGAATATAGAACTCTGGAAACAATCAACCGCTCTCTTTCTGTTACAACTCCCAAAACAAGATAAATGGCAGGCTGCCAATAAAATATTTCAGGTTTATCGCAGCCTGAATAATAATAAGTATGAAATTCCTTACAACCGGAGCAACACCAAACGGGAACAGGAGACACAGGAACAGCATCGTACAAAGGAACTACTTGTTCTGGGTTTGCTTGAGGACAGCCGGTTACATCCATACATGACAAACCATAGGCAGTCGGAGTATTTACTTCCTGCATTATACCCGGAACTGGCAACGATTATCATGGAATATTCAAGCCAACCGTTGTATAATAACGGCACGGTCCAGTTTCCAATTCTCCAGTGGGATGCCATGTGCTGGCTGCTCAAAATCAGTACTTACTGGAAGTATCATGATCAGAAGGGGCCAATGAGTGAAACTATTGGTCATTTGACAAAGGAATTTCTGAACAGATATTTAAAAAGTATAGAGGTAACTGAAATTAAAAAGTATAATCATTTTGTAGAAAAAGAAGAGTTGAGAATTCCACTGTGGAGCGAGAAAATCGAGCGCCTTCATTTCATTGAATGGATCTATCCCATTTACTTTATCCATGCAAACGGTCTTCTTAATCAGTTTTTATCTCCCCGGATTGATATTGAACAGACACCGGACCGTTATCATGAAAAAAACAAATTCAGCGCCGACAAATTACGTACCCATATTGGAGTACTGCTGCAGGTTCTACGAAATTTATTGCAACCAGTATTGCCATACGGATTTGAAAAAAATGAGATACATATTATTAAGAAAAAAATTGAGTCCCAGATAATTGATTTCCTGAGAATCCATATCAAAGACGATCCCATAAGGGGCAAAATCGATTTATTCGACTTTAACAGAGAATGGAGGTTTCAGGTCTCCGATAAAGAAGCCTTATTTCCGCAAATTGCCCGTGCGATCAACTGGTTTTCTAACCGGGATACTATAATTAACACGATCAGCGAAACAGGAGATATTAGTAAACTGCTCACGTTACTTGATTTAGTAAAATCGGAGGGCGTGAAACAGAAATTAATAAAAAAAATTCAGGGACTTAATATTCAAACCTTTTTAGAGAACTACAATTGGATACCGGAAATTCAGCATGCTGTTACTAACCTATCCAGTCATCCTGAGTTATTACCTCAGATAGAAAAGGCTATCGAATTCTGGAGACAGGAAGTCATGACCAGAAGGGATAAAAAAGAGTATCAATTGGTTCTTTACAAAGCGGAATTACTGGCAGCCTATTTTAAAAATTCGGAGACTCAGCTTGATGCGATTTCCGAGCCAGTTCTAAATTATCAAAGCCCTAGCGAACTGCGTCCCGCCGATTACAAGCAATTCTATAAAGGGTTGCTATGTATACAAACGGGCCCCGCAAAGTCACACACAATTTTTAATGCACTCGTCAAACAGTATCCCGAATACCCCTCCTTTGCCCTGAACAGAATGGTAGCAAAGATTAATCTGGCGATGACAACAAATGAAATAACTCTTTATCAGGAAGCATTGGAAGAATGGAAAGAAGTTGAATCTGATATAACAGACAACACACTGGACTATCTGGAGCCAGAACTTTCAGAAAACGTCATGACAGTCTTGAGCAAAACAGGCGACTATGATCAACTTGATACCCGTTATAAAAGCCTGGACCTCCCGAACCGGATGAAACCCGCAGTACTTGAGATCATGGTGCAAAGCCTGATTGATCAGAAAAAATTTGCCCAGGCTCTTCAATTGGTCAGTTCTGCAAAAACCTATCATCAGTTCAGTGATATAACGGACATCCGATTTATAGAAGACTTTGAAAAAAGAATCAGCCAGGTTGACGATATAGATGAACTAAAGAATCATTATGCCAGAATATTCAACACTGAACCAGGAAAGCTAATAAGAATATTTCCTAAAAACTTAAATGGACAGTTAGAGCTGAATCAGTTTATCGTCAAAGAAATCATCCTTGCGGCTGATAAATTACTGGAAAAAATAAAATCAATTGAAGAAATCAAAGACGAAAATAAGTACAATGATCTCATGGAACTACTGCTGGATACACGGATCAATCCATGGGGCTGGCAAGTCGGCGACCAGTCCAGGGGAGCCTATTCAGGTATAGGGGGTAAACAGCCGGGTGAAAGGGATTTGCCCATAATGAACCGGTACAAGCGGGTGATGATGGTATGTGAAGCTTTTATTTACCGGAACCCTGCATCCGTCAAGTCGCATCTTGAGAAAATATTCAATTATCATCATCAGCGTGAAGCGTTCACCCTGTTAGTTTATGACTTGAGCGAAAATCCCGGGGTTTTTGAAAGCAACTGGAAAAAATATAGCGATGAGATACTTCCATCAACTACCTATCCCACAGGCTTTGAAATTACAGGTGCGGTTACTGAAATAAGTAATAAACTTGGCTACAGCAAATCTGCAATAAAAGTCTGCATGTCGGAACATGGTAGTGGAACGATCCTTTATCACATATTTGTAAATCTGCATTACCGGGTTACTGTAAGTTAAATTTTAAATTTTCTTTACCAATGAAACTAAATTGGTTGACCAATCCCAATCCGAATCTGCAGGCAAAAATGCGATACTTCGCGGATTATTTTCTTTATTCCAACGAATTCCTGGGCAAGTTGCCGGACTTACCTTTTGATAATCCGATATCGTATATCAGCAAGATTGTATTTCAGATTGACAACAATATCGAACGTAGCCCCCACTATATTGATAACCATTTTCAGCAGCTAACCCATTTTTTTGGCAATTTTTTAAAGAAGCACTTTCCATCTTTTGAGGCAGTAAAAATTAGCTACGACCTGTATAACCAGGCTGGCACCGCCGGTAAGAAGGTGAAATGGTTAAAAGCTAACCCGGGTTTCAAAACAGAATTGGAGGAAGTACAAACTGAACTTGAAACTTCGCTTTTTGGTCTATTATTTTCCAATCTCACCAAATTTATTGTATGTCGGCATAGTTTACAAAAGCACCGAAAAGGAATAGAGTTCTATACGCAATTGTTAGTTTCATTGTTCCGGCTAAACAATCATTCCAAAAAATCAGTAGATAAATATATCGATCGGATTCTGTCATCAAATATGTACGAATTTCCATTTCCCTTGGATATATATGAACATAATAAGGATGAATCGTATCAGGATACGGCGCAGGATTATCTTAACAACAGGGATTTTATAAAACAGTTTGAAGGGTTGCAAAATCTCATGATAAATCCCCGGCACCGGAAAGGACATTTTGTGTACGTGATCAATCGGACAAATATTGGGAAGGAACTGGAAAATTCTTTTTTCGTAAAGCTGAATAGGGTAACATTTATTTCTCCTGCTCATCCGCAATTCCGGGAGCTGAAAAAAAGTCTCAGGTTGAAAGACCGTGAACAGCATCGTTTCGCTAAAATGTACCCCCGCTTTTTCGGCAGGCACAAACTGCTTGCCTATATTGAACTTAATTATGAGAGCAAGAAAACAACAAGCCTGGAGGGTGTGCAATTAGTGGAGGAAGAAATACACTTGTTGAATGGATACCTGGACACAAATCTTCAGTTGGAACCTGGCAATTTTCTGTTTACTGAAGATTTTAAGGGACGGGGCTGGCATGCCAATATCAGTTGGATGAACGGGAAAATAGAATGGTTGGATAAATTCAAACATGACAGGTTAGTGAGTTCACCTTTCGTGCGACTTAAAGATCATGGCCCCAATAACCAGTTACTTCACAATGAAAAGGTATTTATTAAAGCTGATACTATAGGGCCAGTTTCTCTTTTCTGGCAATATATCGAGAATTTGTTCTGGTCGCAGAATGTCAGCAACGAAGGCATAAGAGCGAGATTTTCCGTTATCCTGTCTAATAAAACCAGTCAGTTCACAGATTGGCTTTTATTACACATCGGGAATTTATTTTTTGGTGCAGCTCACGGTAAATACTCGGAAGAATTTGGTCCTGATCAATCTACCCTGGAACTGCTTGGTTCAGAATTAGGATATCGGCAGAACCTAAAATTTCCGATCAGGAAATATTTGCCGCAGATTAAACATCCGTTTTTGAGACGAATAATACAATATTACTTGACTACGAAAAGTAAGAAAAACCGCGAGAAATGGGATCTATACTTTAAGTCATTGATCCTGGAATTACAGGAAATCAGGAATGCCGAATTACATAGCGGCTATGTTAATGGTTTTTCAGATATTAAAATGAAAGAATTAGTGCCGTATGTCATGTACAAGGCCCGATGGGCCATTATTAATTTCTGGGAAGATCATAAAGAACTAAGTTTTGAAGAAGTGATTGCCCATGTCTCAAAACCAGAGTGAACCATAAGAATTTCAAAGGAGACTATTGCGGAGTATTATATAAATCGTGTTGGCTTTTAGCGGCGCTGCTTTATCATGATATTGTTCCTCCGTCATTACATAATTCTCAATAATGGGAATCTGCTTTCTTGTCCCCATCTTCGCAAGTGATCTGCAAATAATAATTAGGCCGGCAAAGCTATTAGCTGATTGGGCAAATTTTGCTAAACACATAGCGAACTGGTCCCGGTCAATTAAACGGCCAGAAAGCTTTTCCAAATACTGATCAAAGTCAAATGCCTGTTTAGATATTTCCAAATGCCTTAGTTCCTCCACAATGTCGTCTTGAGTTGGCAATACGTTTTTCTTAGACTCTTTGCTCAGATACGATGCAATCTTTTGTACCCATTCCGGGTAATTCGATAGCCGGCACTGCCTGGCGATTTCTGATAAACCGTGATCCTCCATCAGCTCGAAATAAGGTTGTAGACTTTCGAGCCTTGCTAGAGAAATTTGCCGGTTGCCTGGATCAACCAGATTGCCAAACAGGAAGTGAATATGCCTGAATTCGTCTGCCATAAAACTCGCATTCGTCCTTTCTTCCTGTGTCAGGTTCCACGGCACATCAGGAATAATAAAATAACCCCGCAGCGGCCCCTGGTAATAATCCTTTACCCGGTCCCAATGTCCAAAGCCTAAGCGGTTTATTTCCCCTGCGGCAAGCTGTCTGGTATTGGGAGTAGCGATCAGTAAGGCTATGATAAATCCGTGGCTTACCCAACTGATGTTATCCCAAAATTCAAGAAGGATTTCTTCGGCATCTGCTTGATTGATCTTTCGAAGGACTTCAATAGCTGCCCCTATGCGGACCGGATTTGTTTCCGGGATAGTCTTCGCAAGAAATTTTTTGAAATAGGCTTTAACATCCGGGTTCCAGATTTCATCCGCCTGCAGCATATAATTTAGGTCCTTCTCTGCAAGTTGTAAATATTCCGGAACGACTGTCATATCCCTTAAGCTGCGCCGCCAATTCAGGGAGAATTCATAAATGGCTGTATCTTCCTTCGGAATTGATTTTAATTCTGCAAGCACGATGGCATCGCTTTCATTACCGCACCAATACCTGAAAGCACGGTAACGTTCTTTCTCAGGATTGGTCTTGTCCTTCCAATGATTAAATAAAAATGCTCTTGTTGGTTCGGATAGCTTAGATCGTCCTCTTCTTACATCCCACCGATCATCATCGAAAGCTGCATCTGAGAAAACTTCTTGCTCTATAGGACTGCCCTGATTAGTTAGCCGCTTGATGACAGCTCCAAGTGCAGCAGGAGAATCCAGGAAATTAATAATAGCAAAAATGAGTTGTGCGTATATAGGATTTTCACTAAGCATCACCAGGTGGTTGATTTGTTCGTCCGTGAACTCCCACCGGATGCCAGTTAGTTCATGCACCACATCATTTTTAATTCCACGGCTTTGGTACTTTCTGTTAGGGTCCACTTTTAGCGTTGCCCAGTAATCCAACGCATCTGAAAGCACTGAAAGATTCTCGCCATTAAAGCAGTTCAAAATTGCCCATAGATAGACGTGCAGTTCATTCTCATTTTTATTGCTATTCCAGTGCTTCTGTAGCGAAGGCAGCAACGTCGGAGAACGGAGATAACCAGCAAGTAAATACGTAGGAGATCTACCTTTATCGGTGAGCTTTTGATTTAATAGCGATTCAACATCATTAAGCGTTTTTTCAAAGTTTAATTGCAGCACATGATCGAGCACTATATCTCGCCAGTAATTGAACGATCTCGGGGGAAACCATTCCTGACAGGCATAATAACGTATGCCTTCTGTGGTTTCACCATTGCGGAAGCGGGCGAGATAAAGTTCTAAACACTCAGGCAAACCTTTTGTTATTTTCATTACATCCTTCGTATCAAAACCGAGAAGGGCAAATGCGGCAGACCGGTATACTTCCTGCGTGATATTATTGGTACGAATCTGAGCATTCCATTGGTTGATTTTACCGGCAATCCGGTCAAAATAATTTTGGTGTTTCTCTCCCTGGAGAAATTTCAAAGAATGAAAAACAGCAGGCGGATTGAGTGATAGCAATTGTTCAATTTGCAAATCAGAAAGTTCCTGTCCTGCAATGGCTGCTCCGATCCATTGTGAGTAATAGGGGTCTTCGATGATTGAAGTGTAATTAGCTGCGTTCGGAAGAAGATTTTGTAAACTTACAATCAGTAAATAATCTCTGATGCGGTCGTGCCTGAAAACGATACTATCATCAGGTTCTGCATGAAACAACTTCCTGTTCACGGCCAGTTTTTCAAAGCTGTCAAAATCACGGCCTGTATCTCTAAAATATTTTCTTAGCGAAGAATAAGTTGGATGCAGGTCACGATTGCTGAGCATATGATAACCTATCGCATCAAGGACCAATACAAAGCGGTTCGTTGTCAGGCTTGCTTTGCTGGATAAATCATTAATATTTTCCTGGACATACCATTCAATGATCTGCTGGCCATGATTGGCGATAAAACCACCACTTTTAATGATCCTGTCCAAATACAAAGTCATTAACAACGGGTCTTGCCTGGTCACATTTAATATCTCAATGATCTGCGAATCCGACAAGGACAATCCCTGCCTGGAAAGCCGCTGCTTAATAAACTCTGCACCCTCTTGCCGGTTGATAGTATTGAGCTTGAGGGTTTGATAAAAATTTTCTTTTGCGGCGCTATTTTTTATCAACCCGATATTTTGCGGCCAAACGGGACATACCATTTTTAAATTATCCGGTTCAGCGACCTGTGTCCATGAAATTATTTTATCCAGTAAAACACCAGGATTATTACTATTGATATCGTCGATGATGATTAATGGCGATCCAGCCAATAACTGTGGTAATAAATCCTTACCAATAAATAAGTCCGGGTAATGTCGCTTTAATTGACGCTCAATAGCATCAAATATTCCTGTTGAATCGGCGATTATACCTGGCTCAAGGCGCAAGACTACTTCCCCGGCATGATAAGCTTTCATTGCAAGGCTAAGAGAAGCTGCGCTTTTTCCCCCTCCGGAAGGAGCAACCAAAAGAGCCAATTTGGTGGCTAACTTCTCTAATTGTTTTGACAACTTTTGAACGGCAGAAGTGTCAACAAGTGAAGACTCCTCGGTGAAAATGGCCTGACTGTAATTGGCAAGATTCTCACGAGAAATTTCTCTTAGCAAAGACTGTGACAACTGTACAGCCCTGATGCCCAAATGCTTCCATCTGAGGTATTGACCGACAGGATCGTTATCCAGGAAATCTTCGAGATTAGAAAGCTCGATAGTTTTTACCTCAATAAATTTTTCAGGGACCTTTTCCTGAACTTTATTTTCAAGTTCCACGCTGACCCGTTGGTTGGTCACCAGAAAAATCTGGAATGCACATTCCGGATTTGTAAGGCGCTTCTGCCGTACTATACGTAAGGCTTTTATCAGGTCGCCATCGTTTCCCGGTTTTTTAGGATCTTCTTTTAGCCACTTCTTTTCCAGGTTGGAATCATCGGTCGTGTATTCAATGTATCCGTAGAGATCTTTTTTTATCGGAGCAAAGGCATCAACCGGGCTTCGGACGGATTCTCCTTTTTCATTTAACCCTGCTTCGATCAAATCCTTTAGCTCAGGATATTTTCTGCGAAGAATATCACTACCAATCTTTTCAAATTTTGACCGGTCGGTTATTGCCTTAAGGATTTCTGCGGTAGTCATCAAAACAGGCTGATTTTTAGGAAAAATGCTGTCTCGAAAGATACAGAAAATGGGCTGATCAGGATCGGCTATCAGCCGGATTATGCCTGGATAGATTTGAGTTTCTCATAAAACTCCGTCAGGTCGGCTTTCTTTAATATCTCGGTATGCATCTCCCTGAGTTCCTCACTGACTTCCTTTGGTAAAGCACTTATTATTTCGTCAGTGGGCTCATTTTTGGAAGTCAGTAATCCGGTTTCCAGTAGCCTGCCGAGAAGGATAATATTTTGACGGCTCATATGCAAAACGATCTTGCATTTTTCAGTCATTCCAGGACTGCTCAAAATGGTTTCAAAAATCTTCGCTTTTTCTTTGTTTACTGCACTGCTCATAACTCACATTTTTATTTATTAAAAAATCGTTCTCAAAACTATTATTTATTCGCTGATAGGAGCTAATCAGAATTTGATCAGGTGTTTATTATCGGAATCGGTCAGTTTAACTTTACAAGGTCAAAGGTTGCTGTGTCTGCAACCGGCAAGATGTTCAATTGTTGCACAATTGCATCTTGGTCCCTATGCCTCCGGAGTCGGCGGGACTATGGGGAAAGAAGCTTAAAGGGCATAGCGGCAAAAAACAGTGCTTGTCTTTTGCCGGAGATAATGTGAAAATGAATCGTGATGAGTGAGCAAAAAATACCTTCCTGGATTTCCTTTCGGGTCAAGCCCGCAGAGTACCAGAAAATACATTTATTATTTTCCCAATCCACGCATAGAAAACTAAGCGAGTATGCACGCAATGTGCTGCTGCAAAAGCCTGTAACTATTAAAGTCAGAAACGAATCCGCCGATCAGTTTTTACATGAAATGATCGGGCTGAAAAAAGAACTGAACGCCATCGGGAATAATTACAACCAGGCTGTTAAAAAACTCCACACATTAAATCATATCAGTGAGGTAAGATGGTGGGTGAATTCACATGAAGAGATTCATCAAAATTTCCTGCAGTTGACGGAAAGAATATTTCAGAAACTAAATGAAATCCACCGGCAATGGTCGTCCGAATAACCAGCCCGCATAGTTTGCAAAGGGCATTAAATTATAATGAGCAGAAATGCCAAAAGGAAAAAGCAGTATGCCTTTTCGCGGGAAACTATTTGCTGGAAGCTAACCAGATGAATTTCCAACAAAAAATGGAGCGGATGCAGGATCTGATTGCAAGAAATGAAAGGGCAAAAAAATCCAATACACTCCATATCTCCTTAAACTTCGACCCATCCGAGAAATTTTCGGGGGGCAAACTCACACAGATCGCAACGGCCTATATGGAAAAAATCGGCTTCGGGTCACAACCTTACCTGGTCTATGAGCACCACGATGCCGGTCATCCACATATCCATATCCTGACCACTAGTATCCAGCCGGATGGAAAGCGTATTGATACTTATAATATCGGCCGCAACCAATCCGAGCAGGCAAGAAAAGAACTGGAGAAAAGTTTTGGTTTGATCCCGGCGCAGGGCAAAAAAACAGGACAGGTTGTGGGGATCCGGCCCGTGGATGTACAGAAAGTACAATACGGTAAATCTGAAACCCGTCGTTCGATTACCAATGTCCTGGATGCGGTGATCAACCAGTTTAAATACACTTCGCTGGCAGAACTGAACGCCATCCTCCGGCAGTATAACGTGGAGGCTGATCGTGGCCGGGAGAAAGGGATCGTATACAAGTCAGGTGGACTTTTCTACAGGTTGCTGGATGGAAAGGGTAATAAGGTTGGGGTACCCATTAAAGCCAGTCTGATTCATAACAAACCCACCCTGAAAAACCTGGAGATAAGATTCGCAGAAAATGAGACCCTCCGGCAGCCCGATAAAAAAAGGTTGAAGACCTGCATTGACTGGGTGCTGGCCAAATCTCCGTTAAGCCTGGAGGCTTTGATTATTGCCCTGAAAAAAGAAGGGGTACAAGCCGTCCTGCGCGAGAATAAAGAGGGGCTGGTATTCGGGATTACTTTTATTGACTACAGGACCAAGGCTGTCTTTAACGGCAGTGATATAGGCAAGACCTACAGTATTGCTGGTATCCGGACTTCGATGGAGTCTGGGCAAAATGGCTCGGTAAAAGCCCAAAAAACCGCCCCTGAAACCGCCCAGACAAAGGGATTCGGGGAAAGCAAAGAGCCCTCTCAAACTACCGGGTCGCAACCCTCCCAGGACGGCCTGCTCAAAGAACTGCTGGAGCATGAAAAGAACCTGAACCGGGTTCCTGGTGAACTGCTGAAGAAAAAGAAGAAAAAACGCAATCCTAACCCTAAATAAGTACCTATGTCATCCGGAACCGGCGAAAATGAAGCGGGCCTCAGAAAAATCCTGGACTTTACCCGGTTGGGGGCCATTTTGGTCCTGCTCCTGCATTGTTATTTTTACTGCTACGGGGCTTTTGAACGCTGGGGGCTCAGTTCCCCCTGGGGCGACCAGTTCCTCCAAAATATTGCCCTTACTGGGCTCTATAGCACGCCTCTGAAATCTAAGTTGATTGCCCTCGGGCTGCTGGGGATTTCCTTGCTGGGGGCAAGGGGCAAAAAATCCGAAAATATCAACCCCCGATCCATCCTGATTTACCTGGTTTTGGGGCTAAGTCTTTACTTTTCCAGTACCCTTATTCTACGCTTTCAGGGCCCTGTGGAGCAACTGGCAACCGGGTATATGATCCTGACAGGAACAGGGTTCTTATTGGTGCTGGCGGGTGGCAACCTGCTCAGCCGGTATATCAGGGTGAATTTGGGAAAGGATATTTTCAACGAGTTAAATGAAACATTCCCCCAGGAAGAACGGTTGTTGGAGAATGAATACTCGATCAATCTTCCTGCACAGTATAACCTGAGGGGTAAGGTCCGAAAAAGCTGGATCAATATCATTAATCCGTTTCGGGGGCTACTCGTTTGCGGCTCACCCGGAGCTGGTAAATCCTACTTTGTGATTCAGCATATTATCCGGCAACATATCCGGAAAGGGTTTACCATGCTGGTCTATGATTTTAAATACGACGACCTGACCAAAATTGCATACAATACTTTGCTGAAGAACAAGAGCTGCTATAAAGTAGAACCGAAATTCTATACCATCAATTTTGATGATCTTTCAAGGAGTCACCGCTGTAATCCGCTGGATGCTTCCACCATGTTCGATATAACGGATGCCACCGAAGCGTCCCGTTCAATTATGATGGGCCTGAACCGGGACTGGATCACCAAACAGGGTGACTTTTTTGTAGAGTCACCGATCAACTTTTTAACGGCCATTATCTGGTTCCTGAAAAAATACCAGGGTGGCAAATTCCTGACTCTTCCGCATGTGATTGAACTGATGCAGGTGGACTATGAAAAACTATTTTCAGTACTTCGGACTGAACCGGAAATAGAGGTCCTTATTAATCCTTTCATATCCGCCTATCAGAACGATGCGATGGAACAATTGGAAGGTCAGGTTGCCAGTGCCAAGATCGGGATGGCCCGGCTATCCTCTCCTCAACTTTACTGGGTACTGTCAGCAAACGATTTTACCCTTGATATTAATGACCCGGATAAGCCCAAGATCGTGTGCCTTGCCAACAATCCGCAAAAGCAGCAGATTTATGGGGCTGTTCTTTCCTTATACGTGACCCGTTTAATTAAGCTGGTCAATCAAAAAAATAAGCTGAAGTCAAGTTTGATATTTGATGAGTTCCCCACCATCTTTTTTAATGACATTGATAGTTTAATTGCGACTGCACGCTCCAACAAAGTAGCTACCTGCCTCGGAATCCAGGATTTTAGTCAACTGAAAAAGGATTATGGTGCCGATCAGTCCTCAGTCATCATGAATATTACTGGAAATATTATCAGCGGACAGGTGACCGGTGAAACCTCCAAATTTTTGTCAGAACGATTCGGAAAAATCAACCAGGTGAAAGAGAGTATCTCTATCAACAGGACTGATACATCAGTGAGCAAATCAAGTCAATTGGATTTTGCGATTCCTCAATCTAAGATAGCCGGACTTTCATCGGGTGAGTTTGTGGGAATGGTCGCAGACGATCCCACGAATAAAATAAAATTAAAATCTTTTCACTCTGAGATAATAAACAACTATGAATTACTGAATCAGGAAACAAATGCATATAAACCACTTCCCTTAATCAGTAATGTAACCGCACAAATGGTAAATGAAAATTTTCGGAATGTAAAGAAAGAGGTAACTGAGATAATCGAAATGGAAATCGAGAGAATATTAAATACGCCGGGATTAGAGGGCATGACCAAGAACAAATAATTATCGACGGATGACGCTGAATTAAACAGTAATTTTATAAAATACTAAAAGCCTGAATTGTCAAAGAAATTAAATACCTACCTGAAGGGTGATGTGCTGGAGGAAAAATCATTTGAACTCTTTAGCCAGATGCTGAGTGACGATCGGTTCTATGTGCCCGGAAAATCCAGTAAAATATTCAGAAAACGGAAATACTATTCTAAAGACCGGGAAGCAGACATCATTTTTGATATGGCAATTGAAACAACTTTTCAGGGTGCTGAAACTTATTCGCTGCTGACCCTATTTGAATGCAAGAATTATGATAACAGTGTGCAGGTAGGCGATGTAGAGTCCTTTTCTGACAGGGTTAAGCAGGTTGGCGGGCACAAAGCGATAATGGTAACAACTTCTCCATTTCAAAAAAGCGCACTGAAGATTGCGCAAACCAGGAAGATAGGTATTGTGCGGATTACTAGCAACAATGAAATAGAATGGATCAATCACCGGCAGGATGCAAAGTATTATGCTGGCCAAAGCGAGTACCAGGAAGAATTGATATGTGGTAAAAAGCCAATTCAGACTCCCGTATTAATTACATTAGAAGGTACGGCCTTTACAAGTATCCAGGATTTGTTTATGTTTTTGGGGGTGATCGATCAGTATTTTCCTCCCCTTAAGGATCTGAAAATTGAGTACAAGAGTGATGCAGAAATAGAAGAACGGATTGCTGAACTCAATTTTAATCATTGCTATGACCATTACAAACTGAATATTGAGAAACTATGCGGACGAATATCTGAAATGTATGATGCTGACATAAGATTTGACGAAGCTGGAGTTTTTCAAGGTGCGGTTATAGGAAAAATTGAATATGATCCTTTGGCTATCTATATAAATCCTAACTTGGTAAAGGATTCACCCCGATGGCGATTTACATTGGCGCATGAAATTGGTCATCTTGTGCTGCATGGCAGTGTTTTGAAAAAGTATTTGGCAGTTAGTAGTGACAATGACGAATTAGAAATCATGAGCCCGGGAATTTCTGCTGATGTTTTAAAGAGAATGGAAATACAAGCAAATAAGTTTGCCTCGCTTCTGTTAATGCCATCCTTGTATTTTGAAAAAGCAGTAATTAACTACTTTAAACGTGAATCAATCACAAAAGGGTTTATATATTGGGATCATCAAATCCAGAATGCAAAACTTGCCTTGACACTTCTGGCAGAATTGGAAACTATTTTTGGCGTTTCCAAAGAAGCGGCAAAGGTTAATTTAAAACAAAGAGGTTTTTTGAAGGGAGGGTCAGATGGCTCTGTTGCAGATCATCTGAGAAATTTCAGCTTTCGAAACGAGAAACAATCCCCATTTTAATCAGGAACGTTCATTAAATGCAACTCCCCTTTCTTTTCCAGAAAAGATTTCATTTGGTCAGAAACGGGGTATGTAACCAAAAAATCTCCGTACTGCTTGCGGAAATACGGCCATCTTTTACTCAAGTGCCCATTACGCCGTTCTGTTGGACAAATCCAGGCCCAGTCCAATGCCCAAAACTTTTGCTTGCTTTTGGATTCCTGGTACCGGAAGGAACATGCTCCAACAATAATTTTTTTATCATTGACGAATAGGTAACCACGTGCTTTCGGATCACTGATGCCTTTGGCACTTTGCCATTGAACAAAATCATAGTGAAACTCTCTTCTGAAAGCCACCGCTCTTAAATACATTTCCCGGTGTTTCCAAGCTGGAGAGAGAGAAGTCACCAGTTCCGGTTCGGTACCTTCACTTAATTCAATACACATTTCCTTGACAGGTTGGGGATCCAGGTAAAGTAACCTCTTTTTATGTTCTTTCCGATGTGCGGCACTGGAGTCAGGATCACCTTTGCTCCATTCTACACCACATACTTTGCAAATAATCCGGGTTGTAGCGGCTTGCCTTCTGTATTTGGGAGACCTTATTTCAATCTCGTATGGTTCACTCCCGATGCCCCGAACTGTTATAGTGTAACCAGCAAGAGTTTTAAAGGAATCTAGCTCTTTCGTTTTTCTCCAATCCTGCCCGTTTTTGAGCGTCAAGGGTGCACACTTGCTCTTTGTAGTCCTGTACCAGAATATCTCTAATTCAGCGTTATTTAGCAACTCTTTTTTTCTGGATTTCAGCGAGGGCAAAAGTTGTTCTACAAAATAATCCGGGTTTGTCTGAAATCCCAAACGCTCTAAAAGGATCAGAAACAAAGCTGCATCCTCACACCTGATTGCATCAAATTCACAAACACTTTTAGAATTAGATTTTGGCCGAAAACAAACAGTTTCCCAATGAATCCCCATTAAAGCGGCAATCTCTTTTAAGTCTATCTGATATGCGCCTAACCGGCTATCATGATGATAAATAAGGTCTTCTACGTCGGAATTAAAGGCCCACCCTTTGGCTATTATTCGTTTTGTTAGCTTCTCAGAAGCCGAAAAATTCGGCGCCTGTGTCTGTTCACGTAAGGCACTCAAAAGATTTTTAAGTGTGTCGATATCGAAGGTATATTCCATAGTAGTATAAGTCATTCTTGCGTCGGATCAATAATGAATTTATCGAAAAAAAATCAATTTTTTTGGGCTGAAAGTGGCTCTAAAAAAGTACCTTTTTGGGGGGCAAGTCAGCTGCTGTAAAAGCCGTAAACTGCATACATTTATTGATTTTACCCGAGTAAAACAAATTATTATTCGAAATCATTATGTTGGAATGTGATTTCGAATCCACTCTGGGGATTCAAACACACTAATGTACTATCATAGTTTAAATTATAGTACTCGATTACACATAATTCGTTAACTGACGACTTGCGCTAATACGAATCAAAGTCTAAATATCCAGAAACTCTATATACTTATTTAGATCCATCACTCTTCCACCATACCCATATTTCTTCAACATCTTGGTCATATCCTTATCCGATGTAACCAGTAACACAATCCGCCCATTTAGGAGGTGATCATTCATCAAAAATGAAACTTCGTAATCCCATCTCCAGTTCCAACGCGTTTCCCGTGATTTTTTATTTCGCAAATCGATATTGTCCATCACGATCTTTCGACAAATCCACTGGTAAAATGCAACAGACAGGGGAAACATCTGAGGCAATATCCATCCTTTGGTAGCAGGTTCAATTCCGCTCATTTTAATTTGTAAAGACTTTGCAAGAGAGAAGATGATGGCCATCGAGATCCTTGGCACAAAAAGCCCACTGTCGATAAACTCCAGCATTTTGTCACGTAGGTCTTTCCCGTTAATTGACGGATTCGATTTGAGTGCTTCGTGGCGTGCTAATTCAATAAAACTTTCCACTTCTCTAATCCATCTTGGTTCTTCTCCATCGATATAGTCTTTTAATTTAGTAAATGTTTCCTTCAAAAGATGCCCTTCAACCGCTTTCAAATAATCAATTTTAAAATCCCCAATGACGCCCGCCATATTTTTTGTTATCAATTCCGCGTAAGGTGGCGAGACCTCAAAAAAATTGATCGCCAGGTGTAAATAAGGCAGGGGTATAATATGCATTGTATTTTCAGCCTCTTCACAACAATGATTGGCCATCGCTATTAGTCCTTTAAGGCAATCATCATAATGTGGACTTTTCCCTGGTCCCGCTAAATTAGCAAGCATTTCCGAAGCAACCACCGGGGTGGCTTTCGCCATAATATTCTTGCGTGCTTCCTTTTCTTTGAGTTGAGCAATACTAGCTTCGATATCTTCAAAAGAAGTATACCGAATTAAATTCCGGTAACTATTCGTGTCAAAGACAACAGCATATTTCTCACTGTTCATAGTCCCTGCATCATCTCTTCCTGTTGCCATTTTTCAGAAATATTTTGTTGCACAAAATTCAGGAAAGTAATCTCGCCGTAATATTGAAAAATTGTACCTTGATGCTAGAGTATTTGACTCTTAACATAATAGAAAAAACGAACAGTTTACGGTCTTTTCCGTAACGATATTGATTTCCAATATTTAAGGTGACCCTGACTAAATCTGAAACTTTTTCTTATTTATTGACGTGCAGGTTCAACGATGACCTTGATCCAATCATAAACTTTTTCATATCCGACATTTTGAAAGGTTTTATTGGAGGGAATGTAATTCCTCTTTGTAACCAATCCACAGCTTTCGTATTCGAACAGAACATCATTAGTTGCGTGCCATGCCAACGCGTAACCATAACCTTGCTTCCGCACTTCTTCTTTGGTAAAAAAATGCATAATGCTGGGAGCGTTCACGTCAGATATTGATACCTGAAGAATAGATTTTATTACTCCTTTATCCACCCACTTAAGTAAATTTTGTTTTCGAATGGCGGGAATCACCACTTCATTGCGCATTTCATCAATGTTATTTTCTAACCTGTCGCCATATTCTTCTTTTTGAAACTGAAAACTCATCTCGCTTAATGTGTCAATGTCATTCATATCTGCAAATAGCATTTCTCCAGGAACTTGAACCTTTAAAGGACGAACTTCTTTGCATTCATAAACATTTCGTTCACTGATTATTGTCTTCTTATTTTTTACTTGCTTTAATACCCCTAATACCAATTCTCTTTGTCCGGTAACAGACGCATGGTCCATTTTGCCTGGATCAATTCCGCGGATAAGCTCATTAATTATTGGTTCATCAAACTGGGTCCCATAGATCATCAAAGACGGAGCAGACCAAAGCCCAAAAACATCAGATCCCTCAATGTTAAACGCTGCAGTAATCTTTACTTTTTCGTGACCTGCCTTGTGCCAGTTCACCATATTCCACAACGACTCAACTGCGTAGTAATTCCTGTTACAATAATCTTTATTGCGCTTCCAAAAAGAATCTACACTACGATGAAAATGGATTTCCGGCATATTGTAAAATTAGGTCAACGTTCTAAGTTTTACGGTGATCTGCCCCAAATCCATCTTCTCAAAATGGATGTTTTTGTAGCGACTAAACCAATTGCCTTTGTACCACCAATTGTTGCCATAGCAGGAAGAATATAAGCCTTAAGTAAAACCACCAGGGCCAGAAAAAAAATCAATAACATTATCTGAATGATAATGGTTGTTTTACCCGGGTTGGTGCTGTTAAATTTCATGCCTAAAAACTGGATGTTGAACTGTTCTGTTTTGTTAGTCCTTGTACTCATCTTTCTTACTTTTTTGATTTATTAAGTACAAGTAACTACAAATTGCGAACGTAGTAAGGAACAGGGGATCAGTGCTTTGAAGACCTTTTGTTCCTGTTGATACACAGCCACTTATGAGGTTTTTAAACCTGAGTTTTCTTATCCGGAATACTCATTTTATGCCACTGCTTTACCTTTTGAATGATGAACCATTCGGGGTGCATTTGATGATAAAAAAACCAGGTATCCTGTAGCATACTTGCAATAAGTGCATAATACCTTTCAGAGGGCATAAAATCACGATCGCCTGCAGGTGGTGCTTCAGCAAGCAGGTAGTCGTAAAACGACTTTACAATCCTTACCATAAATCGCTCTTCAGGCTGCATGAACCTATCCGCCTTTTGAATTTTAAAGGATCTTTGGTCAGGGCGCGTTACAGTGGTCTGAACCGGCTCTGTATCGAACTCCACCTTCTGATCTTCCGAATACTCCTTCAGGGCTTCTTCGATCAAATACATTGGTAGGCGCTGGGATATTTCATATTCTTTTTCATCACCTTCCAATCTAAACTTTATTGAAGTAATTTTGCTCCCCTCCTTAATTCCGTTTATCAGTTTACTGAACGCTATAAACTCTGGAAACGTGGGTTCGAATGGTCTCCCGTCACCGATCATCTGGTGACCGATATGCGAACCGTATTCCTTTAAAGACTGTGCAATATGAACGAGATCATGAACAAGATGATCTACCTTAAACCTTTTACTTAAAAAATATCCGATCGAAATAGCATCGGCTCTCTTTACTTCATCAGTGATGTTTATAAAATCCTTCTCAAAATATTTCAGCAGACGTTCCTTATCAGCTGGTATTTCTGCATAGGTGAGCGCAGGTTCCAGTTCTTTTCTCTTGAGCCAATTGCGGATGTTCTTAATTTTTATTTCATCTATCTCATCCGGCCCTGCAACAGGTATCAGGCAAAACTCAATCAGTCTGGCGATACAGAGCATCAGTCTGTTTGGTGTCGGCTCCCCTGGGGAAACCGGGAAAATCTTTGTTTTGGTAAGAAGGTTATAAAAAGACTTTGCAAGTTTGTATTTAAACTGCTGCTTTTTTATGTTATCCTCGAACCTTTCAGGATAGCGCTCAAGATCCATTTTCCAGTCCTTATAATGCAAATCACCATAATACTTTTTAAAATGATCAATAAACTCGCTGGCCAGCCAAGCGTGCTCGATTTTTATGGCGCCATCATTAAAAACAAAGTTGATATATTTCAGCTCCGAAGGTGGTTTAGCGCCAGGTTCGTCCCTTTCCCACTCCTTTGTGTCCAGTTTTTCAATGACCGCAATGGCTTTTTTTGTTTCCTTCTCTGCGGTGTTTACCAGCTTCTGCATTTCAGGTCTTTCCCAAAAGGCGATTTCTTCGACATACTTATGCTGTGCAGTTGCTATTACTTCAAAGAGCAAGTCACGAATTGAAAGCAGACCATAATCATTGATGCAATTAATTATCTCATCATGTTTTGCTTTGGCAAGAATAACTCTGTAATATTTATTGTTTGGCTGGTACCCTTCGATAAAAGCACGTTCTTCAAAAACTTCTTTGAAAAACTCCACAAGCATCGCGAGCTGCCAGTTGTGGTACCTGATAAAAAAATCATAGGGTGGTCTATCTGGTGTCCAGTATAACTGCTTTTCAAAAAACTCCGGATCTTTTCTTGCCTTTTCCATCCTCTCATCTGCGGAGCTAAACAGGCCAAAGTAAGGGACGAAACGTCCCCTCTTTTCATCATAGTAATGAAATATGTACGTGTACTGAGACTTCCTGATTTTTTCCCAGTCGGTTTTTCCAATGTTTAGCTTCACGTCACCTTTGGCATCGCGTTCCAGCGGAAACTCTTTTTCCATACTAACGGTTTATAATGCAAAAGTACCGCAACGTCACAACTTGGATCAGCTAGTTAATAAAAGAAGGCTGCTTTCCTGTTTTTGGGATAATGTAACATTTTCGGAACTTTGTAAAAAAAAGATGAAAACATTCGCTTACGGTTCAAATATGAATATTGATCGGTTACAGGAGAGGACTCCTTCGGCGGTAAAGGTTTCAAATGCCTCAATAAAGGGATATAAATTCAGATGCAATAAGGTATCTAATACCGGTTCATCAAAGGGCAATATTGTCTTTACTGGCGATGAGAATGATGTAGTTTGGGGCGTGATTTATGAGATCGATGATAACGAAAAACCAAATCTTGACAGAGTTGAAGGACTGGGTCAGGGTTATAACCAAACAACGATCACGGTAAAAAATAGCGACAACCAGGATGAAGATGTGCAGGTCTATGTGGCTGATCCGGGTGCAATCAATGAGAATATGCGACCATTTGACTGGTACAGGGATTTTATTTTGTCGGGAGCAGAGCAAAACAAACTGCCCGAAGAATACATAGAGGAATTAAGATCAGTTCAATCTACTATTGATACGAATGCTACCAGAAGAGAATCCAATTATAGTATAATGGGAATTGAGATTAACGATAATCAACAGGATCAATGAATGAAAAGATAGAACAAAGGACTTGTCAATTCGTTTAAAAATACCAATAGAAAAACAGAGCACACAAATGATAATTAGCGGGAGTATTTGTATCTTTATACCAGAGTATTTGACACAGTAAAACAAGCGAAAAAACGACAGTTTACGGTTTCGTTTACGGTTTTTTGTAAGATAATTGATTCACAATAAATTATTTAGTCCTGTCGAGGCTACTACTACTAAGAAAGCATCTTTCAACAGGATGCTTTCTACTTTCCCGGAATATTTCTAACTTACTGTTTTAATAAAATCTACAAACATGCCGCTTCCAAATCAAAAACCTTCATCATTCCTTCTTTTTCCCTGGGGCCTTTTATCAATCGTACTGGTATTAGGGCTAAACCTGACACTTAACAATGAATGGTTTAGTAAAAACTGGAGCTGGATTGCATTAGTACTAATTATTCCGGCTGCAATACTTGAAAATTTTAAAGTAGGCTATTCCACTATGCGGATTATGTTTATGAAGGTGGTCTACTCTCTTATCTCGTTTCTTCTGGTAGGAATGGCATTTGGTTCCGCACTTACAGGATGGCATATTGATAAATTTCAAAAAGTAACCGGCGTAAAAACAATTACACTGCCGTGGTATGTAATGCTGGCTCTTGCAGTTCTTCTGCTGATACAGGTGGCTCAGCTCTTCAGCATGCTAAAAGCAGTGAAAAGAGAGTTTATGCAGCTCGATCCGGACCAGTAATTATAGTTGCCTTAGTGCGGCTTTTAAAAAAGGCCAGGTTGGCAACGAAGAAATAATTTTTACCTCTTCTAATAATGAGCTTTCGTTATCAAGGAACCTCAGCACTTGCTGAGGTTTATTCTTTTGGAATAATTGAGTAAATACTCTTTTCCCGGGCAGCTTATTCTGATAAAGAATATGAAGTAACGTATTGTCATAAAACCTGAACCGTTTTGCAGTCCCCTTAATTACCGTTAATGAATGTCCTCTGATGAGACAATCAATTATTTGCTGCGATTGCTTCTGAATAAACTGAAATGTGTAGCCACTGGAGGCCTTAGTTTGGCCGCCGGCTGCGCCAATATGAAAAATACTGTCTTTGTAAAATTCGAACTTTTTATTTGTCATGGGTATTATCCCAAACTCCTTTTCTTCAATAGTATACTCTGTTATTTTCAAATAGTTCCGGATATACGATTTTAGTTCCTCGTCATATTGATGCTGTTGTAACAGGGATGCAGTGAACAATGTGTATTCAACTAATGCCGAATGGCCATTCAGGGGAAGTACATATGCAAAAGCAGTACCATATTGCTGATGCACCCTGAAATCCATTAATGATGCTTTTCCCGGGTCAAATACCGGCTCGGTTGTTTTAATCACCCATCCCTGAAAATGTTGCATTAGTTTTATCTCAGCATCGTTTTGTTCATCATAATTGAGAATGGAATTAAAGACAATGGCATGATCAAAGTTATACTCCTGGTCATTAACCACAAGAGTAAGCCCCTCTGAATGTTTCCGTACAGAACTTAGTTCACCGTACACCACCTCAATGTTATCCTGATTACTGATCTCATTGAAGCAATAAGAATAAAAATCTATACCTCTCACCATTTTATAGGAGTAGGGATTAATATCAAGGGTTGCGGAATAATTATCACTCAGGAAATCAATTTTTGGCCAGCTCCTGTAAACTATTTCCTCAAAAAAACCATTACCCTCCTCCCAAAAACACCATGTACGGTCATTTTTTGTCTTTGGCTCTTTTTCCAGCAATACTATTTTTTTACCGGCGAATTTCCCACTGCGTATCATCCGCATCAGCAGACTTAGGCTGGCACAGCCTGCCCCACAAAAAATAAAGTCGTATGATTTTGACCTGAACAGAAGAATAAAATTATTATGCGGACTAAAGATAATGGCTACCCGTAAAACTACTCCGTTTCAGGAGCATACTCAACTTTTTTGGCTCCCGCCATCAGTTCTTTATCGCGGCGCACCTTATTCCAGTATTTTTTATGAACAAAAAGAAATCCAAAACTTTCTCCCTGTTCCTTGCCAATGTGTTTATGGTGCATTTTATGAGCCCAGCGAATAGCCCGGACATAAGTGTTGTTACTCCTGGAAAACCATTTGAAACGCTGATGAATAATTACATCATGCACCAGAAAATAAGCAAGACCATAAACCATAATGCCAAATCCAATTGACTGCATCCACCAGATATGATCATAAGTGCCAAAGTAAATAAGCAGAAAACTTGGTACAGCAAATATGAAAGCAAAAAGATCGTTCTTCTCAAATATTCCGGGCCTTACCTGGTGATGATCCCTATGTAAATACCAAAGGAAGCCATGCATAATAAATTTGTGTGTACACCATGTTATTCCTTCCATTAAGATAAAAGTTACCACTAATACGAGTATGTAAAACACCATACCTGTCATACCTGTTTATTTTCAGATTTTTGCTGCCACCATTGCCGGATTTTTGGAAATGCCAGGTGAAACCATGCCGTATAAATTTGTGGATATAATTGCAAAGAATGTTCAATTTCATCAATTGTCATATATCGATAAGACAATACTTCTTCCCTGCTAAAATTAATACCTCCATCATATTCCCCGGCAAAAACATGATCAAACTCATATTCGGTAAGTCCGTTGTCAAAGCCTGCCTTATAAACAAAATCAAATACTTTCTCCAAAGTTGTATCAAAACCCATTTCCTCATGAAGCCTGCGATGAGCTGCATCAATTGTAGCCTCACCATATGCAGGATGACTGCAACAGGCATTTGTCCAGAGTCCCCCGCTATGGTATTTGTTAATTGCTCTTTGCTGTAAAAGCATCTCTCCCTTGCTGTTAAAAATAAATACGCTGAATGCCCTGTGCAACAAACCCTTTTGGTGTGCCTCTAACTTTTCACAGCTATGTAAGGGATGATCCTGCTCATCCACTAATATCACTTGTGTAAGGTCCATATCAGATCATCCTCAATTGATTTTTAATGCCTGCCTGAAAAATTATAATTGCCTTCAGGTAGTTGGGGATTCGAATCCTGCTGTCCAATACCCTTGCAGGTTTCATTCGCTTTATTTTTTTAAAAAGAGAGAAGTAATATTTGTAGGCAACATATACACCGAACCTTGCTTTCAATGGTAATCTTTTTATCCCATGATAAGCTTGCCTGAAATCATGCAGAATATCTTCTTCAATTTCTCTTTTATCTCTTTCAGAAAAATTGGAAAAATCACAACCAGGAAAATATACCCTGGACATGCCAATGTAGTCGGCTTTAATATCCCGAAGAAAATTTACTTTTTGAAAAGCTGCGCCTAAAGCACGGGCAGAAGATTCAAGTTTGTGATATAAATCTTTGTTTCCCTCGCAGAATACATACAGACACATAAGGCCGACAACTTCTGCAGAACCATATATATATTCCTTATATCCTTCACAATCATAACATTTTTTTCCCAGATCCATCTCCATGCTGTGAAAAAAGGCTTCAACAAGGTTTCTGTCAATATTATATTCATTAACAGTACGCTGAAAGCTGTTCAATACCGGGTTCAGACTGATCCGTCTTTCAATAGCTTCATACGTTTCTTTCTTAAAATGTGCCAGTAACCCATCCTTATCATAATCATGAAATGTGTCTACTATTTCATCTGCAAACCGGACAAATCCATAGATATTAAAAACAGGTGCTCTCAGATCCCTGTGCAGCATCCTAATAGCAGAAGAGAATGAAGTGCTGTAATTCTCCGTTACAATACGGCTGCAATTTTCACTGGTTGTATGAAACTGTTGTACCATAATTGAATTTAAAGAATTATTTAAAAGATTGGATTACTTGTTTAGCCACCACTTCGCCACTGATCAGCGAGGGAGGCACCCCAGGGCCCGGAACTGTCAACTGACCTGTATAAAACAGGTTTTTAACTTTCTTGCTCCTGCAAGCCGGGCGAAATATGGCTGTCTGCCTTAAAGTATTTGCCAAACCATAAGCGTTGCCACGAAATGAATTATAGTCAAGCTTGAAATTGCTCACAGAAAAAGTCTTTTTATACACTACAGAATCAAGTATTGACTCCCCGGTATGCTTTTCCATTCTTCGGGCAATCAATTGAAAATATTTCTCTCTCAGTTCCTCCGTATCATCTGTCAAACCTGATGCCACCGGAATGAGGAAAACAATATTCTCATGTCCGGGTGGCGCCACTTTATCGTCTGTAACAGATGAAACACTTACATAAAACAAAGGTTCAGCAGGCCATTGAGGGTTTTTATAAATTTCCTCTCCATGTTTTTCAAAAGGCACATCAAAAAACAGGGAATGGTGTACTGGCTTGTTAAGCTTCTTATTTAATCCTACATAATACATTAAACAGGAAGGAGCCATTACTTTCCTGTCCCAATAACTGCAGGAATAAGTTTGGTATTCAGGCTTCAGAAGGTTTTTCTCGGTAAAATGATAATCTGCTCCACTTATAACTGCATCAGCTTCATAGACACCTTTATCAGAAACAATTTTTTTAGCATCAGAATCAGTAACAAGAATTTCTTTTACATTTTCTTCAAACCGGAAATTAACGCCTAATTCCAAAGCCAGTCTATACATTCCACCCACAATGGCATACATACCACCCTCAGGATACCAGGTACCTCCTTTAATATCAGCATAGTTCATCAGGCTGTAAAGTGCTGGTGTATCCTTTGGTAAAGCTCCTAAAAACAAAACCGGGAACTCCATTAACTGACGCAACCTCGGGTGTGTGAAATACTTTTCAATATGTTTTTTTATAGAGGTAAAGACTTCGAGCCTGAAAAAACCACTGATAGTTTGCCAATCCATAAACTCTGTAAACGATAACCCTGGTTTATACACCAGCTTATTTATTCCCACATCATATTTGTAAGCTGCCTCTTTAAGATATTTATCCAGTTTCTGAGAACTCCCCGGCTCAATAGATTCAAATACAGCTTTAAAAGCTGAAAAATCAGATGGTATGTCGGTAAATCCATCGTTCCAGTATATCCGATAAGAAGGATCGAGACGACGGAGTGTGTAATAATCCTTTACTTGCTTTCCGAATTGCTTAAAATATCTTTCAAAAACATCAGGCATCCAGTAAAAACTGGGGCCCATATCAAATATAAATCCGTTTTCTTTGAGCTGCCTGGCCCGGCCACCAGCTGTCCGGTTCTTTTCAATAACAGTTACAGCCCAACCCTCCCTTGCCATGAACGAAGCTGCCGACAACCCGGCAAAACCACTACCGATAACTATAACTGATTTACCCTTCACCAGATATTAATTTTAAAAAAAGCTGATTTGCTCTTTTAAAAGTCTTCTTGCAAAGTGAATCCTGCTTTTGATTGTTCCAAGTGGCTCATTCAGCACTTTTGCAATCTCATTATATTTATACCCATCAAAGTACAATAAAAAAGGAGTCTTGAATATTTCAGGTAGTTGCTGAATTGCCTTCTTTATTTCCTTTAACCGCATATCACTTTCTGCAGGATTGCCGACAGTGGCTTTTTTTAGGTTGATGAGATATTCATTAGGGGTGCTATCGAGGATTGTTTTTTGTTTAACCTTTCTCCGGTAATCATTTATAAAAATATTTCTCATAATAGTAAACAACCACGCCTTGATATTAGTGCCAACATTATACTTCTCCTTATTGGCCAAAGCCTTATATAATGTCTCCTGGTACAAGTCATTAGCTGCTTCCATATCTCTTGTGAGATTTATTGCAAAGGGTTTCAGAAAGTCAGCATTCTTCAAAAGCATCTGATTAAATTCAAGACTAGGCATATAATTTTGTTTAACATTTATTGGTTAAAATTAAACAAAATATTTTGAAGCAGCCAAATACACTTGCCCAATTTTTTTTCTCTAAAAACTAAACATTAAAAATCAATGACTTGCATTAACTACTACATCGAAAGATATTCCGTGACTTCTTGAAGCGATTTTTTGAAAATAACGCCTGGCGGAGGATTTTTTGAATAAGTACGAGTGAGTTGTCCGGATACAATAATAGGAATGTCTGAAATCCTGGTGTCCAAATTAAGCAGGAATTTATCAAAATTAAAACCGGAAGGGGTAGCTGTAAGATGGGTAAAAACAAGGTCCGGCTTTTTCAGATTTGCGACGTAAGCCATATCAATGACTGGTACATTAGCCCCAAGGTATATCGTCTTCACCCCTCTGTTCTTTAACATATAATACACGTACAGAAGCCCCAACTCATGATACTCGCCTTCCGGCAGGAAAAGTAAAACCGTTCTATTAGTCTGCAGGTGAGTAACGGTCGTTTCTATAGCAACAATCAGCTTTTGGCGAATCACATTAGTCACAAGGTGTTCCTGCGCCGGGTTAATATGCCCAGTCAGCCATAGTACTCCAATTTTTTCAAGAAAAGGAAAAATAATATGCAACACTGTTCTTTCAACTCCTTTTGAAACAATATAATTAGTCAGGATACTTTCAAATTTTTCCATATTCAGATCTACCATCTCCTGAACCAGTTCGTTGATGATCCTTTCCTGTATTGCTTCTGCATCCCCGAGTGATAAAATTTTGGCTTTGATCTCATCGGGTTTCATTTTATTTATATGAGAAATCTTAAATCCATACTTATTCAATAATGCAATATTCAATATTGTTTTCAGTTCATCACTGGAATAGTATCGGATATTCGTTGTAGTACGCTGAGGACTTAAAAAACTATAGCGCTGTTCCCAAATACGAATAGTATGTGCTTTAATCCCCGATAAGTTCTCCAGATCTTTTATAGTGAAAGCATTCATATCAGATAAGTTACAAACTCAAGTCTGAAAAGTTCATAACGTTAAAAGTAAAAAAGCGGTTTTCCGGAAATTTTTATAATTCAGCATTCTTGATTTTGCCTGTATCCATAAGTTTTTTCAGTTGTGCGGCAAGCACTGATCTGCCCCCCAGGGCTTCCAGGTGGCCAAAATGATGCAAATCTGTTCCGGCAAGATCATAATAACCCTTCTTCAGGATATACTGAGCAAGTTCCTGTACAGACTTCCCATAATACCCGGCCAGAGAAAGAATATTAACCTGGAATAAGCAGCCAATATCTTTCAACTCCTCATAAAAGCCCTTGTTCTGATCCAGATATATATATCGCTCCGGGTGAGCAATGATCGGCTGATAACCTTGCATCTGCATATCAAACAAAATATCTTTCAGGCTGTGTGACGGATAGGCCATAGAAAACTCTACCAATACAAGGTTACCACTTACTGTCAGCAGTGGTTCATTATTTCGTATTAAATCCGCTACATGATCATCCAGAAAATATTCAGCTGCAGCATGAATTTCAATATCAAGTTCTGCTTCACTCACAATCTTTTTCACCCATTCCAGTCTCTCCAGTATAATTTCACGATTGTTCTTATACATGTCCCACATTATATGCGGGGTAGTAATAATTTTCTTAAATCCCAGGGAATGCAAGCCCCCTATCAATTTTAACGATGTTTCAATATCAGGAGAGCCATCGTCAATTCCGGGTATCAGGTGTGAGTGCATATCCGTTTTCAAAAGACCAAACTCGGCCAATCCGGCTGATTCTTTTTTTGAGGATTTTGAAAACAATTTAAACATAATGCATGAACTGCTTTATTACCGAAATTACAATGAAATTAACCCTCATCAGAAACTTCTTTTAGGCAAAGAGGGAAAAACTTTATAAACCAGGCCACTTTTGTGAAATAATATATACCAGGCAGTCAGGAACAGGATCATAAAGTCAGTGTAAAAATTTTGGTGCTGCTGGTACCAAACTTCCAGAGCTCCTTTATAAGGAAGGATCACATCCCGGTAGCATTCATGCGGAGGCAAGTTGCTATGAGTAATTATCAATTCCTCATCCCTGAATACAATAGAACCAATTCCTGTCAGGCCTGGCCGTACATTGTATACTTTGCCTTTCATTTCATCCGAATATCTGTCAAACCCAACTTTCATCAGTGGCCGCGGGCCTACAAAAGACATATCGCCGGTAAGAATATTAATTACTTGTGGCAGTTCATTGAATTTACTTTGCCGTAAAAATTTTCCTACAGATGTTATACGAGGATCTTTACGCACTGTCACATCCCCATGTCCCATATTGGGGCTGTTTTTTAGCATGGTAGCAAACTTCCAGATACGAAAAACCGAGTTTTTAAATCCTACCCTTTCCTGCCGGAAGAATACTTCATGTTCTCCGGTCAGTAATAATACAATAATGACAGGAATAAAAATTGGCAGCAATACTATCAAAGCTGCCAATGAGAAGATAATATCAAAAAAACGTTTGATAAGTTTATACATAATCCTTAACCGATGGCTTCTTTAATTTCTCTTGCTACAATTTCCAGTTCTTCATCTGTAATGCTTGTAGAACTGGGAATGCTGAGACAAGTATTATAAATATAATCGGAGTTGTCTTTCTTTGTCACATACACACAATCCTTGTACATAGGCAACTTATTCATTGGCATCCAGAAGCGGCGGCTCAATATCTTATTGGCATTCAGATGATCAAGCAGTTGTTGCTGTTTATCCGTTTGGATGGTAAATAGCCAGCCATTCGTATATACTTCCGGCAATTCTTTCTGAAAACGAATATCTGCCACATCGGTTAATTCTTTTTTATAAAAATCAACACATTCCCTTTTTCTGTTGATAAAGGAAGGCAGCAACTCCATCTGCCCCACACCAATCGCAGCCAGCACATTTACCAGGCGATAATTATATCCTACTTCATCATGATAATATTCATCAGGACTTGCTTTAGCGGTAGTAGTTAAATGTTTAGCATGTTTAGCCAGTACTTCATCATCGGTTACTATCACACCACCGCCTCCCGTGGAAATAATCTTGTTACCATTAAAACTAAAAGCCGCCAGGGGGCTGAATGAGCCTGCACTCTTTCTTTTATATGTAGACCCCAATGCTTCAGTAGCATCTTCCACAACTGGTAGGGGATATTTTTTAACAATAGATAAAAATCTCTCCATATCGCACATATTACCGAGTATATGTACAGGCATAATAGCGCCGATACGACGACCGTCCTTTATATAAATCAGGCTATCTCCTTTTACATCTGTTTCATTTTCCAGGAATTCTTCAAGCAAGTCCATATCTATTTGCCACATAGCAGGATCAGCATCGATCAGTAACGGTTCAGCACCCATGTATTTAATGGAATTGGCAGAAGCAACAAATGTGAGGTTGGGAAGAATGACATAATCATTCCGCATTACCCCGCTTAATAAAAGCGAAATATGTAATGCAGCAGTTCCATTAACGGCGGCCACACCATATTTAGTACCGGAAAAATCAGCCACCATCTGTTCGAACTGTGTAACATAAGAGCCCACAGAAGATATCCAGCCTGTATCTAAACAATCTTTTACATACTTCCATTCATTACCGGCCATGTTGGGAACACTCAGTGGAATAAATTTTTGATTACTCATAAACAAGTTTACCTGATTCAAGATATTTGTTATACCAGTCAACTGTAATTTTCAATCCTTCCTTCCACATCACTTTGGGCTCATACCCTAATTGAATTCTTGCCTTATTAATATCGGGGCAACGACGGCTTACCGAACCTGGATAAGTGGGTGCATTCTCAAATTCTCCGGTGAAACCCATCAGTTCTCCTGCATAGTGAATCAGTTCTCCGATAGAGATTTCATCCTGAGTACCGATATGATAGATCTGTCCGTTTGTATTTGGCCGTTCCATAGCCAGCACAGTTCCTTCCACTGCATCAGTTATGTAGCAAAAAGCTCTTGTCTGATCATGTCCGTATACTTTGAAGGGGTTTTCTCCTTTGCGATAACGAACCACCAGATGGGGTATCACATGTTTAAAACCCATTCGTGGGCCATACACATTGTGATAGCGAACAATAGTAGTTTCAAAACCGAGTATCCTTGCATAATTAAGGAAGCCAGATTCACCAAGCATTTTGGTAACCGCATAAGTAAATCTTGGGTGACCAATATCCTGTATGCACAATGGAACTTCTTCAGGTGTGGGTGTTGTGTACCCAAATGCTTCTATTGTTCCGGCATAACATTCGCTGGTGGAAGTAAACAGCACTTTCCCCACTTTGGTGCGGCGCACCCATTCCAGTGTATTAAAAATTAATGCTGTATTGATACGGATAATTTCATGCGGAATTGAGTTCGCATTATCAACACCCACCACTGACGCCAGCATATATACCTGGTCGTATGCCCCGTCCAACAGATTATATGATGCAGGATCGGTAAAATCTCCGGCCACCACCCTAATGTTATGCTTACTCACCAGTTCGGTAAAGTAATCATCCTGCTTGCCACGGGCAAAATTATCAGCAATGGTCAGTTTATAATCACGGTTCTCAGCCAGGTATTTAGTGATGTTGAAGCCAATAAAGCCTGCGCCTCCTAATAACAATACATTCTTACTCATGTATATTTTTATTTTATAGATCTCCTCTGCCTATTACTTTCACAGTATGCTTTTCGCTCAGTGATTTTATTTCTTCATTTGTCAGCACACCAATCGTATCATACACAAAACAAGCTGACTGCTTTCCTATCCTATCCAGTAATACTGCATTGCTCCTGTAATCTTTATGCCCTGTTGTTATCACAATCACATCATAAGAAATACTAAGTAATTCTTCCAGGTTTTGGTTGACCCAAATATCTTTTTCTTCCCAGTACTTTACATGAGGATCATGCAAAGTGATATTACAACCTTCAATTTCCAACTGATCATAAAAACCTTCTACCGGTGTGTAACGGGTATCGCCGACATCATTCAGATAGCTTACCCCCAGCAACAGCACTTTCTTTCCTTCCAGCGAGTCGTTGTATTGTGATTGCAGGTATTCAAAGGCATACAATGGCATTTTATCATTTATGTGAACCCCCTTTTCGCTTTGTCCCAGCCTTTCATCACTCCCAAACAAATTCATTCTTGCCCAGCTTGCCAATAATGGGTCTTTTGTTAAACAATAACCTCCTACCCCCAAACCGGGTAGCATGATATTCTTATGAGTAGGCCGCATACGGATAGCATTCACCACTTCGTAGATATCAACACCAGCTTCTTCAGCAAAACGGCTCCATTCCACCATAAAGGCGATATTCATGGCACGAAAAGAATTCTCCAGTACCTTTGCCATCTCCGTAGCATTTGTATTGCCCAGTTTTGTCAACGGATACTCATCTGTCCGAATAACAGTTCGTAAGAAAGTTTCAACTGCTTCAGCACTCTTATCATCAGTACCTGCAAACACCCGATAAAAGTTTTGGATAGAGTCAATATATTTTGGTCCCGGCATCACTCTTTCATATGAATGCCCCACTTTTATTTTATTCGTAGCCAATCCTCTTTTTGTCAGATTTTCTTCCAGTATTGGTCTTACAATTTTTTGTGCTGTACCCGGCGGCACTGTTGTTTCTACCAGCACCAATACATCTTCTTTACAATTATTTCCAATCGCTTCAATAGCCTTTCTGAATGGTATCATATCTACATTATAACCTTCCAGATCCTTATTGGCAGCCGACTTCTTCTGCACATCCAGGTTAATATCCACCACTACTACATCAGCTTTGCTGTAAGCATAGCTGTCATAAGTAGCATAATAGTTCTTTTTCTTCAATGCATTCTGATAATACTGCTCAATCTTCGGGTCGCTGGCAATTACAGGAAACACACCTTCATTAATAGAACGAATTTTCCAGTAAGAAGCAGGAGTCGGAAGATCAATACCAATTACGGCATACTCTTCCGTAAGCGCATTAGCCACAACCAGCCCCATGACAGAGCCCACAAATCCCAATCCCTGTACCACCACTACTTTTTTTCCGGGATGCAATACAATAAAATTATCTATACCAGCTTTGTCGTCCTTTTTTGCAGGGATTTCGTACTCCTTCCCCGTAACAGGGCTTTTAGATATTAGTATAGTATCTGTTGTCATTACTTGCTATCAGCTTGTAGTTTGAAAATATGGTTACCTATTTTGGTAAAAGCCCATTGTGTTTTGTATGTAGTTGCTTTAATACGTTTTTCAATTTCTGCCTCACTCATATCCGGTCTGATGTGACAAAGTTCATCCAGTTGCTTTCTTGTGAAAGGTTTTCTTTTCCACGTCTCGTTAGTAACCGGCAGTTGTTTCCCCTGTAGTATGAGTTCCATCATTTCATAAAAACTCTCTTCGATCAGTTGATAGCAATGTTGTGTTATGCTGTACACTGTATCAGCATCCTTAACAGGAAACCGCTTTACCTGTATGATGCTGCCGGAGTCAACAGTTGCGGTCATATGATGACAGGTGATTCCATACTCCTTTTCTCCGCTATAAACTGCAAAATTGGTGCAGCCGGTTCCCGGGTACTCCGGGCTTCCCGGATGAAAGTTGATAGCAGCATATGCAGCATTGGACAAAAGTGACTGCGGATATATCCAGGAGGAAATAAATGAAATAAATAAATCACCTTTCCAGTTTAACACATCCGATGGCAATTTATCTTTCCGGCTGCCTGAAAAAATCAGGGAATGAGGGAAATGGGACCGGATATAATCTTCTGCCCGCTGAGCATATTCATTATCCTTTTTCCTAAGGAATAAAACTTTGAGGTTTTTCGGGTCTTTGGGTGTCACAATAAGGCTGGTTAGATCCGTTTTTGAAGTGGCAAAGGTATTGATAATTAACCATATACTTAACAACTGATCGGGACTGATATCTTACTGGTTTACAATAAAAAACCCGGCTTTTGACCGGGTGATATTGAAAATGCATAAAATTATTAGGCAGCAATTAGCTTACGGGCAGGTTTCTTCACCAGATTGCGGGCAGGATTACCAACTACTGTTGCTCCGTCGGGAATATCTTTTACAACAACAGTACCTGCACCAATCGTAACATTATTACCAATGATAATACCCTGCCGGATTACAGAATTAGCACCAATAAAAGTATTACGACCTACTTTCACATTACCACATAAAACAGCACCCGGTGCAATGTGAGTGAAATCGCCAACGATACACTCATGATCAATGCTGGAAGAAGTATTACAGATTACGCCACAACCTATTTCAACCAAGGGATTCAATGTAGTATTCGCAGCAATCATGATGCCGTCTCCCATTTTTACTGATGATGAAATCACAGCACTGGGATGGATAGCATTAATTGGGTTCCCCAAATACTTACTCAGGTTGGTATGAATTTTCTCCCGTATGCCATTATGGCCCACACAAGCAAAAAAGTCAAATTTTTTCAATTTGTTAATAACATCTCCCTCTTTTCCGAGGTACTCTAAATGATAAGGATTAAATTCTTTTTCTTCCTGGTCGCAGTAGGCAGTAACAAGGCGTCCTGCACTTAAGAGAATGTCTATAATAACATAGGCGTGGCCAGAATAGCCGACAATGGCCACTGGTTTTTTCAATGTGGTTTTCATTGACTTGGATTTTGGATGAGCTAAAATAAAAACACATCCAGGCTTACCCAAACAATGAAGAAAGTAAAAAGAAAAATAAGGTACTAGTACTTTCCCCTTATTCGTAGTTTTTCGATGTTATGCGGGAAATTATTGTGCAGCAAGCAGTTCGAGGTATTTCTTGTGAATGAGGGAGTGAATAACGGTTTGATCAAAATGATGCTCTATTTGTTGACGGAGAGTCTTAGCGTAAGACTGTAATATGGCGGGATTAATAAGGGCAAACTGCATTAATTGGTATAATTCTTCTTCCTTCTTTACTTCAAAAATCAATCCGGTCTTTTTATGTTCCACTATATCTGTATTACCATCAATGCGGGAGCAAATAATTGGGCAACCCATCGCCCCTGCTTGCAACAACACGTTTGGAAAACCCTCCCTGTGTGAAGGATGAACTAAAGCAAATGATAAATGCATGAAATATTCCACTGCATTGCTCCATCCAGCCTTAATAACAGCCGGATGCGTATTTATTAGTTGCCTTGTTTTATCACTTACCGGATCCACAAAATCTTCAAAAGCACCCACTAATACCAAACGGGTATAGGGACTACCTTCATAAATCCTTATAAAAGCACTCAGCAATTCGTCCATTCCTTTATCATGCACAATGCGGCCTACAGATAAAAAATAAGTAAGCGACGAATCATACTTCATTATTTTTTTTGTTTCGGCAACCTTTTCTTCCTGTAATGCCGACACAGAATAACGGGCAAGGTTTACTCCGTTACTTGATCCATGCCCTATTACTTCCAGTTTTTTATAAGGAACAAGTTTATTCTCTCTTATATAGCCAGCCATAGAGAAACTGTTGGGCCATACATGAGTGGCTGCTTTACCTGTAAGCTTTTCCATTGCTATCAGAATCTTTCTTCCAAAGCGTCTTGTAGTTACAAACCGGAGGCCTGCCACTGTATGTATTCTGATCTTTACACCTGCAAATTTTGCAGCCAGCATAGCCAGCAATCCTGCCTTGGGAGTATGTGAGTGGACAATGCCCGGTTTTTCTTTCTTGAAGAAACGATATAACAACCACAAACAACGCAGGTCTCTTAATGGCGTCATCCGTCTTGTCATCGGCACAATATGATGCCGGCAATCCTCTGCTTGTTTTACCATCTCCAGCTCGGGTCCATCACTGCTTACCATCACCACCTCAAACCCATTTTCTTTCATAAAATGCATCTGCCCTGATAATAATACATTCAGTGAAATAGGGGCGGTGGTAATACGGATCAACTTAGGCATTTCTCAAATAACATTTTTTATGCCACACTTCAAGTGCAAACATGGCCCATATCATCTTTGCTCTTTTTTCATCCCCTGTTTTAATCTTCCGGCCCCAGAGGTTTTCGATAAATCCCGGTTGAATGAAATTCCGGTAATAAGCATTCGGGGATAGCAAATAAGAAGCGATTAAATCCTTTAATTCCCCATCAATCCATTTTTTAAGTGGTATTTCAAAACCTCTTTTCGGTTGGTTTATCAATTCTGCCGGCAGGTATTTTTCTGAAAGTTTTCTCAACAGGTACTTTGTTTGCCCCCCATTAACTTTATACTTATCCGGAAGACCGGGTATATATTCAAGCAGTTCTTTGCATAACATCGGGCTTCGGCCTTCCAAAGAATGAGCCATCGTGGCAATATCCATTTTTACCAACAAGTTGGAAGGAAGTATCTGGTCAAAATCAAGGTTCAGAATTTTCTGCAATCCCGATAAGGAAGAATTATTTATCTCATCAAAATGCTTTTGCAGGGGCACCAGAACAGAGTTATCTCCCAGGAGGTATTTTTCATACCCTTCAAACACATCCAGGCAGGATGAAAAATAAGTATGTATTCCATTTTTCTGAGCAAAATCAACAAGCCTGTAAATATAGTTGTACTTGCTTTTCTTGCTATGAGACAGCGGTAAAATATGATGCAGTAGTATTGCTATATTTTTTATGAAAAAAGATTTTCGGAAAAAATCATATTGTGCAAAAGGAACATACCGCCTATAACCGCCAAAAAGTTCATCACCCCCATCGCCATTCAAAATAACAGTCAGATGTTTTTTTGCCGCCTTACTTACATAATAACTGGGAATGCCTGAACTGTCAAAAAAAGGCTCCCCATAATTATAAAGTATATTTTCAACGTCACGGATAAGATTATCAAATGATATTTTAATCTCATGATGTTTTGTTTTGTAGCGGTCAGCAACAAGTTTTGCGAGTGGTGCCTCATCATATTCGCCCTCGAAGGAAATGGTAAATGTCTGTAGGTTTTGGTTATACTTACTGGCAATAGCTGTAACAAGCCCGCTGTCAATACCGCCGCTCAGAAAAGAACCTACTTCCAGATCTGACGATTCAACTCTTCTCTGTATACCTTCATGTAAGAGTTTTTCTGTTTTATTTAATGCTTCATCAAAATTATCATTACTTTTTTGAAGGTAATAAGAGTGAATACTCCACCACTTGGTTATTCTGACTTCAGATGTATCCAGTGAAACCTGCGCATAACAGCCAGCCGGCAATTCTGCCACATTTTTGTAAGGTGTTGCCGGCCGGAACATATAGGCCGAAAAAAGGTATTGCCGGACATTATTCTCATCAATCTCCAACTGAAGCTGATTCCTTAAAGCGTTTAATTCACTGCAAAAAATAAGTCGCTGTCCGTCAGAAAAATAATATAATGGTTTTTTCCCGGCTCTGTCCCTTGCCAATAATAATTTGTTGAATCGCCTGTCAAAAATGGCAAACGCAAACATACCATCAAAATCCTGCAAACAACTTGTACCAAGACGGGCATATGCATGTAAAATCGTTTCAGTATCAGAATTGGTTTTGCAAGCCAGTCCATACTTTTTTCTAACTTCCTGGTGATTATAAATTTCCCCATTGAAAATAATAGTGAGATGCTCAAAATGCATAGGCTGTTTCCCACCAGCTATATCAAGAATAGATAAACGATGATGGTGCAACAGCAACCTGCCTTCCTGAAAGGTAGCTTGTTCATCCGGCCCCCGGTGAAACAAATCAGTCGTCAACCGGGAAATATCCAGCGGAGCATTAACAGAGCCTGCTATACCACACATTGTAAACTTTACTTTATCGGAACTGCGAAATTGATAATCCTGCTAAACCATTGTGGCAATGGCAATTTTGCCTTATTAAATAAAAGTAAGATAAATACCAGGTAAAAAGGAGTGCAAGGTATTTTATAACGGGAAAGGGCGCCAAAATTTGCCGTTGATGACCCTACTGCAAAAGCAAACACAAATGCAAATACAAAACACATCAGGATACGGCCATCCGAAAATGCTACGGTAAAAAATTGTTTTACTCCCTTCTTAAACATAAAATGCAAAGTGATAAACATAAATACGGCCGATTCAAAAGCTGAAAGAAGAGCTACTGGTGTACTTATTTCCCATATAAAAGGTCTGAAAAAAGTTGCAACTATACTTTCCAATACAAGTAAAATCGGGTTTGAGTCGCTGATTTTAAAATGTGACCCCCCTTGAAATTTACTGATAGTTTCATATCCCTGTCTTTGACCTTCAGCGCTTGTCAAAAGCTTATCAAGTTGATACTCTTTTGCGGCTTCCAGCGAGGTAAGATAATTCAAGAGTAAAAAGCCAAGCACTACACTACCTGCAAATGTCAGCGTTGTAAACACATACCGCAGCGTTCTGTCTTTAATCAATTTGTTAAACTCTGCAAAAAACCAAACCACAAGACTTAGTGCCATTGCCAACAGAATATATACTTTAATGTTGAAAAGCAAATAGCCACATACCAGGATTAGTATTGATGAACTGATATATTTTTCTTTTTTGAAAATAATCTGTACCAGCCCGTATAGTATATAACCAATACATGCAAATGTTATTGGATCTTTCAATAAGCTTGCACTCCAGAAAGCAACACCGGGTAAGAAAAGACATGCAACGGCCAGTTCCTTCCACAGGTGAGGATAGAAATAATAAAAAGCTTTAAATAAACGTATCGCTCCTCCCAAAGCAAAAAAACCAAAAAACATGTTGATACATATATAACTGTTGCCGAACAGGAAGGAAGGGATCAGTGCCAGTTTTCCCGGCAGGAAGTTGCTGGCAGATATCATGTAGTTATAAGTGATATCCTGCTCAAAATTATCATAATAGAAATAATTGAATAAAGGGTGATTGGCAGAAAGTTTAGTAGTTCCCAGTACCACCCAGAAATTATCCAGGTCATCATTGATAGCAGCCCTGAGATCTTTTGTTGACTGATAAAACAAATTTGTATCTCCCCCTTTAAAATAAAACTGTGTAATTAGTGTAAAAGCGATAACACAGATTACTTTAAAATAAAAAGCCCTGAAATACAGACTTCGTATCCGGTGATCTTTTACCAGATTTGCTTTTGCCCTGATCAGGAAAAAGTAAAGCAGGTAGCAAACCGGAAAAAGGATAACATCCTGCGCAGAAAAAAAATTAGCTAAAAGAAACATAGTACTAAAAAAAGCTGCCTATTTACTGATTAGTGTAATAATCTGCGAAAGCCAGATCAAATATCCAGAAAGAAATTGACAGCACCTTTATTGAAAGATATCCAGAAAAAGTTTCTCAGCAGACTTTACGGAATACTGCTCTACTATTTTCTTTCTTGCAACAACTCCCAGCTGTGTACGCAGGGCGTTATCCTTCAGCAGCAGCATAATCCTGTCCTCCCATTCTTTTTCAGAATGACAGACATAACCATTTATTCCATCATCTACTATTTCTGTATTCACCCCAACCGGTGATACCAGGGCAGGAATACCCAATGCCATATATTGTATGGCTTTAAATCCACATTTACCTTTTGTTAATTCATCATCCGTAAGAGGCATTAATCCTATATGAAAATGGAGTAGGTCTTCTGTTTCTGTTTCTTTGTTCCAGGGAATAAACTTGTAATTCTTTAATGGAAGCCGCGGATCTTTATCAGCAATAACGAAAAAAGTGAAATTAATCTTCTCCTGCAACTTTTGCAAAACAGGAACAACCTGGTTAAGATATACTAATGTACTGAATGAACCTGTCCAGCCTACTGAAGGATAAGGAGTATCCTGGTACTGAACATTTCCATGTACGGTATCTGTATTCACCACTGTTGGGAAAAGCACAACATTTTTGTTGTGCTTTTCAGCAAATTCCATCAGAAATTTATTGCCAACTGTTACCACATAGGCCCATTTACATATCTTATTTATTTTGCCCAGAAATTTTACAGCCAGAAATTTCTTATTATATGCAGATGCCTTCACCCAGATTGCATCATCAAAATCGTAAATGACTTTTTTGCGAAACAGCTTTATAATCATCCATTCAAATACGGGAGGGCCGGCAGTAGTTGCCCACCTGTGTATATATACATAGTCGTATTTCGAAAGTGTGAAAAGATCGGCCACTCTTCTTTTAAATCCCCCGGCCATTGCCAGTATTTTACGGAAAAAATGTCCCTCCGAATAAAGAGATTTTCTTCCCCTTATCGATAAAAATGGGCTTATTTTATATTTTATTCCTTCCCTTTCCAGCAAGGGCAGAAAATGTTCAAACCGGAATCGCTGCCCAGGTGATATTCCCCGGGGAGAAGGTACCATGAACAATACAGATTTTTGTGATTTTTGCTTTGAAGTAGACATATTCAAAAATTCCGCATTTTTTTCAGGGCCTTTGAACGGAAATTCGCAAAATAGTTTAGCACTCGTAAAGAAACAACGTATTTACCTGTAGAAACTTTCCTCCAAAAATTTAAATAGTAATCAAATAAACCAGGAAATGATGTATATATATCATTTAAGCTGAAACTATAACCTATATTAATTACGGAAACCGCTTATCAAAAGAAGAACCGGTTATAACACGATGAAGTATTGAAAGGTAAACCTCTTTATTAGCATGAATAGAAAATTTCTTTCCCACCATAGCTGCTCCGGCTAACCCGATATTCCTGCGAAGGTTCTCGTCCTGCGCTAACAATTTGAGGTAATGAACCCAATCTTTTTCATCCCTTGCCAGGAAACCTGTAACCCCATCTTCGATGATTCTGAAATTGGCGCCGATGGCTGTGGCAATAGCAGGTACACCTGCAGCCATATATTGCAAAGCTTTCAATCCGCTTTTGCCATACACCCACTGCTCATCCGGCAAAGGATACAAACCAATATCAAAACGACCTATCACAGTTGTTTCATAACTTTCCTTCCAGGGCAATGCTTCGGTTTCTATTCCTTCAATATGAAAACCCGCATCCCCCATAACTAGTAATTGGAAAACAATCCCTTCTTTTTGCAACTGCCGGAAAACTGGTTCCAGCAAATAAAGATATTTGGACGTACTGTGACTTCCACTCCATCCAAAAATAATTTTCCGTCCCTGGATGGAATAATCAGTTTTAGGTCTGTATTTTTCTGTGTCTATCGTTGAAGAAATATCCGTTGTCTGCTGATTATATTTACGGACAAATGTATCAAGATAAGGTGTACAGGTTATTACATGGTCAGCCTGTTTCATCAGGAAGACAGGTTTATTCTTCCCTTTTAAACCTGCAATAATTTTATTGACATTACTTTTGGAATCAGCCAGGTACACAAGGTCATCAATATCATAAATCACCTTTTTTGCAAGTGTACAAACCAACCATTCAAAAAAAGGAAACCCGAAAGGGGTTACCCACAGATGAACATATATTATATCATAGCGACGGATACGGAACAGATCTTTTACCCGGCGTATGTAACCTCCGCAGGTATAAAATAATTTCTGTAACCAATATCCTTTTTTATAAATAACCTGCCAGAAGGTTTCACTGACAAATGAACTTTTCTCCACCCGGAAACCATTTTCCTCAAAATGAGTATAGTACTGCTCGAATTTCAGCCGTTGGCTCGGCGCTTTGTCATAAGGGTATGGTACTAGGAATAATATCTTTTTATTTCTCATCGTTCTATCAACCCTTATCAACTTAATGCATTTCTATAAGCATCACTATACAACCTTATTCCCTGCTCCAGACTGTACACATCTTTTATATTTTCCCTGATTTGTAAAGGGTCTTTTTTGAGTAAGTCATGAACAGACCGGACTGCTTCAAGATAATGTTCTTTAGAAAACTCATGCAAAATAAAACCACCATTACTTTTAGTGACAATGGTTTCCACATCACCTACCCCGCTGTTTACTATAACTGGTATTCCCATTGAAAGCACTTCTCCTAATTTTGTGGGAGAACTGGATAATTTGGAATAAACAGGTTTTATAAATGAAATATTAATATCCGAAGCTTTAGTATAAACAGGTACTTCGCCCCGGCTTGCTTCTGTTATCAAAAGATCATTTTTATTTAGGCCATACTTATCCAGCTTTGATAGTATGAGTGCCGGGGATGAGTGGGTGATAAACAAAAATTTTGATTCAGGATATTCCTTTTTGATCAATGCGAAAAGTTCCAGCATCTCATCCAGCATATACCAGGCACCTACCGAACCCAAATAACTCACCACTAATCCCTCAGTTGGCAAGCCAAGTATTCTTCTTCCTTTCGCTTTCGCTTCGGGATTGGTTAGTGAAAAATGTTCCATATCTGAACAGCAGGGTATCACACTCATCTGAACAGCAGGATTATAGGTTGGCCATTTCATCAGCTCCCGTTTACCTGCTTCTGTCAGCGAAATAATATAATCAGCCTCTTGTATAAATTCCTTTTCTTTTTTTTTATAATGCTTATACACCTGCCGGAAAATAAAACTGTCCTGGTTCCAGGTACCTGCATCTTTTTTTTCATCTGCCCAAAAACCCCGCATATCAAAAAAAAATTTTGTCCCGGTTTTTCTTTTGAGACGAAGGCCAAGATCAGCAGCAATATAACTGCGGCAGTGTATCATATCAAAATGCTGCCGCCGGTGCAGGCGAAATGCCTTCATCCTCATTCTTACTGCATCATAAAATTTGGAGACAACGGGAGGTTTTGAAGTAAACCGCATCGGCACCCAGGCAATACCTGCTGCATTCGTTATACCGGTGATAGTTTCTTTTAATCTTTCAAACCGGTCATTTTTTTCAAAACTTAGTATTGTAAATTGGTATCCTTCTTTTGATAAACCCACCAGGTAAGGCAAGACCTGGCTTTGCCCCAATGGATCCGTCATCCCATCATAAGTGATGTAAAGAATTTTTTTATTGGTGCTCATGTAAAAACCAGTGTAATACGATTAATGTCCAAAGCCTGTTGTACAGATGATCAGCTTTTCCACTGTGATATCGATTCGTCATCTTCTGTACTGTTTCATAATGAACAACCCCCGCACTTTCGATCATTTCTCTTGAGCAATATTTATCAATCATCCACTTCAGATCAGTTTTCAGCCATTTTACCAATGGGATGCTGAAGCCCCATTTGGGTCTGTCAAGTAAATTTTTTGGCACATAATCATACAAAACTTCTTTCAGCAGATGCTTCATACTGCCACTGCTATGCATTTTTAGCGAAGTGGAAAGATTCAATGCAAATTCTACTACCCGATAATCCAACAAAGGAACCCTTGTTTCAAGGCTATATTGCATACTGGCTCTGTCCACCTTTACTAAAAGATCATCTTTGAGATAATTTTCCAGGTCCCAAAAACTCATCTGTTCCACAGCATCCAGGTTCCTCCCGGTAAACTCACAGTTGATACCAGACAAATCAAAATCCGGGTGCAGCAACAAATTGCTAATTTCTTTTTCTGAAAAAAAGTATTGTGTCTGACTGAACAAATGACTTTTGAAATGCCCTGGAGGATATCTGTCAAACAACATCCCTGCCCGCTGGTAACGGCTGCTCATTAATCTTGTTCCGGCATAGATAAAAGGCGCAGCCAATTTCAAGAATGGATTTTGAAAACGTTTTGCCCACAGATAACTGCCATACCCGCAAAACAATTCATCTCCCCCATCGCCGCTAAGTGTAACAGTTACATGCTGCCTTGCCAGCTTACTTACCAGCATAGTGGGAAAAGCAGATGAATCTGTAAAAGGTTCATCATATACACTCATGAACCCGGGCACCATTTCCAGCATTTCCTTTTGGGAAATAGGAAGTTCATGATGGCTGGTATTAAGATGTTTGGCCACTGCTGCCGCAAAAGGCGCCTCATTTACCTTACCATCAGTTACGGCAATACTATACGTATTAATCTTTTTACCAGATACCTTACAGGCCAGGGCGGTAACAATGCTGCTGTCTGTTCCACCACTTAAAAATGTACCAATAGGCACATCACTCACTAATTGCCGGGCTACAGCATCTGTCAATAAAGAATCTAATTCCTGTTTTGCTTTATCTTCATCAGATAGCACCTGTAGTTGTATCTTATCCTGTATTTTCCAGAATGATTTTTCTGCAAAGGAAAGTGTTCCATCATTATTGACTGCAACTTCAGCATAAGATCCGGCAGAAAGTTTAGTAACATTCTTAAAAATAGAATACGGATGCGGTATATACCCAATATGCAGATAGGCCGGAATAACTGAATAATTAACCTGCAGATTTTTTTTTACTGCTGTGATACTTTTTAATTCTGACGTAAAGATTAGTTCATTATTCTCATAGTAGCAATACATGGGTTTAATGCCAACATGATCTCTTGCAAGTATCAGTTTCTTGTCCTGTTTATCCCAGATAGCCAGTGCAAACATCCCATTGAACCAGTGAAAGCAATCCGGTCCGAAGCGGGCAAAACTTTCCAGTATTACTTCTGAGTCGCCGGATGACCGCCAGTTAACAGCAGAAAATTTTTGTTGTTTGATATCTCCATAATTATAAATCTCTCCGTTGAATACCATCACATATCGGCCGCAATGACTGTACATCGGCTGATTGGCTGCTTCGCTAAGGTCAATAATAGATAAGCGCCGATGCCCCAACCCAATATGTTGCTTATTTATCTCTTCGAAGAAATAACCTTCTGCATCAGGCCCCCTGTGCTGAAGCTTTCTGGTAATTATTTCAAGATGTTCCCTAGAAAATCCTGAAGAAATGAATCCTGCGATACCACACATATATAATAGTAATAAGGTTTAACTGTCAGGATGCCGATACTGCATCCGGTTTATTTATCAGCGCTTTAATCCAACCGGTAAAAGTGGCTGCATCAATTACAAGAGTAATTAACATAACCATAAAAAAAACTGCCGGGTTGAAAATAGTTCTGATACCAAACTCATGACGATGTATATAAATTCTTTTTGTTACCCTTGCCGCCAGCCATACCGGCACCAGTAAAAACCAGTACCAGTGATGAAAGATACCCAGTAATATAAATACAACCATCAACGCATATTGTCTTGCTACACCGTAATGCCAGAAAGCCTGGCGGCCAGCCCATACATTATATTTTGAATAAAGATCAAATCTTTTAAAAGTGGAACTAATACCAGGTCTAAGCTGCCAGTGAACATTAGCTTCCGGTGCAGGTGCTGTTTTATATCCCAGTTGCTCTGCTTTCTCAATAAATATCAGATCTTCAGTTGCCCTCAGATCAGGAAACCCTCCTGCTTTTTCCCATACTTCTTTTTTCAAAAGACAGGAGGCAATAAACTTTCCCCTGATTTTACCCGGAAATAGCGGAGACACATATGCTATTGCGGCACATCTCTCAAAAAAACTATTGACAACAGGATGGTAATTTCCATAAATAATGGAGGCCCTGGCATCCTCATTATTTTTTTTTACTAACTCTTCCAGCCAGTTTGTTGCAAGCTTTATTCCTGCATCAGTAAATGCAATCCATTCCGTAGCTGCAGCAGCTACGCCAATATTTCTTGCTTTACCCGGCATAGCCCTTCCCGCTTCAATAACCCTGTACCTGCTATCCGCATTTTTTAATTCCCTGGTCAACCGAACCGTATTATCAAGCGATCCGGCATCAATAAAAATTACTTCTCCCGGTTGCAGTGTTTGCCTGTCAATTGAATCAATTAACATGGCAATAGTTGCACTTTCATTGAACACAGGAATAACCAGTGAAATAGCTTTCCCTTCAATCATTGTTAAGCCATAACTATTTTTTCCCAAATAGGTTTCTCAGAAACCGGTAAAGCCCGGATTCTCCGAAACTGCAGTATATAAACTTGCGGAGGTTAGAGAAGGAAAACATTCCGCCGGGGTTTTCTTTGAAAGCTTTGCGGGCCAGTTTAGCAGCTGTTTTTTTGTCCCCACCTTTCAGGTAATAACTGGCACTCATAAAATACATATTCATCATTGCCTTATGCTTCACATTTTTTACTATGTCGGGCAAATCAGTTCTTGAAAAAAACTTATTGTACATATATTCTAATTCCGGTGCGGCTTTCAGTGCCTGTGCTACTGTTTTTGATTCGGGGTGCAGCCGGTAAGTGGACAAGACATCTGTAAGATGATCTGTTTTGAAATAAAGTCCTGCTTTCATCCAAAGATCCCAGTCCATAAAATAATAAAACTTAGGATCCAGTTCTCCTGCTTTTTCAATCACTTTGCGACGAATAAAAGTAGAAGGCTGAGAAATTGTATTGTTACAATTCACCAGGAACCGCATATAGTCAAAAGGAGGCTGGGGTGGCGAAGCGTACAGGGGTGTGCCATCAGCTTCTGTTAATAAAGTATCACCAAACACAATAGCTGTTTCCGGGTGTGTCATAAGGTACTCCACCCCTTTGCGGACTCCTCCCGGCAGGAATGTATCATCGGAATTCAGCCAGGTAATAATGCTTCCCTCAGTCAGTCGCCAGCCCTTATTGATTGTCGCTGTCTGGCCCATGTTTTTATGCGATTCCCATCTTATCCTGCCGGTATATTCTTTCAGAATTTCTTCTGTGTTGTCTGTCGAACCATCGTTGATAACAAAGTATTCAATATTGGGATAGTCCTGCGATAAAACACTTTCAATAGTATCCCGTAAAAAATCTGCCTGGTTATAAGTTGGTGTAATCACCGTTACCAGGGGTAGTTCACTGTTTTTCATAAAAGTGCTATACTTATTATTTATTCATTGCTGCCTGTATCATTTCGGTAATCGTCTTCCGCATATCATACTCATACTTCCAGTTGGGATAATGATTTTGGAATTTCCGCACATCGCTGATATACCAGATATGATCCCCACTTCTTGCTTCATCCAGGATAGTATAGTTCAATTTTTCTCCGCTTATCTCTTCAATCATGGTTATCGCTTCCAGCATAGAAATATTAGCAAACCTTGATCCGCCGATATTATAAACTTCCCCTTGCCTAGGTGTTTTATAGAATTCCCAGAAAGCATTGATCAGGTCTTTGCTGTGAATATTATCCCTTACCTGCTTGCCCTTATAACCAAATATCCTGTACGGTTTATTATTCACAGTGCAGAGGATCAGGTATGCAAGAAAACCATGCAGTTCAGCACCGCTATGGGCAGGCCCAGTAAGGCATCCTCCTCGAAAGATTCCCGTATTCATACCGAAGTACTTGCCATACTCTTGTACCATAATATCGGCAGCAGCCTTACTGGCTCCGAATATGCTGTGCTTGGAATTATCAATACTCATTGTTTCATCAATTCCATATTCATAAAACGGGTGTGAAGGATCGATTTCCCATCTTGCCGGTGTTTCCACTAATGGAAGATAATTAGGAGTATCCCCATATACTTTATTGGTGCTGGTGAAAATGAACACAGCTTGCGGGCAATATTTGCGGGTGGCCTCCAGCATATTCAGTGTGCCGGTGGCATTTACTCCAAAATCTGTAAATGGTTCTTTGGCCGCCCAGTCATGTGAAGGCTGAGCAGCAGTATGAATAACTCCCGTTATTGAGTTGTTATATTCAGCAAATATTTTTTCTATTGCCGCATAGTCCCGAATGTCTGCGCTATTGTGAACATAATTAGCTAATCCTTTCTCCAGTTTTTGCTGGTTCCATTGGGTACTGGCACCCTCACCAAAGAAATATGCCCTCATATCATTATCAATACCCACTACCCGAAACCCCTGCTGATGAAAAAACCTGGTGGCCTCACTGCCAATCAATCCGGCTGAACCGCTTACAATTATCGTTTGCATGCTATTAGTTATTTTATGAAATATTTTCCGGCAAAATTAGTCTCCGAGGTTATCCGAAAAACTGATTAATTACAACCTTACCCAAATTATTTATGGCCATTTAATATTGTTAACTCAACATCATCAACTCTATTCCCTTACAAAAATCGCATCCACCTGCACAACTTCTCCGGTCCCGGGATGCACCATTTGGGCCAGGTTGCCCCGGAATTTGAACCCATGATTATACATCGCAGTATATATATCGTGAAAAAGCGGCAGGTTCTTATACAATTTCACAAATGACATCTCTATTAATACAATACTTGTCTTTGACAAAATTTCCGGCGCACCGGCCATCACCTCCTTTTCAAAACCCTGAACATCTATTTTGAGAAAAATATTTCTTTCCGGGTTTTTATCGGCAAATATGCTATCCAGTGTGCTGACCTTTACATCAATGGGCTCCGCACTTTGCCCTTGCTGGCTTTGCGGGAACGCTTCTTTATGTAAATCCTCCATTTCCAGAAAGGAGGAGGAAGGACTATGAAAGCTTCTGTAAAATTTGAGAGTATCTTCCTTGCTTCCGGCAGCGAGATTTACCGGGAAGAAGTTTTTGTCACCAGGCAAGGCATTTTTCATCTTCTCAAAACAATCCGGTAACGGTTCAAATGAATATATTTTTGCTGAGGGCAATACCTCCCTCACAATTTTGGCAAAGTCTCCCACATTGGCGCCAACATCAATTACTGTTTTTATACCCGCATCTTTAATCCATTTTTTGTTCAGCTCACAAAAATGGTCGTACCTGATTCCTTTCAGCTTTAACCTGATAGAAGAAGGGTGCCGTAACATGACATATAACTGAACTATAAATCTTTTAAATCTGCCCATAATTTTTGATTAACTTATTATTATTGCTTCTATTGAAAACAAAAAAGCACGGTTCTATTCCATTAGTCGTAATATTTTGCAGGGATTACCTCCGCAGATTGCATTTTCCGGCATATTGCAGACTACAACACTGCCGCTGCCAATTATTGTATTTTTCCCAATGTGAACACCTTTGAGTACTGTACTGTTAGCACCAATCCATACGTTGTTTTCGATTATCACATCCCTGGCTATCATCTTATTCTTATTGTCCCGGTCTTCTGCATCAAAAGAGTGCCAGTCAAAATCCGTAATTAATGAGTTAACCCCGACCATAACATTATCACCAATCTCTATTGATTTTTTTGCCCCAATACTTACCCCGCTAAAAGCACAGCCGTTTCCGATACTGATCTTTGCATCACCTGTATGTGTTGAAATAATACACCTGTGGTTAGTGCCAATTAAGTTCGAGTCAAAATCAGACCTGAATACGCAATTATTTCCAATTTCTATTTTAGCGCCAACTTCTGTATAAAAAATCGTTCTTTTCCAGAACCTGCACCCCCTGCCCAGTTTTATTGCATATAATTTGCAAAATGTGTACATAAGTCTTGTTGACCGCCATGCCCGAAACCTGATCCTGTAAGTCCGGAGCTTATTGATAACCTTAACCGATAACATATTCTATGTTCTTATATTGACATGATCTGTTCCTTTACAAATTTCCAAAACTGCCAGTTATTCCTTCGTAATCTCTTTTTCACCCAGAACTGTTTAAATTACCCGGTAGTTCCTCTCATAAATAATCTTCAATCCTTCATCCAGTGAAGTAGAAGGTTTATACTTTACCTGCTCAAAAAGTTTGGCGGAACTACCCACTCTTCTCTCCACTTCGTAATCATATCTCTTGTCGGGGGCTTCTATAAAGATTATTTCAGAGGAGGAATTAGTAATTCGTTTAATCCATTTGGCAAGATCCAAAATACTCAGTTCATTCTCGTTGGCAATATTGTATATTTCAAATTTAACATCCAGATTCATCAACCGGATACAGGACTCAATGGTATCATCTATGTACGTAAAATCTCTTGTCTGCAGCCCTTTACTATAAACAGTAATTGGTTTTCCCTGCAAAGCCTGTTCAAAGAAACGGGGTATCACCATACGGTTGTCCTGGTTATGGCCATACACATTAAAAAAACGAAGTGCAATTGACTGAATACCTTTCTCTTCATTGAGTGCAGAGAGGTAGATTTCATTGTATCGTTTTGCCATTGCATAGCTGGTTCTCGGATCCACCATAATGTTTTCATCCACCGATTTCTCCATAGCTGAGTGCCCGTATATACCACTGGTAGAGGCATATAAAATTTTCTTTACTCCATTGTTCAGGGATGCAATAGCCACATTACGCATTCCAATAGTTTCAACATCCATTGTTTCCACGGGATTGTCTGCCACAATATCCACTCCTAATATAGCGGCAAGATGAAAAATCACATCACACCCTTTTGATGCACTCTCAACTGCTGATAAATCCCTGATATCTTTATTATGAAATTCAATTTTCCTGAATATTTCATGATCAATTTTGTTTCCCCGCAGCAGATTGTCCAGTACGACTACCTCGTGTCCGTCATTTACTAATCTTTCCACAAGGTTACTTCCGATAAATCCGGCTCCGCCGGTTACTAGAATTTTCATTTTTTTGAGTTTTAAGTATATATAATCAACATGGCTTACTCCGTAAACCCGGTTTCGTTAAGCAAGTAAAGTTTTATCCGTCTGAGCCATGCCGGGTATTTTGACCGGCAGGAATCCATCACCGGAAATTGTTGGTTCATATTCCGCGGATGCAATTTTAAATATTCAACTCCTTTATCAAAGCAGGCAATATAAGATTCCACCATCCTGTCTATGCTGTATTTTTTACCGGTTTCCCAGGCTGCGGTTCTCATTCGCTGCAGTTCATCCCGGTGATCAGACAGGTACCCCAATTTCTCTCTAAATGTTTCGATATCCCCTACTGGTATTAAATAACCATTGCTACCGCTTTTAATCAGTTGTATGCTACCGCTGGGTATATCCGTTACTACCGGGCAACAGCCATTTGCCATTGCCTCAATCAGAGAAATGGAGAACCCCTCTGAGGACGAAGTGAGAATGAATACATCTGATTCCTGAAATGCTTCCAGCACTTTTTCCCCAGCAATCCAACCCGGCATTTCCACATTTCCTTTTCCTATTTCAACTGCCAGTTCCTCCTTAATGGGTTCGTACATGGTTCCATCACCAATTAATTTAAAATGGTACCTGATACCGGCAGTAGCAATTTTTTTTATTATTTCCTTTACATCTGAAATTTTTTTTTGATATTCCTCCATTCTCCCGGCAAAAACAATAGTTAATTTACCGGCTGTTATTCTTTCTTCCAACGAAACCGCTGGTTTGATACCGTATGGTATCCACTCAATCCTTTCTTCGGGCATTTTACTGACCTTATTAAATTTATTGCATATCTCATCACTTACACCAATAGCATAAGTAATAAAATCACTGTAATGCCTTACTGGAAAATAAAAATTGTCTGTATTGGAATGAGCAACAACGACTGTTGCAATTTTTGTATCCAGCAAGGGCAATGCCAGCCAGCCAATATCATAAGATGCGGAAACCATATAAACATCCGGCTTCATCTGGTTTATCCAATCGGCCAACATGGGTGCAAGGTCTGTTACAATCCCTCTTTTTTTCCATGGCTTGATATGAACAACAGCGCCGGATTCATATATAAATTCGGCTATCCTGGGATTAGGAATACCTTTTAGTACCAGGTGTACTTCATGCCCTCTGCTTACAAGACCTTTCATCAAACCAGGCAGGTAGAGGCTGCCGCCGCCAATTATTGAACTATCAAGTATCGTTTCTGCAATAACTATTTTCATTATGCTATAGCTGATATTTTCAAAGAGTTTTTTTAAACACCCTGTTGTGCCCGATATTCAAAACATTTTTAAAGCCCAATCCTTCAATTATATCACAGGCTCTAGATACTTCCTTATGGCCCTTCCAGAATAAAGTACCCTCTAAAAACCAGGATGCATCATCCATAACAAGATAACCTCCACTGCTGATCATAGCAGAATAGTTTCGTATATCATTTTGTGCTCCTTCAAAGCTATGGTCGCCATCAATATAAATAAGATCAAATTGCCTGTTTTTAAGTCCTTCTAATATTTCCCGATTATTTGAATATCCTTTATACAAATGCACTGTGCTAAAATTAAGCCCGAAATGAGCAAACAGGTTTTGTATTATCATCCGGTAATCTTCATCAGGATATAGATTACCTTCCTTTTCCTGTTTTCTGAATGAAGCAGAAAAGATTCTTCTTATCTTTTGAATAATTCTGTTATTGAGCAATGAGTTTACGGGTTCAGTTCCTTCTAACGGTGTAATGGCTGAAATATCTGCTGTAACCCCAAGTTTCTGCGAAAGCAAAGACCATAAACTGATTACCTGCCCTTTGTAAACACCAATCTCCAAAGCCCTGATACCTGATCCCCGTTCTTTGAAATCTTTCACCAACAGGTACCACATGTAATGAAAGGCCCGGTCGCCAAAGCCCAGTTTATGCTGCTCAATATAATCCCGGTGTTCCTTTAAAAAAGAAACCTTATTTGTAAGTTCCGTAAATGCCTGGTGAAATTCATCATTACTCCTGGCTGTATTCTCATATTCTTCGATACAAATCTGAAGGCTATCCATTGGGTCGATTTTTATTTCTTAATTTAAGTCGCATTAATACTTTGTGAAGTAATAACTCAAACCGGTAATACCGGTGTAAAATAAAATTCCATAGATTATCTTTTTGATACAATTTATCTGAAAGTGGCTTCAGGTTAGCCATCCGGTCAAACTGGTGCAATACATTTGCCACTCTTCCATTGGAAGCCCTTACTTTATTATCAGAATCAATCGTATAATCATGCTCATAGGAAAGTGTAAGTATTACTCCGTCATCATTATTGAGAAACTTAACTGCCGGCAATATGTTTTTCCAGATCATATAATTATGGATGGCCTGGTCAATTGCCTTATGGGCATCAGGAAGTTTTTCTATTTCCTTCAGCATTTTGCTGAGGTAATCCAGTATGGCATCTGTGGTGCCCCAGGTGGTACCGGCACAGGAAATTATTTCATTCCCGATTTCATCCAGCGCCTGTTTACCATAAATGAATTCAAGCCAGGGGCCGTTAAATCTGCAGTCTTTTAATTTCTTTGTTTTCCCTTCCAGTGCACAATACAGACCATCCCCCTGTTCAAAATCAAAAGGATCCCGCTGGAAATAAACATCTCTCACATCAGTTAGTAAAATATATTTATACTCATCCCTGTGTTTTTGCAGAAAATCATAGTAGAGATAATGTCTGAAATTAAAATAGTTGATAGGCTGGGGAAACCGGTATTGTGCAGCAGCAAGATTACCCGGTGGTAATGCAGTGAGATCCCGGAAAAGAACCGTTTTAACTCCTTGTTTTTGTAAAAGTTTTATGGTGCGGGGTGTGGTATTAGAACCAACAAACATGCAGATATCGCCGGTGTATCCTGTCTGTTTAAGAGACAAAAAGAATTTTTTCAACTGATGAAAGGAATAATTATCGATTATTCCCAAAACTGCATTTTTCTTAATTGCCATCAGGTTTATAATTTTTCGAGGACTGAATTTTCAAATTCCTTCACCGGAATGCTGAGACTGCATCCCTGCCCTACAAGTGACTTGTCTGAATCGGGAATGCCATTAAAGTAGTAATAACGGTGATCCAGCGAATCTGCCATATGCCAGTAACCAACATTTGAAGGCCCGTATTCCTTTTTTCTTAATTCCACCACATTACTACCGGGATGCATAAAAATACAATTGGCCAGTCCGGCTCCGTGCATACCCACTAATGTTTTAGCAGATGAAAAAATGGCTGCCTGCTCCTTCAGGCTGAAATCTTCACCAATAAAAATCTCAAAGCCATAGTCTTTCAGCTTACCAGCAAATTCCTCCTCATTCACCACTTTCCTGTAAACTGCTTTATTTCTTGAAATGTATATTTTTTTATTCCCTTCTGTCAGGTCCGGAAGAAACTTATCCCTCAATTCTTTCATCACACCGGGGTGCATATGGCCGCTTACACTGATCCGGGAGATATAATAAAGATTATTAACCTTGTAAAAAGATTTTTCCTCCATCAACACTACATCTTCAAAATTGAGCCCCAGCATATCAAAGCTTTCCAGTCCGATATTTTTCAAATAAGGCGCATCCTGCAGTAATAAAACAAATTCATGTGCCCGACCTTTAATGGACAACAATTTAGGCAACACATCAACGAACCAGTGAAAATGCCCTGCCGACCAGCTGTCGGTGACGAGCAGGTATTTTTTATTCGCAGGTAATGAAACATTTTTTGAGAAGAATAATTTCTTGACCAGATGCCTGAACCGGTAATAGGATTGCTGACCGGATGAAGCCAGTGATTCACTGAACAAAACCCCATTCCTGTAAATAACCGAATCCGGCGAAACTCTTGCTCTTCCAATACATTTTAAATAAGAATCGTCTGTAAAGTAGTTTGTCTCTTTTTCAAAATCATCAGTATCATCCTGCGCTAAATTTTCAGGCAGACGATGGTTTACTTCAACAGACGACTTGAGCAATATATCTCCTTTCCCATTCATTTACCCGGTAACTAAACGACAGTAGTATTTTTTCTTCTGAAAATCTTATTAAACTGGCTTTGGGCCCATTCTCTTTCACCCGGGTTGATCAGCTTTTTCCACGTAACAAAAAAATAGGCCGCCAGGCAAACCGGCAATAAAACAAAAACCCAGACAGAAAAATTGTCGTGTAAAAAAGCAACCAATGCAGCTGGTAAAAAAACAAGGAACCCCGCCGCAATACCATAAAGATGATGGCTGAAGTCAATGGTAAGTCCTGTATATTTTTTTGTAAAACTGATAAAGGTAAAAGCATTCACTGTTTCCCTTATACTCCATGCCATAGCTGCCCCGATAATACCCAGCCAGTTAATAAGAAAATAAGTAAGTGTGGCATAGGGAATAATCTCCAAAAGATAAAACCTGGCAAACAAGTTTGATTTGCCGGATGACAACAGAATTGTATTGGGAATATACACCATCAGGCTGAAAAACACACCGGCCAATAAAATATAAAAAGGAAATACGCTTTCAATACCGAATTCCCTGCCTGCCCAGATAGTGAAGAAAGGTTTTGCAATAATCAATAACACCATCACCGATGGGATAAGGCCGATGAGGCCAATCCTCACACACCTTGTAAAAAGAGATTTTAGCTGCTCTCTTTTATCCGGAGACAGCAATTGAGAGAAAGCCGGCAACAATGTTTGTACCATAGCCATCGAAAAAAGAGTAGTCATGCCGGCGAATGTGAAAGCAATAGAATAATAAGCCAGGGATTTTACTGATACATAGCGGGTCAGTAAAAGCTTTTCCAAATTATTTGTGATTAGCAAGCCTATGCTGTACAAAACAAGGTTGCTGCCGAATTTCATCAGCGGGGCAATCTTCTTTCTGTCAATAGTAGTAGCGTAAAGAGATGGCAGCAACTTGCCTGAAACAAGCACATTTCCGGTCATAATCAGGAATGCTGCAAAAAAAGCAACAATCGTTGCTTCTACAATACCACCCCCGAGATACAATACAATGGGAGTGGTTAATGTCATTAAGATTTTAAATCCGGCATTGATCAATACATTCAGGTCCATCCTAAGCCGGGATAGTTGCGGGGTATTAAAAATATTCCCGACAAAACTCATCACAAAAGCTACTGCTGTTATCTTCAGCGCAATGCTTGCCTGTTGCTGCAGATGGGCCGGAACATTCAAGAGATCGCCAACGATCCACCTGGAAAAAAGAAACATGGGCACCGCAATGAACAAAGAAGAAGAAACGCCGATCATAGCAGCCGTACGAATCACCCTGCCTTCCTGCTCTGGCAAACCGGAAGCATAGGCCTCTGCACCAAAACGAGTAGAAGCCATTACCATTCCAAAATCAGCAAAACTGAAATAACCGGAGATAAGGCCTACGAGGATCAACACACCATAAGATTCCGAACCCAATGAACGGATAACAAATGGCGAAGCGACAAAAGTGGCTATCAATGGAAGCACCTGCCCCATTAACACCCAGAAACTTCCCTTCATGACTTTTACAGTCATCCTGCGGGAAGATGAATCCGTTTCCTTTATTTCTGAATTATGTGCTGTTATTTCTTCAGTCAAGGAGCATCGCTTAATAAGTGAACTGGAATAATAAACTCCCCGCTTCTTTAGCGGGAAAATGCATCCTTATATACCTGCCGTATTCCGTCTTCCAGTGAAATGGAAGCTTTCCATCCGGCCTTGTTCAGGCGGCTGACATCCATCAGCTTTCTCGGTGTACCATCCGGCTTGCTGCTGTCCCAATTAATCTTCCCGATAAACCCGGTAATTTTTTGAATTAGTTCAGCCAGCTCTTTTATCATGATATCATCACCTACACCAATATTGACGGGGTCCGCCTCATTATAATTCTGCATCAGAAAATAACAGGCATCTGCAAGATCATCTGCATGCATAAACTCCCGGCGGGGTGAGCCGGTGCCCCATAAGCTTACCGAATCAGCGCCACTTAGTTTTGCTTCATGAAACTTACGAAGTAATGCAGGCAGCACATGAGAGGTGGTTAGATCATAATTATCATTGGGACCATACAAATTAGTAGGCATTACCGTAATGAAATTGCAGCCATATTGTGAGCGGTAAGCCTCACACATTTTCAATCCTGCAATTTTTGCAATGGCATAGGGTTCGTTGGTGAGTTCCAGCGGGCCGGTTAAAAGGCAATCTTCTTTCAGTGGCTGCGGCGCCAGCTTGGGATAAATGCAGGATGAACCAAGAAACATCAGCTTTTTAACCCCGTTAAGATAAGCCTGGTGAATAACATTGGACTGTATCATCAGGTTATCATATAAAAACTCGCCACGGTAGGTATTATTCGCAACAATGCCGCCTACTTTGGCAGCCGCTAAAAAAACAAATGCTGGTTTTTCTGCTGCAAAAAAATCAGTAACCTGTTGCTGATTGCGCAGGTCAAGTTCTTTAGAAGTGCGGACGACAATAGTTGTATACCCCTCTTTCTCTAACCTCCGGCGAATGGCACTGCCCACCATGCCGTTATGCCCTGCTATGTATATTTTACTGTTTTGCTCCATATAATCTTTTTATTCATGCTGGTTAAGAATATCAAAGCCTGCATCTTTCAATAATTTACTCTTTTGGAATAATTCAAGATCAGCAGCTACCATTTCTTTCACCATTTCTTCCAGTGTGTATTTGGGTTTCCAACCCAATTGTGTATTTGCTTTTGTAGCATCGCCTATCAGGAGGTCCACTTCTGTGGGGCGGTAATAGTTGGAATCAACAAAAACCACTTCCTTACCCACAGGCAGGTATGTGGCATTCTTAGTACTTACTATTTTTCCTTTTTCAGCAGCAGCAGTTCCAGAAAATTCCAGCTCAACACCTACTTCCCGAAATGCCATGCGGATAAAATCACGAACAGAAGTAGTAATACCTGTAGCAATAACATAATCTTCCGGTTTATCCTGCTGCAATATCCGCCACATAGCTTCCACATAATCCTTGGCATGTCCCCAATCCCTTTTAGCATCAAGATTTCCTACAAACAATTTATCCTGCAGGCCTAAAGCCATTTGGGCAACAGCCCTTGTTATCTTACGGGTAACAAATGTTTCGCCACGCAAAGGGCTTTCATGGTTGAACAAAATTCCATTGCAGGCAAACATATTATAAGCTTCCCTGTAGTTAACTGTTATCCAGTAACCATACAATTTGGCTACTCCATAAGGGCTGCGGGGATAAAAAGGAGTTGTTTCCTTTTGTGGCACCTCCTGTACCAGTCCGTATAATTCGGAGGTGGAAGCCTGGTATACTTTTGTTTTTTGTGTTAACCCAAGCAAACGAACGGCTTCCAAAATTCTTAATGTTCCGATACCATCAGCATTGGCCGTGTATTCGGGCACATCAAAACTTACTTTCACATGGCTCATGGCGCCAAGATTATAAATCTCATCAGGCTGTACTTGCTGAATGATACGGATAAGGTTAGTGCTGTCTGTCAGGTCTCCATAATGAAGGATAAATTTCCTGTCTTTTTCATGCGGGTCTGCATACAGGTGATCGATACGGGCTGTGTTAAACAGCGACGATCTTCTTTTGATACCATGTACTTCATAACCTTTACTGAGCAGCAACTCTGCCAGGTAGGCTCCGTCCTGACCGGTAATGCCTGTAATGATTGCCTTTTTTTTCATAGTAGTTTGTGGTTAATAGTATAGAGGGGTTAATTTCTTTTAAAGTTTCAAATTACGAATATCATGTACCAGTTGAATACTTTTTTTGGTTTCAGCAAGCCTGATTCCACGTCCGGTCAGCACTTCTTCATATGATTTTGTATGCAATTGTTCAAAGCCATTGCTGAAATCAATGTCCTCTCCGTCTATAGTCAATGAACGAAATGTTTTGTTTCCTTTTGCTTTTTCGGCAGCAGGCAGGTCCTTTTCACTAATACTCAGCATCCAGTTAATATTTGCCCGTTCAAGTTCTATTTTTCCGGAAGCCCTGATAGGTGACATTTCATTTACAGACAGTGCCTGGACATCACCAAATAACCATAACAACATATCAAAGAAATGTAACCCGATATTAGTGGTAATGCCACCGCTCTTTTGCACATCCCCTTTCCAACTATTCAGGTACCAGTGTCCCCTTGCGCTGACGTACTGAAGGCTGATTCTGTATTTCTGTGCAGAAGGCTGATCCTGTATTCTTTTTTTCAAAGCTTTGATAGCAGGAAGCAATCTTAACTGAAGGATGCTATAAACATTTTTTCCTGTTTCCTTTTCTATCTCCAGTAAGGCATCCACATTCCATGGATTTAGTACTACCGGTTTTTCACAAATCACATCCGCACCAATCCTAAATCCAAAACGGATATGTGCATCATGCAGGTAATTAGGAGAACAAACAGATACATAATCAATTTTTACCCCTTCCCTTCTCAGTTTTTCACAATGGCGGTCAAACCGTTCAAACTCTGTAAAAAAATGAGTATCGGGAAAATAAGTATCGAGAATTCCTGCAGAATCATGTTTATCCAGCGCAGCCAGCAGGTTATTACCGGTTTCCTTGATCGCCTTCATGTGTTTCGGCGCTATGTAGCCGGCAGCTCCTATAAGAACGAAATTCTTCATTTACTATTTATCTGCATCGAACATGGAGATAAGGACTATGTCCCGTTGAATCCTCCGTAGTTTTATTTTACCTGATTCTAATCACAACCCCATCTTTCAACTGATACTCTCCGCTATCTTCAGAACAAACGGCTATTCCGTTTTCAAACTGCAATTTATGCCCCTGTTCACTCACCCATCCTGTTTGCCGGGCCGGGTTACCTGTTACCAAAGCATATGCCGGAATATTTTTTGTTACTACAGCGCCAGCTCCAACGAATGCGTAAGCTCCGATTTCATTACCACAAATAATGGTTGCATTCGCACCAACTGAAGCCCCTTTCCGCAAAAGGGTTTGTTTAAACTGATGTTTCCGCTCCGCGGCACTGCGGGGATTGATTACATTCGTAAACACTGCTGAAGGGCCGATAAAAACATCATTCTCACAGATCACTCCTTCATACAACGATACATTATTCTGCACTTTTACATTATTACCCAGTATCACTTTAGCACCAACAAAAACATTCTGACCAAGAATACATCTTTCGCCGATAACTGCACCGGGCATGATATGACAAAAGTGCCAGATTTTTGTTCCGGTGCCTATCTGGCAACCCTCATCAATTACGGCTGTAGGATGTACAAAACAGGAGTCAGGCATTGTTGTAATTAATCCGGTAGAAAAATAACCGCCCATAACCTCGATCTCAATCTCTTTCTCTAACTATTTCTTCTTATGAAAAGCCAGATGGCCTTTCCATATCTCCTCTTCCGGCAATGTTTTAAAATAATCATAAGTGATTTTCAGCCCTTCAGCTCTTGAGATTGTTGGTTGCCAGTCAAGAATTTGTTTGGCCCTTGTAATGTCCGGCTGACGTTGCCTGGGATCATCGGCAGGCAAGGGCTTGTATATAATTTTTTGACTGGAACCGGTTAGTTTAATAATTTCTTCTGCAAAATCTTTCAGGCTTATCTCGTCTGGGTTACCGACATTGACAGGCGAAGCATAATCACTAAGCAATAAACGATAAATACCATCTACTAAATCTGACACAAAACAAAAGCTGCGGGTCTGGCTTCCATCGCCAAATACTGTAAGATCCTCACCTCGTAATGCCTGGCCGATAAAAGCAGGTAATGCACGGCCATCATTTAACCGCATCCGCGGGCCATATGTATTAAATATCCGTACAATCCTTGTCTCCACACCATGATAAGTATGATAAGCCATAGTGATGGCTTCCTGGAAACGCTTGGCTTCATCATACACTCCTCTCGGACCAACAGGGTTTACATTACCCCAGTAGTCTTCATTCTGAGGATGTACTAACGGATCACCATATACTTCACTGGTACTGGCTACCAGTATCCTGGCTTTTTTACTCAATGCAAGGCCAAGACAATTATGTGTTCCTAACGATCCTACTTTCAGTGTCTGGATGGGAATTTTTAAATAATCAATCGGGCTGGCCGGTGAAGCAAAGTGAAGGATATAATCGAGCTGTCCCGGCACATGAATGAATTTACTCACATCATGATGGTAAAAGCTGAACTGCTTTAACGGAAATAAATGTTCAATATTCTTCAGGTTACCTGTTATCAGGTTATCCATACCAATTACTTCATACCCTTCTTTGATAAACCTGTCACAAAGATGTGACCCCAAAAATCCGGCAGCTCCTGTAATTAATATTCTTTTCATATTTGAAACATGCTGTTTATCAGATCTTGCTAATAATTTTTTTCTCAGCCACCTACTTTATTTCTTCCAATACTCTCGTAATAAAAACCGAGTGATTCCATGGTAGGGATATCATAGAGATTGCGGCCATCAAAAATCACTTTTTCCTTCAGACCAGCAGCTATTTTTTCAAACTCCGGTGTTCTGAACTCGTTCCATTCCGTACAGATAATTAATGCATCCGCATTGCTGAGTGCAGCATACTGATTTTGTGCAAAGCTAATTTTATCGTTGTACTCTTTCCTTACATTCGTCATCGCTTCAGGATCAAATGCACTGACAGCAGCACCATTGTTTAACAAATAATCAATTACCTGCAAAGCCGGCGCTTCTCTTATATCATCTGTATTAGGTTTGAAAGCGAGCCCCCAGAGAGCAAACCTCTTTCCCTTCAGGTCATTTTTGTAGTAAGTTTTGATCTTTGAAATAAAGAATTCCTTTTGCAATGCATTTACCTGCATTACTGCATTGAGAATTTTAAAGTCATAATCCGCTTCTACAGAAGATTTGGCCAGAGCCTGTACATCTTTAGGAAAGCAGCTTCCCCCATATCCCAAACCGGGAAACAGAAAATGTTTGCCGATTCTGAAATCTGTACCGATACCCCGCCGAACCATATCTACATCTGCCCCCAGTTTTTCGCACAGTACCGCAATCTCATTCATAAACGAAATCTTAGCGGCAAGAAAACTATTTGCCGCATATTTGGTAAGTTCGGCACTTTTTTCATCCATAAAGATGATGGGATTACCCTGCCTCACATAAGGCTCATACAATTGAAGCATCAATTTTTTTGCCCTATCGGAAGTAGTGCCGATTACCACTCTGTCCGGTTTCATAAAATCTTCCACAGCTGCTCCTTCCCGAAGGAACTCCGGGTTACTTACCACATCAAATGCTTCCGCTATATCTCCATCGCTGCTATTAAGTATCGCTTCCCTTACTTTATCAGCAGTACCTACCGGCACTGTACTTTTATCAACAATCACCATGTAATTGTCAGGCCTTATCAGCTTGCCGAGGTCCTTTGCAACGCCCAATATATATTTCAGGTCTGCGCTTCCATCTTCACCGGGCGGTGTCGGCAATGCAAGAAAAATAATCTTAGCTCCATCAATCCCATCTTTTAAAGAAGTAGTAAACTGAAGGCGGCCCTCTTTGAGGTTGCGGGAAAATATTTTTTCCAGACCGGGTTCATAAATGGTGATTTCACCGGAACCTAATCTTTTTACTTTGGATTCATCAATATCAATGCAGGTAACATTATTACCAGTTTCAGCAAAACAGGTACCGCTTACTAATCCTACATAGCCGGTACCTACCACTGCAATTTTCATACTGTACTTGGTTTATTTCTTAGTTAATAATTCTTCTTAAATATTCACCATAACCGCTCTTGGACAATTCATCAGCCAATTTTTTTACTTCTTCAGTGCCGATAAACCCGTTCCGGTAAGCCACTTCTTCAATGCACCCAATTTTAGTCCCTTGCCTTTTTTCAATAACCCGGACAAATTCACTGGCATCACTCAGGGAATCAAATGTACCTGTATCCAGCCAGGCGGTTCCCCTGTCCAGCACCGCTACTTTAAGTTTACCTGATTCCAGGTACACTTTATTTACATCCGTAATTTCATATTCACCTCTCGGAGAAGGCTTCAGTTCCCTGGCAATCTTCACCACACTGTTGTCATAAAAATATAAACCGGGGACGGCATAATTAGATTTTGGTTTTGCAGGTTTCTCTTCTATACTCAATGCATTGAAGTCTTCATCAAATTCCACCACGCCATACCGTTCAGGATCAGCCACAGGATAGGCAAATACATATCCGCCTTCCACATCGGCAAGTTCTTTTAACTGTTTACCCATCCGGGTACCATAAAAAATATTGTCCCCCAATACGAGTGCCACTTTATCCTTACCAATAAAAGATTCGCCGATTACAAAAGCTTGTGCAAGGCCGTTGGGTACTTCCTGTATGGCATATTCAAAATGACAACCCAATTTACTGCCATCGCCCAGTAATCTTTTAAACTGGGGATTATCTTCAGGTGTGGTTATGATGAGAACTTCCTTTATTCCCGCCATCATTAGTACGGAAAGGGGATAATAGATCATCGGCTTATCGTATATCGGCATCAGTTGTTTGGATATCGCCTTTGTAATTGGATAAAGACGGGTGCCGGATCCACCGGCAAGAATAATTCCCTTCATAGTTTTCTGTTATTAATGGTATATAAGGTTCTGATGGCTTTTGATTACATTACTATTAAAAATTGCTATAGAAATTGTACAAATTTAAGCGCAAAATTTTCATCCTGCTTGCTGTACTCTCATACTCTTCTTTCCGGGTTTTAGCCGTAGAAAAAAAGACTCAAAATATCTGAATGATAAATCAGCAAGCAGCCATGTTAGTCCAAAACTTATTATTAAAAGCGGTATTTGTTTAGTTTGTATAAAGAATGACCAAAGTCCAAGTTCTTTTATCACATAAACGATTACTGGAATTAACGGCCAGTGAATCATATAAATGCCATAAGAAATAGCTCCTGTTTTGTCGAGAAATTTGCTTTCAAGCGACAGTAAAGTATTCTTATTAGAAGTGACGTTCAGGATAAGTACCAGGCAAACACAAGCCATTACTTCATAATGCACATAAGGAATAAAAAATGAAAACAAAATGGAACACAAAAGTACAAGCCAGCAGGCAGCCTGGACAAATTTATTGAAAATGATACCCAGAATATGATTATTATTCACCAGTAACCATGCCCCGGCAATACCCGTAGCAATAGAGCCAAACATAGATAAATTTAGTATTGTTAATAAACCCCGGATCTTTGAATAATGATAGTACGAAACCAGGTAAGCCATCGCATTTCTGGCAAGTATGATTAAGACTATGACAAGTAAGCAGAAAAATAAAACTTTCTTCCCTTTTAATCTTCTGAAAACAGGGGGCCAAAAAATATAGAATTGTTCTTCCACAGACAATGACCAGTAATGTGGCAGTACAGAAATGTGAGGATCAGGGAATGCAGGAAAAAAAGTGACCAGAAATAATACTAATATCAGCAGGCCTGCATTATTCAAAGCAGGAAATGCTGAATAAATGCTGGTAAAATTGCCAACCAAAAAAGCAATAACAATCAATCCAAAATATAAAGGCCATATCCTCAATATCCTCTTTATATAGAAATTCTTCAAACTGATCCTCCCCGTCTCAGCTTTTTCACTATATAAAATATAAGTTATAATAAACCCACTTATTACAAAGAAAAGGTTTACCATTTCGGTACCAAGCAATTCATGTTTTTTGAAAAAAATTAAACTGGATTGATCCCCGGATTCACCGGCAATCTGGAATACATGGTTAAACAAAACAAAACTTGCAGCAAATGCCCTCAGTCCGTTCAGCCCGGGTAGTTTTGTTTTCATTAGTACTTGTTATCCTCACGCATCTTACAAGAGATAAGAAAATTCTTGCATACGGGATTAGCAGGAATGACCTTGCAATAATTATCTTTTATAATACTGTTCATCATAATAATGCTGGTATTCTCCACTCGTTACATGTTTCAGCCACTCCGTATTCTGTAAATACCAGTCAATAGTCTGAGACAAGCCTTCCTCAAAAGTAACGGATGGCGCCCAGCCCAACTCTTTATTGACTTTTGTAGCATCGATGGCATATCGCCTGTCGTGGCCGGGTCTGTCTTTTACATAAGTAATTAATGGCTCACTGGTGCCCGGCGCATTGCCAAGTTTTTCATCCATCTGTTTGCAAAGCAGTTTTACCAGGTCAATATTTCTCCATTCATTAAAGCCCCCGATATTATAGGTATCGCCGTTTTTTCCTTTATGATAAATAATATCTATGGCAGATGCATGATCTTTTACAAACAACCAGTCCCTTGTATATAAACCATCTCCGTAAACAGGTAAAGGTTTTTTGGTAATGATATTATTGATAAATAACGGAATCAGTTTTTCAGGGAAATGATTGGGTCCATAATTGTTGGAACAATTACTTACTACTACCGGAAGCCCGTATGTATCATGATAAGCCCTTACAAAATGATCGCTGGATGCTTTGGAAGCGCTGTAGGGTGAATGCGGATCATACCGGGTTTCTTCAGTAAAAAAACCCGTTTCTCCTAATGCACCATACACTTCATCGGTAGACACATGATAAAATCTTTTTCCTTCATAATTATCCTTCCAGAAATGCCTGGCTGTATTCAGGAGATTTACAGTACCAATCACATTTGTATATACAAAATCCAGCGGAGAAAGAATTGAACGGTCCACATGGCTTTCTGCTGCCAAATGAATGACTCCATCCGGTTGATGTAAAACAAAAACCCTTTCCAGTGCATCTTTGTCAAGAATGTCTGCTTTCTCAAAAAAATAATTGGGCGCCTTTTCAATATCCCGGAGGTTTTCAAGGTTTCCTGCATACGTTAATGCGTCCAGGTTGATGATTTTGTATTCCGGATATTTTGTAACAAATAACCTCACAACATGAGACCCGATAAACCCGGCACCGCCGGTGATGATGATAGTTTTTGACATACTTATTGTCCTCTATGAGATTTATACCAATTGAACGTTTTACGCAAGCCCTCTTCTATTTTAACAGATGGCATATAACCTAATAACGTCTTAGCTTTTGTAATATCAGCCAGGCTGTGTTTTACATCTCCCCTTCTTTCGGGTCCGAATATGGGCTTTAATGTGGTGGCAGCTTCCTTGTTTAACCCGTTAAATAATTCAAGCAAAGAGGTCTGTTCCCCACAGGCAATATTATAAACCTGGTTCACCGCTTCCTTGTTTTCACTGAACAAAGAAAGAATATTTGCCTGCACAGCGTTAGCAACATAGGTGAAATCCCGGCTATGGCTTCCGTCTCCATTAATAGTAGGCGGACTATTTTCCAATAATGCTTCTGCAAAAAGAGGTATCACCGCAGCATAGGGGCCATTAGGGTTTTGCTTTGGGCCGAATATGTTAAAATAACGAAGGCCGATAAATTCCATCCCGTATAAACTGGCATAAACCCTTGCATACAATTCATTGACATACTTGGTAACAGCATAGGGTGAAAGAGGGTTACCAATTTTATCTTCTACTTTGGGTAATCCGGGATGGTCACCATACGTAGATGAACTTGCTGCATATACCACTCTTTTTATTCCTTTTTCCTTTGCAGCGGTAAAAATGTTTAGTGTTCCCGTAATATTTACGTTATTAGTTGTAAGGGGGTCATTAATAGATCTCGGAACTGAACCAAGTGCAGCCTGGTGAGAAATTAATTGAATACCCCCGCAGGCTGCAAGGCAAGTTTCATAGCTGCGGATATCCCCCTCAAGGAATTCAAATTTTGGATTGCTTTGAAAGTTTTCAATATTTTTTATTGCCCCGGTTGCAAGATTATCAAGTACTCTTACAAAACCAACTCTCTCATCCTGCAACAGGCTTTCAACAAGATTGGAACCAATAAAACCAGCTCCACCGGTTACTAAAACATTCATAAATTAATAAGATTATTTTTTCCTCTTTCTCTTTCTCATTCCAAATAATTTCCTGATTTCCAACCTGGCTAATACTTTTTCGAGGAAATTATCCGGTGCAGATTCTTCCTCGTAGTAACTGCCATAGCCATAACCATAGCCATAGCCATAACGACCATAACCATAATAACCATACCCTGGTTTGAGCTTGACATCATTGATTATAATAGAAACTTTTGGAAGTTTATTAGCCTGGTGAAATTCATCAATCAGCGCTATTTGTTTTTTGAACGTATGCCCCTGGCGAACAAGGTACAAAGTACAGTCGGCAAATTTACTCAGAGTCATTGCATCACTAACCATACCTACCGGTGCTGTATCAATAAGTACTACATCAAAATGTTCTTTCAGCCATGCAAACATTTCATCCAGCCTCGGGTCCAGCAGTAATTCTGAAGGATTAGGCGGAACAGGTCCGCAACCCAGCACAAAAAGGTTTTCATGTTCAGGAACAGGCTTGATTAATTCCTGCAAGTTATTGGTTTTTCCTACCAGGAAATTTGTAATGCCGGGACCTTTGATCAGACCTAAACCAGATAACACCTTAGGCTTACGAATATCAAATTCAAGGATAATCGTTTTCCTTCCTGCGAGGGCAAGAACAGCTCCCATGTTAGTGGATACATACGACTTACCCTCACCACTAAAGGAAGACGTGGTAAGAATAACCGCTTTGTCCTTTTTATGCAAAACATACTGAAGGTTCGACCGGATAATACGAAATTGCTCTGCCACCATACTTCGTGTAGTCTTACTCACCACCAGTGTGGTATCGGAATAAGAGTGGCCGATTTCGCCCAGTATCGGTGCCTGTGTAATTTTCTCAATATCAAAGCGGGTAGTTACTTTATCATTTAATACCTCACCGGCAAATATGAACAAAGCAGGAATAGCAAGGCCTATCAGCACAGCCAGTATTTGAATAGACCGCCGGTTGGGTTTTACAGGCTGCATTGATGGATAGGATCTGTCGATTATTTCTGAGTTGGGAATTGTGGAAGCCCTTGAAATAGCAGTCTCTTCTTTTTTCTCTGTAAAAAGTTTAAACAATCCCTGGTATGTCTCCACCTGTCTTTTTATCTCAGCCAGTTCTTTTATTTTAACCGGCATTGCTCTCAGTTGTTCTTCACTTACTGTTCCTCTCTGTTTCACCCGGCCAATAACATCACTGGTGGCTGATTTAATATTCCGCAAGTTCTCCCGGATACTCACCCTTAATTTTTCAATTTGTCCATCAAACTCTTTTACTGCCGGGTTTGCAACAGGCACATTACCATCAACTAATTGCCTGCGTTCAAGCTGTGCTTTGTTATAAGCTGATACCAGTTCATTAAGTGTGGGGTCCTCCAATCCAAGTACAGAAGGAACTACCACTCTTGTAAATTCATTCTTCTTATCGGCAAGATAATCATCAATTATACCTGCCACGTTCAGTTTTACACTTTGCTCATTGATTGATTTATCTGATTCACCAATGATATCGAAATAAGTAGATGACTGTGCTTCGGCATCTATCAGGTTATACTTTGTCTGGTAGTCAAGGTACATCCGCTGCACACTATCCAGTTTGGATCCGATATCCACCAGCCTGTCATCAATAAAAGTCAGTATTTGATCTGAAGAAAGCACTTTTTGCTCCACACTGTAAGCACTGTACTCTTCCATCAGTTTATTTATAATATCAGACCCTAAAAGGGGATTAGGGATTTTCATGCTGATATTCAGAATACCGGTTCCCGGCGTCTTTGGCACCACCTGCAAAGAAGAAGCATATATACCAGCCGCCGATACAGTCGGTTGCCATACTACATTATAAGCATTAACGCCAGGTGTTCCTGTATTTTTCAGCAGCATGAACAACCCGTTATTATTTTTAAACTCCTGACCATATTGTATTACAGCCGGGCTATCATCAATCCTGAATTCCCTGTCATTTAAGAATTTTACTTTAAAGGAAAATGTACTTGATGAATCGACAACCTGCAATGCTTTAACAAGAAAAGGCCCCTGCGTATATATGTTTAACGTCTTAATTTTCCCTATTGCATAATAACTAAATTGTAAATTGAGTTTATTAACCACCCGCTGCATCAATGGCCGGGATTTCAGCATCTCTATTTCACTCAGGATGTTCTGCGCCCGATTATTGCTGAACATCTCCTCAAATTTGTCTCCCCTGTTGCCACCTGCTTGCTCGTTTTTTATAACCATACTTCCTGCTGCACTATAAACGGGTACAGTCCAGCGCAGGTACAAATAGGCTCCTAGTAACGCTAATGCTACCGATAATACAAACAGCGGCAGAAACCGAACATACTTATAAAACAGATCCCTGAAACTCAGGTTAAAGAGTTCACTTTTATGGGGGTTAAAGTTGGGGTTAACTGATTCTTCCATTTAAAGGGATAAGATGGGTTAAATGAACAAACCTTGATTAATTCCTGATAAAGATATTGGACAGGGTAGCAGCCACCGTTACCAGTGTTAATCCAAATGATATTTTTTGCATAGTCCGCATTTGTTCAGCTTCTTTAATCTTTTGCTGGGTCGACTCTACTATTATCATATCATTTTGAACAAGATTATAATAAGGTGATTCAAAAATATCCTTAGAGGTCAGGTCAAGAATAGCTATTTCTCTCTGGCCGTTTGTCTCCCTGATAATTTTAACGGTATTTTTCTTTCCATAGTCTGTAATACCCCCCGCCAGGCCAACCGCTTCAAGAATAGTCAGGCGTTCTCCCGGAACGGTAATGGGGCCTTCATGGCCTACCTGCCCCAATACTGTAACTTTTAAATTTAAAAACCGGATAATAACGGTAGGATCTGAAAGCACTTCAACCGGTTCTTTTAGCTTCTTTTTAATGGCAGCCGACAGTTCGTTCTTGGTCAGGCCTTCTGCATGAATTACACCTAATCTGTGATGTTCAATATTACCACTATTGTCCACGAGATAACCAGGAACTACTCCTCCAACTGATGGCTGGTTATACATAGCATCCGACAATTCAGGTTTTGTACTCAAACTAAAAATCTGTATCGACAAAAGATCATTTCGCTGAATCTTCAGGTCCGCAACTTTTACAGCACCCTTTTCTGTAGAATCGTTTACATTCTCCAGGTAATTGGGGATCTTTTGCAGCGGAGTGCAGGAGAAAAAATACATTGGCAAAAAAATCAGTAATAATAACCGGATGAATTTCATCAGCAATGTCTTTAAATAGAGCTGCAGGCAGGCTGCAAAAAATAAGGTTAGTTGTTTATTTTGGCAGCGCCGAAGTTAATTTACTTCTGTCAATATAGGCTATTAAAATATAGCCAAGGCTGTCTATTGCCACTTTGGCGATTTTACGCCTTACTTCGAGTACTTTGCCTTCCTGATCCATAAAAGTTCCTGTTGTAACCCGTACCCTCTGATCAGTTTTCAATGCTACCGGCCTGGCCTCCACATTTTCATATTCATTCAAAAACCTTTTAATTGCAGTAATTTCTCTTTCCTTTATTACAGCAGGCTTACCATTCCAATACACAAAATTGATGGCCCCGGTTGTCATTCTTATACCTGTACGATCTTCTTCATTAACTTTTACAAACACATATGACTTAAATAAGGGCTCCTCCACAATTTTTATGCGGTCACTCCATTTTCGTCTTACTTTATTTAACGGACAATAGCTTTCGAATCCTTTTTCAGTAAGAAGCTGGTTGACTTTTTTTTCCCATCTTGGCCGTGTGTAAACGGCTAGCCATTTTTTTGACAATACGAAAAATATTTATTTATAGCTTCGCCACGTCAATCACATATTTTTATTTTATATGATTGATAATCAATATTTTGAATGTCGGGAAGAAGTACTGCTAAGTAATTTTCTCCAATTTGCAGGCAAATATAGGCGAAGATGTGAGTGGGACATGAATAAAATCACCGGATTTTGAAGGATTTACCCCCATAAGTTGATAACTATTAGTAGAACTACGAAGTGATAAAATTATATTCCCCAAAATGCTTTTCCGTCAGGGGAAAAAAATCAACCTGCTTCCTGTTTCACAAATACATTGCCTTAATAAATGGGGTGATCTATAAGAATGGTAAATAAGGTTTCAAAATAATTTTAGCCTGCTTGTATCCACTCCATAAACTCTGAACTTTCCGCTATCTTCAATCAACAAAATTTCTTTCCGGTGAATCAACGTTTTTATTCCCTTGATGTATTCAGGGGGGCTACTGTCTGTCTGATGATCCTTGTAAACAATCCCGGTTCCTGGAGCCATATATATGATCCGCTTGAACATGCCCCGTGGCACGGATTAACACCAACAGATCTTGTTTTCCCTTTTTTCCTTTTTGCAGTAGGTAATGCTATGTCTTTCGTTATGCCAAGACTGGAAGCAGGCGGAGATGCTATATTTTGGAAAAAAGTACTGAAAAGAAGTGCACTAATATTCCTTATTGGTTTATTTCTCAATTGGTGGCCTTTTGTAACAGAAGTAAACCGGCTCGTGGAAGGTGCTGCCGAATTTCAAAAGGTATCCATCTTTAAAGGTTTTACGTGGGTTGATTACTCGAAAGACAAAGCCGGAAACATTGTTGAAACCGTAAAAGGGGTTAGAGTCTTAGGAGTATTACAAAGAATTGCTTTATGCTATCTGTTTGCTTCCATACTGGTATATTATCTTAAGGCAAGAAAAGCATTTCTGTTTGGCTTAATTTTTCTATTGATTTACTGGATGCTTTGTTATGTTGGCAATCCGGCAGACCCATACAGTCTGAAAGGTTGGTTTGGTACCGATATAGATATTAAAATTCTGGGTATATCTCATGTATATAAGGGAGAAGGCATTCCTTTCGATCCCGAAGGGTTGATGAGCACTTTACCTGCCATTGTACAGGTAGTATTTGGGTACTTGGTTGGTGACTATATACAAAAGAAAAGCAAGGTTTTACCCATCCCTGATAAACCCGGTGACACTACAGGAGGTATGTATCCCATGCTCACCGGTCTGTTTGTCGTAGCCGTAGCTATGATCGTTACCGGGTTTTGCTGGGATATGGTGTTTCCAATCAATAAAAAAATATGGACAAGCTCTTATGTAATTTATACAACAGGTTTGGCCACACTTACTATCGCCACTATGATATACATGATCGAGATAAATAATATCCGTGGTGGCCTGGCCCGTTTCTTTGATGTATTTGGTAAAAATGCTTTGTTCGTTTTTGCACTAAGTGCTTTTTTACCCAAAGGGCTTGCCTTGATAAAGTTGGGTGGGGGCATTAACCCTTGGAACTGGCTCTATAGAAAAGTATTGATTTATACACCGGGCGCCAAAGAAAATGGTTCATTACTCTATGCACTTTGTGTTATCACTTTTATGTGGGCTATCTGCTACTGGATGGATAAAAAGAAAATCTATATCAAAGTGTGATCGTTTGTATATGGTTTGATAAAGAGATTTGTTTTTTATTAACACAAATCTCTTTCATTTAACACCACTTTTTAATCCTTGGTTTTACTTTCGGGCAACAAACCAAACGCTATGAGGAAAATTCTACTCTTTGTATTCTTTTTCAATTCTTCTTTTCCTCTTTTCAGCCAGCAGGATTCCGTTTTAAAAAACTTTAAGTACAGAATTGACCACTACAGAGCCATCAATCTGAATGTAAACGGTGGCAGTTCTTACAATAAATCTGAGCTGGTATCCGGCGATAGTAAAAACAGTTCCTCTTCCGGCAGTTTTTCTGTTGGTATGAATACCACTAAGAGTACAGATAAGATTCTGCAAACAACATCGGGCTATATTTCCTCTTCCTTCAACAGCAACCGATCTGAAAACACAACCGATATCAATAAATACAGGAGCTACTTTGCAGCAGCGCAATACAGCCTGTTGAATAAACGATTTACTGACCAGCATTTCATTGAATACGGTATTGATGTAGCTGGTAGTATCAATTCAAACCGGCAAACTTCATCAAACTTCTCGTCCGCTCTTAAAAACAAACAAAGCAGCTACGCCGTTGCCCTCCCGGTTGGTATAGGAAAGGGAAGGCTGGAAAATATCACAGATATGCAGAATGCGCTGTGGCTGAATCATTCCTTACAAGAAGCGGGTTGCTTATCAGGAACATTATCCCCTGAAGAATTGAATCAACTAGGCCGCAGCATTACCAAAGGTAATAATACCCGTATCCTCGATTTCCGGAAGCGGACCCAGTTCATTTTGGAAACAGTTGACAGCTATCTGCAACAGAAGGGATTGATCAGTAAAAATGATATCACTTATTTTTCCAACCTGAACGATATCCTGTTCTTTGCTTTTAACAATAACCGGCTGGCGGGTATTGAAAAATTCATCCGTATCACACCTTCCTTTTCGGGTTATAACAGGAATGGAACACAAAGCGGGGTGGTTGATAAATACGAGATGGATCCTAATATATTATCAGGACTTATATCTATTGGTTTCAACAAGTACAAGCCGACAAACCTGAAACACCAGGACAATTATGGTGCCGTCCTTAAACTGAATTATATTTCCTGGAACTCAACAGAACGGTATTTTAGTTCCGGTTTTTTAATCAGTGAAAACAAGTATGACAAGGACATAAGGCAAGCCGGCCTGAAGCTTTTTTACCAGCATGCTTTTTATCCCAATACAAGAACCAATATCAACCTGAACTTTGAAACTGAAGGTGGTTACCAGGATGCAGAAGATGCTGATGAGTTTTATGGAATGACCAGTTTAGCTGGTACGCTTAATTATTTTATCAGCTACAGAACCAGGTTGACATTTGACATCGGTGCTGCTTATTATAAAAATATATATACGGCTTATCAAACCCTGCTACTGCAACCCGACAATATTCAGTTCTTCGTTAATGCAGGCATAGGTATTAACCTGTAATTAGTATCAAATACCAACTGAATCATAAACAATTACTTTGCTCCAGAGATGTGAACAGTCCTCTATAAACTTTAGATGAAGAGGATCAGACTGGTAACTGGCTTCAGCTTCTTCATCCTTAAAATAAAGTAACCAGGAAACAGCATATCCTCTTTCAATCACATCTCTGTTTGTTGCCGCTGGCTTACCGATATGAAAATCCTTTATCGCTTTCACTTTTGATAACTTCAAAAGGCCATCTACGAGTTTATCCCTGTCTGCCGCACTCTCCGGGTTCTTTAGCCAGAAGAAAACATGATGTATAAACACATTTTTCACTCCTCTTTGCCCCGGTTCATTTTTAAAGGATGATAATCCTGCAATACCGGCAGTTGCCAGGCTGATTTTTTCAATAAAGTTTCGGCGATCATGTTTCATGGTATTTATATTAATGATCTACTGTTTCCAATTGCTCAACCGGAGGCATTTCATCATAGGTTCTTCCGTTAAGCTCCCGGCCAGTTTTCTTTTTATTGGTACCACCCCATTGTTTAAAAAATATTCAAAGCTTTTTCATCCGACCCCGTAAAGGGATTTCATAACCAAAAGGTCGCTTCTCTTTTGCCAGCCTATCTAATATCTCTTCCCATGAGTTAATAAGCAATTTTACAATTTCCCAATGTCTATCTAAGCCCTTTTGCATTTTAAGAAAAAAAACTCCGATTTTATATTGCTCGCAAAGCTGATATTGAAGTCTTGTTTTGTGAATATTTATATCCTTTGTTATCAATACTCCATTTTGAGTTCCGATTGAGGGAATAATCTCTTCGTCTGGCCTTCCCTTGCCAAATTTAATCTTCGTTGAATGAACTAATACATCATTAAAGTATCCCTTATTTAAGGCATTCAAAGCATCTGCTACATATTCAGATAAATTTTCATCCAGAAAAATTTCTGTCATGCAGCAGATTTTTTATAAAAAGATATTGCGTCATCAACCTGCTTCGGAGTTAAATCATAAAGAATGCCTAGAGCATCTACTGGCTCACCGCTTTCATACATAGAAAAAATTACTTCAGCATTTATATTTGTGCCATTTAAGACAGGTTGACCAAATTGATGATGAGGATTAACAACAACGTCACTTTTTTTGCCTGCTGGCCAGAATTTTTCAGCGATTTTATTTGAGTTGAACTCAATTTTATTTGCAAACTTTCTAATAAACTCGACAAAATCTGTTTGTTTTGAACCATCGGCATTAACGATACTATCTTTGAACTCATACCAAATCCTCCTTCCATCACTTAAAAGTTTAGCACTAGCAAAAGGATATGGGATTTGAAGGTCTTTTGCAATAGAAGTTCTTGATTTAAGAATCTGCCGTGTGGAAACACCTACTTCTTGGAGATGAAAAAAAGTATAAAGTTCGATAAGAGCATAAAAATTTACTGCTTTTATATTATTACCTGCTGACCATGAATAGGTCTCGTTAAATAATTTCTTCCCTAGTCTATCGTCCCAATATTCATTCAAATAACGTCTTACTTTGGTTTGAGGTATACTCAACAACCTACTAATATCAGGAATCGTATAAATCCCTGAGCCTAATTGCTGTTTATGAAAATTCGCTGCTGACATTGCTTTACAAAGCTACAAAGTATGAAAATAGCTCACTATTTAAAAATTATTAAAATATTTTCAAAACAATCTCCCTTGTCCGCCCGGCACTCTGAATTTACTCCTGTCCAGACTCCACTCTTCAGCATTCATACCATACAATTTGCCATATTTTTTATACTGCTGTGCTACCATCTCTGCAATACTCCCCTCCCCCCGCATCCTTACTCCCCAGCGGGTATCATTTACTTTCCCATCATGGCTTTGCTCTATCAGGTGCCATACTTTATCGGCCCTGTCCGGAAAGTTTTTATACAACCAGTCGTGAAATAAGAATTTGATGGCGCCATTCAGGCGGATAAAAGTGTACGCCGTAAATGTGGCACCATTATCCCTGGCTTCTTTCATGATGCGCTGCATCTCATGTTCATTCAATCCCGGTATCATCGGCCCCATCATAATGCCCATGCGGACACCGGCACTGCTCAGTTCATTGATCACTTTAAGTTTTTGTTTGGCTGTAGTTGTCCTTGGTTCCATAATACGGCGCAGATCCTCATTGAATGAAGTGATGGATACCATGGCCGAAACAATTTTCTTCTTTCCCATTTCCTGCAATACATCTTTGTCTTTGAGTATCCAGGAATTCTTGGTGAGTATACCAACAGGCTGGTTGAATTCATTGCATACTTCCAGCAATCCTCTTGTCAGCCTGTATTTCTGCTCAGCCGGCTGGTAGCAATCCGTGTTCCCGCTAAGCATGATGGGTGTAGCGTCCCATTTTTTATGCATTAAGAATTTACGCAGCAACTGCGGTGCATTCTTTTTGACAATGATCTTTCGCTCAAAATCAAGCCCGGCGCTGTAACCCCAGTATTCATGTACATTTCTTGCATAGCAATAGATGCATCCATGCTCACATCCGGCATACGGATTCATACTGTACATCATACCTACATCTTTACTCTCTACTTTGTTAACGATGGTTTTTGACTCCTGTTCCAGGTAAATGGTAGGTACGTTGGATTCTTCCCAATCATCAATGCCTTCGATGTGCTCCCTGGTGATTTCGTTTTTGAGGAACCGGTTTTTGGTGTTGAACTGTGCTCCTCTGCCCGTTACATACTGCGCCCCTTCTTCGGGTTGCTTCGCTGCCACTTTAAAGTGATCCTGTTTCAGTTTTTCTGACATACACTATTGTTGGTTTTGATTGTATATAAAATAAAAAGGAGAACAAAGAGTTATCTCTTCATATTCATACTGCACAAAATCTTACTCTTTATTCTCCTTCTGTCTCACTCTCCCATCTCACTTTATTGTTACTGCGTACGGATCAATTGCTATCCGAATAACTCACCCTGTTTCGTGGTAACGGGTAAATTCTGAAATTCAAATCGCTGAACTGCCTGGTATTTTATTTCGCCTTCCGGCCTTCGGAGCAGTGTCATACCATTTGCAATAAAACGACCGGTAAAGTGTTTATTACTATACTCCAGCCAGCCCTTTTCATATTGCCATGGTTTCAGTTTTCTTGCAATAGTCAAATGCGGCTCCATAATAAAATGAGGCTTGTTATCATCATTCAGTTTCATCAACCGCTGGCCATCTGTACGAATTTCCTTTACCAGGTTTTGCACCGGTAATTTGCTTGTTACATTAATATATATGGTATGTGATGGGAAACTGCCAAAGTCTTTCAACTCCACCTTGAATGGCGGAAAACCCATCGCCACCGTTTTCAGGCGGTTGACAATCCGTTCCTCCATCATGGCATATTGCAGAAAATTGACCAGTGTAATATGTGGCTTACCCCAGCGGGTATGATCAGATTTGTATTGATCAGCAAACCCTTCTTTCACTTTCATTATACGATTCCACAATTCTTCATGCGGGCTGAGTACCAGCAAATACTCATACACCCGGTAGCCCGGGATAGTGTTGATAATTGTTTCCATAACCATCCATTTAAAATTTCAGAAAATACTTACCTATTTTCTTAGTACTAATTTACTAAATTTTTTAGTTATTCCAAATATTTTTATCACCTTTATACAAGAAAATTTATTCTATAATGGCTCTGCTGTCCTCCTTTCCTCAGGAGAGGAGTTAGAGGTGAGGTAAAAACTATTATTTATGGAAGGAGAAGAATTTTACGGGGCAGCCTACAAAGGTTCGAAACAATTTAAACAGCAGGAGGTAAAGACGGCCAATGCCACTGGCTTTGGCGCCGCAGCCGACGATTACGCTGAAAGAGGTATTGACCTTAATGAGCAATTGATTCGCAACAAACCAGCTACTTTCTTTTTTAAGATGAAAGGTGATGCCATGAAAGAGGCTGGTATTTTCGACGGAGATATCCTGATTGTGGATCGTTCGTTGAAATTGGCAAATGGAAAAATAATTGTGGCTATTCTGAATGGTGAACTATTGGTACGACGGTTTCATAAAAACTTTTCATCTGCATTTTTAATTCCGGAAAACAACCGGTATAAGAGTATTAACCTGGCAGAGTTCACCAACTTTCAGGTGTGGGGTGTGGTTGTTTACTCTATACATTCCCTGGGTTAAAATATAAAATCACCAGTATGGGATATACAAAAATGTGGGTTCATTTAGTTTGGGCAACCAAGAGAAGAGAACCTGTTCTTGACAAAGGCACAAGAACAAAGTTATTCTCACATATCCGGGAAAATGCCAGGGCAAAAGGTATTTATATCGATTTTGTAAATGGATATATTGATCATATTCATGTATTGATATCATTAAACGCCGATCAGACCATTGCCAAAATTGTTCAACTGATTAAAGGAGAGAGTTCTTTCTGGGTAAATAAGCATAGATTAACTTCTTCAAAATTTGAATGGCAGGATGATTATTTCGCTGTATCGGTGAGTGAGTCGGGTGTAAACAAAGTGAGAGAATATATTAAAAACCAAGAACAACATCATGCGAAGAAAACATTTCAACAGGAGTATGATGAATTTATGGAGAAATATGGTTTTGGGCTATTACAGAAATCCCCGGGCTAAAGCCCGGGGCAAGACAAAAACCCAGGGCAATAAATTGCTCAGGCCTTCAGGCCTGAGATAAATAATTATTGATGAAGGCAATTATTGATTGTAATAATTTCTATTGCTCCTGTGAGAGGTTATTTAAACCAAAGTTGGACAAGAAGCCAGTTGTTGTTCTCAGCAACAATGATGGATGTATCATTTCCCGAAGCAATGAAGCTAAAAAACTGGGAGTAGAAATGGCCGGCCCTTATTTTAAAGCCAAACCATTGATTGAAAAATATGATGTGGCCGTTTTTTCTTCCAATTATAATTTATATGGAGACCTGAGTTGGCGGGTAATGGAAACGCTGCGAATACTATTGGGTAAAAATAATGTGGAAGTATATTCTGTTGACGAAGCTTTCCTTGACCTGAGTATTTTTCCTGAAAATGAATTGCAGACTATTGCGGAAAAAATAAAAGAGACCGTTGAAATGTGGACAGGTATAAGGGTGTCAGTTGGTGTGGCTCCCACAAAAGTGCTGGCTAAAGTTGCTAACCGCTTGTCAAAAAAATATGCAAGCACATATAATGGCGTGATGGTGCTGGACAATGAAGAAAAAATAAACCACGCCTTAAAACAAACTCAGATCGGTGAGATTTGGGGAGTAGGCAGGCAATATGCAGAAAAACTAAAACAGCTTTTTTGTATCTACGATGCACTGCAACTAAGCCGGATGAGTGAAGAATTTGGCAGAATTCATTTGGGAGGCGTTACTGGTGTACGCCTTATTAAAGAACTAAAAGGTGAGCCGGTAAAAGAAATGGATGATGAACTGGTAAGTAAAAAGATGATTGCCACCACCCGAATGTTTGGCAGCCCGGTGAGTGACATTGCATCCATTAAAGAAGCAGTAGCAACATACACATCAAGGGCTGCAGAAAAATTGAGACGTCAACAGGGGGCCGCAAAAATTATAAGTGTATTTGTAGTGGGAAAAGAAGAGGATCATAGCATTGATTTTCGTGGGGCAACCCGCAGTGATTCTATTATTCTGCCTGCCGCCACTTCATTTACGAATGAATTGATAAAACCTGCAGTAGCTATTGTGGACAAGTTATTCAAAAATGGAACACAATATAAAAAAGCTGGTGTCATGCTTAGTGGTATTATCCCCGACAATTCAATACAGGGCAACTTATTTTTATCTGAAACAAAAAACTGTGAACGAAAGCTGATGGAAATGATTGACAATGTAAATTTCAGCCAACGGGATGATGTGCTGAAGTTTGCCGCATCCGGTACCGACCGTAACTGGAAGATGCAGCAAAATTTTATCAGCCCACGATATACTACCCGGTGGAATGAACTATATGAAGTTAGCTAATCAAACAACCCTTTTTGTTTTGGTTTGGGCTTAGGTAATAGAGTAGTGTCAATAAATTTCGGTTTTATTAAATCCAACCCGCATTCCTTATTCATTCTATCTGCCAAATAAACAGTCAGTTCCGGTGAAGTGGCTTCATCATGCATATGCATAAAGAAATATAATTCTTCCATTCCCTTGTCCAGCCAATATTTTATTCTCTCTATCCAGTCATCAATTCTCGTATAGTCTGATGCATGAAGGCTATTTCCAACATATCGGATAAATGTTTTAAGAATCGTTACATGCATATGAGCACAATCCCTGCGGCCGGCTGTATCTGTAATCACTGCGCCCATGTTATTCTCTTTTAAAAAATTGAACATATCTTCTTTATCCCTTTCCCTGGCAAACCAATCCGGGTGGCGAACTTCTAAAAAGAACTGCAGATCGGTTGGCAATGATTTAAGATAAGCAAATAGCTCTTCTTTTCTTTTAGGCGAAAAGCTATCACTCACCTGCACGAAAATAGGACCGAGATGTTTTTCAAATCCAACGATGCCCCGCAAAAACTCATTGGAGATAAACTCTTTCCCTTTTAGGCTGCCAAAATGTGTGACACCTTTATACATCTTAGGACAAAATAGAAAATCCCTCCCTTTCGCTTTCACCGCCCATTTCCGAATACCTGTTTCACCATATACCTTGTAATGTGTGGCATTTAACTCAATACAATTATAATGCTCCACATAGTGCTGCAGAAAATCCTTTTCTTTTGTTTTTGGCGGATATATCTTTCCAACCCACTCTGTTCTCCCCCATTTTGCACAACCAACATATACCTTGGGTTGTTTTACCGGCTTACCCTTTAATATCATTTTATTAAAATCAGGTTCAGGAGGCAAGCTGAAATCAATACCTGCTAATTCTATTTCCGGTACACGGCCAAACTCCATACTTACTATTTAGTACTCAAATCTACATGAAATGCCCATAAACAATACTTGTGTACAAACCGGAATTTTTATAAGGCATAACATGTGGCAAAAAATTTCATCCGCTTTCGGCGGGTAACTAAGAAGTAAACACATGAAATCAAATATTGTATCTTAGGCTAATAAATAATCAATATGCGACTGATTATATTCCTTTTCTTAATTACCTCTTCCTGCTTTGCACAGCAAAAACCTAACATTATTTATATCATGAGTGACGACCATGATGCCGATGCGATCAGTGCATACAATAAAAAACTGATCAATACACCTAATATTGACCGGCTTGCAAGGGAAGGAATGATGTTTAAAAAAGCATTTGTAGGTAATTCCATTTGCGGGCCTGCAAGGGCTACATTGCTTACCGGACAGCATTCACATAAAAATGGTATGAAAGATAATCGTACCCGGTTTGATTCATCGAAAACTACCTTACCAAAACTGATTAGTCCGGCAGGATATCAGACGGCTATTATTGGCAAATGGCATTTGGTGTCATATCCAACGGGGTTCGACTACTGGAAGATTTTACCCGGACAAGGGCTGTATTATAACCCACGAATGATAAATATGAAAGGGGATACAACCGTTATCAACGGCTATGCTACAGATGTCATCACCGATGAAGCACTAAACTGGTTAGATAACCGTGATAAACAAAAACCGTTTTTACTATTGCTTCATCACAAAGCGCCGCACAGAAATTTTGTTCCCAAACTAAAATGGTTGGAAGTTTTTAGTAAAAAAACTTTCCCGGAGCCCACCACACTTTTTGCCGATATGAAACAACACGGCCAGGCATGGCAGACGCAGCGTATGAGTATTCTGCATGACATGACCCTGGGAAGTGATTTAAAAATTGATCCATTTTATCTTTCCCAGCTTAAAGGATTCAAATTAGATTCAGGTGATATTCGTGGTTATAATGCTATTATGAACCGGATACCGGAAACGGAGAGAAAAAAAATAAAAGAAATTTATGCAGAGAGAGGTAAACAACTGCTTACTGTTTGGGGAAATGACAGCCTTGTTTTAAAAGCAAAATATCAGTGGTATATGCAGGATTTCATAGCCTGTGTCGCTTCTGTAGATGAAAATGTCGGGCGGATACTGGACTATTTAGATAAAAACAACCTATCCAATAATACAGCTGTCATTTACACAGCTGATCAGGGTTTTTATTTAGGCGAAAACGGGTGGTTTGATAAAAGATGGATGTACGATGTTTCTATGCAGTCCCCATTACTTGTAAGATGGCCGGAAAAGATCAAACCCGGAAGCATTACCACTTCAATGGCACAAAATATTGACTTTGCCCCAACTATGCTTGATATAGCCGGGGTTACTCCGCCCGACTGGATGCATGGCATCAGCTTAAAACCTCTGCTAACCGGTAAGCAAAAATCACTTCTGAGAAAAAACCTGTATTATCATTATTATGAATATCCCATCGATCATTATGTAGTACCTCATCTTGGTGTTCGTGGCGAACGGTACAAACTGATTTACTTCTATACAGTGAATGAATGGGAGTTATATGATTTAAAAACTGATCCGCAGGAGCAAAAGAATCTTATTAAATCTCCCGCACATCAGAAAACATTATCACAAATGAAAGGTGAACTGCTGAAATTGCGTAATCAGTATGATGATCATGAACAGGCAGGGGAGCTTCACTGATATTTTTTCATCAGGTCATACAGTATCTTCTTGTCCGCTTCATTTATCACCTTTGTCGTATCCTGCTGAACAAAATGAATCTTAAACGACTGAATAGCATTTTTCTCATTTTTCATATCATATCCAATAATCCTCAAAGCCAGAAGCGGATTGAAATCTGCGGGAACCTGGACACCTGCTGTATCATACCAGCAACCGAAACCACTCTGCGCCAGCTTCTGCCAGGGAAAATTCTTGTTTGGATCAACCTTTCTTCCCGGGGCTACATCTGCATGACCGATAAAATTAGCATTCGGAATATTATAAGCTCTTTTCAATCTTCCCAGGACTTCCATCAGGCTGTTGATTTGCGGTTCTGTAAAAGTTTCGTACCCGTTATTATCAATTTCTATCCCGATACTCGAAGAATTTAAATCAATATTATTACCCCATTTACTCAATCCTGCATGATGAGCTCTTAACAAATCATTCAGCATATGATGCACTGTTCCATCCTTACAAATAACATAATGGGCACTAACAGGATTTTTTGTTTGAGTAAATGTTCTGAGCGTCTGTTCACAACTATTTTGAGCAGTGTGGTGAATCACTACAAAGTTAGGACGGCGTAGAGACATATTAGTTGTACCTGTCCAATCTGGAGCATACAACAAACCCGTTGAATCTTTCAGTGGATACTCCCTCACTAATTTTGCTAATTCTTTGACCCGCTTCTTATATAATTTATTTGTAGCAACATACTTTCTAGCTGTACAACTGTATAATTCTGCAATAACAGTTGCAAATGCAATCAGAACTACCCACCTTTTCATAGTTGTATATTAAAAGCAGAGACTAAAGTAACAATAAATTATCTCCTCTTTGGGCCAGTCTTGTAGAATTTTCGTTTTGGCCTGCCGGCTCCGGATTGAACACGGGGATGGTAGGAAGGTGTTTCGCCCAGTTCAACAGGTACTGGAGCTTTTTCCACCTGTTTTTCTAACAGCTTTTCTATAGCAGCAAACTTATTCTGTTCCTTCTCTCCAACTAATGTATAAGCTACACCCTCAGCCTCTGCTCTGGCTGTACGGCCAATTCGGTGCACATAATCTTCGCCATCGCCAGGCACATCATAGTTGATCACCAGGTCTATTGTATCAATATCAATACCGCGACTTAAGATATCAGTAGCGACTAATAACGGAATACGACCACTGGCAAATGCACCAAGCACACTTTCTCTTTTTGATTGCTCCAGGTCACTGTGAATTTCCTCAATATTAAATCCGCCCTGTTTCAGTTCCCTTGTTAATTGTTTAACTGTCTGTTTACGGCTGCAAAACACCAATGCATTTTTATAAGCGGTTTCCTTCAGTATTTTTTTTATCAATGGCAGTTTCTGTGGTTCATACACCACAAAAGCTCTTTGAATAATTTTCTCAGGTGGCTTTGAAATAGCAATATTTATTTCTGCCGGCTGATGAAGTATCCGTTTAGCAAGCTGTCTTATCTTCTCCGGCATAGTAGCTGAAAATAAAAGATTTTGCCTTTTATGAGGAAGTGCTTTAATAATTTTATTGATATCGTCCTGGAAACCCATATCCAGCATCCTGTCGGCTTCATCCAGTATCAGGAATTGCAGACCTTTCATGTTTACATAGCCCATATTCAGGTGGGCAATCATCCGGCCCGGTGTGCAAACGATAATATCAGCCCCCATTTGCAGTGCTTTTTTCTCTGCCACGAAATTCTGTGCATCGTTACCGCCATAAATGGCGATAGAACTTAAATGGGTGAAATAAGAAAGGCCTTCCATGTGTTGTGAAATCTGGATAGCAAGTTCCCGTGTAGGCACAATAATCAGCGCACCCACTTGTCCATCGACATGATTGTTTAACAGGCGATTCATAACCGGCAATAAAAATGCAGCTGTTTTGCCTGTGCCAGTTTGTGCCGATGCTATCACATCTTTTCCGGCCATAATAGGGGGGATGACCTGTTCCTGCACCGGTGTAGCCGTTTCATAATTAGAAGCTTCTATTCCTTCTAACAGGGCCGGATTGAAATTAAACTCAGTAAAACGCAAATTATTCAGTTTTAGAAAGATGCGAAGTTAACTGAATTTGCAGGAATGCGGAAAAGGGTTTACAGCCTGGTCAATCCGGGCAAATCACTTACAGACTGAATGGTTATTCAAGTAGAAATAATAAAAATCAGTTGTTCAGCTGCCATATATCATACCCTTCCTTTAGTAACCATTGTAGCTTACATATTGAAAAAAATACTTTAACTAAAAATATTCTGCTATGAAATATAGTCTTCTTCTCGGGGCCATTATCATTTCAATGGCAGGCTACGGACAAGCTTGGACCAAACAGTATGATTATGTTGATGAATGCTCTTGCGGAATGTCGTTGGTAGGAAAAGGTGATAAAAAGGGGTTTGCAGATAAAGAAGGAAAACTGGTAGTGCCTCTTATTTATGATGATGCTCTTACATTCTCAGAAGGATTTGCAGCTGTTAAGCAAAATGGCAAATGGGGATATATCGACAGTACCGGTAAGACATTGGTGGAATCAAAGTACACTGAAGCCATGTCCTTCCATAGCAGTTTTGCTGTAGTAAGTAATGGTAATGATTATGGATTTATTGATACAAGTGGCAAAATTGCAATCCCGATGATATATGAAAATGCCTCTCAGTTTTCAGAAGGTCTGGCTGCGGTAAATAAAAAAGGTAGTTGGGGATATATCGATAATAAAGGCAAAGAAGTAATATCCTGTAAATACAGTTTTGCCGGAACTTTTTCTGATGGCGCTGCCAGGGTAATGCAAAATAGTAAATGGATTATTATTGACAGAACTGGTAAGAAAGTTGCAGACAGCGAGTAAATTGGTTAACTAAGTTACTTATACAGAAAAGCCTTCGGATGAAGGTTTTTCTGTTTTACATATTTCTTCTGTACTGGCCACCTATTTCGTATAATGCATGAGTTATTTGACCAAGCGAACAATATTTCACCGTTTCCATCAATTCGGCAAAAAGATTCTCATTATTAATAGCTGCAGATTTTAATCTTTTCAGCATTTCAGTTGACTTGCCTTCATTCCGTTCCCAAAATGCCCGAAGGTTTTGGATCTGCTGTTCCTTCTCTTCAGTTGTACTGCGAATAACTTCAGTTGGTAAAATAGTTGGGCTGCCTTTCTTATTCAGAAATGTATTAACACCGATCAATGGTAATTCTCCCGAATGCTTTTGATGCTCATAATACAGGCTTTCCTCCTGGATCTTGTTTCGCTGGTACATTCTTTCCATGGCCCCCAGTACACCACCCCTTTCGGTTAGGCGGTCAAATTCAGAAAGCACTGCTTCTTCCACCAAGTCAGTTAATTCTTCTATTGCAAAAGAACCCTGAATAAAGTTCTCTGTTTTTGCAGTACCTAACTCCCGGTTTATGATCAGTTGTATCGCCATCGCTCTTCTGACACTCTCTTCTGTCGGAGTTGTGATAGCTTCATCATACGCATTCGTATGAAGCGAATTGCAATTATCATAAATGGCGTACAATGCCTGCAGGGTAGTTCTGATATCATTGAAATCAATTTCCTGCGCATGCAAACTCCTTCCGGATGTTTGTATATGATATTTTAGCATCTGGCTGCGCTTATTAGCCTTGTACTTATATTTCATGGCCTTTGCCCAGATACGTCTTGCTACTCTGCCAATCACACTGTACTCTGGGTCCATTCCATTACTGAAGAAAAAAGAAAGATTAGGAGCAAAATCATCAATATTCATTCTACGGCTCAGGTAGTACTCCACATAAGTAAATCCATTTGCCAATGTGAATGCCAGTTGGGTAATCGGGTTGGCCCCTGCTTCAGCAATATGATAACCACTGATAGAAACAGAATAAAAATTACGGACCTTATTCTGGATAAAATATTCCTGCACATCTCCCATTAGTTTCAAAGCAAACTCCGTAGAAAAGATGCAGGTGTTTTGGGCCTGGTCTTCTTTTAATATATCAGCCTGTACTGTTCCTCTTACCTGCTGCAGCGCTGCTTGTTTGCATTGCTCATAAATATCAGCAGGCAAAACCTCATCACCGCTGAGACCAAGCAGTTTTAAACTTAGTCCATTATTCCCTTCAGGTAATTCGCCAGGGGAAGATGGATTATTATAAACAGGTGCATCCCCATTTTTGAATTTTGATTTTTTAATTTTTTCAATATCATTCCATAACCCCAACTCAGTAATTTTCTTCTCACATTGCTGATCAATAGCCGCATTCATAAAAAATGCCAGCAACATAGGTGCCGGCCCATTAATGGTCATGGAGACAGATGTCTTTGGGTCACAAAGATCAAAACCGCTGTACAGTTTTTTTGCATCATCCACCGTAGCAATACTCACTCCGCTGTTTCCCACTTTACCATAAATATCGGGACGATGATCAGGATCTTCCCCATATAGTGTTACGCTGTCAAATGCAGTTGACAAACGTTTTGCCGGCTGATCCACACTCACATAATGAAATCTTTTGTTTGTTCTTTCGGGACCGCCTTCACCTGCAAACATTCTTGTGGGATCTTCTCCTTCTCTTTTTAATGGAAACACACCTGCGGTAAATGGAAAATGACCTGCTACATTCTCCTGTGCCTGCCATTGTAAAATATCTCCCCAGTCCTTGTATTTGGGTAACACCACTTTGGGAATCCTCGTACCACTCAGGCTCTTTGTGGTCATGGGTTGTTTAATCACCTTTTCCCTTACGGTGTATTCATAAAAATCTTTTTGGTACTCAGCTATTTTATTAGGCCAGTTGGTGATCAGTTTACGGGCAACGGGAGTTAACTGCTCGGTATAGAAATCAATTTGCTGTTGGATGGCCTCCCCAAGCCCCTCCAAAGGAGGGGTTTTAGAGTTTTTATGTTGCAATATCTCTAAAACTCCATGAAGCTGGTAAAGTTTGCTTGCAAGCCCGGATTGTTCTCTTACTAGTTGGTCATAACCTCTGTTGTTCTCTGCAATTTCAGAAAGATAACGAACACGGTTGGCAGGAATAACAGCCTGTGATATTTTTGCTGTTTCTGCAAAATGAAATTCGCCAAATGTAGTTTTCGTTTTTGCTTCAACCTTGCTCAGTAATAACTGGAATAAATGGTTTATACCGTCGTCATTGAATTTACTGGCCATTGTACCGATGATGGGTAGTTCTTCATCCTTTGCTGTCCAGAGATTATGATTTCTTTTGTATTGCTTTCTTACATCGGCAAGAGAATCTAATGCCCCGGCTTTATCAAATTTGTTGATGCAAACAAGGTCTGCATAATCGAGCATGTTTATTTTTTCCAGTTGTGATGCAGCTCCGTACTCGGGTGTCATCACATACATGCTTACATCGCAATAATCAAGGATAGAGGCATCACTTTGCCCCACTCCGGCCGATTCTAAAATAATAAAATCAAATCCTGCTGCTTTGCAAATGTCTATAGCTTCCTGTACAGCACTACTCAATGCCGTATTATCATCTCTTGTGGCAAGGCTTCTCATATATGCCCTTGGGTGGGAGATAGAATTCATCCGTATCCTATCCCCAAGTAATGCACCACCTGTTTTTTTCTTCGAGGGATCAACAGAAATTACTGCAATAGTTTTGTCAGTAAAGTTGTTGATAAAGCGGCGAACGATTTCATCGGTTACGGAGGATTTACCTGCACCGCCAGTACCGGTTATGCCGAGTACTGGCGCCCCCCCACCCCCCGCAAGGGGGGCTTTGGAGTCTGATAATCTTTTTATTTCCTTCAATTGGTCAGAGTAATCTCCTCCCTCTTCTGCAATACTTATTGCCTTCGCTATTCTTCTTACATCTTTTATCTCATTCAATGGAAGCTTTCCATTCCATTGCGGTTCCAAAGCCCCTCCCTCGGAGGGGTTGGGGAGGCTTTGCCTTATAACATCCTCAATCATTCCCTCCAATCCCATCTTTCTGCCGTCATCAGGACTGTAAATTCTTGTAATACCATACTTATGAAGTTCCTCAATCTCATCCGGCAGAATGGTGCCACCGCCACCGCCAAATATCCTGATATGACCACAACCATTCTCTTCCAGGAGATCCTTCATGTATTTAAAAAATTCCACATGACCACCCTGGTAACTGGTAATGGCAATGCCTTGTACATCTTCCTCTATGGCCGTTTCTACAATCTCCTTCACCGACCGGTTATGGCCAAGGTGGATGATCTCGGCGCCTTTGCTCTGCATAATGCGGCGCATAATATTAATTGCAGCATCATGACCGTCAAATAAGCTGGCTGCCGTAACAATACGAACCTTATGGGAGGGGCTATAACTCATAATCTTTCAGAAAAAGCAAATTTAGCCTAAAAAACTAATGCCTGTTAGCCCTGTCAACATACAGGATTGCAAGCGGTTACCTACATTTGTCCCATGCAGCACCTTATCGAATCCATAACATCCTTGTATAAAAAGTGGAAAGGAACCGATGCAGTTTCAATTGATCTGCTACCTCAAAGTGGAAGTGAACGTCGTTATTTCAGGCTTCATGATAACAAAGAATCGGTGATCGGCACCTACGGAGCCAATATCAAAGAGAATGAAACCTTCATTTATTTCTCAGATCATTTTAAGAAAAAACAACTGGCTGTTCCGCAAATATTGGCAATCAGTGAAGATAAACAGTTTTACCTGCAGGAAGACTTTGGCGACGTTTCCTTGCTGAATCATCTTGAATCAAAAGGATTCACTGATGAAGTATATGAGCTGTTTAAAAAAAGCCTGGAGGCATTAGCACAATTGCAGGTAAGAGGTGATGAAGGTTTGAATTATAATAAATGTCTCACTAATAAAGAATTTGGCAAGCAGGCTATCATGGCCGATCTGTTATATTTCAAATATTATTTTCTCGATGCGTTGCGTAAGCCGTATGACAAACAAAAACTGATCGATGATTTTGAGGCATTGAGTAATTATCTCACCCATACAGAATACAAGTATTTCATGTTCCGGGATTTTCAGAGCAGGAATATTATGGTAACAGAAGATAATAATGTTCACTTCATCGACTACCAGGGAGGTATGAAAGGTGCCCCGCAATATGATGTAGCCTCCATGCTTTGGCAGGCAAGGGCCAATCTTCCTGATAAATGGAAATACGATTTGCTGGAAGACTATATTGATGCCTTCGAGAATACTATCGGAGAAAGTGTAAACCGGAATATTTTTCAAAGTCAGTATAATGGTTATGTACTGATCCGCCTGCTCCAGGTACTGGGAGCTTATGGTTTCCGTGGATTATTTGAACGTAAAGCACAGTTCCTGACCAGTATTCCATTAGCACTCAGTAACCTCAAAGAATTTTTTGAACACCAAAGCCTTGGCATTTCTGTACCTGAGTTTGGAAAAGTGCTGGATATATGTGTGGCTGACGAGGTCATTCAGCAATTCACACCTACCCAAGCCACTGATACAACACCCCTGCTTATCAAAATCCATAGTTTCTCTTACCGAAAACAAATTCCCGATGATAACAGTGGCAATGGTGGTGGTTTTGTGTTTGATTGCCGCGGTATTTTAAATCCGGGTCGTGTGGAGAGCATGAAAACACAAACGGGACGGGATAAAGAAGTAAAGGATTTTTTAGAACAGCAAACCAAAATGCCTGAGTTTCTAAATAGTGTGTTTGATATTGTAGACATTACAGTGGAAGAATATATCAAACGGGATTTTGAAAGCCTGGTAATCAGTTTTGGTTGTACAGGCGGCCAGCACCGAAGTGTATATGCGGCAGATGCCATGGCGAGGCATTTGCGCAATAAGTTCAAAGTAAAAATCGAATTACTCCATATTGAACAAGAAGCAAAAAACTGGATAAACCCACTCTCCGAGAAGAAACAATGAAGGCAATGATTTTTTCAGCCGGACTCGGCACAAGATTTAAGCCCTGGACAGATAAACATCCAAAGGCACTGGCTATTGTAAATGGCAAGCCTTTGTTGCAACGCAATATTGAATACCTGCAGCAACAAGGCATTAAAGATGTGATCGTTAATGTACATCACTTTGCAGACCAGATAGACCAGGCTATTGTTGAAAACGATGGTTGGGGAAGTAATGTGTTGGTTAGTGATGAAAGAGATGAAGTATTAGAAACAGGTGGCGGTCTGCTGAAAGCAAAAGAATTATTTACCCCAGGCGAAAAGTTTATCACCTGTAATGCAGACTTCTTAACGGACTTAAATATCCATAACCTTATTCAATACCATAATGAGAAGAAAGCCCTCATAACTTTTGGTGTTACCAGTCGTAAATCATCAAGGGTCTTGCTATTTGATGATAATATGAGATTAACCGGGTGGCGGAATACAGTAACCGGTGAAAAGCGAATCGCTATTTCCCCTCCTGCAGAGGGGGTTAGGGGGAGGCCATTGGCCTACAGTTGTGTAGTAGTTTTTGAATACAGCATTTTTGAATTGATGAAACAATATGGTTTTGCCGGTAAATTTTCACTCATTGATGTGTACCTGAAACTGGCACCCGAACATCTTATCATGGGCTATGACCATACCGGTGACCGGCTGGTAGATGTGGGCAAACCAGAAAGTGTGATCATTGCTGAATCGCTTTTCCCCTGAAGAATGCCTGACAGGTATAAAGAATTGCAAATACCCTTTTAACGGTAAGTCAACTGCCGTCTTTTATTTTATCTTTCCGCTATAAATACTAAGTAGTAATGAAGAAGATTGCCCTTGTCATTGCCAGCATAATACTGCTAGCCCCTGTTTTTGCCCAGTCAAAGTATGATCATAAGGAAGCTTTCCATCCGCAGTTCTATCCTTATCCCGGCAATGATTACAGAAGTGCCAGTGGTGAACCCGGGCCTAAATACTGGCAGAATAAAGCAGATTATTCTATCAATTGTAAGCTGGATACTGCAACGCATACAGTGACCGGTGATGTAACAATTACATATACCAATAACAGTCCTGATAATCTGCGGTTCCTCTGGCTGCAGATGGATCAGAATATTTATAAAAAAGATTCCCGCGGCTCAGCCACTACTACACAAACAGGGGGCCGCTGGGCCAATTCGGGTTTTACTGATGGTTATACTATTACTAATGTGCAACTGGAAACTGCCGGTGTTATGCATGCACCTGATAAAACAATAAAGACTGATACCAGGATGCAGCTCTTTTTGAAAGATCAATTGGAAAAGGGAGAAAAAGTGAAGATCAGGATCAGTTACAGCTTTATTATTCCCGAATACGGTACCGACCGTATGGGAAGGTTAAAAACAAAAAACGGAATTGTGTATGAAGTGGCACAATGGTTTCCCCGAATGTGTGTATATGATGATATACAGGGATGGAATACCTTACCTTATGTTGGCGCAGGAGAGTTTTATCTTGAATACGGTGATATTGATTTCAGCATCACTGCTCCTGCTGATTTAATAGTTGTGGGTTCGGGTGAGTTACTCAACCCGCAGGAATGTTACACAGCCGAGCAAATGAAAAGATGGGAAGCTGCTGCCAAAAGCGATAAGACCGTAACCATTCGCAGTGATCAAGAGGTAACTGAGAAAAACTCAAGATCTAAAACAGCCAGTACTACCTGGCGGTTCCGCATTCAGAATACAAGAGATGTGGCATGGGCAGCCAGCAAAGCCTTTGTACAGGATGCAGCAAGAATTAACCTGAAAAGCGGAAAGAAATGCATGGCGATTAGTGTGTACCCGGTTGAAAGTATTGTAAAAAATGGCTGGCAGCGCTCCACTGAATTTACAAAAGCCAGCATTGAGCATTATTCCAACAAATGGTTTGAATATCCATATCCGGCAGCCACCAACGTAGCAGGAATAGTAGGCGGCATGGAATATCCCGGTATTGTATTCTGCAGTGCGGAGTCATCCGGCACCGGTTTGTGGGGAGTTACCGATCATGAATTTGGCCATACCTGGTTCCCGATGATAGTGGGCAGCAATGAAAGAAAATATGCCTGGATGGATGAAGGCTTTAATACATTCATCAATGATCTTTCTACCGAAGCGTTTAATAATGGTGAATTCAAAGAAGCCAGTTTCTTTGGTGACCCCAATTCATCTTTTATGGTGAAGTATACTTTTGGCGACAAAATGGATGGCCTGTACAATACACCCGATGTGATACAACAGGATAATCTCGGAATAGCTGCCTATATGAAACCGGCGCAAATGCTTACCGCATTACGGGAACAGGTATTGGGAAAGGAAAGATTTGATGCTGCTTTTGCAGAATATATAAAGCGCTGGGCCTTTAAGCATCCTACGCCATGGGATTTCTTTCATACGATGGAAAATGTAGCCGGCGAAGATCTCAGCTGGTTCTGGAGGGCATGGGTATTAAATACCTGGAAACTGGACATGAAAGTAAAAGAAGTAAGCTATATTGATGATAATGCTGAAAAAGGAAGTGAGATCACTATTGAAACACTGGAAAAAATGGTAATGCCGGTAACAGTACTTGTAAAAGAAAGCAATGGCAAAGAGCATACAATCAATTTACCGGTGGAAGTATGGCAGCGGGGAGCTGAATGGCGGTTTACTGTACCTACCACCAGTGAGATAAAAGAAGTGATACTGGACCCTGACAAAAAATTACCCGAATGGGAACGAAGCAATAATAGCTGGAAGAAAAAAGCATTTTAAAGTGAATGCCTCATACAATTGTATGAGGCATTTTTCTGATACGATTTATTAAAATTAAATAATATGTTAAGTCTGCCAACATTACAAGTGCATGGCAATATTATCTCAATTCCCCTAACATTCTCTCCTCCAGCACCTCCCTCCCCTTTTCTTCCGACCACTTGACCAACCGGATACAACCATCTGCAATTTCAATTCCTGTTATATCACCGTCGCTGAAACAGCAGCAGCCTGTATTGAAATAAGAAGGCTTCATATTCATATAGTCAACTGATACGGCAGCAAATTCTTTTTCTCTCTTTCGTATCTCTTTTCTTATTTCTTCTTCTTTTGCTGCATCCTTTTCATGAACGGCCAGCTGAAAATTTTTATATAACCGTTCCAGGTGCGTTAGTGAAGCAAAGACCGGCTGATGAGTGTGGCCGGTTACCAGCAACAGATCTTTTTGCTCTGATGACCATTCGTACATGATATTATTGTGCAGTGTTTTCTTTTCCGCATCATAGGCCGGTGTATTAGGATTGATCCTGAGAAAAGCCTGCAGCGGCGCCCAGATATTCGCCACAAAGAATTTGCTGAACCAGTTCCCATCACTTTGTGCATCACCCTGGTGTCCGTGAGTGAGGAAAATGGTAAGTGGTGAATAGTTAGCAGGCAGCGGAGTATTGGCAGTGGATTGCTGAAGATTAGTTGACGGCTGCAATACCACTCCTTCATACACTTTCAACTTTTCATCATATATGTCTTTCAGGTGCCACCAGGCCAGCGGATCATTATCCCAGAACAGATCATGATTTCCAAAAACCTTTATATACTTTCCTTTTGCAATAAATTTTTTCTCTGCTTCAAAATTTTCTTTGTTCTTCTTTTTTACCTGCCAGATGCTGTTTTCCCAGAGCTCCTCACTATCACCGAGGTTAATGAAGCAAAATTCTTGTTCATTATAATACTGCAATGCCCGCAGGTAGTTAGATTCGCACTGCATAAAATCATCTGCTCCGTTTCTTTTGCCTTTATGCTGATCGGAAAAAATGATAAATTTTCCGGTCCGGGTATCATAAGGGATTATCAATCCCTCCTTACCCGGATGCACATGGATATCTTTATATAATTTATCCAGCGCTTCAAATATTCTTTCTCTTTTAGGTTTAGAAGAGAATTTATTAGCTGCCCATAGTATCGGTTTGTACAATATGATCCGCAGAAAGTTTCTCATTACTTGTATCGCCTAATTTACATCATTCAGGATTGTGAAAAGAAAAACCCGCCAGTTGACACAACATGGCGGGTTTCTTTATTTATTATACTTATTTATCTGACATGCACTTTGCCTTCTGTCAGTTTCTTTCCGTTTGCATCCCCCACCACCACATAATAAATACCCCTTGTTGCTCTTTCGAAGTTTACAGGGATGATGGTATAAAGCCCTGAAACAGGGAATTGTTTGTCAAAAACACTGGCCCCTTTAGAATCAAAGATGACAATTCTCCGCTGCGTATTGCTTCCTCCATTATTATAATAAGAAACACTGAAGTTGCCATCGTTCGGGCTTGGGAAGATGAAGAGCCTGTCACTTATGCTGGCATCTATTGTTACAATCTGCGAAAGGCTTGAACAGAATAAACTGCTTGGCCAGGTTTCCCGGATGCTAACCTGGTAAGCGCCAAGATTAGCCACAGTAACAGGCAGTGTATTTCCAGTTACAGCAATCTGGTTACTGTTCAGCGTCCAGGCAGTTGTAAGTGTACCACCGGTTGATGCAGAAGGTGTAGCTGTCAATGTAGTTGTCTGCCCCGGTAATAAACTTGTCAGTGGAGCGGCCGTTAATCCTACAGTTGGCAACTGGCGAACTGTTAGTATTGCCGGATTGGAAGCAACCGGTGCAATACAGGTTCCGTTGGATAACAGGCAACGATACCTGTTATTGTTCATTAATGCAACAACACCTGAAGCGGTATAGGTTGCTGCATTAGCTCCTGCAAGATTAGTCCATATAGTTCCTCCGTCTGTACTCACCTGCCATTGGTAAATGATAGCAGGAACACTGCTTCCGGCCACAGTGAAACTTGCATTAGCTCCCGAACAAACTTCCGCACCGGCAGGTGATGATGTAATTGTAACCGGAGCATGAACAGTTAACGTTGCAGCTGATGAATTAGCAGCCGGTGAGCAGGCACCGGATACCACACAGCGATATTGATATCCGGTTAAGCCAACTGTAGCGCCGGTAATATTTAATGTATCCTGATTCGCACCAGAATATACCCCGCCATTTGTAATATTAGTAAATCCGCTGCCTGTATTTACCTGCCATTGATAAGTGATTCCGTTTCCTGTAGCAATCACTTTAAACGTTACATTACTTCCTGCACAGATTGTCTGGCTGATTGGGTTGGTTGTAACAGCCGGCAAAGCATTCACGGTTAGTGTGGCAGCATTTGATATTCCCGGTGTGGTACATGTTGAGTTAGACAACTGGCAACGATACTGGTAACTGCTCATGGCAGTTGTTACTCCGGTGATCGTTAATGTAGCAGCCGTAGCACCTGAATATACTCCACCATTGCTGATATTGGTAAAGCCGCTGCCCGTATTCACCTGCCATTGATAGATAACACCTGAACCGCTGCCTGCCACTGTAAAGCTGGTATTAGTGCCATCACATACTGTCTGGTTAACAGGTTGTGTAGTTACAGTAACAGATGTAACTACGGTGAGTAATGCACAGTTAGAAGTAACTGTTGTAGGGCCGCAGGTACTTGTTACCTTACACCTGTATGCCGTATTGTTCATTCCCGCGGTAACAGTAGTAATATTATAACAGGATGAAATAGCTCCTGAAATATTCGTCCATGTACCGGCACATCCTGCAGGGCTTGATTCCCACTGGTAAGTAAGTCCGGTTCCGCTCGCCGTAACACAGAATGATGCAGCATTGCCGGCACATAAGTTTAAGTCTGTCGGGTGAGCCGTTATGGTTCCTGCAGAATTGACTGTTAATACTGCAGCATTTGAATTAGTGCTTCCGCAAAGATTACTAACCACACAACGGTACTGGTTATTATTTAATGCAGCAGTGACTCCGGTAATTGAATACGAAGATGTTGTTTGACCGGATATATTTGACCATGAACCGCCGCCATTAGTACTCACCTGCCATTGATACGTTCCTGTTGCCACCACACTAAAAGCAACATTCTGTCCTTCACAAACTGTCTGGCCTGAAGGATGTGTAGTAATGGCCGGACCAGTGCCTGGGTTGATCGTGAAAGTAACATCCCTTGTTTGGTTGGGTGCACCTGCGGCCACACCTTGTATGGTAACCGTATAAGAACCGGCAGAAAGTGTATTGCTGTTATTTAAAGTAACCACACTGCTGTTGCCAGGTGTTACGGGATTCGTTCCAAAACTGATTGTTGTACCACCCGGTACCCCGCTGATTGCTGATAAAGTGATGGGGTTAGTAAATCCGCCGTTTGATATAGTTGGAAGTGTAACATTCATTGTAGCAGGTGCAGGACAGGTAGCAGTAGCAGGCGTAGTGCTGCCAAAACTAAAGCCGGTAGGCAGCGGAACTGTAGATGTCCAGAGACCTCTTCCATAAGTAGAAGCAAGTATTGTTCTGTCTGAACTTCTGTACTTGAGCATAGTAGTTCTTACAGTTGGAAAACTGGGGCTTGTTGTCCAGGCAGTGCTGGCGCCATTCAGTAAGTCAGTTTCCCAAACCCCGGTCTCTGTAGCTATATACATTTTTGTGTTATCATCCGGATGGAACATCGCCCAGTAAACAGGCATATTGGGAAGATTGCCGTCAACACCTGTCCAGGTGGTTCCTCCATTCGTTGAAATCCACACATTGGTTAAGTTATAATTTGAGAACGTAACCACCATGTTTTGCTCAGTGCTGCCGAGATTAATACAATTCAAATATCCGCCCGGCATACCAGACCCTGTTGACAGTGTTACACCTGAGGGAGTAGCTTCCGCATTATCAGCCCTTGCCAGCGTACCACCTGTAGTACCAAAGAAAACCCGGTTGGCTGTATAAGGCGATACACATACAGACGCCACACTGCCACTATTTAACGCCGCCAGCGGAACCTGCGTAAGTGTAAAACCTGTTTGCGGGTTATCCCATCTGAGGTATTGACCTGCCGATGTCCCGGCATATACCCGGTTATTTAAATTGTCATAATCATAAGGATTGATAAACTGTCCGTCGGATCTGCTTGAACCATTTGATGACCATGTAGCACCTCCGTTGGCGCTTCTTCTAAAATTGGCATATACATATGTACCCGTCTGAAACTGTGGCTCATCCTGGTCAATAGCCACATATCCTCCATCGCCACCCAGCACTTCCACGGAAGCCCCGATACCAGGACTAGTAAACTGGTGGGTTCCGTTATCCTGGGCGCCTGCCAGGAAGTAGTTGGTAGTAACCGGATGTATGGCGCAGGCATAAAATTCTTTTATCCTTAACCCCACATTGCGGTCCCTGATAGTTACCCCTCCATCAGAAGAGTAGTGGATACCACCGTCGCAACCAAACAATATTTTATTTCCACCATCATACCATACACTGGTATGCTGATCCGCATGCACATATTGACCCGATGTTCCAACCCAGGCTGATATTCTTGTCCAGGTAGTTCCGCCGTTTATTGTTTTTGCATTATCAATACCGCCAATAATACATTCATCAGGATTGGCAGGATTAATGGCTACAGCCAGGTCATACCAGCCTTGTCCATTAGCAAAAGGAGAATTTGAAACTGTAACAGGCGGAGTACCCATATTTGTCCAGTTTGCTCCTCCGTCAGTTGATTTCCATACGGCAGGCACCTGGCTGCTTACAGAAGGCAGGGCATACAGGCGATCACCATTGACTCCTATTTCTGCCCGCTGGGATCCTGAGGTAAATGTTGTAGTCGGCGATACCCAGCCCGATGCTGAGGTAGCAGTAGCCGGTGCATCTGTAAACCGATAAAGCTGTGTACTGGTAACACCTGTTACAATATGCATTCTGCCATTTGAGCTTAACTCAAGATCAGAGATGGTTGTTCCGGTCCCCGTTGGTGTAATATTGGTCCAACTGGTTCCCCCATTGGTTGACCGTTGCAAACCGCTGCCCCTCGTGGCCAGGTAAACATTACCGGTATTATCGCAAAGTATTTTTGATGAATAAATAAAGCTGGAAGTGCCGGGCAGTAAGTTCCACGTCACCCCATGATCGGTACTTTTAAATACACCGATTCCAACTTCGCCACCGTAATAGAGTTCTCCTGTGCTGAAGTACATCGTATTGTGATTGGTAGGATCCTGTGTAATGGAAGAAACAACAAGGTTACCTATAAAGTCATTCACTAATACCCAGTTTGGAGCAGATGCAGTAATATCGGTTGTTTTCCAAACACCTCCCATGTCACCTCCCACCCAGACCGTTTTGCCGGAAGCATCAGACAAATCAACCCAGATGGCATCAATCCTTCCGGATGTAACGCCGGCATTGGCACGGGTATTTCCGTTGGATGGGCCGACGGCATCTGAATTAGATCCTCTTTCAGACCATACCAATGCATCCGCAGTAATAGTTGAAGCTATGAGTGACTCCTTCAATTGTTTGGTTTGTAAAACGGCATCCCACATTTTCTCTGTGGGCACTTTGCCGGTTGTAATATCCCTTGTTCTCAGGCGCTGAAATTCTGCTGCTCTGTCCGGGAAATCATATTTATCATTTCCGCCGGCATCAAAAGAAGTTTCATTTTTAGAGCCACAACCCATAACAAAAAACAGGCTGATGGCTGCCAGTAAAATGGTGTAAAGTGGAGAATGGTGAATTTTCTTCATACAGGAAGATTTCTTAGGTGATTTTTGATTTATTATTGAAGCATACAAGTTAAGAAAACTGGTCAACTTGACTGTAGAATTAATACAAGGTTTTTTTACTATGCTGAAAATATTACCCTAATCAATTATTTTACAGCTATCATACTGATTTCCACATTCACAAACTTGGGTAATGCCGATACCTGCACGGTTTCCCTTGCCGGAAAAGCGGCATCAAAATATTTTCCATAAATTTCATTGACAGCGCTGAACTGGTGCATGTCCGTAATAAAAATGGTAGTCTTTACCACATGACTGAAATTCATACCCGCTTCCTGTAAAATAGCTCTCAGGTTATTCATTACCTGGTGCGTTTCATCCTGTATGTCCTTATTCTTCAATTCGCCTGTGGCAGGATCGATACAAACCTGTCCGGAAATAAAAAGCATATTGCCGGATAATACAGCCTGGTTATAAGGCCCGATTGGCGCAGGTGCACCCGAAGTCTGGATGATGGTTTTACTCATATTTACTGTTTATAAAAATTTGGAAGAACGAATTTAGCTTTATACGTTTTCTTTGCAAAAAATAGAATCATGACGATCGGGGTAGTTGCCAATGAACGGCAAAAAGAGGAACTGCTGGCCCAGGGCATTGATGACAATACACGGATTATATGGCTGGATGAACCCACAACTCTTCAGGATACTGATTGCTATATTGATTTATTGTTTTCTCCGGGTGCTTATCCGGAAGAATTAAAAACCCTTCCCGGAAAACTATGGATTATAAATTCTGTGGAAAATACTTTGAATAAACTCCCCTCCGGTTTTATCCGCATCAACGGGTGGAATAGTTTTTTGAAAAGACCACTGGTAGAAGCCGCCTGCCACAATGAAGCAGTAAAAGAAAAAGCAGAGAATGTTTTTTTTGCGCTTAATAAAAAAATAGAATGGGTGCCTGATATGCCGGGTTTTATTTCGGCAAGGATTGTTGCATCGGTAATTAATGAAGCCTACTTTGCGCTGGAAGAAAATGTAAGCAGCAAAGAAGAGATTGACACCGCCATGAAACTGGGCACTAATTATCCCTATGGCCCTTTTGAATGGAGCAAAATAATCGGGCTCAAAAATATTTACGGTTTACTGTCAGTTTTGTCACAAACCAGCAACCGGTACAAACCGGCTGAACTTTTAAAAAAAGAAGCGTTATCATAAATGGCTCTCATTCTAAATATTGATACCTCATTGGAAACCGCTTCAGTGTGTTTGGCAAAAGATGCTGTAGCAGTAAAACTGTTAATCAACGAAAACCAAAGAGACCATGCTTCCTGGATACATAATGCCATCCATCTTGCCCTGCAGGATTCAGGCTGCCTGATAACAGAATTGGAAGCCGTTGCCGTTAGTAACGGCCCCGGCTCTTATACGGGGCTCCGGGTTGGGCTGGCCACTGCAAAAGGACTTTGTTATGGCCTGGGTATCCCGCTTATCACCATCAGCACATTGAAGATGATGGCAACTGCGGTTAAACATAAAGCTTCAGACCTCATCTGCCCGATGATTGATGCCCGGAGAATGGAAGTATTTACAGCAGTTTATAATAAAGACCTGCTCGAACTATCCCCGGCACAGGCCATGATAATTGATGAAACCAGTTACACCCCATTTCTTTCCGTTCATCAAATTTTATTCTGTGGAAGTGGCAGCAAAAAACTGCAAAATATTTTATCATCTGCAAATGCACACTTTGAAAACCTGCATTCAAATGCATTTCATCTTGCGGAATTAGCAGAAATTAATTTCCAAAATAAGGAATTTGCAAACCTCGCCTACGCAGAACCACTATACATCAAAGAATTTTATACTGCTGAGCGAAAGAATTAAATTTATATACCGTCTTATTAACAATTATTTTGTTAATAAACATCCCCTGCAAGGGTATTTTTGCTTTTACTTTTTCACTAAACTAACAGATCCTGATTATGAGCAACTATTCAATGACACTTAATGACACAAACGAAAGCGGGGTTCTGCTCAATGTAAACCTTCTGGAACTTAAGAAGGCAGCGTTAGTCCTCAGAGCTTTAAATCATAAATTACGACAGCAGATATTGAAACTGATTGATGAAAACGGAAAGATGACTGTTACGGAATTATATGTTAAGCTCAGGCTGGAACAGTCTGTAGCCTCCCAGCACCTGGCTATTTTACGTAAGGCCGGATTTGTAAATACGGAAAGAGATGGAAAGTTCATTTACTATTCAGTAAATGTGAATCGCCTTCATGAACTGAACCAATTCATAGATGAACTGCTGAACTAAAAGTGAAATTTCTGCGAAAAGCCCCGCCCGATTTTATGCAGGCGGGGCTTTTCATTTGTAATAAATTACTTTTGTTCCAGTTTTTTAAAGCTTACAAAAACCACGAATTATGTTTATCAAACAATTATACACAGGCTGCCTGAGTGAGGCAGCTTATTATGTTGAAGATAATGGAGAAGCGGCCATCATTGATCCTCTTCGTGATATAGATGAATATCTTCAGTTAGCCAACGAAAGAAAAGCGGCTATCAAATACATTTTCGAAACCCATTTTCATGCAGATTTTGTAAGCGGACATCTTGATCTCAGTAAAGCAACCGGCGCCCCGATCGTATATGGACCGAATACGGTGACAAAATTTCCTGTACATGTAGCAAAAGACGGTGAACAATTTAAAATTGGGCAGCTTACCATAGAGGTATTACATACTCCTGGCCATACTTTAGAATCAACCTGCTATTTATTAAAAGATCCATCAGGAAAAGATCATTGCGTATTTACAGGTGACACTTTATTTGTTGGTGATGTAGGCCGCCCTGACTTGGCACAAAAAGGGGATGAAATCACTATGAATGACCTTGCAGGTATGATGTATGAAAGTATTCACACAAAACTTTTCCCGCTGGCTGATGATGTTATGATTTACCCTGCTCATGGGCCGGGTAGTTCCTGCGGAAAAAACCTGGGACCCAATACACACAGTACTATCGGAGAAGAAAAACAATTGAACTATGCGATGAAAGCTGCATCAAAAGAAGATTTCATCCGGCAGGTTACAGAAGGCATTGCTGCACCACCTTCTTATTTTCCTGTCAATGCACAAATAAATAAGGAAGGCTACAGCAGCCTTGATGATGTGCTTTCACAAGGAATGACCGCCTTATCTGTTGAAGAATTTAAAAAACTGATAGACGAGAATGTGATTGTACTGGATACCCGCCGGGCAGATGTCTTCACACAAGGTTTTGTTCCCGGCTCCATTTTTATTGGCCTTGAAGGCCGCTTTGCAGAGTGGGCAGGTAGCTTACTTCCTTTCGATTCGCCTATGATACTGGTAACTGAACCTGGAAAAGAAAAAGAGACCATTATACGACTTGCCAGGGTTGGGTTTGATAAAGTAAAAGGATACCTGGCTGGTGGATATGAAACTTGGCAACATGCAGGAGAACCCGTTGATATGATCATTGATATTGAAGCTGATGAACTGATGATGGATATACCACATGATAATAATCTTATCGTTGTTGATGTACGCCGTGAAACAGAATTTGCAGATGGTCATTTAAAAAATGCAGTGAATATTCCTTTGAACGAAATGACAGATCCCGGAAGCATGGCCAATATCGAAGAAACTCAAAATCTGTATGTACACTGTTTGGGCGGATACCGGAGTGTAATTGCTTCTTCTTTATTAAAAAGACAGGGTATTCATAATCTCAGAAACATTGTTGGCGGCTGGAATAAGATCAAAGAACAGGAAAAAGCAGCAATCGTAAAAGAAACCAGCGTATTGAATTAGTCTTCAAATAAGTTCAGCTTACAAGAAAGCCCTGTCATGTTTCGATAAACTCAACATGACAGGGCTTAATTATTTAATGTGCTCAATTACATTTTCGAAATGATCCAGTCATTCAGCGCCGGTGAACTTTCGCAACTGATGATCACGGCATACCTGGGCTTGTTGCCATTGTGCACACCCACATGCCACAATCTTTGTGAATCCACTACAAAATGTGCGCCTTTAGGCATAGGCACATGTGCTTCACTTTCTTTGACAGGCAAATTGTTTTCATCACTATCATACAGTAGCATATAACTGTCCGGGTTATCAGTTAGCTCTATCCACATTCTTACTACCCATCCTTCATCATCTGGATTAAGGCGGTTATTATCATCGCGGTGTACTGAGCGAAGTGCTTGGTCATGATTTTGTGGTTCAAGCTTTATAATTCTCACCCTTCCGAAATTGGCCGGGATAGACCTGATATACTTCATCAGGTTAGGCGCCAGCTCAGCATTAGGTGTAAAAATGGCATTCTTATCCGTCTTGCCATTTTCCCAAAAACCTTTACACTCAATAGTACCATCGCAGGAAGCCAGCGGTGCAAAGTTGGTATCACCACCACTTTTCCAATCCATGTAAGTAAGGCTTTCCCACTCAGAAGAAGGTATATGGGAAATATCCAGTGTCTTCATTATCGCATAGCCCTTTTCTTCCAGAACAGGCATACGGTAATGAGGAGTGTTTGCAGGAATTTTCACTGACCAGTGTTCACTGTGCGGCCAGAAAATTGCAGGGGCTGAAGCTGACATAAGATTTATATTAATGGTTAATCAAAAGTTGAATGCTAATGTAGGAAATATCAGGAATACTAAAGATGAGTGGCATGTTTTAGCAAAAAATTCATAGCCTCACCACACCATTCTTAATGGCATAAATAGCCAGGCCGGTCCTGGTTTTGATATTCAGCTTTTCAAAAAGAGAGTCCCTGTATCCATCAATGGTGCGGGGGCTCAGGTTCATTTGTGCCGCTATTTCCTTGTAGGTAAGTTCAGAACAGGCCAGTCGCAAAAATTCTGTTTCCCGGTCGTTGAGTTTGGATGCATTACCGGCTATTTCGTCACCCTCCTTATTAATAGAGTGAATAAGTTTCCCGGTCACTAGTTCTGAATAATAGTATCCTTTATGAACGACTGCATCCAGTGCAGCCCTTAGTTCAGCCGGTTCATTGTCCTTTAAAATATAACCTCTTGCCCCGTTGCGCAGCATTTTAAGAATAGCATTCTCGTCATCATACATACTTAATGCCAGCACTTTTATAAGCGGATGGGTTTTTCTTAACCAGGCAGCTGTCTCATAGCCATCCATTACTTTCATGTTAATATCCAGCAGCACTATATCAGGTAAATTTTCTTTGTCTAATTTTTCCTGGAAGTCTTTCCCGTTATCCGCCTCAAATAAAACATCATACCCGATATCTCTTACAAGGCCCGCCAGTCCGCTGCGCAGCATGGCATGATCATCCACCAGTACCACTTTTTGATTCATAGTTACACGTTGTTAAATGGTATACTCAATTTAATAACAGTTCCGTTACCGGCCACACTTTCCATACTGAAAGTGGCGCCGACCATCTTAGCCCGGTTATGCATATTGCGGAGACCGAGACTTTTATTGCTATTTTCTTCTCCATTAATATCCTGCGGTTTTGCGCCTTTTCCATCATCCTGTACCTTCAATTCCAAAGTGTCTGTATTATATGCAGCTGTGACAGTGATCGACCGGGCCTCTGCATGTTTGATGATATTGGTGAGTGCCTCCTGTACAATACGGAAGATGATCAACTCTCTTTGAGGCTCCATCCGGGTGATAGTTCCGCTAATGCGAAGATCTGTGGTAAATCCGCTTTTACGGAAAAGTTCCAGTTCATATTCCACGGCCCTTATCAATCCCATTGCGGCAATATTATCAGTGTTCAGGCTGCGGGAAAGGTCACGGAGATCCTGTATGGCCTTGCTGACTAGATTTTTGGAGTCTGAAATTTTTTCAATGAGCTGCTCTTGTTTAGTAATATCAACCGTATTCAGTTTTAGTTTTGCAAGGCTGAGGGCCTGCCCGATATTATCATGAATTTCTTCTGAAATGGTTTTCAGTGTTTGCTCCTGGATTTCGAGTTGGGTTTTTAGCAACTCCTGCTGGAACTGGGATTGGAGTTGTTGTTTTTCCAGAATATTTCTTTGCTTTCTCCTCATATACATTACAAGAAAAAAAATAACAAACCCTGCCAGAACAAGAAAGGCAATTGTCCCCCCATATAGTACTTGTCTTAAACTTTCGAATTCGTCTTCCCTCGGATGCATATTATAGCGATTGAAATACAGGTGTACAGTACCCAGATAAGCTTATTGTTAATAGAAGCAAATGTTCTTCTGGTTGTATCGAGATGGTTTTTTATAAGGTAATCGGAGAACAAGGTATAAAAAAACTCACCGGTATTGAACAATAATATCCCCGTTGTTAACCAAAACATGGGCTCTCTCAACAAATTAACTCTCCCTTCTTTTGATACTACCTCTACAAAATAAAAGCAACATAAAACAATCATACTAAAACTGCCCACTTTTAAAATATTAGTATTAAACCGGTAAAATCCCTGTATAAAAAACAGGTTGCCAAGGGAAAAAAGGAAAAAAAGTATTACAAAATATTCTGCCACCGTTTTGAAAAGCTTGCGCTCAAAATGAAGGCGGAAAATAAATCCGTAAAACAAAAATTCAACAGGAACACTTATATTGAACAACCACGCATTAGGTTGTTTTAATTCGGTCCGGATATATCTGCCGGTAAGTTCTATCACAACAATAAAAAAAAGATAGGGCATTAACCAGCGCAATTTTGTATAGCGCAGCTTATACCAAAAAACTATACTGGTTAATAGCGCTGCTATTTCAAAATAGATATGAGGAGGAAATGGAAACATACTAATTACAAATATCTGGACAAAGCTCACCATGATTAAAACCCATGGCTTTTTCCTCCCCATTCTTTTGATTCTTTTGTTTATTTTGCTTCTCTGATCTTGCTAATTCTCGTCTACCCTGTTTATCCGCCTTTTTTTTCCGGCGAAAAAAATTTGGTTGATCATCAAGATAAAAGACCTCATAAGTCCCATCATTTTTTTGTCGTGTATATTCGAATTGTAAAGTAAGCCTGTACTTATACTTACCCTCATCATTGCCTAATTCAGTATAGGAAGAAAAGTCAACTTGTATACCATAAAGATCATTCTTAAACTTTCTTTTTTGATAATCTTTTTCATCCACTAAAAATTCCTTTAGCTCAAGGTAATCATGAAAAACTCGCCATGTATCAGAAACTTGCAACCTGTTTCCCTGATACCAATTATAACTTGCTCCTGGGTCAATAGTAGTGTTAAACCCATTAACCGAATTTACAATATTATCTCTATAGTTTTTCAACCAATTATCTTTATCATTCATTGTAATTTCATGACAGCTATTGTCAGCTCCTATCGCAAAGTAATACCCAGTATCATCGTGTCCGTTATCAGGTCTCGCAGTTGCAAAAACCAATACAATTTGCCTATCAATGGTATTGATATTGCGTAGAGGTCCGGGTTTGGTAATATCAAATGAAGTAATATAAATATTCACTCCCTTAAGATTGGGATCTTTTGCATCGAGGTTATTTAATAATGTTGTAATACTATGAATAGGGTAAAATATTTTTGACTCCTGGCTACTTCCAACAATTCGCTTAAGGATTTCTTCCTTACTCTTTACATTTTGAGCCTTTCTGCCAAATCGGAACCACATTTTTCTTTCAATGCAATCAGCCTTAGCAACCCATTTCTTTGGCAAAGGTCTTGTAAACAATTGTGCCTTAGTTTCTGCAAAACCCAAAATCAATAAAACAAAGAGGATAGACATTTTGATTGATGAGATAAAATGAGCATTATTTTTCATAATATCATTTTTAGGTGAAAGAATAAATTAATATACCACACAAAACTGGCTCCGGCAAATTCATTTTTCAAGAGTGCTTTGGCTGGAACCGCACCGTGTTTTCACCCATTTGTTTTTCAATTCCCGTTTATTCGTACTTTGCAGATACTAACCCAGTTCCATGAACCACCTGTACTTTGGCGACTGCCTCGATGTGCTGAAAGAAATACAAAGAGAGCATCCGCAGCCCTTTATTGACCTTATCTATATTGACCCGCCCTTTAACAGTAAGCGCAACTATAATGTACTGTTTGAAAGCATGGACATGAAGGATGCCAATGCACAGAAGCAGGCTTTTGCCGATACCTGGAGCAATTACAGCTATATGGAAGAACTGAACCAGATGGCGGAGTTGCACAAAGACATTTATGAGGTATTAAAACTGTACCATAGCTTAAAGAGCATAAGCGACAGCGCTGTGGCATATTTAACCACCATGGCCATACGCATATATTATATGCACAGGCTGCTAAAAGATACCGGCAGCTTTTACCTGCACTGCGACCCCACCATGAGCCATTACCTGAAACTAATCTGTGATATGATTTTTGGGGAGGATAATTTTCAAAATGAGATTATATGGAAAAGAGCTTTAGGTAAAGGTGATGTAAGGAAGAAGTTTGGCTCTAATCATGATATAATTCTTTATTATGCGAAAAGTAAATCTTATACATTCCATAATCAATTTATTGAACCTGACGAAGAATATATTTCTAGATTTAAACTTAATGACGATGACGGGAAGGGACCGTATAGATTAGCTCCCTTGGATAGCCCTAATCCAAGGCCAAATCTTACTTATGAGTACAAAGGGTATCAGCCACCCAAAAATGGATGGAGAGTTAGTTTAGAGTTAATGAAAGAACTTGACGAACAAGGATTATTAAATTTTCCAAAGTCAAAAGATGGAAGAATTTCAAAAAAACATTACTTAAGTGAGCAAAAGGGTATAAAAGTAGATTCAGTCTGGAATGATATTGCTCCTTTGCAAAGTGCAGACAAAGAAAAGTTAGGTTACCCGACTCAAAAACCAGAGGTTTTAATGGAGAGAATCATTTCGACTTCTACTAATGAAGGAGATGTGGTGGCCGATTTCTTTTGCGGCTGCGGTACTACTATAGCCGTTGCGCAACGCTTAAACCGCAAATGGCTGGGTGCAGATATTTCTCACCTCGCCATACGCTTAATTGTAAAACGCCTTACTGAAACTTATGGCCTCGGTGTAAAGCACAATATAAAAATGCATGGCCTGCCCAAAGATGTGGCCAGTGCAAAAATGCTGGCACAAGAAACCGAAGGTGGCCGCATCAGCTTCCAGGACTGGGCCATCGAAGTAATGCTGAACGGCGTGGTAAACGAAAAGAAAGTAGCCGACGGCGGGTATGATGGTTACCTTACTTTCAATATGGGCAAGGAAAAATATTTTGCCCTGGTAGAAACCAAGAGCGGCAAGCTCACCGTAAAAAATATGCGGGAGTTTGTAAAAGTGGTGGAAAACCAGAAAGCAGCTGTCGGCATCTTTGTTTGTTTTGAAGAAAACGTAACAAAGGAAATGATAAAGGAAGCCAAAGACGCCGGGCATATCAAACTCGGCAGCGTGGAGTTTCCTATGGATAAAGTTCAAATCCTCACCATCGAAGATCTGTTTGCCGGCAAGCAACCTCAGCTACCCGGCGCTGCCGAAAACGAAACCTTTAAAAAAGCCAAACGCAACGAAGGCAAGGCGAGTAAGGGATTGTTTGATTGAAGTTAGTCATACAGTTATTGAAAACTGTATGACTAACATAACATGAATCAGGAATCAATTAATATCCTGTCAATTTCTTACTTCTTTCCAGTCAATAGAGACTACCTGTATTTCCCCGGCATTATCACCTACAAGATTATTATCATTAATGCCAAGCAGGATATCGCCACCAAGTTGACCATCTGCTCTGAATTCGAGGGTAATTTCTCCTGGCTGAACTGTCGTATTTCCATGTTCGAAGGTGAATATAAAAGCTGTACCTGCTATATTACCTACTAAACAACCTTCATCAGATGTTGGAACCTTATATCCAGGGCCGCCGGGAAGATGTTTTTGCCATCCCCGGGCATCATATGTTCCGCCACCGCCCGGGTTTCTGTTTGCAGTCCATCGGGAAGCTGCATTTACTTTGATGGTAACCAGTTTATCATTTTTTGTCGGGTCTAAATGAAACCCTGTGTTTTCCCAAATAACAGTTGAAGGAATTTGATAGCTCATAATAAAATTTTTTAAAGGTTAAAAAATCGGGCTGATTGCCATTGTAAGTAAAGCAACGAATGCAGGATGAGTTATTCTAAAGCCTTTTAACCTTTTCTGAATGGTGTTTTCACCCCTTCATTTTCCGCTATTTCACAGTTGTATCTGCTCCTGAAGAAAGCAAATATTTGGGAAACTAAAACTATTGGTTATGAAAAGGATTATTCTCTATCTGGCAGTGTTTATTCTTTCCACCGGATCATTTTCCCAAACAGTCAATATAATATCTCCTTCAAATAAAAAACATTTGTGGGGAGCTGCAGGTTCAAACGTCCCCATTACAGTAACGTATTCTGTAAATAATTGTAATTTAAACAGGATTAAGAATGTAAAATGTCAGCCTGTTTACAGCATTGGCAATGCGCCATCAACAATTGTAGTTTTTAATAGTGTGGCATTTTCTGCCGCTCCGGCTGTTCCAAACCCTCCTAATGGAACTATTTCAATTAATATAATAACACCTTCAAAAGTACCCGATAAAGACATCCAGGCTGTTTTCAGATTTCAACTGACATTAACAGACACAGTTATATTCAACTATGATACATTAACATTGTATTCTCTGCCAAAACATCCTAAATGGACTAAGGATAAGTCTAATACATTTAAATCAGAAATTACACAGTTTACTGATTTCACCGGGTTTGACAACCAAAAACCAAATGGGATTTTACAGGAGGAGTTAGTTCTCAAATTTCCTATATCGAAGTACAAGCATGATACTAAAAACAAGAACATACAGTATCAATTGCTTCGCTCAGTTGTCTTCACAACGCTTTTCAACAGGATCGATAAGACAAAAGAGTATCAGACTTATCCGACAGGTACAGTGTTACCAAATAATCTCAATAACACCGATAGTATAAAACCTTTTTTAACAACGATGGATATTTACAAATACTCAAATCTTCAGATGGGTATGAATTTTAATTTCTTTACCCTGCATACAGCCAACAGCAGGATAAATCTGAGTTATGAATTTGCTGTACTTCGAAACCGGCCTTATATCACTGATACAATTATCTACCAAAATAAACAGTTTACTAAAGCAGATTTGAGGCCTTTTTATTCTTTCGCCCATAAGTTTGAGGTATATATGAATAATAGTGACCTGATTGAAAAAAGTGTTGGGTATGCATTAAACGGCGGCATTATGCTGGTAAGATTAAAAGACAGCTATTTTAAACAATATGATGCGGCAGAAATTGACCCCTTTGACAGAGCGACAAAACTGCTTCCTGCAAATGATCCGTATATAAAAAGGAAGGCAAGACCAATTTGGTTTTTTAGCGGGACACTTAAAAAACTTTGGGGTGATGGAAACAAGAATACAGCATTTGTCAGATTAAATTATTTCTACCAAACAGGCAAGTACATCAGATATACAGGAAGTTCCGATATTTCACAAGGCAGTTTTGATCCAAGGCTATTTCGTGAAACCTGGTATCACAATCATTTTTTGCAATTACAAATGGGCCTTTCATTAGAAATCAATAAGTTTCTGGGAGTCGAAAAAAAATAATAAGTATATCAAAAGCATTAAAAGAGCTGCCTCACCGCAGCTCTTTTTCCTCTCCAATAAAAAATTCCCTCCCCCGTCTTTTCACCCTCCCAATCTCCGCTTTAATACCCTGTTTTTCCCTTCTCTCTTACTACAGTTTTACACTTAGAAAATACTCCTGTGAAAGCCTGTTTATAACCACTTTAAAATGTACAGGTATGAAACTAAATCAACTTATTACTGTCGCCTCCATCTTTGCAGCATCCTGCTTTACCGGCAGGCCGCTTTATTCTCAAATTCCCACATCGGGCTTGGTGGCCTACTGGCCCATGAATGGCAACTACGCTGATGCCGGGCCAAACGGTATACATGGTACCAACTTTTCCAGCACCGCCACCGTCAATAAGTTTGGCGCTGCCAACAGCGCAATGAATTATAATAATCCTACCGCTGCGGTGGCACAGTATGCCACCCATCCTGTAAACAGCAATCTAAACTTTGCCCCGGGGCAAAATTTTACTATCTCTTTTTTATTTTATATCAACTCCCCCTGGCTGCATAACGGAGGGCTGTATGATAATAACCTGAATTATGGCGGGGCCGGTATTTTTATATGGAAGCCCGGCGCTAACCCCAATTTGCAGTTCAACTACCGCAACGCCAGCGTAGCTTCTACCACAATCACTATAGGAGTATGGCATCATGCCGCTTTTGTAAGAAATGCAGGTACACTAAGTATATATATAAATGGCCTGTTGAATGCCAGCGGCCCCGAAGGGACGCAAACACCTGTATATAATTTTCCTGCCAGGTTTGGTACAATGTTCTTTGACGGGCTAACGCCACCCCAGTACAACGGGCTGCATGGCAACCTGGATGAGTTTCGCATTTACAACCGGACCTTATCAGTTGCTGAAATTGCCCAGATGGCCAGCGCCATACTTCCGCTGAAACTGGGAAACTTTTCTGCTATACAAACGCAGGCAGGTGTCCGCCTGAATTGGGAAACCTTGTCAGAACAAAACACATCTCATTTTGAAATTGAAAGAAGCGCTGACGGAATTGATTTCAGAAAAACAGGCGAGGTAATAGCTGCCGGAAACTCAGCTAATCAGAGAACTTATACCTTTCATGACTTTCAGCCATTGCCAGGTATCAATTATTACCGGTTAAAAATGGTTGATGTCAATCAGATATTTACCTATAGCCGTGTGGTTGCAATAAAGAATGACGCTTCGCTTATCACAATGCAACTATTCCCTAATCCTGTTACAGATATTCTGCAGGTGCAGATTCCATCCAACCGGGCTGTTACTTCCAATATCCGGATTGCAGATGCCGCAGGCAAGTTGGTTTACTCAAAAAGCGTTCAATTATCAAATGGAAATAATGCTGTGAGTATACCTGTACTCTATCTGCTTCCCTCAGTATATTACCTGGTTGCAGATGATGGTGAAAAGAGACAAACTTTACCCTTTATTAAAAAGTAGGCTTTCTCATTTAAAAAAATATTCCAGGAGCTGATTTATCAATCAGCTCCTTTTCTTTTGCCAACAAAAAGTTAACGACCCCTTTTTTTCGCCATTCGTCAGGAAATTGTCACCTCTCAGATAAATAAAAAAAAAACACTTCCTCCGGCTGTTACTTTTATCGTACGAAATTTTTAGTAGTTAGCGCTACACAGCAAAAAAATGTAACAAACCCTGCATTTTTTGCGTCTTAACAAAGGGTAAAGTATAGCCATGAAAATCAAAACCATTATTGCCTTCCCGGTTGCTGTTTTCCTGTGCTCTTATATGAATGCACAAACAGCTTCCTACCGGCAATTACCCGCCAAACGAACCATACAGTCTGTAAAAATTGATGGCCTGCTTAACGATTCTGCCTGGAAAGATGCCGCCCTGATGGACAGTCTTGTTGAGTTTCGTCCCACCGTTGGCAGACTGGAAAACCCGGAGAACAGAACGATAACTTACCTGATGTATAATGATGAAGGGATTTATTTTGGCGGCTACTGTTACGAACGCACCAAAGACAGCATCGCCACCGAACTGGCAGGCCGTGACGGGTTCGGCACGAATGATTATGTGGGCATCATCTTCGACACTTACTATGATAAAATAAATGGTTTTGAATATTTTGTTACCCCGCTGAATGAACAATGGGATTCCAAAATGTCGCCGGGCGACGGCAACAACGGGGGCGAAGATTTCAGCTGGAATGCTGTGTGGGAAAGCGGCGCCGTTATTCATAACAATGGCTGGAGTTTTGAAATGTTTATTCCTTTTGCTGCTATCCGCTTCAGTAAAAAAGATGTGCAAACATGGGGGGTCAACATTACCCGGCGCAGAAGAAAAACAGAGCAGCAATATACCTGGAACCCCATTAACCCAAATGTAAATGGCTTCCTCACCCAGGAAGGTACATGGGAAGGCATCAGGAATATCAAACCTCCGCTGCGTCTCCAGTTCTCCCCCTATTTTTCTACCTATGCAAATCACTATCCGCAACATACCGCCGGAGAAAAAAACTGGACATCCTCGGTCAATGGCGGCATGGATGTAAAATACGGCATCAACCAGGCTTTTACTCTTGACGCCACACTGGTACCCGACTTTGGGCAAGTGCAGAGTGATAATAAGATTTTAAACCTTACCCCCTTTGAAGTAAAATACCAGGAAAACAGGCCTTTCTTTACAGAAGGTACAGAGCTCTTTAATAAAAGCGGGTTGTTTTATCCGAGGAGAATTGGAATTGATCCTATACTGGTGCATTCAGCAGACGATTACACAGGCACTCACGACAGGATACTGAAAAACCCTGTGGAATCAAAGCTGATCAATGCAACAAAGATTTCCGGAAGGAGTGCAAAAGGACTGGGTATCGGTTTTTTAAATGCCATTACCAATAACCGTTATGCCAGTATTGAGGATACACTTACAGGCATAAAAAGAGATGCGCTGATTGACCCCTTAACCAATTACAATGTGCTGGTGCTGGATCAATCATTAAAACATAATTCAAGTATTACATTTACCAATACCAATGTATGGCGCAGCGGTTCTGAATATGACGCTAATGTAAGCGTTGGCCAGTTTAGCCTGTACGACAAAAAAAATACATGGAACTTCAGCGGAAAAATGGCCGTCAGCCATCTCTCAGGAAATGAAATTGATGAAAATAACAGAACAGGCTACGGACACAGTTTTTCATTCGGCAAATCCAGCGGCAGGTTTACTTTTAATATTAAAGAGGACCTGATCAATAATAAATTCAGGGGAAATGACCTGGGTTATTTCACCACCACAAACCTGATTGATCACTCTGCTTACATGGGCTATAACTGGATTAAGCCTTCAAAATGGTATAACAACATGTACCTTAATTTTAATTTTTCCCATTCGTACAGGTTAATAAATCCATCGGGGTTTCAGGGCATCAATATAAATGCTAACGTAAACGGGCAATTAAAAAACCTCTGGTATGTGGGGGCTCTGGTTGGTTATGAGCCTAAAGGCAATAATTATTACGAACCAAGGGAAGAAGGAAGATTTTTCAGAGGCTGGTCGAATTATTTTATATCCACCTGGTTTCAAACCAACAATTCGAAAAAATACAGCTTATCTGCAAACCTGCTGTACATCGACCGGTCGTTGTTTAACAGCAAACGTTATGAAATTGAACTGGAGAATAAATACCGCTTTAACAATAACCTGAGCATCTATCATGAATTATCCTTCTCTCCCCAAAAAAGGAATACCGGTTTTGCAGACAGAGTAAATGATGATATTATTTTTGGAAGGAGAGATATCAAATCTGTAGAGCATATAGTAGCCGTTAAGTACAGCTTCAACAGTAAAATGAACATAAATACAAGGATCAGGCATTACTGGAGCCAGGTACATTATAACAAGTACTTCACCCTGCAGGAGGATGGCTCTTTGCTTGATAATAATACTTATTCCGGAAATGCCGATTACAATATCAATTTCTTTAACATTGATATGGTTTATACATGGCAGTTCGCTCCGGGTAGTTTTCTGAATATAGTATGGAAAAATGCAGCCATAAATGGCAGCCAGGAGACAAACGGAAATTATTTTAAAAACATCAACAAGACCATGAAGGCAGATGATAATAACAACATTTCATTAAAGGTTATTTATTTTTTTGATTACCTGAACCTGAAAAAAGGCAACAAAAAGAAAGCAAAAAACGAACCTTAACTCCGGGCCTTAGCCGATAATTTCGCCATATTCCGGTTTCCATTCATATTTCCAGCGGCGGTGGCTCCACAGATAATTAGCAGGATCCTGCAGAATAATTCTCTCCACTTCATTTTTATAAATGACAGTCAGTTCCTGTGCTGTGTATTGCGCCGCATTTTCCGTTATTAAACTGCATTCAAAATGAAAATGCCCTCTTTTCAATTTTCTGAAGCTAATCATTACAATGGCCGTATTATTCTTAACAGCCCCTTTTGCAGGCCCGGTGATGAAGGGTGTTGGCCTCCCAAAGAAATTGACCCAGTAAGCGGTAGAAGGAATACCCGGGTTCTGATCTGCAGCAAGAGCTAATACATATTGCTTTTGAAAAACCCGGTGAACCTGATTTTTAAAATCGGTAGCAGAAATTAAAACAGTGCCGTGTCTTTTTCTGAAATTATAAAATATCCTGTCGAGGGTTTTATTAGCAATGGGCATGTATACACCCACAAAAGGTGCTTTCAGCTTCAACGGATATAAAATGTTTGCATATTCCCAGTTGAACTGGTGGCAGGCCATTGCATGAACATTATAGCCTTTATCAATAAGCCGGTTTATCAATTCAACATCAGCCGAACTTCTTTTAAAAGCAGCCCTGGGTGTTATTGAAATGAATTTGACGGATTCAACAAAAGTGTCTATCAGGTTATGATAGAATTGCCTGGCAATCTTTATCCTTTCCTTTTCCGGAATACCCGGAAATGCAACCGAAAGATTATTCATCACCACATCCCGCCGGTATTTGAAAATGTAGAATACGAGTAAGTAAACAAAGTCTGAAAAAAAATACAGAACCCTGAATGGCAACAAAGAAATAAGATACAGGAAAGAGTAAACAACACGGTACATTCACACAATATATAGAAACTCAGGCTAAATCATCGGGTGACTTTTTACTGTCTGCCCACATGTCTTTCAGCTCTGGCTTCCACTTATGTTTCCATCTCCTGTGGCTCCAGAGATAAAGCTCGGGCTGTAATTGTATATTTTCTGAAAGATGCTGCACATAGCGCCGGATCAATTCACCATCAGGAAGGCTTTTTGGATCTTCAGCCAGCAGGAAATAATCGAAATGATAGTGCCCCCTTTTTTTCCGGGTGGTGGTCATCATTACTACAGGAACATTTTGGATACGGGCAAATTTTTCCGGCCCCTTTGCAAAAGGAGTGGGCTGGTTCATAAAATAGAGCCAATAAGCATCATTCCAGTTACCCGGACTTTGATCAGCGCCTAATGCAAGTAAGTATTGCTTCTTCCGCCATGGAATAATAGCCCTTGCCATATCTGTCGCAGACAAAAGAGGGTTGCCCCAGCGGCCCCTGATATAAATCAAAAGCCGGTCCGCAATTTTACTGGTCTGAGGCAGGTAGACAGTAAGAAAAGTAAAGGGCTGATTAATTCCGGTATACAACGTCATTATCTCCCAGTTGAAAAAATGACCCAGGTTTACCTGTACCGATTTTCCGCTTGCATGCAATTGATGAAAAACAGCAAGATTGCCGCTTATTCTCCTGTTCAGGGATTTTTTACTGATAGAGATCAGTTTTACTGTTTCAATCCAGTTGTCGATGAAGTTTCGGTAAAATTTCCTGGCTATTGTCTTTAGTTCCGCCTCTGATTTTCCGGGAAATGCATTTCGCAAATTTTCCATGACCACTTTTCTCCTGTAACCAATAATAATATAAAGCACCAGGAAAAGAAAATCTGCTATGCCATACAATATAAAAAAGGGCAATAAAGAAATAAGGTATAAAAGGCCAAACAGGATGTAGTACATAAAGAATGCAAAGATATTACTGCAAGATTTCTGTTGCCCCTTCTGTGAGAGGAGTTATCATTACAATACAATATTCTGAACCATGATGCTTTTCTCAGGGTAATCCGTATTATAATGGAGACCCCGGCTCTCTTTTCTGAAACTGGCTCCTTTAACGATCAGGTAGCCTACTGTAATCATATTACGAAGCTCAAGCAACTGTGGTGAAAGGGAACTGCTCTGGTATAAATTTTCAGTTTCCTCCCATAATAAGTCCAGCCTTCTTATAGCTCTTTGTAAACGAACATCATTACGTACTATCCCTACATAATCACTCATTACCAGTTGCAGTTCTTTCAGGCTTTGGGTAATCAGGATCATTTCTCTTGGCTCGGTAGTTCCTTCCTCATTCCAGTCAGGCAGCGACATGTTGAAAGACACATTTTTTACCCTCTCTGCAGCATCCAGGAAACAGCGATGTGCAAATACCATGGCTTCCAGCAAGGAGTTACTCGCCAACCGGTTGGCCCCATGTAAACCAGTACTGGCACATTCACCACAGGCATATAAATTTTCTATTGAACTCCTTCCCCATTCATCTGTTTTAATACCTCCGCAACTATAATGAGCTGCAGGTGCCACGGGTATCATGTGTTTAGTAATATCTACCCCTATTGATAAGCACTTCTCATAAATATTGGGAAAATGCTCAGTAAATTTCTCTTTACTGAAATGCCGGCAATCTAGCCATACATGTTCCGTACCTGTTTTTTTCATTTCACTATCAATGGCCCTCGCCACAATATCACGGGGAGCTAAATCTTTCCTGGCATCATAACGCTCCATGAAAGCTTCCCCTTTTTTATTTCGCAGGATACCTCCATCGCCTCTGACAGCCTCTGTTATCAAAAAAGCCTGTCCCCTTACACCCGGCTCGTATAATGCCGTGGGGTGAAACTGGATAAACTCCATATTTTCAATTCTTCCTTTGGCTCTGTACACCATTGATACGCCATCACCTGTTGCAATAGAAGGGTTAGTAGTAGTCCTGTACACCTGGCCATTACCACCGGTAGCCAGCAGAGTGATTTTTGCAAGAACTTTTTCAATCTTGTTTGTTTCCAGGTTTAATACATACACTCCGTAACATTCTATATCCGGGGTTGATTTAGTAACCAGGTAACCCAGGTGGTGCTGCGTAATAATGTCAATAACAAAACAATGCTTGATGAATTCAATATTTTTCTGTTTGGCCACTGCATCCAGTAAAGCCCTTTCCATTTCTTTACCTGTTACATCTTTATGATGCAGGATGCGAAACTCAGAGTGGCCGCCTTCTTTACCTCTTCTGTAACCGCCATCATCCTCCTTGTCAAATTCAGCGCCCCATTCAATAATTTCCTGCACTCTTTCAGGACCTTCTTTCACCACTATCTCTACCACCTTTTCATTACACAATCCATCACCCGCAATCAGGGTATCTTCTATATGTTTTTCAAAACTATCATTTTCCATATCATTCACCACCGCAATACCTCCCTGTGCATATTTAGTATTAGTTTCATCGGCTGTTGCTTTAGTAATGACCATTACTTTTTTATCAGGAAATTTCCCTGCCATTTTCAGTGCATAAGTAAGGCCTGCTATTCCCGAACCAATAACCAAAAAATCAGTTTGTTGCATATACCCCTGACCCTAATGGGAGATTTTAATTTTAAAATTGCTATTTTTTCGAAGTGTAAAGATACTTGATTGCGCCTTCAATAATAAACAACTGGGCCAGCCCGTACGCCAGCATTATTATAAGCGAAGCCCCGCTGAAGGGCTGATAAAATTTATTTACTGCAAGTACAGAATCAGAAATAACAAATAACACTGCTCCAATCATCATCCATTTCCCGGATATTTTATTTTTTATGAACAGCATATGCATTGCCAGCAATAACATAAGACTGATAACAACTCCATAAATGCGTACCGGCAGTTTCATGTCGCCAAGGTATGGCGACAACCAGCTGATCAGAACTGCATAGTATATTACCACAATCAGCAGCAGCAGGATATTGCTATGGATTTTTTCCGCAAGGCGGATATTTTGCAGAAAGACAATATAGAATATATGTGCCAGCAGAAAGGAAGTTAATCCGAGCAAAAAGAAAATATTTTTTTGTCCCTGGAATATCAGCAGTACATCTCCACCCCATGAAAAAAACAAAGCTGCAATGATCCACTTCTTTAATTGAGTGTTTATTCCATTGACCGAAAACAGAAAATAACCAATCAATACCGGGCAGATCAGCGGCTTAAAAATATATTGAAGAATTTCATTGCCTGTCTCAATACCGGCGATATCAGTGAGCAAAACAATAAAAAAGATAATAATCCAGGATTGTTTTTTCATAACAGGTATTTATATATCCACCCAGGCCCCATTTTCTTTTAACAGATTAATAAGCTCATCCACCGCTACCTCACTATTCACATTCCGTTTCACCACTTCTTTACCTTTGTATAAAGTAATCTTTCCCGGACCACTGCCAACATAACCGAAATCTGCATCTGCCATTTCACCGGGTCCGTTTACAATACAACCCATAATGGCAATCTTCACCCCTTTCAGGTGATTAGTAACAGCACGGATCTTTGCGGTGGTTTCCTGCAAGTCAAACAAAGTACGACCGCAACTCGGGCAGCTGATATATTCTGTTTTTGAAATTCTTGTTCTGGTGGCCTGTAAAATACTAAACGCCGTGTTATTGGTAAACTGGTAAATATTTTTTACATCCAAATAAGTACGGCCGGTAATTTTTACATTTTCCATTTGTGCTTTTCCTCCATAACCCAGGCAAATTCCGTCCCCCATTCCGTCTAAAAATAATGACCCGGTTTCCGCCGCAAAATGAATCAGGTGTTCATCAGGAGTTTGCCAGTTACTGTCTGTGATCAGCACAACCGGGTTTTTAATCTCCCTGTTTTCAAGTTCAATAAACATCCGTCGTACAGATTGCATGGCGTTGCTGTTAGTGCTGCTTAAACAAAGTACAACAGCCGGATCGTTTGCCATACTTTCAATAAAAGTATAATCATTAACAGGAGTTTCATCACTGTAACACCCCAGCATCACAAAGTTCAGTTTATCACTCCTGATTTCCGTTCCTGCAAAACCACTTGCTTCAAAAATGGGAAAGTACTTTAATAAATCTGCTGCCTGCGACCACGCATCCGGGTACACAATTACTTTCAATGTTCCGGGTAAATCAAAATTCAGCAATTGGCTCCCGGTAAAAATATAGTCAGCAGCTGCATCATTTATATTCCACTTGTCTGTTGTTTCATTGTAGGTATAACCAACGCTTTGTAAATCCTGTGGCGTAATATTTTCAATCATGCTCAGATCAGCAATCACTACCGGCACATATTTTCCCCCGATATTATCAATAGAAAACGTTTCTCTTCTCGTATACTCAAAAGGATTGTAAGGCAATTCAGCAACATGAGGTACTGAAACTCCTGCTTCGGAGTGCAGACTATATCGCTTCACCAAATCCTTACAAACCGGGATTTCAAACTCCGGATCTTCTGTTAACGACACCCTGATCGTATCACCAATACCATCTTCCAGTAAAGTGCCGATGCCAATGGCACTTTTGATCCTTCCATCTTCCCCATCGCCGGCTTCTGTAACACCGAGGTGCAGCGGGTAACATTCGCTAAACTCATCAAACATGGTTTTCACCAGTAGCCGATAAGCCTGTACCATTACCTTTGGGTTACTGCTTTTCATGCTAAGTACAATATTATGATACGCCTCAGCCCTTGCAATCCGCAGAAACTCCATGGCACTTTCCACCATACCATTTGCGGTATCGCCATAACGGCTCATGATACGATCGCTCAGAGACCCATGATTGGTTCCGATCCGCATCGCAGTACCATATTCTTTGCAAATTTTTACCAATGGTGTAAACCGTTCCCTGATACGATCAATTTCTTCTGCATATTCTGCATCGGTGTATTCAATCTGTTCAAACTTTTTCTTATCAACATAATTTCCGGGGTTTACCCGTACTTTCTCCACTATTCTTGCAGCCGCCTCCGCTGCGTTGGGTGTAAAATGTATATCAGCAACCAATGGTGTTGAATAGCCCCTTTTCCTCAACTCATTTTTTATATTCAACAAATTTTCAGCTTCTTTTTTGGAAGGAGCAGTGATCCGCACCATCTCAGCTCCTGCTTCAATACAACGGATACTTTGCTCTACCGTGGCAGTAGTATCCATTGTATCAGTGGTGGTCATAGTCTGAACCCGTAAGGGATGAAAATTTCCCAGCGCCAGGTCACCAACCTTTACTTCTCTTGTTAGAAGACGTTTATATTCTGTGAGTGATTCGCAGTAAAATTGCATAGCTGCAAAACTAACAAAGAAGCTGCAGCCTGGTTCACCAATCTTTGGCTTGCCCTCCCCCGGTTTTGGATTTTTCTTTTTGCATCCGCTGGTTCACTTCTTTTTCTTTCTGTTCCAGCAGTTTCAACCGCTGTTCTGCTTCTTTGGGGCTCATTTTTGGTTGCTGCTGCTTTTTTTGTTGCTCCTGCTGTTTCTTTTTCTGATTTTCCTTTTCCTCTTTCTTTTTGGGCGGGGTCTTCTTTTTTAATTCCAGGAGGGCTTTCTGCAGATTTTCCCTGGCTTCCTTATCATCCGGGTTTTGTCGGAGAGTATTTTTATATGCAGTAATACTTTCTTCCAGTTTCTTTTGCTGAGTCAGTACTACGCCTTTATTATAAAATGATTTTGCCTTCAGGTCTTTTTCCTTTGCATTATCCAATAAATCCGAATATATTTTTAGTGCACCATCCTGTTTACCCAGTTTCAGCTCACTATTAGCCAGGTTAAATTTTGCAGTGGTGTTTGCAGGGTCCCCGTTCAATACGCTGTTATACGCTGCAGAAGCTTTTTCAAATTGCTGCTGCCTGTAGTATTCATTGCCTTTCTGTATTATCTTCTCATTCTGCTGGGAACTTGCCTGTAAACAGCAAACAACAAGGAGTAATGAAATAATTTTTTTCATACAGCTAAACTTTTTTTCTTTCCCGGATAAAGTTTTCAGCAAATAATATTAAAAACATAGCCCCCGCAAACCATATATAATAGGTTTTGAAATTCATTTGCGACACATCGCCAAAAGCTTTTCTTTCTATCTGTGACAATTGTGTTCTTACGGCTGAAACAGCTTCATCACTATTTTGCAGCCTGATGTAAACTCCATTGGTTTCTTTTGCTATTTCCTTCAGTACCTTTTCATTCAACTTTGAAATAACTGTATTACCGGCTTCATCTTTTTTATTTTCGCCGGTGGTCGGATCAACAATTGGCGAACCCTCAGGCGAGCCAATACCCACAGTATTAATCATTACTCCCTGCCCGGCCAGTTCTTTAGCAGTTCTAACCGCATCCGCATCATGATCTTCCCCGTCTGAAACAAGTAGTATTGCTTTAAATCTTTTTTCTGCCCTGTTAAATGCACCTGCACTCATTCTTAAGGCATCACTGATTACTGTTCCCTGTTGCGGTACAGCGTCCGGCGTTGCAGATGAAACAAATAAAGAAGCAGCGCCATGATCTACCGTTAATGGCATTTGCAGGTATGCTTTCCCTGCAAATAATACCAGTGCAACCCGGTCATTTGGCATTTCTACCATCAGCTTACTGATCATTTGTCTGGCTCTTTCCAAACGATTGGGCGCCAAATCAGCAGCCAGCATACTCTTACTTACATCCAGTGCAATGCTGAGGTCAATTCCTTTCCGGTTTACATTATCTGCATCGCCGGGTTTTCGGGGATTCATTATTGCAACAATCCCCAACGCAATTGCAGCAGCCAGTAAAACGAATTTCAGGAAAAAATTACGGGATGAAAAATTACTGATCAGAAGCCTGACTAACTTTGGGTCCCCGATTTTTTTCAAAGTATCTTTTTTCCATTTGAGCAAAAGCAAAAACAGCACTGCCAGTATGGCGATGGTAATGAAGAACCATACAAACTCTCTATATTGAAATTGCCAGTTCATCTGCCGGATAAATCAAAATTCATGCTACAAAGGCCATTTTAAAAAAGAGACTCGCTGCAACTACATCTTTCCTTCCAAAAAACCGAGTTGTTGAAGGATCCCCTTCAGTATTTTCATTCGTACTGTCCGCATATCAAAATCTTTATCGGCAGATTCAATATTCACTACGAAAAAGTACGGGTGATTATTTTCTTCAACCCATCCAACTACCCAGCCAATGGCATTCCCATTTTCTTTAAACCCCCAGCCTGTTTTATAACCGAGACGATAATTCGTATTGCTTTCAAACAGCATTGCCCTTTTTACAACTTCCTGGTAACTTTTGAAAAAAGGCAACTGATCAAAGTACAATCTTTTTACTAATCCCAGTTGCTGGTCAGGTGTGATCTTAATGGAATTGTCCAGCCAGAAACTGTCTATTGCTGATTTTAATACTACTTTTTCTGTATCGGTTTTTGCTCCATATTTTAAACTGTCCAGCCATAACTGCATAGTGTCTTTACCAATCCGTCTGGCTACTTCCTGGTAATAATAAACTGAAGAAACCCTGAATGCATCATACATATTCAGGTCTTTGTTCCAGTCAGCTACTTTTCTTTCAACGCCATCCCATTTTATTACCATACTGTCGTTACTGATTTTCCCGGTTTGCAGTCCAACCAATGAATTCACAATTTTAAAAGTAGAAGCGGGCAGATAGCTGCTGTCACGATATCGGCTTAGATTGTATACAGTAAACTTTCCGGAAGCATTATCCATTAATGCAAAACATCCCTCAACTTTATTTTCCGTAAAAAACTTCTCAAGGCTTTTATCTTGCTTTACATTATTGGGGGAACAGGCATATAAAACAGCAGCAAAGAAAATACAACACAATACGGTTTTCATTTCTGATGGTAAATTTCAGCAAAGTTAACCGGTAAGCAGTAGCAATACCCGGATTGTCCAAAATATTACTGTTTACTCAGTACAGCTTTCTGGTAGCCACTTACCCTGTAACTATCTACAAATGGGATTTCATCATCTCCTTTTCCCGTCGTTGCAGATGGCCTGGCGCTAATGGTAAAAAATTCTACCATCAGTTTATCATTCTCCAACCAGTAGTTATTAACAATAGTAGAGTTCATGACTGTAAAAGCCCCGCAAAACTTATTGGCTATCCAAAACTGGTCAAGCACAATACCATTATTTTCATCAATGATCCAATGGCCTTTGGTGGTATCTTTTGCAATCAAAGTATAAGGGCGGTTATCTTCGGTTGAGGATCCATAAATCAGTTGCCATGTATACCTGTTTATACTATCCGCCGGCTGAACCCTTAATTCCATAGCAACTCTTTGTGGCTCTTTTACACCTGTCTTAAACCATTGCAATTCCCCTTTCCAGTTGCCAACCCAACTCTGTGGAAAGGAGTCTGCTTGTGATAACCCGGACAACGAAATGAGAATATAAAAAGCTATAATAAAATGTTTCATCACTTGTATTTTGCTAAAAATAAAAAGTCCCGGTGATAAACCGGGACCTGAATAATTTTACTAATCTTCCACTTTAAAGGTAAATACCATTTTTTAGACGGTAATGTTTATTACCCTGGCAATCCCTCTTAGTGGCAGCACAAGAACTAAGCATAAACATAACTACAGCCGCTGTGGCCAGACATACAAACAATTTCTTCATACTTTTTTAAAAGTTGGGTCAACAAATTAATTAATGGAAATTCCAGAGGAATTGGCGGGTAGAGTTTATATCATCGTGTAGAGAACGAAAGTAATATGTGAAAATTGTATTTCATAACTTCCTTCGGTTTTTTTCTATTTTATTTTAGAAAATATACCGATAATTCATTCGTATGGTAGAAACCCTATTAATAGTAATTTTACCCTGATTGAAATCAATTTCAGGAATTCATAAGCAGCAGCTATTACAACTCACTTTAACACACCGAGTTCTTTGCCAATTTTTGTAAAAGCTGCTATTGCTTTATCCAGGTGATGTGGTTCATGTGCAGCACTTAATTGCACCCTTATTCTTGCCTGCCCCCTGGCTACAACCGGGAAGAAGAAACCAATTACATAAATACCTTCATCCAATAGCCTTGCTGCCATAGTTTGTGCAAGTACCGCATCATACAGCATGATAGGAACAATAGGATGATCGCCTGGCTTGATATCAAAACCAGCCTCCGTCATTTTACTGCGGAAGTATTTGGTATTGTATTCCAGTTTATCTCTCAGTTCCGTTGTTTCGGTGAGCATATCCAGCACGGCAATAGAAGCCCCAACAATGGAAGGAGCCAATGTGTTACTGAAAAGATATGGTCTTGATTTCTGGCGTAGCATATCAATAATTTCTTTACGACCGGAAGTGAAACCACCCGACGCTCCCCCTAATGCTTTACCCAATGTACCGGTAATGATATCAATCTTACCCATCACACCCCGATATTCATGGGTACCTCTTCCTGTTTTACCTAAAAATCCGGATGAATGACATTCATCGATCATTATACAGGCGTCATATTTTTCTGCCAGCTTCACAATTTCATCCAGTCTTGCAATGGTGCCATCCATACTAAACGAACCATCGGTTACAATAATGCGGCTTCGGCAAGCTGTGGTTTCTTTTAGTTTTGTCTCAAGATCATTCATGTCGTTATGCTCATACCGAAATCGCTGTGCTTTACACAAACGTACTCCATCAATAATAGAAGCATGGTTCAGTGCATCAGAAATGATGGCATCCTCTTCGTTGAACAGGGGTTCAAATACGCCGCCGTTGGCATCAAAAGCAGCAGCATATAATATGGTATCCTCAGTACCTAGGAATTGTGAGATCTTTTCTTCCAGTTCTTTATGAATATCCTGTGTACCGCAAATAAAACGTACACTGCTCATCCCATAGCCCCGTTTATCGATGGCTTTGTGCGCCGCCTCTATCACTTTAGCATGTGAGGAAAGGCCAAGATAGTTATTGGCACAAAAGTTTAATACTGTTTTTCCACCTACTATGATCTCAGCACCCTGCGGACTTTCAATTACCCGTTCTGTTTTATAAAGACCTGCATTCTTTATTTCCTCTACTTCTTTAGCAATGCGTTGCACCAGTTTTTCATTCATACAACATGATTTATAGGCAAATATAGAACAGTTGATATGTTCATAAACAGAAAGGCGGTTGATGGGATTTCTGGTTTTTTTGACAAAGCTGTAACACAAAGCTTTCTACCTTCGTCTCACTCAAAAACCAACACCATGCAAAGGAGAAACCGGGTAATTTTTACCCTTTCCATAGTTATATTTATTATTTCTTTAATTGCCCTTGGGTCTTCCGGCTCTTCAGCTCATTCAAAGAAAACTGAGCCCACCTGCTGTAAAAAATCCGGTAAGGCCTGCTCCGAATCTGAAAAAAATGCTCCCGGCGACCTGATGATGGAAAGCCTTTCCAGACAATTTATCAGCATTTTCCCAGTTTATTAATTGATTTTCAATTTCTAAGGAGCTTTCTTTATCAGCCAGATTATTTATTTCCCCCTGTAACAATTCCGCTTTATCAATCGTATATATTACAGAGCAGGGTTCATAACTATCTTTACCAACTCATCCGGCTGTTTATGACCGAACGAGAATACAACGAATGTGTGAATACGTATGCAGATAATGTGTACCGCTTCATCCTGAAAAATCTTCGCCATGAAGAAGATGCACGGGATGTGGTACAGACAGCTTTTGAAAAAATGTGGCGAAACAGGGAGGAAGTAGATGCACAAAAAAGCAAATCTTATCTTTTTACTGTGGCTTACCACCAGATGATTGACCATATCAGAAAAGTGAAAAGGATTCAGCTGCGGGAAGAGTTCAGTGCAGAAACAAGAGTGGAGAACCGTCCGGCCAATAATTTAAAAAAAATACTGGACGAAGCATTGAACCGTCTGGGCGAAACGCAACGTTCATTAGTATTGCTGAAGGACTATGAAGGTTATAGTTACGAAGAGATCGGGCAAATTATGAATCTTAACCCAAGCCAGGTAAAAGTGTACCTGCACAGAGCCAGGGTGCAGTTAAAAGAATATTTGGTGAAAATGGAAAATGTAATATAAAATCGGGTGAGATATGCCTGTTGCGAAATGTCAGTTAGCACATAAGCAGGCAAGTATTCCCTGAGAACAGACAAAAAAATGAATATCAACCGCCATAATTATGAAGAGTATTTTATCCTTTACATGGATAATGAACTTAGCAACGACGAACGCCGGATGGTGGAAGAATTTGTTCAGCTTCATCCCGACCTGAAAGAAGAGCTGGACATTTTACATCAATTCAAATTAACTCCTGATACTACTATTTTTTATACAGGTAAAGAAGATTTATTGAAAGGCACTGACAGTATTTTCATCACTCTTTCCAATTACGAAGAATACCTGCTTCTTTATACCGATAACGAACTGACTGCTGAACAAAAAACTGCTGTAGAAAAATTTGCTGAAGAAACCCAGGCTGTAAAAAAAGAGCTGGCTTTATTGCAAAAAACTAAACTGCACCCCGGACAAATAGTTTTCCCGAATAAAGAAACACTGTACAGAAAGGAAGAAAAAGTAAGGGCAATACCTGTTCGCTGGTGGAGGGCCATTGCAGCTGTTTTAATCCTTGCGCTGGGACTTACCGCCCTTCTTATTTCCAATAAAAAGGCAGCAAATGAACCTGTTGAAGTAGCAAAGATTCCTGGCAATGAACAAAAGACAGCTCCTGTGCAAAACCCTGAACAATCAAATAAAGAAAATGCAGTGGCCTTACTGCAGGATGAATACCCTGCTACTAATAAGCAGCCAGCAACTGGTATAAAACAGGAAGGGTATCATGCATATAAACAGAATACTAACCAGATGGCGGCAAAAGATAAAAAATCTATTATTAAAAACAACCAACCAGTATCTGTACGCAATAACGACCCTGTAGTGGTGGATAGTAAAAATGATAAACCAGGCAATAATCTTCCGCAGCCGCTCAATAACCCTAATGTAAATGATAAAGCGCCAAAGAATGCAATTGCTTACAATGACAATCTTCCGGCTGATTATAAAGAATCACAAACCACATTAACAAGTCCGGGTGTAACAAATAAACCCTCACTTTCGTCCGACTATATACAAGCATCTGACCCGATTAGCTATGCAGATCAGGACAATGCAGGTGGCAAGAAAAACAAACTCCGTGGCTTCTTCCGGAAAGTAACACGGACTTTTGAAAAAAGAACAAATATTGACCCTACTGATAATGATAACCGGTTATTGGTAGGCGGATTAGCCATCAAACTGAAATAATCTTTATTACAAAATTTTAAACAACAGAATATGAAAAGGATTTTTACCCTATGTGCAGTCTTATGTATAGCAACTGGCATTTTTGCACAAACAGATACAACTGCCACTCCCAGGCCGGTTCCGCAAGATGATACTATCCGCATTGGCGGTATGGTGATTATCCGTAAAGCCGGCAGTAAAGACAAAGAAATCATTCGGGACAGAGAATACAGAATGAGAAACCGTCATTATGATAAACCTTCCAATCTTAGCACAAACTGGTGGATATTTGATATCGGTTTTTCGAATTATGCAGATAATTCCAATTACACAAATGCAGCATTCAATGGATTTGTTGCTTCCGGCATTACTGCAGATGACCTGAAATTAAGAGCAGGAAAATCAAGAAATGTAAATATCTGGTTCTTTATGCAAAAGCTGAATATCAGCAAGCATGTACTGAACCTTAAATATGGTATGGGGCTTGAATTAAATAATTATCATTTTGAAAACGATAAACTTGTTTTTGCCAAAAACCCCACCCATATTTCTGAAGGAAGTACTGAATTCAAAAAAGTAAAACTGGCAACTGACTACCTGACTGTACCGATGATGCTTAACATCAACTTTACGCCTAAAAGGAGGAACGGGTTTGGCATTAGTGCAGGTATAAGCGCCGGCTATTTATATGCTGCCCGTTATAAAACCAAAGTTGATGGTGATATAGATAAAGTAAAAAGTGATTTTGACCTTGAACGATTTAAGATTTCTTACATAGGTGAATTATCTCTGGGCCCTGTAAAACTTTATGGCAGTTATGCCAACAAAAACATGTGGGAAAAAGGACTTGATATGACCCCTTATACATTTGGGTTCCGGTTTAGTAATTGGTAAAATTTTTCATAGTCATATACAGCCGCCGGTTCTGATAATCAGGGCCGGCTTTTTATTAGCAAAGAAAGATTACAGGGAAAATCTTCTCCGTATCTTTTCTAAACAGTCCGTTAAAACCTATCCACATCCCATACTAAAAAAATATGGCATTGCGTTTGAGTAATGGACGGTTACTGTTACTATTTTTAGCCATGAAATAAATGCTGCTCCCACCTAAGCCGCAGATTACATCAGGCCAGACTGAAAACATGATGGACATGAAAAACGTATTTATCCTTATTACTTTTTTCCTGGGGAGCAGCCTGCTGGCAACAAATGTGAACAAAACTGCAAGAACAAAAACACATAAACGCCTTGAAACAGGTATTTCAAAAGGTCCTGTAGGTAATATCTCCATTGTTATTGACAAATCAGATTACGAATTGAATGTGTATGATGATAAAGGATGGTACGCCACTTACCCTGTTGTGTTTGGCAATAACAGCCTGGCTGATAAAAAAATGGAAGGCGACAAAAACACACCGGAAGGAACTTTCCGGATAGTCAACAAAAGATTACATGAAAAATGGTGTCGCTTCCTGGCTCTGGATTATCCTAATAGGGAAAGTGTTGAAAAATTTAACCGGCGGAAACAAAGGGGGGAAATCCCCACTACTGCCCGGATTGGGGGCGGCATTGGCATACATGGCACCTGGCCGCATGAAGATTTTGTAATAGACCGGTATAAGAACTGGACTCTGGGTTGCATCTCGATGAAGAATGATGATGTTACAGAACTGTACCAGTATGCAGGTGCAGGTACCACCGTCACAATCAAAAAGTAAATTACTGATCTGTGGCTCTGTTTAAAAACTCACTTATTTCCCGTCTCCATTTTAGTGGCTCATTCAGCAGCAGTGATTCATGATCGGCTTTTTCATACCCTACTAATTTTTTATTTCCTGATGCAATAGCATTATACACTTTTTCTATTTCTGTTTTTTGCACATAGCTGTCTTTTATTCCGTATTGAACAAGAACAGGACAATTCACTTTTTGGGCATAGTTGTCTGTTTTATGTCTGTACCCGTTAAATCCTCTTTCTATTCCGATCCACCCTGTTACCAAAAAAGCAAAAGGTTGTTGTGGAAAACCCAATACCCTGGCTCTTGCTTTCAGATGTGATTGCAGAGAAGCAAAAGGCAGTTCAAGAATTACCCCGGCAGGTTGCAGTGAGAAATCTGAAAGTGCTTTCATAACAACAACGGCACCCATGGATATTCCCCATAGAAATATTTTCTTTTCTCCTTTATCATGTATAAAATCATAAGCCAGCTTCACTTCCTCGGCTTCCCGGACGCCGATAGTCGTCAGGTTTCCCTCACTGCCACCATGTGCTCTGAAGTCCACCATCATAATATTATATCCCATGTAGCGAAACTCATTTGCTTCCGCCACCAGCTGTCCTTTATTAGAAGCTATTCCATGAAAAAGTACAACAGTACCCCTGGATATTGAATCAGTTTTTGCGTACCATGCATCTATTTTTTTCCCCTTTGCTGTTACCAGGGAGATGGTATCATATGCAAATACAGGAGTCTCGGAAACCATCGATTTGGGATACTTAGGACCGGTAAAGAGTTTCCATGTTTTTTTGAAAATATTATCAGAAGTCTGTGTCTTACGGGGAGATTTGTCAGTATAAAAATGAGTGAGCCGGTAAGCATAAAATGCAGCGCTGATATTGATCAGTATAAACTGCACCAATATTACCCATAATACCCAGCGAAGTAAGGATGGCAGCTTTTGCCTGATCTTTTTTTCTTTCATAAGATATTAACCTGGAGAACTTGTCCGTTAAAAATAATTCTTGGAGGGCACGCCTGTTACAATTATTCAGATTTTCTTAATAAAAGTGTGAATAACCTTCTTATAAAATTTCGTTACTGGTGAGTTTTTGTCACTTACTTTGCATCACTTATTAAACTAATTGTCAGAAAAACCTTTTAAAGCAGCTCATCCGTGCTGCTTTAATTTTCTCAAAGTTTTCCTCTCTTAATTTCTTCCACCACACCAGGGTCTAACAATGTAGTTGTATCTCCAAGATTTTCTATATCTCCTTCTGCAATCTTTCTTAAAATACGTCGCATTATTTTTCCGCTTCTTGTTTTGGGAAGCCCCGGCACAAACTGTATTTTATCCGGCTTGGCTATGGGGCCAATGACACGGGTAACGGTTTGCAAAATATCCTGGCGGGTCATATTCTCATCTCCATGCATATGTTCATATATTACAAAGGCATATACACCCTGCCCTTTAATATCATGCGGATAACCCACTACTGCACTTTCCACCACACCTGCATGCATATTAATAGCATTCTCCACTTCCGCCGTTCCCAACCGATGACCGCTTACATTCAGCACATCATCCACACGACCTGTGATACGGTAGTTCCCGTTTTCATCCCGTAAGGCTCCATCCCCTGTAAAATATAAATCGGGGTATGCAGAAAAATAATTCAGACGACATCGTTCATGATCACCATAAGTAGTTCTGATAATAGAGGGCCAGGGGTGCCTGATACATAAATTACCGCTAACGTTATTGCCTTCTATCTCTTTGCCGTTTTCATCTACTAATATGGGGTCCACTCCTGGTAATGGTAATGTGGCATATGTTGGTTTTGCCGGAGTGATACCAGCCATATTGGAAATCAGAATACCCCCGGTTTCGGTTTGCCACCATGTATCCACAATAGGACATTTGTTTTTGCCAATATTTTCATCATACCAATGCCATGCTTCCTGGTTGATAGGTTCACCCACCGTACCCAATACTTTCAGGCTATCCAACTTATGACCATGAACATGACCTAACCCAAATCCCATCAATGAACGAATCGCTGTTGGCGCTGTGTAAAGAATATTGACCTTGTATTTATCGATAATATCCCAAAACCTGCCAGCATCCGGCCAGGTGGGTATTCCTTCAAACATCATTGTAGTGGCACCGGCACATAATGGCCCATACAAAATATAGCTATGGCCGGTAATCCATCCAATATCTGCAGTACAAAAATGAATGTCTCCGGGTTCATACTGAAATACGTTTACAAAAGAATAGGTTGTATATACCATATAACCCGCACAACTGTGTACTACTCCCTTGGGCTTACCGGTGGAACCCGACGTATATAAAATAAACAAAGGGTCTTCCGCATCCATCTCCTCAGCAGGAAATGACACCAACCCATTTTGCTCCACCTGGTGCTCGGCATGTTCCATTTCATCTTCCCACCACACATCTCTTCCTTTGATCATCGATACCGGAGTCCTTGTCCTGGTATAAACAATTACCTTTTTTACAGTTCTGTTTCCAATCAGTGCATCATCAATTACACCCTTAAGGGGAATATCTTTGTTACCACGATAAGCACCATCACAGGTAACAATGTATTCAGCATTGGCATCATATAACCTGTCTGCAATACTTTGTGCAGAGAAACCACCGAATATTACGCTATGAATAGCGCCGATCCTGGCACAACCTAACACTGCATAAGCCAGTTCTGGTACCATTCCCATGTAAATACATACACGGTCTCCTTTCTTCACACCGTTATTCTTCAATACCTGAGCAAACTGACAAACCCTTTTATGCAAACGATTATATGTAACCACCCTTGTTCTCTCCTCCGGGTTGTTTGGCTCCCAGATAATAGCGGGTCTATCCCCCATCCTGGTCAGGTGCCGGTCTATACAATTTTCAGTGATATTCAGTTTGGCGCCTTTGAACCACTCTGCTTTTGGTTCTTTAAAGTTCCATTCCAGTACCTTATCCCATTTTTTTTTCCAATGAAAACAGGCAGCAACATCAGCCCAGAAACCCCCGGGATCTGATATACTTTTTTGATACGCTTGTCTGTACTCTTCCGCCGATTTAATCTGAAAAGGATATGACATTTCAATCTGTTATTTAGTATTCAAATATATGAAGCGATAAATTTACTGAATGGCGGGCAAAACCATTACTATCTTCCGGGAACGATCCCGGTAAATTTCTTTCCTACATTTTTCATTAATACTTATCTTACCCGGATGAAACCAACGACGATACGGAGTGTAATTGCAGCCTCTTCTGTAGGAACCATGATAGAATGGTACGATTTCTACATTTTTGGCATGCTTGCCAAAACGATCTCTACTCAGTTTTTTCCTGAAGGCAATGCTACTGCAGCCTTACTAAGTACCCTGGCCATCTTTGCAGCTGGTTTTATTGTCCGCCCATTCGGGGCTTTGGTCTTTGGAAGATTAGGTGATCTGATCGGCAGAAAGTACACATTTCTTCTCACTCTTGTTTTAATGGGTGGTTCTACTTTTTTAATCGGATTGGTTCCCGGTTATAAAACAATTGGTATAGCAGCTCCTTTGCTGGTGCTATTATTAAGATTAATCCAGGGCCTTGCTCTTGGCGGTGAATATGGCGGTGCAGCTACTTATGTAGCAGAACATGCACCGGCGAATAAGAGAGGGTTGTATACCAGTTGGATTCAAACCACCGCCACACTGGGCTTATTTGTAGCGCTGGGGATTATTATGCTGGTAAAGCTGAATATGTCCGATGCATCATTCAATGCGGAATGGGGTGGCTGGAGATTCCCTTTCTGGATTTCTATTCTGCTGGTAATCATTTCAATTTATATCCGGCTAAAGATGAAAGAGAGCCCGATGTTTTCAAAACTGAAAGAAGAAGGTAAAACATCTGAAAATCCGCTGAAAGAAAGTTTTTCTCACAAAGGAAATTTTAAAATGGTGCTGCTGGCTTTGTTCGGAGCCGTAATGGGGCAGGGCGTTATCTGGTACACCGGCCAATTTTATGCGCAGAATTTTCTAGAAACAAAATGCAATATCGAATTTGAACAAAGCCGGACTATTATGCTTTGGGCCATTGCTTTCGCCACACCTTTTTTTGTTTTCTGGGGATGGCTGAGTGACAGGATTGGCAGAAAATGGATTATGATGGCGGGGATGGCGTTGGCAATATTTACATACAGGCCGATATTTTCAGTATTTCTTTCTGATACAAAAACAACAACCCCCGGTGTTACAGAAGTATATTCTGAGCTTAAAGAGACAGTTACAAAAAAGGAAATCAGTAATAAAAGAGACTCAATAATAACCTACACCTGGCACACTGCAAAACATAAATCTTTGATTTTTGACATAACCAGAACGGACACAATTTTTGCAAATCCAATAAAAGGTATACCAGGGGAAGAAGGAGCAAGTGCTGAGGGTTATGTACTTCAAAGAACCGGGAAAGAAAATCATATCAATAAACATTTACCTCAAACCTTGTATTGGAAATTTATTGGTTTTGTTTTCTTTTTAATTTTATTAGTTACCATGGTATATGGCCCTATTGCCGCATTCCTGGTGGAAATGTTTCCAACAAAGATTCGTTACACAAGTATGAGCCTGCCTTATCATATTGGCAACGGTGTGTTTGGCGGGTTAGTACCCTTTATAGGCTTACTGCTGACCACCAGCTTTCCTGCAGACCCGTTGGTAGGATTGTGGTACCCGATTGCTGTAGCTGCTTTGTGTTTTGTAATCGGAACAATTTACCTGACTAATAAAATTGATAAAGACGTAACAGATTAAAAATATTTTATGAATTCTATTAAAAAATATCTTGGCTTTATATGGTTTCTGCTAGGGCCGGCATTGATTTTTCTTCTTGTTTATGGAGCTATTCTGAATATTGACCCCTCAGGCAAAAAGGATATCAACAACCCGGTTATCTGGGCAATTATTATTGCCATTTTCTCACCTATTGCTTTTGGACTCATGATTTTTGGCTGGTATGCCATGAATAATGAATACCATCATCTGCCAGAATCATCAGAAGAACTTTCCTGAAACACTCCCCTTTTTACGCTTTTAAGTTCATACTGCTGTATGAATGTTTAAAACTGTGGGTACAATTACCGCATCTCATAAATAACTTTTTCTATTCTTTCTCAGAATGCACATGTACAGAATCTTCTATCTTATATGCAGGTTTGAAATTCCGCATTGTCACAACAATATTTTTATCCTTTGATCCGTAGTTTAAAAAGTCACGCAGCAATGCCAGCACATCATAATCTATATAAACTGTATTGGCTGCATCAATAATTACTTTACTGTTAGGCGGCAAATGTGCCAGTGTTTGTTTGATTGCCGCTTTGTTTAAAAAGGAAACCTCCTGGGCCAGGTCAATATGTATTGTTTCACCTGCGTGGTGCTTCTCTTTTTTAAAGAAATAAGCTAGCTTCATATTTCCTCTGAGAATAAAGAAAATACTAACTGCCAGTCCAATTCCCACACCCTTTAACAGGTCGGTTAATACTACTGCTATCACGGTTACAATAAAAGGAATAAACTGATGCTTACCTGTATGCCACATATGTTTAAATACTTTCGGGCTGGCCAGTTTCAAACCAATCATGATAAGGATGGAAGCGAGGCAGGCCATAGGGATTTTATTCAATAACCCGGGAATAACAACTACCGCCAGCAGCAACATTACGCCATGCGCTATAGCAGACAGTTTAGTTTTAGCGCCGGCATTAACATTGGCGGATGTTCTTACAATTACCGAAGTCATAGGAAGACCTCCAATAAATCCTGATAACATATTGCCAATTCCCTGTGCTCTTAATTCAGTATTCGCACTGGAGAACCGCTTTAATGGATCCATCTTATCACCCGCCTCCAGGCACAGGAGAGTTTCGATACTTGCTACGATAGCAATGGTAGCACCTACTACCCATGCATCGGGATTAGTAAACCCTGAAAGATCAGGAGTGTGAAACTGACCGAGAAACTCATTAAAAGAAGAGGCTACCGGCAATGTAACCAAGTGTTCCTGCGAAATAGCAAACGCCGATCCGGTTGTTTTAAATAATTCATTGAGGATAATTCCTGCCAGTACCACCACTAAGGCTCCGGGTACTGCTTTTATCTTTTTGAGTGCAGGAATCGTATTAAAGGCTACCAGTATAACCAGTGAAACACCAGTAATAATAATTGCTCCCAAATGAGCATAATTAAGCGAATGCAGAATTTCAGTGAAGAATCCCTTGTCTTCGCTCAGCAACTCATAGGAAAAAAAATCTCCCTCATGTGCCTTATCATATCCGATGGCATGAGGTATTTCCTTTTTAATAATAATGATGCCTATAGCTGCAAGCATGCCCTCAATTACACTGGATGGGAAATAACTTGATATTCCCCCGGCATTTACAATGCCAAGTACTAATTGAATAGCACCAGCAAGAATCACCGCGACGAGAAATGGTTCATACCCCAACTCTGTTATTGCGGCCAGCACAATGGCAATAAGCCCGGCAGCAGGGCCAGATACGCTGACATTAGAATTACTTAAAAATCCAACAATGATACCTCCGATAACGCCAGTAATAATTCCGGCAAAAGGAGGTGCGCCACTGGCAACTGCAATCCCCAAACAGAGGGGCAGGGCTACCAGGAACACCACTATTGCGGACATAAAATCTGTTTTCAAAAACTTTCTATTTAAGTTCATCTTCTTATTCCTGTTTAAACATTGACTAACTTGTTTTCTTCCTCCCTTTTTCCGGTAAAACTTTTAAAGAAATCTACCTGTCCATTCTCTACATTGTAGATACCTCCTACTATACCTATCTCACCATTCATAAACAGTCCCTTTACAATTTCGCTGCGGGTAAGTATTTCTTCCAGGCTGTTTTCCACATTAGCATAGGCCACAGCATCATGAAACAAATGTTCTCTCTCCTCCCGTAGCAGCGCCTTACTTATAGAAGGCTGTATCCTGTCCAGCAGAGAGGTAATATGACCATCTTTAACTCCCTGCTTTGCACTTTTAATAGCTCCGCATTCCGTATGCCCCAACACCATTAATACCTTAGACCCCACATATTTGACTGCATATTCTATACTGGCCAGTATATCATTATTCACAATATTACCAGCCACCCTGATACTAAACAGATCGCCAAGACCCTGATCAAAAATCAATTCAACCGATGTACGGGAATCCATACAACTCAGTATAACAGCAAATGGATGCTGCCCCTCCCGTGTTTCATTGATCATTTCCAAATGATCATGATCTTTGTTCAGGTTACTGACAAACCTTTTATTTCCATCCACCAGTATTTCAAAGGCCCGGTATGGCGTAAGATTTTCCAGGTACTCTTTAGAATGCTTTCTCATTTTTAAAATAAATTTTAATTGATGCCACTAATGTGACAGCAGTATGTTGTGTGAAAAAATAAAAACGATAAACCTAGCCTGTTAGGGCCGGTTAAGAAAAGATAAGTGATGAATCAGGCTGCATTTGGAGGGGGAACATGCAACTCACCGTGAAACGCAATATAGATACCTGCATTTTCGCATTTGTGGTGTTGCAGGTTTACTGAAAAGATAAGGTCATTAATATGGCTGTCATGCAAATATTCTTCGGAAAGTGAACTACCGCCGGAGGCCTTTTCTTCAGTAGTATTTCCAAAAGGGTTAGCAGCCTCTTCTTCATTGTCCGCAAGAGGAGTGCCGGCATTTGCAGTTTTTTCCTGCTTAGTAAGGTTCTTCTGGCTCTCAAATACAATCGGAAGGCTGACAGTAAGCCATAACAGGGCCATTGCCATAAAAATGGCCGACATTACCTGTAGGGGACTGTATATTTTACTGTTTCTTACCACTACTAAACCCGAAAATAAGGTTTTCGCTTTGCTAAATAGAGAATCAAAAATTATTAAATTCTCTAATACAGAAAATTAATCATAAAGGGTAAAAATAACAGCTGTTCTGCAAACTTGTTTAAGATTAATGTCATTTTTTTATAGATTTTTATTACAAACAATGTTTTGCCAAGATCGATGAGTTTCGGACTGAATAGAGTTACTTTTGAAATATTTACTAAACATTATGAAACCATACGAGATATTACTGAATGATAATAAACACTGGGCTGCACAAAAACTGGCCGAAGATCCCGGCTTTTTTGAACGATTACTTCATGTCCAAACTCCTGAATTTCTCTGGATCGGTTGTAGTGACAGCAGGGTGCCCCCTGATCAAATAACCCAAACAGAGCCTGGAGAAATATTTATTCACCGCAATGTGGCCAATCTTGTTGTAAATACAGATGTGAATCTGATGAGTGTGGTTGATTATGCCGTCAATCATCTCAAAATAAAACATGTGGTTGTTTGTGGTCATTATGGTTGCGGCGGTATAAAGGCAGCTATGTCTAATGAAGATTTTAACCAGGTACTTAATATGTGGCTGCGAAACATAAAAGACATCTATCGAATACATCGCAAAGAACTGGAAAGTATAACTGATGAAGAAAAAAGGGTAAACAGGATGGTAGAATTAAATGTGAAAGAACAGGTCTTTAACCTTGCAAAAACCGCTCTCATTCAGAGAGCATGGAGTACTGAACAACGTCCCGATCTGCATGGATGGGTGTATGACCTCCATGATGGTTTAATAAAACCTATTGTGGAAATGAAAGCAGGTACAGATATTGACCCGCTTTATGAATTTGAAGACCTGTGAAAAAATCAACCGTGGGTTAAATAAAGCTGTAACAGGTAAACTCCTGCACCCGCCAGGTAACCCAATAATGCTAACCACCCAATTTTTTTTAGGTACCAGAAAAATTCTATTTTTTCTAATCCCATAGCTGCCACACCTGCAGCAGAGCCTATAATTAGTATACTACCCCCTGTGCCGGCACAATAGGCAAGAAATTCCCATAAATAGTGATCAGTTGGATATTGTTCCAGGCTATACATACCCTGTGCGGCGGCGACCAATGGCACATTATCCACTATTGCTGACAATAATCCAATCAAAATAGTGATAATTTTGATGTTGCCAATAGAACTATTCATCCAACCGGCAAGATCAGATAATATACCGGTAGCCTGCAGGGCAGCGATACTTAACAGAATGCCCAGGAAAAACAATATACTTGGTGTATCGATCTTCCGTAATGCATGGTTCACAGAAAACAGACCTTTCTCTGCTTCATCTTTCTCACTATGGATCATTTCTGTAACTACCCACATCACACCCAGTCCAAGCAAGACACCCATATAAGGCGGTAAGTGAGTAATGGTTTTAAAAACCGGAACGAATAAAAGGCTTAAAATACCCACCCAAAATACTGTGTTCCTGTCTTTGCTTGCACTAAGATTCCTGCTCCCTGTAATTTTATCCGGAAATTGAAAATTGCCTTTTAATTGGCGGGTAATAAGTAATGCCGGCACAAAAAAACAAGCAAGGCCGGCAAGAAAGGTTTGTATAATAATGTTTCCGGCTGAAATTTGACCGCCGATCCATAACATAGTTGTGGTAACATCGCCAATAGGGCTCCAGGCTCCCCCTGCATTTACAGCTATAATAACCAGTCCTGCGAAAAGCAACCTGTCTTTCTTTTCAGGAATAACTATACGTAACAAAGAAAGCATTACGATAGTAGTGGTAAGATTATCCAGCACTGCAGAAAGGAAAAAGGCTAAAAAACCGATCACCCACACTAATTTCTTTTTACTGGTAGTTTGAATACGTCTGGTAATCACTTCAAATCCGTCGTGTGCATCTATCAATTCAACTATGGTCATGGCTCCCAATAAAAAAAACAAAATTCCGGCTACTTCACCAAGATATTCAGTAAGAAGATGGGCGGGAATATGCTTATCTGGTGCGGAAACAGCGAAAACACTCCAACACAACACACCTGTAATAAGTGCCGTGGCCGCTTTGTTTATTCTTATTGGATGCTCGAGAGCAATAGCAACATAACCAATAATAAATATCAGAGAAATTATTGTAACCATGGTCTGTAAAAATAATGAAATAAGTTTCAGCGATCCCTTCATCTATTTTAAGGTTTTAGTGTAGGTTTGTAATATGTCAATCGAAGTAAAAAATCTTCTTAAAGAATACGGCGAACAAAAAGCTGTCAATAACATTTCATTTAAAGTAAACAAGGGTGAGATTGTTGGTTTCCTGGGACCGAACGGTGCAGGAAAATCCACCACAATGAAAATCATAACCGGTTATCTGCAACAAACCAGCGGAGAAGCCCATGTATGCGATATCAATGTAGCCGATGAACCACTTGAGACCAAAAAGAAAATAGGTTATCTGCCGGAGTTAAATGCTCTTTATTATGATATGTATGTAAGAGAATACCTGGGGTTTGTGGCCGAATTGCACAAGATCAATAACAAAAAGGAAGCAGTTGAAAAAGTAATTGAAATAGTCGGGCTTACTAGTGAAGCAAAGAAAAAGATCGGTCAGCTATCAAAAGGATATAAACAAAGGGTTGGCCTGGCCGCCGCATTGATACACGACCCTGAAGTATTGATACTGGATGAACCAACTTCAGGACTTGACCCCAACCAAATCATAGAAATACGGGAAGTAATAAAACAACAAGGAAAGAATAAGACCGTTTTATTCTCTTCCCATATTTTACAGGAAGTGGAGGCTATATGCGACAGGGTAATAATCATTAATAAAGGAAGCCTGGTGGCAGATGATAAATTGAGTGACCTCAGAAAAGCATCTTCTTCCAATATTGTGAAAGTTTCTTTTAAAGAAGCAGTAGATGCTCAATTGCTGGAAAAACTTCCTGCCGCTACCAGTATCAGGAAAACTGATACGAACAACTGGCAGTTAGCCACACATGATTCTGATCAGTTGCGCAAACAAATAATGGAGTTGTCTTTGCAGCACAACCTCAACATCGTTTCTTTGCAAAGCGAAAACCAAAGCCTGGAAGAAGTTTTCAGATCGCTGACGCAAACACATACTATTCAATCATAAACAAGTTTTAATTATGAGTTACATTTCTGAGATTTTCGCCAGGCAAATCCTGGATTCAAGAGGAAACCCGACAGTAGAAGTTGATGTTATAACCGATGAAGGAGCGCTGGGCCGTGCTGCCGTGCCAAGTGGTGCAAGTACAGGTATTCACGAAGCAGTGGAACTGCGTGACGGTGATAAGAAAAAATATCTTGGAAGAGGAACATTAAAAGCAGTATCTAATGTAAATAAGATCATTGCTCCTGCCTTATTAGGCTATGATGTGGCCGATCAGACAGGCATTGATGAAATGATGATTCAACTCGACGGAACTGCCAATAAAGGAAAACTCGGCGCCAATGCAATACTGGCTGTAAGCATGGCCGTGGCAAAAGCCGCTGCAGAAGAAGCCGGCCTTCCTCTCTTCCGCTATGTGGGTGGTACCAATGCCAAAGTACTGCCCCTGCCCATGATGAATATTCTGAATGGCGGCGCCCATGCTGATAATAAAATAGATTTCCAGGAATTTATGATACAGCCAGTTGGCGCACCCGATTTCAGCGAAGGCCTTCGATGGGGAGTTGAAATTTTCCATGCATTGAAATCAGTATTAAAGAAAAAAGGATTCAGCACCAACGTAGGCGACGAGGGCGGGTTTGCTCCTAATATTCAGAGCAACGAAGAAGCCATTGAAACAGTGCTTGAAGCTATTACTGCAGCAGGTTACAAGCCGGGTAACCAGATTACCGTTGCTATGGACGCTGCCAACAGTGAACTCTGGGACAATAAAAAGAAAAAATATGTTTTTCATAAAAGCAGTGGTAAAGTAATGAGCAGTGATGAATTGGTTAAATTCTGGGAAAAATGGGTGAAACAATATCCTATTGTTTCAATTGAAGATGGAATGGCCGAAGACGATTGGAACGGTTGGGCAGCCCTCACACAGGCGCTTGGCAGCAAATGCCAGTTAGTAGGTGATGATCTTTTTGTTACTAATGTAACCCGTCTGCAACAAGGTATTGACAAGAAAATTGGTAATGCCTTACTTGTAAAAGTAAACCAGATCGGAACTGTAACAGAAACCATCAATGCCGTAACATTGGCACAGCATAATGGTTATAATACCATCATGAGCCACCGCAGTGGTGAAACAGAAGATACCACCATTGCTGACCTGGCTGTAGCATTAAACTGTGGCCAGATAAAAACCGGTTCTGCTTCCAGAACAGACCGTATGGCCAAGTATAACCAGTTGTTAAGAATTGAAGAATTACTGGGAAGCTCGGCCGTATATCCAAAAGGAAAGATTAAATTTGGAAAATAAACCAGATACCGGATGTCAGAAGTCTGGCAGCAATATCAGACTTCTGGCTATTGACTTCTGAACCCGTAATAATGAAATTACTAACCCATATCCCCTCCTGGATCAGGAGCAAATATTTTATCGCTTTCGCTACCTTTTGTGTTATTATCCTTTTTTTGGATAAAAATGATTTTTTCACCCAATTAGACAGGCGCAAAGAATTGAAGGAACTCCGGCAAAACAAAAAATACTACCAAACACAGATTGCTACAGAACGTAAAGAATTAGAAGCACTTAAGAATAATCCTGCTACCCTGGAACGCTATGCAAGAGAGAAATACCTGATGAAGAGAGATAATGAAGAACTTTTCCTGGTACCGGAAAAACCCGATAATACAAAGAATTAAGAATTACCGCACAATAAGGAAACCCTGTCCCCGTTTACATATCGGACATTCGTAATATCTCGGTTACCAACGGACAACATCTGATTTCTGGACAAATTAATCGGTTTGCAAATGACAAACTTTACACCTGAAGACCTTTTATTGTATTTGTATAAAGAAACAAATACAGAACAAACAACAGCCATTGAAATAGCTTTAGAAAAAGACTGGACACTTCGTGAAAAACTGAGTGTACTGAAAGCTTCCATGCAAAGGCTTGACAAAATCACAGAATCACCCCGTACAAAAGTTGTACTCAATGTACTTAACTATGCACGGGAGCAAGCTGCACAGGAAGTACAGTAATTCCGTCAGTTGTTACAAAATTAGTCAGCATTCCGGCAAGTCGCCGGGATGCTTTTTTTATTTTTATCAGCATTGATTTTCTATTGTCCATTATATTGCATCATGACCCGCAGGGAACGATATGACTTTATAATCGGTTATTTTCAGAAGCAAATACCGGCTGCAGAAACAGAGCTCCTGTATAATAACCCCTACCAGCTACTGGTTGCTGTGATCCTTTCTGCTCAATGCACGGATAAGCGGGTAAACCTGACTACCCCTTTCCTCTTTGATAAATATCCAACGGTTGAATCACTATCAAAAGCTACATTTGACGAATTGTTTCCATTAATAAAAAGTATTTCATACCCGAACAATAAAACAAAACATCTCATCGGTATGGCCAGGAAAGTGATTGAATGCTTTCATGGTAATATACCAATGACTGTAGATGAACTGGTTCAATTACCGGGAGTAGGCAGAAAGACAGCTAATGTAATAACATCTGTAATTGACCAGCAACCCAATATGGCCGTTGATACACATGTTTTCCGGGTTAGTAAAAGGATTGGCCTTGTTCCCCAAACAGCTTCAACTCCTCTTTCAGTAGAAAAAATACTTGTGAAAAACATACCCGAAGAGCTTATTCATAAAGCCCACCACTGGCTTATTCTTCATGGCCGTTATGTTTGTCTGGCCAGAAACCCCAAATGCGAAGGTTGCGGCCTGCAACCGGCCTGCTGGTTTTATCAACAGAAAAAACACTGAGTAAAAATTCATCTGCTCCAAGTAAAATCTTATCCACAAAAAACAAATCTTAGCATAATCCTTGCAACAGTTAGCCGACTATTCATTCTATGAAACGCCAACTTGTGAGAAACACATACCAGCTTTTCTGCCTTATACTAATGTTACTGCCTGTAACCTTATCTGCCCAAATACCTCCAATGCAATGGGCCCATCATTATGGTGGTGCCGATGTTGACATCCCCTATACAATAAAATTTACGTCTGACAGCGGAACTATTATTGCAGGTTATACTGATTCCAAAAGCGGTGATGTAAGTCCCCAGCCTGCCCGTGAATACTGGGATCTGTGGGTATTGAAACTGGATAAATGCGGAACCATTCAATGGGAAAAATCATTTGGCGGCACCGGTTATGAAAGTGCAAGAGATATTGTACAAACTGCAGATGGCGGCTATATGGTATTAGGTGAAACCAATTCAACAGACGGTGGTGTTATTTCTGGTCATGGCGGAACAAAAGATATATGGCTATTAAAACTAACCCCGGCAGGTAATCTTGAATGGCAAAAAAGATATGGTGGCAGCGGACTTGATATTGGCAATCATATTGAACTGATGAGAGACGGGGGGTTCCTGCTAGCAGCTTCCTCTTCTTCCAATGATGGCGATATTAAAGGCAACCACAGTACCGGAACCTACACCGATGGTGTACTCATGAAAATTGATGCTGGCGGTGCTGTACAATGGAGTAAATGTTTTGGAGGCAGCAAAAATGAAGAACTTTTTGATATTGAAATCATCAACGGCACCATATTCGCAGCAGGCTTTACTAATTCTGTTGATGGTGATATCCCTCCTAACCAGAAGAACTATGATATGTGGCTGCTGGCAATTGATGCGAATGGAAACAAGATCCTCAGTAAAATATATGGCGGTTCGCAAAATGATGTAGCCTATTGCATGACTAAAGGAACCGACGGTTCATTAACGCTGGCAGGCTATACCACTTCTACGGATGGTGATGTAAGCGGCGCCAGGGGCAGCCAGGATTACTGGATCATTAATATAGATCAGAAAGGAGAACTTAACTGGCAAAAAGTTTTCGGCGGTACAGATGCAGAATATGCTAAAACAATTATTACCGACAGGGACAGCAGTTATATAATTGGCGGAGTCACTTATTCGGATGACGGAGATGTTACTAATTCCCTCGGTAATGGCGATTTCTGGACTATAAAACTAAGTTCAGCCGGCACGCTACAATGGAAACAAAACTGGGGTGGTAGCGGAAATGATCATATGCGTTTCCTGATCAGGCATCCTTCAAGAAATGAATATTACCTGGCTGGCGACTCAGATTCAGGCGATGGAGATTTCAATACTGCACAGGGAGATGCAGATTTTGCAGTTATTAAACTAAAAATACCTGAACTCACTAACCAGGATTCAGCTGTTTGCAGCGTGGCCGGATTTGTTCCTTACCAGGATACGCTGCCGGATATCTGTGGTTATGATTCAGCTATTGTAAAATATAATCCTGTACCCCTAAGCGGACCTTTTGACAGTGTAAGAAAAGTTGATACCATTTTCACAGGACAAAGCGTAATGCTTCATGCAAATGGAAACGGGAATATTGTTTGGAATTCACATTCTACATTAAGCTGTACTAACTGCACCAACCCTGTGGCTACACCAATTGTTACTACTGTTTATACGGCTACTAATCAATCAGCGCAGGGCTGCCAGGTTTCGGATCAGTTTACCGTAGTTGTATTAACCGATGCGGTGGTTGCAATACCCACCGGCTTTACGCCAAATGGTGATGGCCTTAATGATTATTTCGGGCCGTTAGGTAAAGTGCCGGATGGGTACCGCATACAAATATTTAACCGAAACGGAGAAGTGGTATTCAAAAGTTCAACCATCAATCAGCGATGGGACGGAAGGTACAAAGGCGAAATACAACCATCAAGCGTATTCATTTACCTGGTGGATTATAAAGACATGCAAAATAAGCCTCATCAGCAAAAAGGAACATTTGTTTTGATACGATAAGCATATATCACCATAAAAACTTACTTATGGACAGGAGAGATTTCTTTAAACGGGCAAGAAAAAAATATTCAGCAAACAGGAACCAGATGTTTGCCGGCCTTACTCCTTATACCGGGGCATGGACTGTAAATGAAGTAGCCCATTTACTAAAGCGTACTATGTTTGGCGCCAAAAAAACGGACATTGATTATTTTATTGCTTTATCCCCGGGAACAGCAGTTGATGAATTACTAAACAATACATCTATACCAAGCCCGCCGGTAAGAGATTATGGATTACTCGAAGATGATGGCGTATTCTATGACGATCTCGGCGTGGCTGTCGGGCAAACATGGGTGAATGATCCGAACACAGCAAGTGCTCCTGAAATAAGAGGGCAGATTAATAGCCGAAGAGTGGATAGTTTAAAAAAGTGGTGGGCGGGCTTAATTATCAACCAGGACAGGAGTATTCAGGAAAAAATGGTTTTGTTCTGGCATCATCATTTTTCTATACAGGAAAGTGAAGTAAACAATGCCCTGATGCTATACCGCCATCATAATTTACTTCGTACAAATGCATTAGGAAGTTTTAAAACCCTGGCACGGGAAGTAACTATTGATCCGGCCATGCTGATACACCTGAACGGCTACCTGAATTCAAAACAGGCGCCGGATGAAAACTATGCGAGAGAAATGCAGGAGCTTTTTACCGTAGGCAAAGGAAATGACTCATTGTATACAGAAGATGATGTGATAGCGGCTGCCAGAGTACTAACGGGCTGGCGAATTAATGATAATCCGCTGGGCTCTTATCTTGACATCGCAGCACATGACAATGGCGCCAAAACTTTTTCCGCTTTTTATAACAACACCACCATCAGCGGAAGCTCCGAACCGTACCAGGAATTAGATGACCTGGTGGACATGATATTTAACACCACGGAGGCTGCAAGATTTATCTGCAGAAAATTATATAAGTGGTTTGTTTATTATGAAATTGAGGACACTACAGAAACAGATGTCATCATTCCGATGGCCGATATTTTAATAAGTAATAACTATGATATAAGGCCGGCCCTGTCGGTTCTTCTAAAAAGTGAACATTTCTATGATGTGCTGAACCAGGCCTGCTATATCAAAAATCCTTTTGACATTATTGCAGGCACACTCAGGGAGTTTAATGTAAGCTTCCCTGCATACACTAATTATGCAGCAGGATATCCTTTATTCCAATCGATATACCAGCAGGCAGCGGATATGCAGCAGCAATTGTTTCAACCGCCGGATGTATCCGGATGGCCTTCTTATTACCAGGAGCCTATGCACTATGAGTTATGGGTAAACAGCAACTCGCTTCCAAAAAGAGCTGATTTCACTGATGCGCTGGTTAATGATTCAGTGGTGGATGTAAGGGCATTTGCCAATTATTCATCCAACCCGTCTGATCCCAACCAGCTGATTACTGATGTGACGGCCTTATTGCTCCGCTACCCGCTGTCAGCTAATTCAAAAACATATGTCAAAACACATTTCCTGACAAATAATACAACGGACGATACTGTCTGGAGCAATGCATGGAACAGTAATAACAATACAGTAATCAATGCTTCATTAAAGGAACTGTTCAAATTCCTGATGAACCTGCCGGAATTTCATTTATGCTAACGGATTTGACTTTAACCTATGTAAAAACAAAACCATGAACAGGAGAAATTTTATTCGCAATACCGTACCGCTGGCTGTAACCATGCCGGGGCTATTAAACGGCTTTTCTTTCACTGCACAGGGAGCAGAAAGTGGTCTTGCAAGATTACTGGAACAGGTACTTACAGATACAGACCATGTTTTTGTACTGGTGCAGTTATCCGGTGGCAATGACGGGCTGAACATGATAATACCATTGGATGTGTATGGCAATTATTACAATGCAAGAACTAACGTTGCTATTCCGCAAAGCCAGGTATTGCGATTGGATGGTACAGATAAATCAGGCTTGCATCCTGCTATGACAGCCATGCAAAATATGTTCAATGATGGCAAGATGAATATTGTACAATCTGTGGGTTATGAAAATCCAAACTTTTCCCATTTCCGTGCTACGGATATCTGGAACAGTGGCGATACCCGGACTAACAGAAGGGAAAGGGTAAAGACCGGATGGATGGGCCGTTACCTGGAAAGCGAATACCCAGGCTATCCTGATGCATTTCCCAATACAAGTATGCCCGATCCGCTGGCGATACAGATTAGCAATTTTCCGACACTAACGGTACAGGGTTCTATTTACTCAATGGGTTTATCTATTACCAATCCTGAAAAAATTTATACGTTTGCAAATCCTTTTTCAGATTATCCCCTAAACTCAGCACCGGCCAATAAAGAATTGAAATTTCTCCGGGTAATTTCAGAAAAAACAAAAATCTATTCTGACATCATCCGTGCTGCTTATCAGCGGGCAAGCACTATGGCTGCTTATCCCACAGAAAACTGGCTGGCAGAACAACTAAAAATAGTTGCCCGCCTGATTAAGGGGGGATTGAAAACAAGAGTGTACACTGTGACAATGGGAGGCTTTGATACGCATAAAAGACAGGTAAATGCAAGTGACACAACAACAGGAGGTCATGCCAAACTATTAAAAGATCTTTCCTCGGGTATCAGTGCTTTTCAGCAGGATTTGGAACTAATGGGGCTTGATGATCGTGTAATGGGAATGACTTTTTCTGAATTTGGCCGTCGTATAAAATCAAATGCAAGCCTGGGTACTGACCATGGTGCTGCCGCACCATTGATTTTGTTTGGCAAACATGCCAAAAAAGGAATCCTTGGAACAAGTCCTGAAATACCTGCAGATATACAGGTGGTGAATAACATTCCCTTCCAATATGATTTCAGAAGTGTGTACGCTTCTGTACTGGAGCAATGGTTCTGTGTAAAACAACCAGCCTTAGATTCTATTATGCTTCAGAATTATCAATCATTGCCATTAATTACCGGTCCTTGCGGCGTAGCCGATGATCCGGAGGATACTAATAATAATTCCAATAACCTGCTGCTGAAAATGTGGCCCAACCCTTATACAGTTTCCGCCACGATCCAGTTTTCCACTACTGGCGGACATACAATGATTCAGCAAATTGATGGATTAGGCAGAGTTATAAAAGTACTTACCAGCCAGGAATATGCTGCCGGTACTTATAATATTGATATTTATAACGATGGGCTGGCTTCAGGAGTTTATTTTCTGCGATTACAAAATAAATCGCTGCAAAAAGTAATCAGTGTGATGAAGATGCCGTAAAAGATTTTTTTACCCTTTACTACTTTACTATTGATACCGGAGAAAAAGCATCAGTGTTTCTACTACTGATGCTTTTTTGGGTTTCTAATAATTTAAGACCTGATATATTTATTATTGCTAAATTTACCCATCACATTTCCTGCCCTCTCATATTCCTGATCCTCTGCAATAACCATTTTATTAAACCTAAAGAAAATTCATTTGAGGATGGGAAAATTTCTCTTACACGGAATATTACCTGTACTTACCTTTTTGAATAATGCCACCGCTCAGTATTATTATGCTGATAAGAATTATTACTACAATGATCTGTCTGTAGAAATCGGCGGCTCCGTGGGCATAATGAATGCATTCACTGATCTGGGGGGTAAAAAAGGGATTGGTAAAAATTTCATTAAAGACCTCAACTGGAAAAATTCAAAACCCGGCTATAGTTTACATGCTATTGCCACCTATAGAAACCTGGTAGGACTCAGATTACAGGTTACCCTGGGGCAAGTGGCCGCTTATGACAGCATACTGAAAAGTGTAAAAGCTACTACATTTGGCCGCTATGAAAGAAACCTGAGTTTTAAAAGCAGTATTTCTGAAATACAACTTGAAGTAGAACTTCATCCCCAATTTTTTAAAAATTATTATAGCAGGGATGAAGATCCGCCAGTCTTGTCACCTTATATAGTGGCAGGTGTTGGTTATTTCTCATTTGATCCGCAGGCAAAACTAAATGGTCAATGGTATCGCTTACAACCTCTGCGCACCGAAGGGCAGGGATTTGCTGAATATCCTGACCGTAAACCCTATTTACTAAATCAAATAAACTTCTCAGCCGGAGTTGGCGTAAAATATGAAGTGAATTCGCTTGTAAACCTCCGGCTGGAAATAAATCACCGTTTTCTGAACACCGATTACCTGGATGATGCAAGCGAAACCAGGTATATTGATCCTGCCCTGTTTTATAATTATCTGCCTGCAGCAAAAGCTGTAGTTGCCCGACAATTATTTGACAGAAGAGCTGAAGTAGATCCCATTCATATTACCAATCCGAACTATCAGCGTGGTGATCCCGAAGACAATGATTCCTATTTTACTATCCAGTTCAAAATAGGAATAGTTCCTGGCAGGCAACGGCGGTAATATAGTCTTGGTATTCTCCCTACTTTGCATTAATAAGGCATATTTATTAGTTTTACTTACTAACCCTTACCTGCCGAAATTCTCAAAATAACCAATCATGCAGGACGGAATTACAAAAAATACAGCCCCTGTTTTTAACAGCCTCCTTTCGTTCAGGCCGCTTATAGAAGAATTAAAAAGGAATATCGCTGAAGGCAATCCCGGTCTGCAAAAATTATACGGTCATGTTATCAAAGAACTGGAAGCACACCCCGAGTTGCTTGAAACGATTTCGGACCTGAGTATTCTGACACAGTATAATGAATTAATTGAAGAATTGTTATCTGCAGTTTTCCCTCCTACAACAGCCAATTACATGTATGGCATATCTTACCCATTCAAAAACCTGGCTGTTTATGCTTCCCCGCTTTTTAAAAAACAATTAATTAAAGAAAGTACAAATGAAATAATATTCCGGAAAGATTCTGCAAGCAGCCTTGATAATGAAAAACTTCATTTTGCTTACGGCCTTATACTAAAAAAATATCTTGGCTTCAGCAGCGCCGAAACAACCCGTGAAATATACCCGGTACGGGATGATAAGACAGGGCTTACACGATATATGGAACTTCGGCTCGATGGTCGTTTTATCGATATACATCCTGTGGATGAAATGCCAAAAATGCCGGCCAGTATCCTGGATCAGCATAACAACCGCCTGTTAACACTCCCTGAACTCATGCACCAGGTTCCGTTAGAAAAATTTTTCTTTGAAGGATTAACTGTTATCCGTATCAATGATGTTACAGAACAGGCCGTTATTGCCGATATGAAGAACAAACTGCTCGACTTTGATGCAATATCTGATGCTTATGTTTTTACTGAACTGGAAAATCATATTCAGAACCTCATTGGCCTGAAGGGGCTCACCATTGGCCTTACGCCTTTTTTTAAAATCAATAACCACTACATTTATTCAAACCTGCATAACAGTAATAGTCTTTTATTTCGTTATTTACACAGCACAGCTGAGAAGGATGAAATAAGCGACTACTGTAAATTACTGTTCCGGGAGAACAGTCAGCCTGTTTTATATGAATCCCTCACAGAAGAAATAATTAGTGAGGTACAGTGCCTTCCAAATTATTACAAAAGCGGAAGCCGCAGTATCATTATATGCCCCTTAAAACAGCATGGCGAGTTACTGGGTTTACTTGAAATCAGCTCAAAAGAAGCTGGCTGCCTGAAACCCTATCATATCAGTAAAATAGAACCTGCCATTCCACTCTTTACACTAGGAATGGGAAAAAGCCTTGACCAGTTGAATAACCAGGTGGACCGTGTGATAAAAAAGAAATTCACAGCAGTACAGCCAGCTGTAGAATGGAAATTCACTGAAGCTTCTCTGAGTTATATTGTACACCAGGCTGAAAAAAAGGAAGCAGATTCAGAACGTATTCTTTTTAACAATGTTTACCCGTTATATGGGGCAATAGATGTCAGAAATTCTTCCACAGCCCGTTCTCATTCAGTACAACTGGATATGCTGGAACAATTAACCCTTGCCCTAAAAGTGGTTAGGAAGGCACAAGCGGCTATGTCGTTTCCTTTGTTGCAGGAGATTGAGTTTAAAATTGACCGCCATATAATTGCCGCTTCCGACATATTGCAGTCAGAAGAAGAAATGAGTGTGTATGATTTTTTACAGGGGCAGGTTATTTCTATATTCAATCATCTCCGCAATACTGAACCGGCAGTAAAAAATGAAATAGAAGAATATTTCGCCAGCCTCGACCCCCAATTAGGAATGTTATATAAGCATAGAAAACAGTACGAACAAAATATTTCACTCATTAATGAAACACTGGCAAGGTTTATAGACAAAGAACAGGCTGCCGCACAAAAAGTATATCCTCATTATTTTGAAAAATATATTACTGATGGTCTTGAGTTCAATATATTTATCGGGCAGTCAATAAGCCCAAGAAATAAGTTTGATGAAATCTATCTGCGGAATTTAAAAATGTGGCAGCTGACTGTACTGGCAAAAGCGGCAAGGATAACTTACAAACTGGAAAAAAACAACGGTCTTTCTTTACGAACTACTCAGTTGATACTGGCACATAGCCAACCGCTTTCAATCTGTTTCCGTACTGAAGAAAGAAAGTTTGATGTGGACGGCGTCTATAATACAAGATATGAGATAGTCAAAAAAAGAATTGATAAAGTCCGCATAAAAGATACTGGCGAACGACTAACACAACCCGGAAAAATAGCTATTGTATATTCACAGGCCAAAGATGCAGGCGAATACACGGAATATATTGAATTTCTCCAAAGCAAGAATTTACTGAAACAGGGTATTGAAAAATATGACCTGGAAGAACTGCCGGGAGTATCAGGATTGAAAGCATTAAGGGTTGATGTCATTCTGAAAGAGGAGCCGAGGGAAGAAAAGAGAATTGAATTGTCAGGTATCACATCCGGTCAGATGCCGGGAAAACAACCAGGTTAAATAAAGGTTACTCAATCCCCCACCTATCTTATCATGCCATCAGGGTCTGTAAACAAACCGTAAAACTGAAGCTTTATCCGTTACACCTTCATTAGAAATATACATATCACCATTTCTTTTGAATGTTAGCCCTTCGGGTTGAGGAAAAAGTGTTTTACCAAGTTCATATACAGATTCTGTTTGCCCGTTCAGATCAGCAATTACCAACTGGTTACTGGCCGAAGAAAGTATAAACAATTTCTTTAACACTGGGTGAACAGCAGCAGCTGATGGTTGAAATTTTGATGTTTTGTGTGGTGAAAGACGTTCCACTTCTTTTGCATCAACAGTGTAAAGGGGGGTATTATCAAAACCGGTAGAATCCGGGTAAAAAGCAAAGGCACTGACCAATGATTTATTATCCATGGCACATTTTTTACAAATAATAACTAAAGCTTCTCTGTCCTGGTCATAGTACATAGCTTCAAAATCATTTGCCCCGGCAAGACCAATCTTTCCAGCTTCCAGTCCATAAACCCTGCCGGTGCTATCTTTAATTATTCTTGTAATCATACCATCGCTGCGTAACACATAAGGTATGCTATTGATCAATGCCACATCCTCATAATCCCCTTTTTCTCCAAACTTATACTCTGCTTTAATGTCTTTTGTTTCCTTATCCAGGTAAAATAATTTTCCAGCCTCATCATTATTAGCGACAAACTCATCTCTTTTGTTATCCCATGCCAAACCGGATATTTCTTTCAGTTTGATATCCAGTTTATGAATGAATACTTCAGAAAAATTATAGTGGGGTGGTGATTTTATCTTCCGGACTCTCCCTGTATCACAACCTTGCGAGAACAGAAACATCAAAACAACAATGCAGAAAGAAAAGAAAAGAAAACCTGAAAACTTCATTCTTTTAATTTTCATTAAATTTATCAAAAGTTATCCTTATAACACGATGGTAAATCAATCTGTTCTTTTAAAAGATGCACAGGATTATGCTTCAGACCTTTTATCCTCGAAAATAAGCAAGGATGCCTGCTTCCACACACTGGAGCATACCCGTGACGTAGTAATCGCCTGCGAAAAAATTGCAGAACAGGTTGTACTTTCTGAAGATGAAAAGCTTGCTCTTTTCATTGCAGCCTGGTTTCACGATACCGGCTACAGTGCCGGGCTAACGAAAGATCATGAACTGGCAAGCATTCAGCATGTAACCGGATTCTTTAATACCCACCCAGTAGCTGAAGATATTATCAGCAAAGTTAGGAGTTGTATACTCGCCACCAGGATGCCTCAAAAACCTGTCACTCCTATTGAACAGATACTTTGTGATGCGGACCTTTTTCATCTTGGTTCAGATAATTTTAAGGAGAAAAACCGGCTATTGCGTGATGAACTGAAAAATTTTAATGGAGAAAAGTTTTCTAAAAAAGAATGGAAGCAAAAAAATATTGCTTTCCTGGAAGCTCATCAATATTTTACAGATTACGGACAGCGGATTCTACAACCGGGGAAAGAAAAACACCTGGCTGGATTAAAAGAAAAAAGCCACCCTGACACGAATAAAGCCGATACGAAAATCATAGACAAAAAGAAAAAAGAGCCGGAAATTTTTGGGCCGGACACCGAAAATGCAAAAACAAGGAAATTAAAAGAACGTCAGACGGAAAGAGGCGTTAATACAGCATTCAGAATCATTGCACAAAACCAGTCTAACCTCAGCCAGATGGCAGATTCCAAAGCCAATATCCTTATTTCTGTAAATTCTATTATTCTTACAATTGTTATTTCCACACTTTTTACAAAACTAGATAGTAACAGTAACCTGCAAATACCTGTTATCCTTCTCGTTGTTGTTTGTGTAAGCGCTATCGTTTTTTCAATTCTTGCCACCCGACCAACAATCACACACGGCACATTTACCGAAGACGATATTCACAGCAAAAGAACAAATCTTCTTTTCTTTGGTAATTTTTATAAAATGAGCCTGCTCGATTATGACTGGGCGATGAAAGAGATGCTGAATGACAAAAACTATCTCTATAGCAGCATCGTTAAGGACAATTATTTTTTAGGGGTAGTCCTGGCAAAAAAATACAGGTTGCTGCGGATAGCCTATAATGTTTTTATGTATGGGCTCATTATCGCCATGCTGGCTTTTGCAGTAGCGCTTATTGTTCCAGAAGTTACAGAAGTGTATACACCGGGATAGTTTAGCAATAAAAAATCCATCCGTGTTCAGTGCGGATGGGTTTCAATCTTTATAAAACAATAAAATTAGTTAGCCCTGCCCAGCATTTCCTCAAGTTTCATTACCAGTTCTGTTTTGGTGATGGGTACTCCCATAATTTTATTATATCCTTTCGCATCAACAAGGTAAATATCCCGGATAATTTTTATTAACTGCCCGTTATTGATTTCTGGAATCAATACGGCTTCAAAATTCTTTATAATATCTCCCAGGTTTTTAGGAAAAGGTCTGATATAACGAAGATGAGCATGACTTACCGCATGGCCCTGCGATTGTAATTGGGCAACCGCAGATTTGATGGCTCCGTATGTGGAACCCCAGCCTAATACCAGTATCTTTCCTTTTTCAGGACCGCTGTCTAATTTTTGATCAGGTATAAAATCAGCAATTTTATCTACTTTCTCCTGGCGGATTTTCACCATCAACTGATGGTTCTCCGGTTCGTAGTTTACATTACCCGTGATGTTTTGTTTCTCTAAGCCACCGATTCGGTGTTCCAACCCTTCAGTACCCGGTACAGCCCAGGGTCTTGCCAGTTTTTCATCCCGCAGGTAGGGAAGATATTTTTCTTCTCCTTCAGCTAATTGTTTTTTGAATACAACTTCTATTGGCGACAACTGATTACCGGAAGGATACTTCCAGGGCTCGGCTCCATTGGCAATATATCCGTCACTTAGGAAAACAACCGGCGTCATATGCTGAACAGCTATTCTCACTGCTTCATATACAGACTCAAAACAATCTGCAGGTGTGGAAGCTGATACAATTGGAATAGGGCATTCGCCATTTCTTCCATAATAAGCCTGCATCAGGTCACTTTGTTCTGTTTTGGTAGGCAATCCTGTAGAGGGGCCTCCCCGCTGGATATTTACAATCACCAATGGAATCTCCAGCATCATCGCCAGACCCATAGCCTCCCCTTTCAATGCTATGCCGGGTCCGCTTGATGTGGTTACACCCAAAGCACCTCCATAGCTGGCTCCTATGGCAGAAGCAATACCGGCTATTTCATCTTCCGCCTGGTAAGTACGAACGCCAAATTGTTTATAAATACTCAGATCATGCAGAATATCTGATGCCGGTGTGATAGGATAGGTACCGAGAAATAAAGGCAACCCGCTTTTTTGAGATGCTGCAATCAGACCCAGGGCCACCGCCTGGTTACCCATTACAGAACGATAAGAACCGGCTTCCATTTTTGCCTTTTCCACAGAATAGGTAGTGGTAAAAGTTTCTGTAGTATCGCCATAATTATAACCGGCCTGCAGCACTTTAATGTTGCCATCCAGTACCTCGGGTTTTTTACCAAACTTTTCTTTCAGAAAACTTATGGTATTATCCATGTCCCTGTTATACATCCAGTACAGAAAGCCCAGCACAAACATATTCTTTGACCTGTCTTTCTCTTTCATCCCCAGTACTACGTCTTTTAATGCCTCCCGGGTCATTTTGGTCACATCCATTTTGATCACCTCATAATTACTGAGGCTTCCATCCTCAAGGGGGTTAATACCTTCGGGATAATTAGCGAGCCGGAGATTCTTGGCATCAAAACCATCTGTATTCGCTACAATTTTTCCCCCCTTCTTTAAGCCTTTCAGGTTTACTTTTAATGCGGCAGCATTCATGGCTACCAGCACATCACATGTATCTCCCGGTGTAAACACTTTGTCGGATGAAAACCTGAGTTGGAAACCACTTACCCCGGCCACGGTACCCTGGGGCGCCCTTATCTCAGCCGGGTAGTCGGGGAAAGTTGCCAGGTCAATTCCCAGCAAAGCCGTATTATTGGTAAACTGGCTGCCGGTTAACTGCATACCATCTCCGCTATCTCCTGCAAATTTGATTACCACATCCTGTAATACTTCCTGTTTTCTAGCCATTTTCTTTTTTAATTATTCTGCGAATTTAAAACAAGTTGGGCTTGGTTGACACATTGATTTTTATCAGTCAAAAAAGAGGATTTATGAGAAATATCAGCTACAATTTTTATATTGTCGGAACAATTACTTATATGCATAAAACCTTAGCCCTGTTCGTGGTTATTTCCCTTATTTTGCCGGGATATATCCATGCTCAAAATGATGACGATATTTTTGAAGCTAACCGGCTGAAGAAAGTATTTCCCGATGACCGGGTAGCTGCTACCCTTGTAGAAGAAGAATTCAGCTTTGACAGGGGAAAAAGTGACGATAAATTACCCGTTGTAACCGCCACAAAGAATACCGGCATTAATTTCCTGGCCCTGCGGGAAAGGGCAAGCATCCAGTATTTTGATTTTTACAACTCTTTTTCCCGCATCAGTTCTTTCAAACAACTGGAAAAAAGAAAAGGAATGTTTGGCATCAAAAAGAACTACAATGTTGGTTTTGCCATTGACCGTTCTGCCAGCTCGAGTGAAATATTTTCAGACGACAGCCGTGTTAAATATTTTAATATTGGATTTTCCGGGTATGGGGATATCGCCAGAGTGGAAACAGAAAAAAGATATTTTGACAGTAAGTATCTTACCTCCGCTTACTTTCATAGCTGGTATCCGGCCAAAGAAAAGATTATCCGCATCCGGGTTCCGGATTGGCTGGATCTTGATATCAGGGAATTCAACTTTGAAGGATATAAAATAACCAAACAAAAAGCACAGGAAAAAGGAGAAACCATTTTCTCCTTTAAGTTGCAAAATACAATTGCAATGAAAAATGAACCAAGAGCTATTGGCGCCGCTTACCAATACCCTCACCTGGTTTTTGTAGTAAAATCATTTAACTACGATGGTAAAAAAGAAAAAGGGTTTGGAAATGTGGGTGACCTGTACAACTGGTACAACTACCTGTATAAAAAATGTGTAAATAACACGGATGAATTAAAGGCAAAGGTTACTGAACTGACAAAAGGAAAAGCAGCCGACATAGATAAAGTAAAATCCATCTTTTATTGGGTACAGGATAACATCAGGTATATCGCCTTTGAAGACGGGCTGGCTGGTTTTGTACCTGCTACAGCACAAGATGTTTTCAAATCAAAGTATGGCGACTGCAAAGGCATGGCTAACCTGATGACCGAAATGCTGAAACTAGCCGGACTGGAAGCCTACATGACATGGATTGGCACCCGCCATATTCCTTATGATTATACACTGCCTTCACTGGCGGTGGACAATCACTGCATCAGTACAGTAATGCTGGGAGGAAAAGAATATTTTTTGGACGGAACTGAGAAATATATACCTTTTGGTGAATATGCATGGCGCATCCAGGGAAAAGAAGTGCTGATCGGGAAGGCCGATAAATACGAAGTGAAGAAAGTGCCACTACAGGATAAAGAAAAAAACAAAATTCTTACACAAACTACTTTTCAGCTAAAAGACAATATTCTAAAGGGGCATGTAAAAGCCACCCTTACCGGCGAACAAAGAACAGGCTTTCACCAGTATTATCATGACCTTACTAATGATGATAAAAAGAAAATGATACAGCGCTACCTGGAATTTGGCAACAGAAACCTCGTAGTGTCAAATGTAAAAATATCAGATCTTAACAACCGGGAGATACCCATCGTAATTGAAGGTGATATTGATCTTAGTAATTATGTGATTACAGAAGACAAGGAAATATATCTCGGCATCGATTTTTATCCGGAGAACCTCCGTGGCCTGCAACCGGATAAAGACAGGCAACAGGATTATGCCCTTCCTTCCAGCTATGTAGCAGTAGATGAAACAGAGCTGACCTTACCCACCGGGTACAAAGTTGCTTCCCTGCCCGCTGCCATCGATGAAAAAGCAACAGACTATGAAGTAACAGGATCGTACACAGCCAAAGACAATAAAGTAACCTTCAGGAAAACGCTGGCTTTTAATACCGGTCGTATACGCAAAGCGGATTTTGAAAACTGGAAAACATTTACCAGAAAGCTGAAAGATTTTAATAGTAACCTTATTTTAATAAAAAAGCCCTGAATGGTTCCCACAAAGACACTAAGTGCACAAAGAAACAATGCAGTTATGACAGAGAATGAACTGGCCACGATTGCTGTTGACATAGCTTTTAAAATTCATACAGCTTTGGGGCCCGGGCTGCTTGAAAGTGTATATGAGTCTGCTTTTGCATATGAACTTGAAAAAAGGGGTATTAAATACACCCGGCAACAAGATATCCCGGCCAGGTATGAAGATATTGTCCTGGATGTAGGATTCAGAGCTGATATAATTATGGAGAATAAACTACTTATTGAACTTAAATCAATAGAACATATAGATAAAGTACACCATAAGGTTGTATTAACCTACCTGAGGTTATCAGACCTCAAATTAGGATTGCTGATAAACTTTGGTGTAAACCTGATAAAAGATGGTATTCATAGAAAAATAAATGGTCAGTTGATATAAAAATATCCCACATCCGGTCATTACAAACACAATCCGTGTTCTTTGTGCCTTTGTGGGGAAACAAAAACAAGTTCTTTTAAAATCACATAGTGATTTTCCTCAGTGGCTTTAAAAACATCCCACAGCCAGCCACTGGGAAACACAGAAAACCAATCCGTGTTCTCTGTGTCTTTGTGGGAAACAAAATTGTATGAGAAAAATATTACTAATATTCGGCAGTCTTTTCATTTCAACAATCGTATTGGCCCAGGATGATGATACATTCAGCCCATCCAAACTGGAAAGTATCGCCAATAACATGAAAACAGTATGGAATGATGGCGATGCCGATTTTGGCATAAGCGCCGTACCGGAAAAGTGGAAAGAAGAAAGCGGCATTATCATTGCACAAAAAACAAGATTCTCCTTTGATAAGGATGCCAATAAACTCGCTGTGTATGAAATAACAAGAAGGCGCATCAAACTGAATGACCGGGATGCAGTGAACTCCTACTCTTCCGTTTATTTCCGCATCGGGTCATCCAACGACGGAGCCGGCATAAAAGTTATTAAAGTCAACGGAACCGTACAAGATGTATCGCTGCGCAATGCTGTATTTGTAGAAGACAATGATGATGTACCGTCCACTTTTCAACCCTATATTGGTAAAGTCAGCACCTATTACGACAAAAGCAAAAGCCGGGTTATATATTACAAAATTGCCGTGCCCGACCTTGACCCCGGCGACATCATCGACTATGGCACCATCTTTTACGATGATAACACCGTAAAGAAGATGAGTTATCTTGAATTTGATCCAATCTATTTTGTATGCACCAGGGAGTACCCCGTTATCAGCCAGAAATTTGAGATTGATACAGACAATAATTCATTTGTTAATTCCAAATCTACCATGGGCGCCCCTGCATTTAAAGAGACTGGTAACAGTACCGCTGAATATACATGGGAGGATCGTAACCGGGAAAAGATAAGTGATACCCGCTGGATAAACCGGTTCATCGAATTCCCGATGCTGAAATTCCAGATCGTTTTTTCAAGAAGTGAAAACCCGTCTGATCTTTTCATTGGCGACAGGGGTGAACTAAAGCAAAATATCAGTCCCGAAGAGCTGGCCAGAAAAATGAATATCCTGTACAACAAGCTGGATGGCTCTCAGTATTACAACATGGCTAAGGCTTATCTGAAACAAATTGGCTATGGAGATTTGCGGGAAGAAGACTTTATACAGAAAACCTTTTACATACTGCGGCATATGTCCCACTACAGGGCCGAGGGTTTTTCCAGTGAGTTATTTGCTTCCTGTCTTACTCAATGTCTTGACCTGAGAAAGATACCTTACGACCTGGTTGTTACCGCTCCCTCCACACTTACTAAACCCGGAGACATCATTTTCCGCACAGAGCCGGAGTGGATGGTACGGGTAAAAGACAAATTCATTTTTAATGCAAGCATCTTTTCAAATCCTTACGATTTCAAAGAAGAATTTTTAAATACACCGGCTTATATTATTTCTCTTGGAAAAAATCCCACGGCTACCGCTATTATATTACCCGCTTCAAAAGCCGAAGAAAATATTACCACCAACACGGTTACGGCATCCATTGATACTGCCGCACAGAATATGAAAGTGGTACAGCAAAAAGCAGTGACGGGCTTAAGTAAACTGAACTACAATATACAGGCCCTTGTTTATACCACCGCCCTGGATGATGACCACAGAAGCTATGGAGGAGAAGACGATGTAAGGGCCAGTATGAAAGGAGCTATACTGGACAGTTATGAAGAAAAACTCCGGGAAAGAAAAAAAGAAGACAAAACCCGCAAGCTGGAGTACATGAAAAAAGAAATGGAAGATGACTTCGATAATATTACAACGTATACAGAGTTCACCCTGAACTCCGATGGCCGCAACTGGCGCAAACAAGAGCTGAACTTCACCAATAAATTTGAAGTAAGTGATATGGTGAAAGTTGCTGGCGACAACCTGCTGGTATCCGTGCCTGGTTTAATCGGCGACCAGTTATTTATTTCTCAGGATGAAAGGCAAAGAGAGGTAGATGCTTATATGAGTTTTCCCCGCAGCCTTAGAAATATTATCAATTTTACCATACCGCCCGGGTATAAAATAGTGGGTATACAAAACCTGAACATGAATATTGACAATGAGGCCGGCACTTTTGCCGTACAGGCCAGTGTGGAAGGTGATAAATTGACCCTGCTGGTAAAAAAGCACTACAAGCAGATGACAGTGAAAAAAGAAAACTGGAGCAAGCTGCTGGAGATGCTGGATGCTGCATTTAATTTCTCGCAGAAGAAGATCTTGCTGAAGAAATTATAATCACTTAAAAGAGAAGCAGCTGTATCGAAAGTCTGAGCCTGATCTTTTTTAATCAATCCCTTTCTTAAACTACGGTAGCTAATCCTCTTACCGGCAACAGGTATCCTGAATATAAGATTACCCCTGTAAATACAGGTGTGTAAGCGGATCGGCGGCGAACTAAGCAGCCAGGCATTCCTAATATCCTGCAAACCTATATTATACCCGGGGTGGAAATAGTTGATAATAACTTCTTCGAACATTGAGTTTTCTTTAAATTTATAGAAAATAGGTGCTACAGATTTGCATTGATAATCATTACTTCATTGTGCCAGCTGTTTCGCCAATTTACGAGTTGTATGCCATAAATTGCGACACTCCATAATTTCAAAGTAATGAGAAAATTTATTAAAATATTTTTAGCCTTAACCTTGCTGACTGCTGATGCTTTTGGGCAGACGGTTGAAGAAAAGTATCCAAAAACAATATTTTGTCAAAACGATTTATTTGTTATCAAATATTGGAAATATCCCGGGCTTGACACTTTCAAAGTAAGTAGAACTGATGAAATAAGCCCAGGATTTGATGCAAACCTCAATGCTTATGCTACCATTTATTTTAACAACGACTCACTAAGATTAAATTACAATAACAAATTCCCGTATCAGCATAATATCTATGTAAATTTTGAGTCTCCAAAAGGAAAAACAACACTTCGCTTTCATTTCAATGGAGTAGCCAATTTTTTTGACAAACAATTCATTCAGCAAAACAATCAAAAAGTAATATTTGAAATCCCTGCTATTTACGAATTAGCAAATATAATTTGGACACTTTCACCAAGTGGACAAAGAGCAAAAGACTTGAACGTTCAAGGCGACTACTATAAAAGGGTGCTATCTTATTTTAAGCCTTACTTAAACCATCCAATCTTTAAACATTTGGACTTTTCAGACAGCCTCTACTACAATAAATATTATGACTTCCGAGAGAATAGTTTTGCCTATAATTTTCAGAATTCAAAATTATCCGATAAGAATATTAAACTTCTATTTAACGGCCCCTACTATTACGTTTACGGTGATGAATTTGCCGATAGCAGCTTATTTGGCAAATTAAAACCATTAGTGGAAGACTTTGCAAAAAAATCAAATTTTAAGCAGTTCTATAAAAGCAATTTGAGTTTCTACGATAGACAAATTAAAAGGCAAAGTGAGCTTTTGCCAATCAAAAAAATGTGGTCTTGGTTGGAATTAAATTTTCCAAAGGAGAAATTCAATTCATATAAGATTGTTTTTTCCCCGCTCATTGGCGGCTCACATAGCACACAAAGGTATCATACTTCAACTGACGAAGGAGGGTTTAATCAAATATCAATGTTTATTTGCAATACTGACAGAGTTGATGAAGACAAGAAATTAACAGAAAAACAAAAAGAAGCAGTAATGTCAGGAATTGTATTTACTGAAATAGACCATAACTACGTAAATCCAGCGACAAATAAATACAGAAAACAAATAGATAGCATTTTTTCTAAAAGAAGTTTTTGGACAGAGATGGGTAGTAGTAGCGATTACTATGCAAATTCAATCGTTGTATTTAATGAGTATATGACTTGGGCTGTATTTTGTTTATACATAGCTGACAACTATGATAAAGAAACAACGGACTTAGTAATTAATAAAAGAGAGTCACGTATGACTGACATAAGAAAATTCATAAAATTTAAGGAGTTTAATCAGGCTCTTTTAAAAATAAGACAAGAACATAAGGATTTAAAAGTAGTTGAACTTTATCCGTACATAGTAGATTGGTGCAAACAACAACATTAACTTTTACGGCCTACAACATTGGTATTGCCAATAGTGGGGCTTGACATTGGAGCAATCAGCAGCGGTAATTCTGCTGTACTTTGGTTCCGGGCTCGACGAATAAAGCCCAGCTTTAGTTCTTAATATTTAACTTTATCAAAAAGCCAGGCAGCGGTTCCGGCGGACGGAATTCTATTTCCCCACCATCGGCAATACCTGCCCGTTAGCGGTCATTGTAGGACGTCACTTAGACATCGAACATACATTAGAAATGAAAGAAATTAAACTGACGACTTTAACATTTGGGCTTCTGCTTTTCGGCTGCAATGAATACTATTAAAGTAATTTTGATGAATAAACTTTAAAAGAAGATAAAACTATATTATTAATTAAACATACAAAAATTTTGAAAAAAGTTATTTATGCGCTGATCTTACTGCTGGTTGTGGTAAGCGGACTAGTATTTGCTAATCGTGAAATCAAAAATGAAACATCTAAAAAAATAACCCCAAAGCCACTCTCTGCTGCTGAAAGGAAAGCTGAATTGAAAAAATGGGAGGCTACCCCTGATGGTATAAAGTTCAAAAAATGGGAAGTGTCTCCCGAAGGTAAAAAAGTGCTTGCCAGTGCTGCTAAAATAAGTAACCAGATAAGTGATTCCACCAATATGGAGGCTGTTGTAACCTCTCTTTCTCTTCCGCCAGGCTCACGATTAGGTTTCGGAGTGATGGTCAGGATTAATGGTGATGATTATATTCTTAGTTTTGGGCCGGAAAAGTCTAATGAATTTCAGCAATTGTATAGCCTAAAAGTTAACGACAAAATAATTATAAGAAGCCATTTTGTATCGTACGCCCCCAAGTATTCGTATCCAATAGTAGCGGGCGACTATGTAGAACGAGATAGTAAAATAATTTATAAATGTGCACCTCGCAAAGACGGTTGCTAAGTAAATAAATTATGAAATAAATACTTTCAATATATGCTTAGTTGATCATCACGGACTTTAAAAGTAAAGAAGGAGATAATCAGCCACTGCATGAGAAGCGAGAAAAAAAAACGAACCGCTAACGGGTTTTACTCTACCGCGGCTGGACGGAAGAACAATCAGCAGTTATAAGCAATTCAGCTTCAGTTCCAGGTCGACGGAATTCTATCAATCTTTTGTAATTAACTTCATCAAAAGTTTTTCAATTGGGCTTCGGTTCCGGGCGGATGGATTGCTAATTCCCGTACTTCGCCAAGCTCTGGCCTTTGGCAGCCCATTGCTACAACAGCCTCATGAATTAAGATGGTTGCTGACTCTTTAACATAATAAATACCCTCCATCAGGTATTTATGCTTTACCATAAATTAATACTTTTATAGAATGAGACAAATTATAACTGCAGTTTTATTGTTACTTTCCGTTTACAGCAACGCCCAGCAAGGCAATCTTTGCCAATTACTGCACAATGCATTTAACGGTTCGGCGGAAGGCTTTCCGTTTTTAAGACCAAACACTGCTTCGGATACCATTAAAGATTATTCAATTAATACAGATACGATAACCAATTATGGATTAAAAAAAGGCAGTATTCTAAAATATACCAACATAAAATCAAAATTATATGATGGCAAAACCTATACAGCATGGACTTTGCTTTTATCTGCACAAACACATTTCCTGCATAAAAAAAATTGGGAGGAGGTAAAAGAAATGGTGGCCACACAGTTAAGCAATTTTGCAAAACAATACGCTGATGGATGCTTGCCACAGCTCCAAATGAGTGAACTGATATTGCCTGTTGAAAAATATGATAATGAATTACTTACTTATTATTTTTACCCAAAGCAAATTACTATTCCCACAGGTTCCAATAAAACGCAAATAGAAAGCCTGCTTAGTGAAAGTCTTTACATAAAATTTTCGGTAAATGAACCTATCCTTGTAAATGGCTACTATATGGCTTATAGCGTTAATGGCTTACAATACAACAATTAAATATTACTATTAAATATGAACGCAAAGAAATACATTTTTACCTCCATAATATGCTTAACTGCAATATTAAGTACCACTGCACAAAATGGATTTGTAAAAGTTGCTTCCATGAACTTTGAATGGGTAGAAGAAAATTGCTGGGAAAACCGCATAGCTTTTAAACAAAACGGCAAATATGGATTTTGCGACTCTACCGGTACAGTAAAAATTACTGCCCAATACACAAACTATAATTCGTTTACCAACGGATATGCAAAAGTTACCTTAGATGGCAGCAATTATTTTTATATCACCCAAAAAGGGGAACCTATATTGAATAAAAATAAAGAACAGGTAACTCCTATTGGGAAGGATGGCTTTTATCTCATCAGTGATAAAAAAATAAAATTTTATGACAAAACCTTTACCGAAAAAGGTGAACTATTAGTTAAACAACTCTATAGCGGTGATTATTCCGAAGGTTTATTCCCGGTACTTAGCAGTGATAATTTGTGGGGATTTGCCAACCTTTCGCCCAAAATAATTATTCCCTGTTCCTTTAAAAGTATTACCCCGTTTAAAGATGGCCTTGCAGTGGTAAGTAAAGGAGAAACTAACGAAAACAAAAGAGGTATTATCAATGTCAATGGAGAGGAAGTGATTCCCCTAGAATACCACCTGATTTTTAGAATGCAGAACTATTTCATCCTCGAAAAAAACCAACAACTAACCGCTTATGACATAGCAAATAAAAAAATGGTTACAGAACCATTAGAGATGCGGTATTACAACTACATGAACCTGTTTAGCAAAAATTTTAAAATTGCAAAAAATGCAAAAGGAGAATTAGCATTATTTAACAACCAGCTTAAGCAGGATTGTGTAATTGCGTACGACGATTGCCGGCTGGCAGATGATGAGAATGGAATGGTAGCTGTTAAAAAGAATGGTTTGTGGGGATTAATTGACCATACCGGCAATGAAATTGCAGCATGTGAATATGATGACATAAGCACATTACAAAATGGGCTGATAAAAGTTACCAAAAAACAAATTAACGGCTTTTTAGATAAAACAGGGAAGATGGTTATTCCACTTCAATTTACAAGAAGCGGCAGCTTTTACACCAAATTCATTGCAACAAAATACAAAAATGAAAACATACTAATCAGGCCGAAAACAACTGCCGAATTAAAAAAAGAGGAGCTATTAATTTCCCAGAAAAAATTGCCTGCAGCGGATGAATGTTTTGACATGGCTTTGACAGATGCCGGATTAAAAGAAAAAACACAAACTACAACCACCACTACAAATAGTAATTCCGAAAACACAAACAGCAAAAAAAAGGTGTTGAATGAACAGATTTCCAATTATGTAAAATATAGCGACTGGTATAATGAAAAATTTGACAACTTCATAAAAGAACTAACTGCTTGTATGAAAGCTCCAATAACAAAAAAATGCACAAATGACCATTGGCGGCACACCTACGATGCCAATTATGCTTGGACAGGTATTACCAAATATCTTAAAAGAATGAAAAGTGAGCTAAACGAAATAAAGAAAATAAACTATGGTTATCTATGTTCCAATAACAGTAACAGTATTACTAAAAAAATAGAAGCTAACATTAAAGAAATTAACGTTTTATTAGATGGTTATGAAATTGAGATTACGTCCGATATGAATTATTTGCAAAGCAGTTCAATAGAAGGCGCTGATTTTACAATATATGCCAATGAGTTAAAATCTTTTAATGAATTTAAGTTTAAAAAAATTATGCCGCATTTGCTGACCATTGCAGCATCAGATGAGACATTACTAAAATTATTCGCCGGATGTAAATAATTGCAGATATACACCTACAAAGAATAGTTATGGATTTGGGAGGATTTACCAGCCTATTACTTTCAGGGCGGGTCATATTTAAAATGGGCATTTGTACCGGGCTGGACAAGCAATTTTGGGCATTTGTTCTTAACTTCATCCAAACAAAAATATCAGCAGCGGTACCGGACGAATAGCGTCTTTCATCGTTCAGTTCACTGTTCAGCTTTTTGCCCCAGCTTGACATTATAAATTAAGCTTTAGAATTTAACATCATCTTTTATCTTTAATCGGCAGCCGTCGCCGGGAACGACGAATAGATGAAGTCTCCAACAGCACAAATGCCTGAACGTTAGCAGCAAGCTAAACACTGATTTAAAATCGGTCAAATGATTATCAGTATAAGAAATTAATATTACAATGAAAAAAGAATTGATTCTTTGTTTTACTTTATTAATAGCGTTTTGCCTGTATACCCAACATTCAGCAGCGCAAAAAAATGGAATTATTAATAATAAACTACCCGTTATTCCCGCATCCCCTGCTAAACAACCGATAGACAGTGTGACAATGAGTGACTGGAAGGCTTTTCCAGAAATGAAGTTAAATATCCGCATTGCTCCTGGCCCTTTTGAACCAACTTGGGAATCTATTGAAAAGAACTATCCCGGTGAGCCGGCATGGCTTCGGGAAGCCAAGTTTGGAATATGGGTTCACTTTGGTCCGCAATCGGCTGGCGAAAGCGGCGATTGGTATGCCCGCAATCTTTACAAACAAGACCATTTGGCGAATAAGAACCATCTTCAAAAATTTGGCCATCCATCAGAAGCAGGTTATAAAGATGTATTACGTAACTGGAACCCAGCAAAACTTAACCCTGTAGCCCTAACAAAAATATATGAAGATGCTGGTGCCCGTTTTCTTATGATACAAGGTGTGCACCACGACAATTACGATTTATGGAATTCAAAATATCATTCCTGGAATTCGGTGAACATAGGCCCTAAACGGGATTTAATGAGCGAATGGGCCAAAGCCTGCCGTGCTAATGGTATGCGTTTTGGTGTTACATTCCATCACGAATATACCTGGTGGTGGTGGCAAACAGCATTTGGCAGCGATACTGCTGGTAACAAAAAAGGCATCCCTTATGATGGTAACCTTACACTTGCAGATGGTAAAGGCAAATGGTGGGAAGGATACGACCCCCGTGAACTGTACGGTATTGACCTTAGGGAATACAAAGGCGTTACAAAAGCTTCAAATACTGGATGGTCTCCCCCACCTGCAGGCATATTTACAAAACATCAGGATTATGCAAAATGGTACACCACTCAATGGGCTTTGCGAATGATGGATGTAGTAGAACATTACGACCCTGATTTTATTTACACTGATGGAACCGTACAAGGCCCTTTTACAGGCAATGGTACAGGTATGGGCACTAAAACCAATGCAATGCCAATTGTAATGGCCGATTTTTACAACCGTACACTTCAACGGCGGAAAAAAGTAAACACTTTTAGCATTGTAAAATTCCGTGAAAAAACGAATGGCACAGTGAATACAGAAGAGTTTGGTGTGCCTGTCAATATTAAAACAGACCAGCCATGGATTGCAGAGGCACCTGTAGGCGATTGGTTTTATGCACCTGGCTTTACTTATAATTCAGGAATGATGATACGTTATATTATTGAAGCTATTGCAAGAGATGGCAATGCAGCATTATGCATTTCACTATTACCAGACGGATCATTAGACTCAGGAAGCCTGAAGATGCTGAAAGAAGTAGGTGCCTGGATGCGTTTGAACGGAGAAGGGGTTTACGGAAGCCACGCATGGACTATTCCTGGCGAAGGAGAATTAATTGATGGGAAATTAAAGATGCTACCCGGGGGAAGTTTGAGAAAAAAACATGCAGATTTTAAGTTTGAAGTACAAGACTTTCGTTTTACTGTTGGCAAAAAAGGAGCTCTTTATGCTTTTTGTATGACAGTGCCTGAGCCAGGCGAACAAGTAAAAATAAAATCGCTTGGTACCAATGCCAGCAACCTGGCCAAACCAGTAAAAAAAATAAAACTACTTGGCTATAAAGGGAAATTAAAATGGAAGCAGAATGCTGATGGTATAGTTATTACTTGTCCCTCTACAATGCCTTTCGCAACATCAGTTGTGTTTAAAATTGAATAAATATTAATGCTTAAATAAGATAACCAGCCGCTAACAGTGACTTGCTAATAGTGGGGCTTGACATTGAAACAATCAGCAGCGGTAATTCTGCTGTACTGCGGTTCGGGCTCGACGTTCATTGTTCAGCTTTTTATCGTTAACTTCAACTTCAGTTTTTCAATTGGGCAGCAGTTCCGGGGACGTTCAATGAATACCAGCGCAGCAGCAAGCCCTCGACGTTGTGTAGCATAAAAGAAGAAACAAATACTTTCAAAGCAATCGATATAGGAACAACACAAGCAGGTTTTATTTAACAGAATGAAGAATAAGAAAAGCATTTACATAATTGTCTCAGTTTCACTATTTGTTGGATTATTGCATTTCATAATTGGACCTGACTACCAAGGGATTTTTAGGCATTTTATTCGTGGCTACTTAATTGACATTCTTCTACCAATGAATCTTTACTTATTACTACAAATATCCCTAAGAAAGAAAATACCAGTTAATAAAGCCCGAATCATAGGTGCTATATTCACCTTTGCATTTGGAACAATAGTAGAAATATTACAATTTTATGAAATCGAATTTCTTGGCAGGACTTATGACCCTTGGGATATATTAATGTATGGAATTGGGGTAGTAGTCGGTATTGTAATTGATTTGACAATAATTGACAAATTCGAAAAGCAACGACAGAAAAATAAATAATTCCGCCACACAACATAGAAATCAGTGTAAAAAACCAGCAAACCGTTATAAACTCTAGCACAGCATCAAGCCCTGAACGTTAGGTGTTATTTTAGGTCGACACACAAACAATGCAAGAAATGGAGAACTTACCAATTTACATAAGCCTGGTTTTCGGTCTTACAACAATTTTGACAGTAGGAGTTTTTTATAAAGCGGCCAACTATTCCAAAACGACTATACTGATTTTACTGATTTGGCTGGCATTACAAACCTTAGTTGGGCTTTCTGGTTTTTACACCGTGACAGACACAATTCCACCAAGATTTTTGCTTTTGGTTTTGCCCCCTTTACTATTTATCATCGGGCTGTTCACTGCTTCAAAAGGCAGACAATACCTTGACAGTTTAGACGCAAAGGCATTAACAGTTTTGCATACAATTCGAATTCCGGTTGAAATTGTTCTCTTTTGGTTGTTCATTAATAAGACCGTCCCTCAACTTATGACGTTTGAGGGAAGAAACTTTGACATCTTATCAGGGCTGACAGCTCCAATTATCTTTTATTTCGGTTTTATAAGAAACCAATTAAACAGGAAAATAATCCTGGCCTGGAATTTCATCTGTTTGGGGCTTTTAATAAATGTTGTTGCAAATGCTGTTCTGTCAGCGCCATTTCCATTTCAAAAATTTGCATTTGACCAACCGAACATAGCTGTTTTGTATTTTCCTTTTAACTGGTTGCCATCTTGTGTAGTTCCTTTAGTTTTACTTTCACACCTGGCGACAATCAGACAAATACTAAATGACGGACGAAAGAAAAACAGCAGATAATATGAACTGTGAAAAGCCAAACAAATTTTGATTCTATTTCGGCTTCAGTTCCAGGCTAAACTTTATTAATTCCGGCACAGCATAAGCCCGAACACTGACGGTAATTGCAAAGCAGAGCCCCGCAGCTTCTCACTCCTCATTATTTTCTGTAAAAAAATTTGCGAAACCGAATAGTTGCGCATATATTTGCAACCAATTGGCTTCACAAGTAAAAATGTAAGTATTATGAGACGTGACATTTTCCAGGCAATAGCCGACCCCACAAGACGAGCCATCATTACCTTAATCGCCCTGCAGGCAATGACACCGAACGCCATTGCTGAGAACTTCCACACTACCCGGCAATCTGTTTCAAAACACCTTCGCATCTTAACCGAATGCGAACTGGTAAAACAGGAATACCAGGGCCGGGAAATCTACTACTCATTACAAGTTGACAAAATGAAAGAGATCGATAAATGGCTTAACCAGTTCAGAAAGATCTGGGAAACTAAATTTAACCAACTCGACAACGTATTAACAACACTCAAAAAACAAAAAAAATGAACCTGCTATTTGATTTTACCGTTGACAAGGCAGCGAAGACGGTATTCATAACAAGAGAATTTGATGCTGACCTAGCGCTGGTATGGGACGCATTTACAAAACAAGAAATTCTTGACCAATGGTGGGCTCCTAAACCTTTCGAATCAAAAACGAAAGTAATGGACTTCAAAGTTGGTGGACGTAGATTTTATGCAATGGTTAGTCCTGAAGGGCAAGAGATGTGGCAACTTCAACAGTATACTTCTATCACTCCAAAAACCAATTTCAAATTTCTAAGTGTGTTTGCAGATAAAGATGAAAACCCTCATCTGCCAGGTTCAAATTGGGATTTGAATTTTACTGAAGAAAATAATAGAACGAAAGTTAGTATTTCGATTTACAATGAATCTCTTGAAAGAATGGAAAAAATGATAGAAATGGGCTTCAAAGAAGGCTTTACTATGACATTAGATGAATTAGAAAATTTATTACCAACTTTAAATAAATAACACAATGAAAAAGTATAAACTCAAATTTTTGACCGCATTAGTGATAGCGGGTCTGATGAGTTGTGGGGATTCTCAACAGGATTCTCACAAAAGCAGTAACATTGATACAATTTCCAATCAGACTTTAGTAAAAAAGACTGATATGATTACGCAAAAAATAACCCCTTCTCTTTGGGTTGATAAAGATGCCAAAGCAGTAGTAGATTATTACCTTTCTATTTTCAAAGATGGTAAACTGAAAGAATTCCGTCAATACAAGAATCCACCTGAAGCAAAAGAGCAAGGTGGTCAAGACAGCTTTGAAACAGCGATTATGGAAATTGGTGATATTGAATTTAGTATTTTGGCTGCAGGGCCTTACTTCAAGTTTAATGAATCTGTTTCGTTTGTTATTAATTGCAAAGACCAGGCAGAAGTAGATTATTATTGGAATGCTTTGACCGCAAACGGTGGAGAAGAAGGTTCTTGTGGGTGGTGTAAAGACAAATATGGTTTATCGTGGCAGGTTGTTCCCGTAGAATATTTTGACCTTATCAACAGCGATGATCCAAAAGTCAGAGAAAAGGCAATGAAGAATACATTAAAACAGAAAAAGTTAATACTTTCAGAACTGAAATGAACTAAATAATACCGGCTAAGAAGGATAAGTCAGAATTTGGAAACCCCGTTGGCATCCCGATAGCTATCGGGATTATCCACAAAATGATGGTGACGTTGAATTTCAGTAAAAATGAACATACAGGAACAAATCAAAAAATATATTACCAGCCAGCCCGAACCAAAACGAAGTGATATGCAGGCCTTGCACCGGCATATACTGAAGGTACTGCCCAAATGCAAAGTATGGTTCCTGGATGGTAAAGACAGCAAAGGAAAAACTGTTTCCAATCCCAACATAGGATATGGCTCCTACACCATAAAATATGCTGATGGAACAACGAGGGAGTTTTATCAAATTGGTTTGAGTGCAAACACAAGCGGAATCTCTGTCTATATCATGGGTATAAAAGATAAGACATACCTGGCAAAAACGTACGGGAAAAAATTAGGCAAAGCAACCGTGACAGGGTATTGCATCAGGTTCAAAACGCTAAAAGATATAAATATTGATATACTTGAAACGGTAATTTTACAGGCCAGCGCCAAATAATTTACAGAAACACAATGCAGAAGATCATATTGACAACAGCTTTTATTTTTTCACTCATCCATGTTTATGGACAGGCGGAGAAAGTGAAACTTAAAATTTCTCATTTAACAGGAGATTTTTATGTCTATACAACTTATAACACATACGAAGAAAGCCGGGTACCTGCAAACGGGATGTATCTCGTCACCGACAATGGCGTTGTAATGTTTGACACACCTTGGGATACCACACAGTTTCAGCCATTGCTTGACAGTGTACAATTAAAGCATAACAAAAGAGTGGTAATGTGTTTCGCAACCCATTGGCACAGCGACAAAACTGCAGGGCTCGAATATTACCGGCAACAGGGAATTAAAACCTATACTACTGTTCTTACGGATGAATTAAGTAAAAAGAATAATAAGAAAAGGGCTGAATTTTTAATGACAAAGGATACCGTCTTCCATATCGGTCAATACTCTTTTGAAACGTATTACCCGGGGGAAGGTCACACTACAGACAATATTGTGATCTGGTTTGAAAAAGAAAAAATTCTCTACGGCGGCTGCTTAATAAAAGGTGTTGATGCCGAAAATTTAGGTTATTTAGGTGATGCCAATGTAACTGAATATGCATCCACACTTAAAAAAGTTCAGAGAAAATGCCGAAAACCAAGGTTCATCATCATAGCACACAGCGACTGGAGAAATATTAATTCACTAAAGCATTCGATCATGATGGCAGAAGAACTAAAAAAGAATAACCGCCGCTGATATCTGTTTAGCAATTTTGGTACGCAGTTACAAATTCTATATTTGTATTTTTATCAGCATGATGTAAAGACGGTGCTGAAGTATTTTAATACCCCCGCATCGACAACATTTTAACATTTGCAGGTAAAATCATTCCTGCCGGAACATTAAAATTAACAGATACAATGACAAGAAATGTACTGCTTGCCAACAGGCTTCGTGAAGTTTTACTCAACGGGCATTGGATCGCCAACACAAACTACAAGGAACAGCTATTGAGTGTAACCCGGGAACAGGCAACGCAAAAAGTTCACCTGCTAAACTCTATTGCTGCTTTGACGTATCATATCAATTATTACTTTGCAGGGCTGCTGCATACATTTGAAACCGGCAAACTGGAGATCAGGGATAAATACAGTTTTGACCTTCCTCCCATACAGTCAGAAGACGATTGGAATAAACTGTTAATGGATTTTTTGAATAACGCTGAACAATTTGCCAATAAAGTAGAACAAATGGATGACAGTATTTTTGACCAGCCATTTGTGGACGAAAAGTATGGAACCTATTTACGAAATATTGAAGGAGTTATCGAGCACAGTTATTATCATTTAGGGCAAATTTCACTAATTAAGAAAATGATAATGCAGGCTTCCTCCTAACTACTGAGAGCAACATAATTGACAGGCAAAGTTTACAGAAGAAAGATTTCTTGCCGGGTTTGTAGCCAGCATCAGCCACAACCTCTTCAACTATTTTTACTTTAATCTTTCTTTAACCAACAAAAACTTGCAGCCATCCGGCTTCCTGTATAATTTCAACCCGGATTTAAACAACCACACATTACCATGCACCCAAGCTCTTCCCCCGACGATGGCGACCCTGCCAAACAGTTCTTTTTACGTTTTTCTCTTTCCCTTTTTATTGTTTTAGCGTTGATCACCTTCTCCTGTAACAACAAGGATAGTAAAAAAGATACTACTGTCCTGCCGGCTATTGACAGCACCCTGATCAGGCAACAACAACAAAAAGCAGCTGACTCTGCCGCTAAAGCTGCTGTGCTTAAGAAAAAGATCTACATCACTTTTGATGATGGTCCCAATAAGGGCACCCGTAATGTACTGGCCGCCGTGAAGGAAGAAAATATTGCCGCCAGCTTCTTCATCGTGGGGGAACATATATTCGACAGTCCCCGGCAAAAAGAAACCTGGGAGATACTGAAGTCAGACAGCACGGTTGAGCTATGTAACCACAGCTACACCCATGCACATAACAAGTATACTTCCTTTTATGAACAACCGGGCAAAGTGGTGGAAGATTTTAAACAGGCACAAAAAACAGGGGGTTTTACCAATAGTGTTGCCCGTATGCCCGGCCGTAATGCCTGGCGTATCGACTCGATAGATCACACGGATATTTATGAAAGCAAGGCAGCCATCGATTCCCTGCACCAGGCGGGCTTTGCCATCATGGGCTGGGATATTGAATGGATGTTTGATCACAAAACACTGGCGGTGGATACAGCCACAAGCTTATTACTGCGCCGAATCGATAACATGTTGGCAGCAGGTAAAACAAAAACACCCGGCCACCTTGTATTATTGGCGCATGACCAAGCCTTTCAAAAAACAGAAGATATTGAGAAACTGCATTTTGTTATTCAGCAATTAAAAAATAACCCGGGCTATGAACTGGCACTAACAGGTAAATATCCGGGAGTAGAAAAGTAGCAGAAATTAAGATTGCCGTTTTTCTCAAACCGGCAATCTTAAAATTTTATTATTCCCTTCCGTCAAACAAATTACCTAATCCTCCCAATACACTTCCTTCTTCTTTACGGTTGTAAGTGCCGTATTGCATAATCCGGCCGGCCAGGCGGCTGATCGGTAATGATTGTATCCAGACCTTGCCGGGTCCCTGCAGTTTCGCAAAAAACAAACCTTCTCCGCCAAACATAAAATTCTTTATGCCCCGGATAAATTCAATATCAAAATCGACAGAAGGGGTATAAGCCACTACACAACCGGTATCAATCTTTAATATTTCACCGGGTTTTAAATCTCTTTCAATGATAAAACCACCGGCATGCAAAAAAGCAAACCCATCCCCTTCAAGTTTTTGCATAATAAATCCCTCTCCGCCAAATAATCCAGTGCCCAGCTTGCGTTGAAAGTGAATACCCACACTTACTCCTTTGGCCGCGCAGAGAAAAGCATCTTTTTGTGCAATAATGGTACCACCCAGTTGCTGCAGGTCCAGTGTAATAATCTTTCCGGTATAGGGAGCTGCAAAACTCACTTTCTTTTTTCCCTGCACGGCATTGGTAAATGCGGTCATAAATAAACTTTCCCCCGTCAGTATTCTTTTACCCGCACTCATCAGCTTCCCCAAAAAACCGGTTGGTTGCTGAGCAGAACCATCGCCAAAAATAGTCTGCATCTGGATGCCATCTTCCATCATCATCATTGATCCGCTTTCAGCCACTGCTGTTTCATTAGGGTCTAATTCAATTTCTACAAACTGCATTTCTTCTCCGAAAATCTTAAAGTCAATTTCATGGTTGACACGGGGTGCTGTACTCATATTATAAAATTTTGCCCAAAGTTATACCCTGTCGGTCAATCCGGGCAAACTTACTTGACTGACGGGTATAAGGAGTTTTTTATTGTGATAAATGGCGCTCTTATAAACAGCAGATTAACGTACTTTGTTATGGAAATTTGAATACTCACACACTCATTTTTTTAAAAAACACATATGAAAAGGATTGCATTTTTTACCGCCTTTATCCTTTTGCTTTCGGCATTGGTAAATGGCCAGGTACAACTGGTGGAAAAAATCACCAAACAAGGAAATGAAATAGTTATTCCTTACGAAAAATATGTTTTACCCAATGGTCTTACACTGATCATCCATGAAGATCACAGCGACCCGATAGTGCATGTGGATGTTACTTACCATGTGGGCTCAGCACGGGAAGAAATTGGCAAATCGGGTTTTGCGCATTTTTTTGAACACATGATGTTCCAGGGAAGTGATAATGTGGCCGATGAGCAGCACTTTAAAATTGTATCAGATGCAGGAGGTACATTAAACGGAACCACAAACCGTGACCGTACCAATTATTTTGAAACAGTACCCAGTAATCAACTGGAAAAAATGCTATGGCTGGAAGCTGACCGCATGGGTTTCCTGCTGGATGCAGTTACACAAAAGAAATTTGAGATACAGCGTTCAACAGTTAAGAATGAAAGAGGACAGAATTATGATAATCGTCCTTACGGGTTAGCCACGGAAGCAGGAGCCAAAAACCTTTATCCTTATGGTCACCCCTATTCCTGGTTAACTATCGGCTATGTGGAAGATCTGAACAGGGTAAATGTAAATGATCTTAAAAATTTCTTTTTAAGATGGTACGGGCCCAATAATGCCACAGTAACAATCGGAGGAGATGTAAAACCTGCTCAAGTGGTGAAGTTGGTTGAAAAATATTTTGGCGTTATTCCGGCGGGTCCCGAAGTAAAGCCTGTAGTGGTACCCCCTGCCGTACTTGAAGCAGATCGCTATGTTTCTTACACCGACAACTATGCCCGGCTTCCCCTGCTGGTTATTGCCTATCCTACCGTTCCTAATTATCATAAAGATATGGCTCCGCTGGCTTGTCTTGCACAGGTGTTAGGACAAGGAAGAAATTCAACACTTTTTCAGGAACTGGTAAAAACACAAAAAGCGTTGCAGGCAAGTGCTTTCAGCCAGTTGTCAGAATTGGCCGGTGAATTTACCTTCCGTATCACTCCTTCCCCCGGCAAATCATTAGCTGATATGGATAGTTTATGCAGAGCTGCATTAAATTCATTTGCAGCAGCCGGTGTAACTGATGATGATATTGCAAAATTTAAAGGAGGCATAGAATCACAACTGATCAATGGCCTGCAAAGTGTGTCGGGCAAAATATCCCAGCTGGCTTCTTTTCAAACTTTCACCGGTAACCCGAATAAAATCGCTGAACTTATTAAAATGTACCAGGCAATTACCAAAGAAGATGTGATGAGGGTATTTAATGAGTACATCAACAATAAAAATGCTGTACACCTGAGTGTTTTACCCAAAACCCAGGAAAAGTTAATTGCAAAAGCAGATAATTATAAAATTGATTCTTCAAAATACACTGCCCCTGATTATGGTTATGTCGGGCTAAAATATGCAAAGGCAAAAGACATTTTTGATCGCAGCAAAATTCCCGGTAATGGCCCGAATCCAATTGTAAAAGTGCCGAAGTTCTGGAGAAAAGATATGCCGAATGGTGTAAAAATGATTGGAACGGAAAGTGCAGAAGTGCCCACAGTCACAGTGACTATTACGATTCCGGGCGGGCACCTCTTACAGGCAACTGATACTGCAAAAATCGGATTGGCTGAAATGTTTGCCAGTATGATGAGTGAAGACACCAAAAATTATACAGCAGAACAAATGTCAGTCGCTTTGCAAAAATTGGGCAGTACAGTTAATGTGGGCAGCAGCTTTGACGGTATCACTGTCAGCATACAGTCATTAAAAAAGAACCTGGAGGCCACTCTGGCTCTTGCAGAAGAAAGAATACTGAATCCCAAATTCACAGAGTCAGCGTTCAGCCGTATACAAAAACAAAGCCTTGAAAGTTTCAAACAGACAAAATCTGATCCCGCCGCTGTAGCCAGCATTGTATTTGCCAAAGTAAATTATGGCCATGATAATATTCTTGGCATGAGCGAATCCGGAACAGAACACACCGTAAGAAATTTAAGATTGCAGGATGTACAGGATTATTATAATAATAATATTACTTCTCAGGGTGTAAAAGTAGTAGTGGTGGGTGATGTAAAACAGGAAGAGGTCATCCCCAGGCTGGCTTTCCTGAATAAGCTGCCCAATAAAAAAATTACACTGCCAAAAGTAAACAGTACCCCCCCTTCTATAGATAAAACAAAAGTGTTTTTAGTTGATATACCCAAAGCGGCACAATCACAGTTCAGGGTGGGATATGCAACCGGGTTAAAATATGATGCCACCGGAAACTATTACAGGGCAATGTTAACCAACTATACTTTGGGTGGTGATTTTAACAGTCGTTTGAATATTAACCTCCGTGAAGACAAAGGATGGACTTATGGGGCCCGCAGCAGCTTCAGCAGTGATGAATATGGCGGAACTTTCGAATTCAGTTCTGGTATCCGGGCGGATGCTACTGACAGTGCCCTGTCGGAAGTAATGAAAGAAATCAATAATTACCGCAGCAATGGCATTACAGAAGCAGAACTGAAATTTATGAAGAATTCATTAGGCCAGCGGGATGCAAGAAGTTATGAAACAGGTCTTCAAAAAGCCGGTTTCATCGGACGAATCCTTAATTATAACCTGCCTGCAAATTATGTAGACCAGCAAAACAAGATACTTGCTAAGCTAACAAAAGCGGAAGTGGATGCTGTTGTCAGAAAAACACTGACCCCGGACAAAATGAATATTCTTCTTGTTGGCGATAAGACAAAAATTCTGGATGGAGTAAAGAAGCTCGGTTATGAGATTGTTGAATTGGATACAGAAGGGAAAAAAGTAGAGAAAAAAGGATTTTAAGTCTTACAGGGTATAATAAAGAACAAGGGGTTGCCTTTCGGCAACCCCTTGTTCTTTATTCCTGCTATGCAACAGAAATAAAACCAATCACGGTTTTTCATTTATGATACATTCTTAGCTGCAGGCTTTAATTTCCCCAGCCATACTTTTTTTCCTTGTATCGCCCTTACTAGGTACATGATACCGACAAAAATGAAGAAGAAAGGACCTGCAAAGCCTAGCAGGGCAATGAATTTGGTGCCATAAAACTTTTCCATTGGTCTTTTTAGTCTTTCTGCAATCAGGTACATACTTGGCACCATGATGAGGGTAAGGAAGAAAGAAAAAATCAATCCAAAAATAATTGTCCATGCCAGGGGTCCCCAGAACACCACACTGTCCCCACCAAAGAATACATTGGGTTCCATGTGTTGAAACAAACCGGCAAAATCAATATTTAATCCAACAGCCAGCGGAAACAAACCCAGTATCGTTGCCACTGCTGTAAGCAATACTGGTATGATACGGATTTTGCCAGCCTGTATGGCGGCTTCACGGGTACGCATACCACGGTGACGCAACTCATCGGTAAATTCAATAAGAAGGATTCCATTTTTAATAACGATTCCCGCCAGACCGATGATACCCACACCCATCATAATCGTAGCAATGGTCATGCCTGTAAGTGCATAGCCAAGGAACACACCAATAATGGAAAAGAATATTTCCGTCAGCACTATGAATGGTTTACTCATGCTGTTGAATTGCAACACAAGGATGAAAAAGATCAATCCAAGGGCAATCAACAGCGCTTTACCAAGAAAGGCTTGTGTTTCCGCTTCCTGCTCACTCTGTCCGCTAAGCCTGATGTTCACATCAGCGGGTACAGCATTTTTTTCTTTAAACTCTTTGATTTTTGTTTGCAATTGTGCATTAATAGGCGCTACCATTGTCGGGTCCAGTACATTACTCTGCAACTGAATGGTACGTTTCACATTTTTTCGTTTAATACCTCCGGCTGTGTTAGTATAATCAATAGTAGCAACCGAACTGAGCGGTAATGATTTTATCTCCATGGTATTCATATCCATGAATGTTATCCGCATATTTATAAGATCGGTAACATTATTTCTCATGTCTTCCCTGTACCGTAATTGTATCTTGTATTCATCCTCACCATCCTTTATTTTACTTACCTCTTTGCCAAATACGGCAGTACGAAGTTCCATACCTATTTGTGCAGTACTCAATCCTTCCATTGTGGCTTTTTTGCGGTCCACCCTGACGGTTATTTCCGGGTTGAACAAATCCACATCTGGTTGAAGATTCTCAATCCCTTCTACCCTGTTAGTATCCAGGTAACGGAACAGATCAGTAGCTACATTGGTTACAGATTCGAGGTAATCACCTGACACTTCAATATTAACCGGGGGGTCTGTGGGCGGACCATTATCTTCCTGTGTTACTTCCACGCTGGTACCTGGTAAACCCTGCACCACTTTGCGAATCTCATCCATATAGGGCCCCGTTTCTTTTCCATGTCTTTTTTCAAATTCTACAAAAGATACCTGTATCCGGCCCAGATTCGATTGCACACTTCTGTTGTTATCCCTGGGATTGTTTGCATTTACGGCTACATTGGTAATAATGCTCTCCACAATACTTCCCTTTGTGCCAGGTTTCTCTTTTTCCAGTACTTTCTCTACCCGTTTCTCCAATATATGCAGTATGCTGTCAGTATATTTTACATCTGTTCCTACAGGCATCTTCAGGTATACATAAACAAAATTGGGATCACCACTTGGAAAAAATGTTGACTTAGTTCTGCCGGTCATTATGCTCACTGCTAAAAAGATCAATGAAAGAACAAATACTCCAAATAATGACACAAATGCTTTTACAGGTCTTCTGCCCTGCAATACCCAGCGCAGCAGTCTTTCATAACGGTCCATGAGCCTGGGCAAAAAGCCGTTTTGAAATTTGTGTATCACACCATTCAATACATAAACATTGAATACCATCAGTATGGCCATCAGCAACAGGAAGTTGGCCGTACCATGAAATCCGGACAGGTGAAGCAATACACCGCCGATAACAGCAGTCCAGAACCATTTATTTCTGAATATTGCATTTTTTGGTTTTTCAAATTCCTTGCCCTCAGGTTTCATAAAGCTTACCGCAAACACAGGGTTAAAGAAGAATGCCACAATCAATGAAGCCGCCAACGTAAGAATAAGCACTACCGGCAGGTAAATCATAAACTTTCCAATCAACCCTTTCCAAAGTAACAACGGAAAAAAGGGCGCCAGTGTAGTGGCTGTACCTGCCAGTACCGGAATAAACACTTCGCCTGCGGCCTCTTTGGCACTCCGGACAATCGGTATCTTACCATTGCCATAAATACGATGCGTATTTTCAATTACAACAATGGCATCGTCTACGATAATACCCAGGCCAAATAATAAGGCGAACAGAACAATAAAGTTCAGGGTAATATTAATTCCGGAAATACTGCTGACCATCGGTATAAATAAGAAAGCCACAAATACACTCAGCGGCACACTCAATGCTACAAAGAATGCATTGGTGACACCCATAAAGAACATCAGGATCAGCAACACCAGCACAAACCCGATAATAATCGTATTGATCAGTTCGGTGAAAGATGTTTTTGTTTGCTTACTGGTATCACCGGTAAATTCTATCCGCAGGTTTTGGGGCAGTTCACCCGATTTCTGCATGGCATCCACTTCTGCTTTTACTTTATCGGCACAGTCAATCAGGTTCTCCCCGGAACGTTTTACAATATTGAGTGTTACTACATTCTTTCCGTCAAGGCGGGCATAACTCTCTTTTTCCTTAATAGTATCTTTCAACTCGGCCACATCCCTAAGGTAAACAGAAGCCCCTTGTGAGCTGCTGCGTACAACTACATCATACAGATCATTGACGCTGGTAAACTGCCCTTTTACCTTCAGTGTACGCTTCATGTTTCCCGTAGCTATCAATCCCCCTGTTATATCATGATTCTCCCGGCTGATTGCATTCTCCACGTCTGTAAAGCTTACTCTTGCAGCTGTTAGTTTGTACGGATCTACATTCACCTGTATTTCTCTTTCCGGGGCGCCCACAATCTCTGCCCTGTTCACTTCACCCAGTCCTTCAAACCTGTCCTGCATTTTATCAGCATATTTTTTCAGCTGCATCCCGTCAAAATCACCACTCAGGTTTACAAACATGATAGGTATTTCGCTAAAAGCGAACTCCTGCACATTTGGCTCCGAAGTAAGATCGGTGGGTAAATCTGTTGCTGCTTTATCAATAGCATCCTCCACTTTACGTTTAGCAATATCTGTCTTCACATCTGTATCAAACTCCACCACAATCAGGCTGTAATCAGCCTGCGATATACTTTGTATCTTATTTACTTTGGCCCCGCTGATACCTTTCAGTTGCTTTTCGATAGGTTGAGTAACCAGGTTTTCAATATCTTTTGCTGAATTTCCTGCATAAAGGGTGGTAACAGAAATAGTAGGCACCACAATATCCGGGAATTGCTCCTTTGGTAATGTGATGAACTGTAAGAAACCAATAGCAGATATAATTATTGCGAGGATATAAACCGCCACACGGTTATCTATAGCCCAACTGGTAGGCCTGAATTCTTTTACCTTTTTTATCGTTGATTGAATAAATGACATATTTGAAATGATTTTGTAATTCTTATCAATACTGACTACCGTCCTGTGGTTACTGATTGTCCGTCGTAAAGTGACTGGTATCCCTCTGTTATCAGTATTTCGCCGCCACTTAAACCACTTTTTATCTCTATTACTCCTTCATAGACCTCACCCACATTTACAGTTTTTTTCCGTGCCAGCATTTTATCACCGGATTTCTCCATCACAAACACATACTTTCCTGCTTCATCAGTCTGAATAATATTTACAGGAATGGCAATGGTTCCTTTTGCCTGGTAATCCAGTATTTTCATCACGGCAGTCTGGTTGGGTTTCAGCATAGGATCTGAAGGAAGTCTGGCCTCTGTTAAAAATGAACGGGTTTGCGGATTAATAGATGCCCCAACCACACTGATAACAGACTCATACGGCGCTCTGCCCGTTTCCGGCACTGATACCAGCACCTTATCCCCTTTTTTCACTTTTGCCACATAGTTATCGGGCACGGGTACTTCTGCCTTCAGTGATGCCGCATTTACAATTACAATCTGACCACCCTGCTGTGTGGCTCCACTAAAAAACTCACCCACTCTTACATTCACTTCTTCCACCACACCACTCATCCCTGCTCTTACGTTAGTCATATCCACTGATTCTTTTGCCTGTCCCACCTGCGCTTCTGCAGCCCTCAGTTGTGCAGCCAGCGCATCCATATCTGCTTTTGCATTGATCACCTGTATTTCACTGCCAATGTTTTGTTTCCACAAATTTTGTTGTCTTTCATAAATGGTTTGTGCCTGGGTAAGCCTGGCTTTCAATTGCCCGGTTTGTTGCTCCGCCGCAATTAATCCCTGCCTTTGCAAAGCATCATCCAGTTTTACAACAAGTTGCCCCGGAGAAACTTTTTGCCCCACTTTTACATAAATGGCTCTTATCAGACCACCCTGCCCTTTGGGCGCCACATAACCGATACCACTACTGGATATTTTTCCCTGCAGGTCGATATAATGAGCAAAGTCCCGCACCCTCAATGTATCAACAGCCACCAACCTTTTTACCTGTTGTGCCGCTTCGGGATCAGCTTTAGCAATCTGATCTTCTATTTTTTTAATGTCCGCATCCAGGTTATTTTTTTCCTTTTTCAGTTTTTCCAGTTTTACTTTCAGGTCGCCTAAACTACCTTTTGCATCTTTGGCACTGCCTCCGCAGGCTACCATTGTTACTGCAACAAATGCAACAAATGATATTTTCAAAATATTCTTCATACTATTTAATTTATACGTCATTGGTTGGTTTTAATTATTTATAATTTACCGGTTGCTTTCAGGAAATCTATTCTTGCAATCACCGCATCATACAAAGCAGTGATATAGCTGGTCTGTGCAGTCTTTAATTCCACCTGTGCTGCATTAATCTCTGTTTGCGAGCCTGTACCCACTTCGTATTTCTTTTTGGTTTGCTGGTACACTTTTTCCGCCAGTTCCATATTTTTCTTTTGAAAATCCATATTACTGATTGCAGAACGGAAATTGTTTTTAGCTGATTCCACTTCACTGTCAATAGAAAGTTTCAGCGCCTCTATCCTGTTCTCTGTCTGCTGCAACTGTATTTTAGTTTGTTGAATTTTTGATTTGGTATAAAATCCATTGAATATCGGAATGGCAATATTCAGGTTTACAGAAGAAATGGTAAACCAATCACCTTTGCCCAAAAAGTTCCATTTATTGCGCTGGGCATTTTTGGCATACTGACCATTCAGTGAAATAGTGGGTATCTGGCTCAGCTTATACCGTCTGATATTAAACTCATTCAGTTCTTTACCCACCTGTGCATATTGAAAATCCTTCCTGTCTTCGTAAGAATAGACGCTGCCTTCAAGAATGTGATCCTTTATTTGGTCATCAGATAGTTTATCTGTAAGCACCAGTTCATCCTGTACCGGCATTCCTATCAGTACTTTCAATCCGTAATAACCGTTAGAAATTGTATTAAGCACTTTTCTTTTTTCCGTTTGCAGGTTGGTGAGTTGTACTGTCAGTTTATCTATATCCAGTTTCTCCGCAAAACCGTTTTCGTAAATGATACGGGTATCTTTCAGCAGCTTCTCCAATCTTTCAATATTCGCATCCAGCAATTCCACCTGGGTATTTCCAACCACCAGTTGATAGTATATTTTATAAATATTAGTTCTGATCATTTCTTCGGTTACTTCTGCATTTTTCTTTGCAAAACGGATGGTGGCATCTCTCGCCTGCAATCCTACAAAGACCTGCCCGTCAAAAAGTATCTGTGACAAACTGATACCAGCCGTAGCGCTGTATTTAGTACCAAACTGCGCAGCAATAAAACCGAAATCAGCAGGCATTTGTATGGTATTACCATTTCCGTCTTTCACTCCTTCATCAATAAGCACCTGGTAAGTGGCGGGTGAAATAAAATTCGGAATTACCTGTGTGGCAATATTGGGATTGTAAGCAGAGCCCAGGCTCGCATTGATGCCGGGATAAGCTCTTGAAGTTACCTCCCTGTTTACCTGTTCCTGGTATTGTACATCCAGGAGAGCATTTTTTACATTTACATTATTCTTCTTTGCGTAGTCAATGGCCTGCTGTACTGAAAATTCATGCCTCATTATTTTAGCTGTATCAACATACTGAACTTCCTGGGTCATAGCTGCAGCAGGAAATAAAGCCAGCACCAAAAGCCTGCCGAGTGCAACCGGTATTTTATTTCTTATTTTCATCATACGTAAGATTTTTTTTGCGTTGTTCATTGTATTTCTGAATCAGTTTATGTCCTTTGATGGTGGCAAGTCCGTAGGTAAAATTTTCAATGATCATTTCTGAAGTGGCGGCAAGGTTGTATTTGCCCGGGGGAAAAACAGAAACATTAAATGGGATCATCATCGATTCAATTCTGTACTTCGACATCACATCTATATTTATATCGCTGCGGTAAAGCTCTTCTTTGATGCCCCACTCAATATTATCACGGATAATCTGCAAAAGGAACTTATCCTTATATTCCCGGAAACGGTGATACGCCTTAAAATGAAATTTTTCCAGGTCGTACAGGATCATCGGGTTCATACTACTAAACTCATCCATTATCCTTTCCATCGTTATGAAAATTTCATGAATGGCATCACTGGCATCCACCCGGCAACTGGCACAATCATTCTGTATTTCCTGAATATGACCATCTACTACTGCATTTACCAGTTCATCCTTATCGGCAAAATACTGGTAAAGAGTCTTCTTGCTCATACCCAGGCTATGAGCTATATCATCCATCGATACGGAACGTATCCCGTATTGCATAAACAACTCTTCCCCCTTGACTAATATTCGTTCTTTGGGTTCCATATTCTACAATTTCGAAGGACAAAACTATGGAAACTATTTTCGTAACAAAAGTTTCCATCCTGCTTTTTCAACCGTTCACCGATTTTTTGTACCGGCTATCCGGGCATATTTTGCACTACCTTAGCCTGTAAATCAGCAGTATGGCCACTACAAAGCCTCAACGGAACAGCTTAAGAAAAATTTTCCGCTATTTTATCCAGGGCATGATCATCCTGGCCCCTATCGGCATTACTGTGTATGCTCTCTACTGGCTGTTTGAAAAGGTGGATGGCATACTGAGGCCCTATGTCAATATTCCCGGCCTCGGTTTTTTTCTTATCATTTTATTTGTGATACTGGTAGGATGGATCAGCTCCAACTTACTGATGGGCAGTGCCATCACTTTCTTCGACCACCTGATGGAAAGAACACCCGGTATCAAATTCATCTACAGTTCTACTAAAGATTTCTTTGAAGCATTTGCAGGCGACAAGCGAAAATTTAACCGGGCGGTGCTGGCCAATGTATTTGCCGAAGATGTATGGATTGTGGGTTTTCTTACAGATGAGGAAATGGAAAAATTTGAGCTTGGTGCTGATAAAGTATCTGTGTATGTGCCGCAGGCTTACAATTTTGCCGGGCAGCTTTATATATTACCTAAAGAGAAAGTAAAAAAGATAGACAAAATTACTGCTGGTGAAGCCATGAAATACGCTGTAACCGGTGGTGTGGTGGATTTGGATGCGGAACGAAGGGAAGAGGTAGAAAAAAGGCTGAACTAACATTTCATCGAACCAAAGAAGATTTTGTGGGGAAACCGAACCATTTTCCAACAATACTAATTTCAGAATAATATTATTGACTAACTCTCATTTTCCAAAATAGTGTGGGCATCCGGCAGAAAGGAGTCTTATGATATATTTAAAAGAATTTTTTGCTAAATACCCAATTGAAAACAGTTCTTCACCCGAAGCAATAAAAAATCTCTAAACTTTATTAGCTTTAGAAATGAAGAAAATCATCACCTTATTCCTGCTTCTCTTTATTTCAGTTCCCTGTTTTTGCTGGGGCTTTTATGCTCATCGCAAGATCAATTATTATGCTGTGTTCCTGTTGCCGCCGGAAATGATGATTTTATACAAACCCAGTATTGATTTCCTGTCCGAACATGCAGTAGACCCTGATAAAAGAAGGTATGCAGTACCGGAAGAAGGTTCAAAACATTATATAGATATTGATCACTACGGTAAATATCCGTATGAAGCATTGCCGGAAAAATGGTCTGATGCAGTGGCAAAATTTTCCGAAGACACCCTGAACAAATATGGCATAGTACCCTGGTGGCTGCAAACCATGCTGTACAGGCTGACAGAAGCATTTAAAGAAAAAAACCAGGTTAAGATCCTGAAATACTCTGCCGAAATCGGTCATTATATTGCCGACAGTCATGTACCGCTGCATGCCTGCAGTAATCATAACGGACAATATACCGACCAGAAAGGTATTCATGGATTTTGGGAAAGCCGTATCCCGGAACTGCTGGCGGAGAAAGAGTGGGATTTTTTTATTGGAAAAGCAGGGTACATTAAAAACCCGGCAGACTTTATCTGGGCAAGGGTGCTGGAAAGTGCTGTTGCTGCCGACACAGTGCTGAAACTGGAAAAGGAACTTTCTATAAAGTATCCTGCAGATCAGAAATATGCGTTTGAAGACAGAAACGGTACAATCATTCGTCAGTATTCCACTTCATTTTCCATAGACTATAATAATCTGCTGAAAGGGATGGTGGAGAGACGGATGCGACAATCCATTTACGCAGTTGCCTCATTTTGGTATACAGCATGGGTAAATGCTGGGCAACCCGACCTTAGCCATCTGATTAACAAAGAATTCTCTGCCGGAGATCTCAAAGAGTTTGAAAGTCTGAATGAGGTATGGAAAAACAGCAGTATCAAAGGCAGGGAACATGAGTGATAAATATTAATGCGGTAATAGGCGCTAAAAAGTATCTTTGCGCCTCATTTAACAGCTTACAATAAAGAATTCTTATCCGTGGTTCATAATTTTAATGCAGGCCCCTCTGTTCTTCCTAAAGAAGTTTTTGAAGAAGCCAGCAAGGCGATACTCAATTTTAATAATACAGGCTTATCCATTTTAGAGATCGGTCACCGCACCCCATTGTTTCAGCCGGTAATGGATGAAGCAAGGGCATTGGTAAAAGAACTGATGCAGTTAGGCGCTAATCATGAAGTATTATTTCTGCATGGTGGTGCCACTACCCAGTTTATGCAGATACCGATGAACCTGCTGAACGAAAATGATATTGCGTCGTACACCGAAACAGGTACCTGGGCTAATAAGGCGATAAAAGAAGCCCGCCTTTTTGGTCATGTGGAAATTGCAGGATCCTCAAAAGATACAAACTATACAACGATACCGGAGAATCTTTCCGTTTCTCCTACTGCCGCTTACCTGCACATTACCACTAATGAAACGATAGCAGGCACGCAATGGCATGAAATGCCATATAGTTATGGTGTACCATTAATAGCAGATATGAGCAGCGATATACTAAGTCGTCAGCTTAACTTCAATGAATTTGATCTCATTTATGCAGGTGCCCAAAAAAATATGGGTGCAGCCGGTGTAAACCTGGTTGTAATCAATAAAAACATTTTAGGCAGGGTTAATAGGAAAATACCAACCATTCTTGATTATCGCAATCACATTTCAGAAGAAAGTATGCTGAATACGCCGCCTGTGTTTGCAGTATACGTGGTACTGCTGACATTAAGATGGTTAAAGAAAATGGGAGGGGTGGCAGCCATTGAAAAACTCAATGACGACAAAGCAGCTCTCTTTTATAATACTCTTGATTCCCTGCCTGTATTTAAGGGTCTGGTTGCCAAAAAAGACAGAAGCAAGATGAATGCTGTCTTTATCATGGATAACCCAGAATCCGAAAAAGAATTTCTTGAAATATGTAAAAAAGAAGGAATGGTAGGGGTAAAAGGACACCGGAGTGTGGGTGGGTTCCGGGTTTCCATGTACAATGCTTTAGCTATAGAAAGTGTAAAAGCCCTGACTGATCTGATGAAAGAATTCGCAATAAAAAAAGGATAACTGAAATGGCGATTATAAAACCCTTTAAGGCATTAAGACCCCAGCAACAATTATCTCAGCAGGTAGCATCCAGACCTTATGATGTGCTGAACAGTGAAGAGGCGAAAGCAGAAGCGGCGGGCAACCCTTTTTCTTTTTTTCATGTTACCAAATCGGAAATTGATCTTCCTGCCGGCGTGGATATTCACAGCCAGGAAGTGTATGACAAGGCTAAAGAAAGCCTGAAGCAGTTTATAACAAACGGAATTGTATTTGAAGAAGAGAAGCCTTGTTATTACATATACCAGTTGGTAATGAAAGGCCATAGCCAGACTGGTCTTGTTTGTGTTTCATCTGTGGATGATTATTTTAAAGATGTAATAAAGAAGCATGAATTTACCCGGCCTGAAAAAGAAAAGGACAGAATTGATCACATGAGCACCATCCGGGCACAAACTGGTAATGTATTCCTGGCTTATCGTGATGTAGAGGCCATTAATGAAATCGTCAGCAACTGGAAGGCAGCCTGTCAGCCGGTATACAATTTTACAGCTGCGGATAATGTGCAGCATGCTGTCTGGGTGGTAAATGATCAGCCGGTGATTGATTCCATTACTGAACAATTTCAAAAAAAAGTACCCTGTACATATATTGCCGACGGTCACCACCGGGCTGCTTCTGCAGCTAAAGTGAGTAAATCTTTACCTGATAGTAATAATGCTCAATATTTTCTAACCACTATATTCCCTGCCAGCCAACTGGCAATTATGGATTACAACCGGGTGGTAAAAGATCTAAATGGGTTGAGTGCTGAAAAATTCCTTGGCCTTTTGCAGGACGATTTCTATATAACGCACAGCCCTGAACCAGTAAAACCATCACAATTGCATGAATTTGGATTGTACCTTGATGGCAAATGGTATATTCTCACCTCCCGGAAAGGTACCTGGACAGATGATCCGATTGGTGTGCTGGATGTATCCATTCTCTCTACTAACATTCTTGATAAAATACTGGATATAACAGATCAGCGTACAGATAAAAGAATTGATTTCGTTGGTGGTATAAGAGGATTGAAGGAACTGGAAAAAAGAGTGGATAGCGGAGAAATGAAAGTGGCTTTCAGCCTTTATCCCGTTACTATAGACCAATTATTTGATATTGCCGACAGCGGGAATGTGATGCCTCCAAAAAGTACCTGGTTTGAACCTAAACTGAGAGATGGGCTCCTGACACATCTTATTTAGATGCAAGCCCTGAAATATTTGTTATTTTGCAACAGAGACGTATTTAATAGCGTCTCTTCTTTTTTAATTTGCAGTATGATTCAAAAAATTTTCCTTTTTATTGCCTTATCGGTGTCTGTAATCTCCTCTGCACAACCGGAAGAGGTGAAAAAGTTGCATGAAACAGCTAAATCATTTATGCGCAGCGGCGATTTTGACAATGCAATTATTGTACTAACCCGTGCCCTGCAGCAGGATAAAAAAAACCTGGAACTGGAGAAAGACCTGGTGATGAGTTACTATTTCAAAAGGGAGTACAGCAAAGCACTGGAAGGTGCAAAATCCCTGATTGACAGAGATGATGCTGATGCTGTTTCATTTCAGATAGCCGGAAATGTTTATAAAGCACTGGAAGAAGTGAAAGAGTGTGACAAGATGTATAAGAAAGCAATTAAAAAATTTCCAAAAAACGGGCCTTTATATAGCGAATACGGGGAATTACTCTGGTCCGCTAAAGATTTTTCTGCCATCAAACAATGGGAGGAAGGAATAAAAGCCGACCCGGGATATGGTGGCAATTATTACAATGCAGCCCTCTACTATTTCTATACAAAAGATAAGGTATGGAGCCTCATCTACGGTGAGATCTTCGTGAATATGGAAAGCCTTAGTGAAAGAGGCGCCACTATGAAACAAATGCTGCTGCAGGGCTATAAAGAAAAATTATTTGCCGACCCGGATATTATGAAAGGAGAAGAAAAAAACAAAAGTGAGTTTGCCAAGGCATTTCTGCAGGGCATCGGCAAACAATCCTCTTTAACTACTAAAGGAATTACTACGGGGATACTGACAATGATAAGAACAAGATTTATCCTGGACTGGTATGAAAATAATGCATCTAAATATCCTTTCCGTCTTTTTGATTATCACAGGCAGTTACTACAGGAAGGAATGTTCAATGCATATAACCAGTGGCTCTTTGGCGCCTCAGAAAATTTAGCCTCTTATGACAACTGGATAAAAACACATGCTGAAGAATATAACGGTTTTACAGCCTTTCAGAAAAGCAGGATCTTCAAAATGCCACAGGGACAATACTACCAGGTAAATTAAATTTATTCAATTCTAAGTCCCCGTTTCGTATCCGGCGAACGGGGCTTTTTGTTATCTATCAGATTTCAACAAATTTGTATATTCATCTCCGGTTAAAGCGACTGATCTACTAATAAAATACCGATTGCACCATGACAGAGCCAAAAAGACTATTTGACTGCCTGGATTATCATCTTGAAAGAAAACCGCTGGAAGATATGCTTTGCGGCAAAGAAGGCGGGCAATGGAAAAAATACAGTACAGCAGCAGTAAAGGATACAGTTGATAAACTAAGCGCAGGGTTACTAAGTCTCGGTATCAGTTGTGGTGATATGACCGCTGAAGGAAGAGATAAAGTTGCTATCCTTTCCAAAAACAGGCCTGAATGGGTGATGCTTGACCTGGCAGTACAACAGATCGGCGCCGTTCTTACTCCTATATACCCGACGATTAATGTAAACGAGCTTGAATTTGTACTGAACGATGCGCAGGTAAAACTGGTTTTTGTAAACGACGAAGAACTGTTTTTGAAAGTGCTCAGTCTGAAAGAAAAAGTACACAGCCTGAAAGAAATCTACACTTTTGAACATGCCCCCAATGCCAGGCACTGGAAAGAAGTAATATCACTCTCGACCCCGGAATTAACAGCCCGGATAAAACCTATTTCAGACAGAATAACTTATGAGGACCTCGCTACTATCATTTATACATCCGGTACTACGGGCACACCCAAAGGAGTAATGCTGTCGCATCGTAATATTTTATCCAATGTGATAGCCTGTATTCCTTGTTTTCCCCCTGGAGATCAGATGCGTTCGTTAAGCTTTTTACCCCTTAATCATATTTTCGAGCGGATGGTTACCTACCTGTACCTTTTCAGGGGTATTTCTATTTATTATGCAGAAAGCCTGGATACTATTGCCGATAACCTGAAAGAAGTGCAGCCTCACATGTTTACCACAGTACCCAGGTTACTGGAAAAAGTATATGACCGCATTATGCAAAAAGGCAATGAACTGACAGGCACCAAAAGAAAATTATTTTTCTGGGCGCATAGCCTGGCAGAAAAATTTGAGATAAACAAAGATCAGGGTGCTATGTATAACTTTAAACTGGCGTTGGCCAACAAGATTATTTTCAGCAAATGGAGAGACGGTTTGGGCGGCAATATCAAATGTATCGTAACCGGCGGAGCCGCCTGCCAGGTAAGGCTCATCCGAATATTTACTGCTGCCCGGATAACCATCATGGAAGGCTATGGTCTTACTGAAACCTCACCAGTGGTGGCGGTAAACAGGTTTGAAGAAAGTCAGCGGATGTTCGGTTCTGTGGGTCCGCTGATTGATAAGGTGGAAGTAAAAATTGCAGAGGATGGTGAAATACTTTGTAAAGGCCCGAATATCATGATGGGCTATTACAAACGTCCGGACCTTACTGCTGAAGTTGTTGATAAAGATGGATGGTTCAGTACAGGTGATATTGGCACATTAACAGAAAAAAATTTCCTGAAGATCACTGACCGGAAGAAAGAATTATTTAAAACCAGTGGCGGCAAATATGTGGCGCCGCTGCCGATTGAAAATAAACTGAAAGAATCGCCTTTTATTGAACAGGTAATGCTGATAGGCGCCGACAGAAAATTTGTAAGTGCTTTAATTGTCCCGTCATTTCCTAACCTGCTTGACTGGTGCCGACGCAACGGTATCACTTCCACCAATCATGAAGAAATAATACGGGAAGCCAAAGTGGCTGATTTATATAAAGAATTGGTAGAAAGTTTCAACAAATTTTTTAACCATGTGGAGCAGGTAAAAAAATTTGAATTACTCCCCAATGAGTGGAGTGTGGATACAGGGGAAATGACTCCCAAGCTTTCATTAAAACGAAAAGTGGTAATGGAAAAATACAGGGATGCTATTGAAAGGATATATTCGTAATCCCTGAAATTGTTATTATTCTTCAAATAATAGAGAAGGCTTTATATCTAATACCCTTGCAATTTCAAGTAGTTTAATAATTTTTGTTTCTCGTTGTCCATTTTCAATTCTGCTTATTTCAGATTTTGATAAATTAACACTTTTTGCAAGTGTGGCTTGCTTTATTTGCTTATTAATTCTAACATCCCGAATTCTAGCTCCTATTTTTTCCAGTGCAATTTTACTTTGCCTCATAATATAGAGTATTAATTTACCCTAATCAAATCTTAACCTAAAAAATAATATTCCTAAAAATCAGGTAGTTAAGGAAGAAACCTTTGGGGAAACACCTTTCGCTGCCAGTAAGGCAACAAATTTTATTCCTGAAATTAGGTCAAAAAAAAAACTGCAACCTTTAATATATCAATAGCAAAGGGGTAGCCGAAAACCTTAAAGAGGGTAGGCACTAAAAAAGCAACCGGTTGCACTTATTTTGTTTGAACGCTATTGACAAAAACTGTAAGCTATTGATACGGGAATACTGAAAACCGGAAAAAGAGTAAGTGTAAATACATAAAACAATAAATGAATGGCAAAATACTTCAATAAACAAATATTGACATTATTAGTCATATTTTCCGCCTTGGCATCATTTTCATCAATTCATACTAACTACAGTAAATCCGAAAATATTGAGAATAAGATAATAAATGCACACCCCGGTCCCGAACTAAAAAGGGTTCTTATTGTAGAATTTAGCACGACAATGAATGGCTGTAATTATCAGGTAACTATAGTTTTTGAAACAACTACCGGAAATGGTGCAGGTTGGATAAAACGTACTTGTCCCGGGTTTTCTCCTCAAACAATCTACTTTACCGTGTCAGGTGCAGTAGTAGCTCGTGGAGCCAATGCAGATAACCTCTGCGATTTCAGATATAAAGATGGCACCCCCGCTAGTTTAAGTTCTGAGGAAAAGCAACTTATTGTAGATGGCATGAATGACTATGAAGAATGGGTTGAAGGCGAATAAGGTCAAAAAAAATCACAAATGGCAGACTAAATATCATTCCTGATTTTACAGTCTGCCATTTTTTAAATTAGAAAAAATGCTTCACTTACTCATATCACTTATTGCAATTCAATCCCAGTTTAGCTCTAAAAGTAATGTGATTTCAAATGGTTTAATTATTTACTCGTATACTCAAAACAAAAATAATTCTGAAACAAACTTAGCAGGATTTGACCTAAAACAACCTGACAGCGTCTTTTACTCTGTCTATTTTGAAAATAAATTTTCGATTTCCTATTTCTCTCCTACAAAATCAAGGCTCTACCCAAAAGATTATTCCTTTAGCGATTTTGATCAGTTCTCCTTTAATTTCATAGACTCCGGTTTTTATATCAAGAAAAAATTACTTTGCAAAAATTTATTTAAATTCCCTTTTTTGAAGAAAGATGTTCACCCCACTACTGAATCTTATACAATTTCAGGTATAAAATGCATTAAATATTTCAGTGTTAACATCTATAAAGACACAACCTATTTCTTTGCAACTAATGAACTTCCAAAAGCCGCAGGAATAATTATGCTTGCTGATTTTAGCAGTTGTATTATCGGGCTCATTAATAAATCATATACGCTGGCCCCGGTATTTGTTGACAAGACAGTGACTTACGAAACAAATAAAATGAATATGGCTTTATCAACTGCTCAATCAATTTCCTCCGGGGAGAGCAGTTGGATCGAAAGTCAGTTGGCCGAAATTAAAAAGGGCAACCCTTTTCCAGGATTTTCTGCTAAAAACATATTGGGAAACAAATTAACAGAGCAAGTCTTTAAAACAGAAGGGGGAGGATGTTCAATACTTCTATTTCTCAACAATATTAAATTTTGTAAATCTTATAACCCCGCATTAAAAAACTATTATGCGGATGGCGATGAACAAAGCAGAATATTACTTGAGAGTTTAAACAAGGTTGCTTCTGAGAAAAACCGGAAATTACTAGTTATAACAACAGATTTCCAGGAAAATATTGAAGACCTTAATTATCCTTATCTGCATATAATACCAAACGCCAATGGCTGGTTTGAAAATATGAAGATTCAGCAATTTCCATTATTTGTAATAGTAAATAACGCTGGAATAGTGAAAGATTTTTTCTCTTTATTCGGCCTTAATACCCACACCAGCTATTATGAGAGTTTCAGTAAAATCATTGAAACCTGCGAAGCCTCTAAAAATTAATTTTTCTTATTAACCGAGTCTTTTTTACCCCGTTGCATCATTTTTTGTATAAACTCATCAAATTTGGGCTGCTGTTCAGGAGTAAGCAGGTTGCGTACTCTTTTAAAATGGGTGAAAGTGGCTTTGTCTATTTCAGCCTGCCTTTTATTTACCTGCTGGCTGTAAACAGCGAGTGTACTATCAGTTACCATGGAATCTTTCACAAATACATAATAAGCAGCTTTGGCAGAACGGAGAGAATCATATAAAGGTTTCATTGCCTTAAAATGATCATCCTTTAATTGTTTGTGGTCTCTTTTCTGTTGTTCTGTCATGCCCAATTCCTTCGCCATCATTTCAGAAGGATCTCCTTTACCGGCATTACGTTTTATGTTGCCTTTTCTTTTATCGCTCATAAGAAAAAACACAAGGGCTATATTTGTGATGAGCAACAATATCACAGCAATAGTGAGAATTTTATTATTGGGGTTCTTCATTTACTTTTCCTGGTTTATGTCGTAAAGGCTGCTATTATCATTTAAACTATACTCCGCTGCTATAGCCTGAATAGATTCTGCAGCATCAGTTGGAGTACTATCAGTAGTTGATGAACTTCTGCTAAAAAGAACAAACGCATTGACCAGCATCACCACCAGCACTCCGGCCATTACATAAACAGGACGCAGCAACCACGAACGGGAAGATTCAGGCAATGCCGACCTCTCCATTTTAGCTTTCAAACGGGTATAGAAAAAATCCGGAGCTGGCACCCTTTCACAGCCATCCAGGCTGTTTAGTATTTCTTCTATTTTCTTACTGTTTTCCATTTTCATTTTTGTATCACATTTTTGACGTTAACATAACTCAAAACTTTCGAACTGCTTTAGTTACCGCCCTCTTTTTCCAGCATTTTCCGCAGGTTTTGCTTTGCCCTGTGCATTAATGACTCAACAGCTGCAACCGAGGTCCCCATTACTTCACTAACCTCCTGGTAACTAAGATCTTCCAGTTTATGTAAGGTAAAAGCAATTTTCTGATTTTCCGGTAATTTATCAATGACTTTAAACAGTTTTGCAGCATTTTCCTTTCTGTCCAAGGCTACTCCGGGATGATTAAAATCAGGTATTTCCTGAACAGGTTCATTGTTTTCTCCGAATAACCGCTGCACAAATCCAAACCTTTTTTTACTCTTGCGGCTCCGGAGCAGGTCCAGTGCACGGGTAGTAGTGATCCTGTAAATCCAGGTTGATAGTTTCGATTCGGCTTTAAAATTATGGATTGAGCGAAATACCTGTATAAAAACTTCCTGAGTAACATCTTCTGCATCTTCTGCATTCTGAACTATACCTATTGCCGTATTGAAAACCCTGTCCTTAAAGGTATCTACCAGGTATTTAAAGGCAGCTTCATCTCCATTCCGGAGTCCTTGTATCAGTTCAAACTCAGTCAACTATGACCATTTTATTTTGAGCCCGAACTTACGAAATAGGCGGTTAATTCTTTCCTATATTTGCAACCCCGGAATGGATTTGTTTCCGGTCCCGTAGTTCAATGGATAGAATAGAAGTTTCCTAAACTTTAGATACAGGTTCGATTCCTGTCGGGACTACAAATTTTGAAATTATTACACATGAAGTTTTACAACCTGTTGATTAAATACCGCCTTTGGATTGGTATTGTGCTGATTGCTGCCGGTATTTATGTAAACTATGCCGCTTCCTTCTGGCCGGCCTTTCCTTTATACCTTGTTGGTGTAATACTTGTAGCCGGTCATTTTTTCTTCGGACCGCTGCGACTCATACAGGAGTATATGGAAAACGGCGATATGGATGGCGCCGAAAAAATTATTAATTCAATTAAGTTTCCCAACCTTCTTTACAAACCTATCCGCTCTGTTTATTTTACCCTCAAAGGCAATATTGCCATGATGAAGCAGGATTTTGATGGTGCTGAAAAAATGATGAAAAAAGGCCTGGATCTGGGCATGCCAATGAAAGAAGCTGAAGGGGCCAGTCTGTTGCAAATGGGAATGCTTTCTATGCAGAAAAACGACCTGAAACAGGCAGAGAGTTATATCCGCCAGGCTTTGCGCAAAGGCTTGCCTGATAAAGAAAATGAAGCAGCCGCTTACCTGCAGATGTGCAGCCTGATGATGAATAAGAGAGAGTTCCGTGCGGCAAAAGATTTCTTCAGAAAAACAAAAGCTTTAAAACCCACTACACCCCAGATAGTAGACCAGATCAAACAGATTGAAAAATATATTTCGAGAATACCGGGATAGTGAGTTAATGGTTATTCATTAATTGGGCTGACGAGAAACTTGTCAGCTTTTTTTATTTCTTTTGGCTAAACGAGTAACTTGCTTTATATAATAATTCCTGTATGAAAAAAGTACATCTTCTTACTATTATCGCTTTTTTATTTTCTTCTGTATACAGCCAAAAAGCAGGGCACAAGAATGAAATAATTTCAATAATACCCCAGCCTGTATCTATCACCCAGGAAAAAGGTTCTTTTACACTTCCATACAATATTGTAATAATTACTCCGAAAAATGATGAAGTAAAAAGAATTGCACAAGACCTCTCTAGACAAATCAAAACGGTAACCAACCAGGTAACCATTAAAGAAGGAATCTCAGCCACCCCAAAATCAATTCTTTTGTCTTTAACTGGCAATAAAAACATCCCCAAAGATGGATACCAATTAAAGATTACAACTGCTGGTATTACCCTTCTTGCTAATGAGCCATCAGGTATTTTTTATGGTGTACAAACATTGCTGCAGTTATTCTCAAAAGAAATTGAAAGTACTGTTATACACCAAAAACCTGGTGCCTGGGTACTACCAATTGCCACTATTAAAGATCACCCCCGTTTCGGCTGGAGAGGTTTAATGCTGGATGTATCCCGTCACTTTTTTACCGTGGCAGAAGTAAAAGACTATATTGATCAGATGGTGAAATATAAATTCAACCTCTTGCACCTTCATTTAACCGATGACCAGGGATGGAGAATACAAATAAAAAGTTTACCCAAACTGACTGAAGTAGGAGCATGGCGGGTAGAAAGAACAGGCACTTTTGGAACTTTGTCAAAACCAAATCCGGGTGAACCCGCCACTTATGGCGGATTTTATACGCATGAGGATATTAAAGAAATAGTGAAATATGCAGGAGATCGTTTTGTGAATATCCTTCCTGAAATTGATGTACCCGGCCACAGCCTTGCAGCCATTGCTTCTTATCCCGAACTGTCCTGCACACCGGGAGAGTATTATGTAAGTCCAGGAGACCGGTTTATGATCTGGCCCGGAGGCGGACAACATTTTTATGGGTTACTGGATAATACCATTTGCCCGGCATTGGAAAAATCATTTGCGTTTTTAGATAAAGTGTTTACAGAAGTAGCACAGCTTTTCCCTTTTGAATATATACATATGGGTGGTGACGAAACAGCCAGGAATTTCTGGGAGAAAAATGAGCAGATAAAAGCATTGATGCAAAAAGAAAACCTGAAAAACCTGGATGAAGTGCAAAGCTATTTTGTAAAAAGAGTGGAGAAGATCATCAACAGCAAAGGTAAAAAGATGATTGGCTGGGATGAGATACTGGATGGCGGTTTAGCGCCGAATGCAGCCGTGATGAGCTGGAGAGGAATGAAGGGTGGTATTGAAGCTGCCAAACAGGGGCATGAAGTAGTAATGAGTCCTACGGACTATGCATATATCGATTATATGCAGGGAGATGCCTCCATTGAACCTCCGGTTTATGCAACACTACGTTTGAAAAAAGCTTACCAGTTTGAGCCATTGCCCGAAGGAATTAATCCTTCATTGGTAAAAGGCGGCCAGGCCAACCTGTGGACAGAACAGGTGTACAATATGCGCCATGCCCAATACATGACATGGCCGAGGGCATTCGCCATTGCAGAAGCTTTATGGAGCCCAAAAGAAAAAAGGAACTGGAATGATTTTGCCTGGAGAGTTGAAAAACACTTTGAAAGACTAAAATCAGCAAATGTAAAATATTCACCGGCCATTTATGATCCTATTATTGAAGTGTATAAGAAAGACAGTACCATAATGGTAAGGTTAAGTACTGAGATTGAAGGATTAAATATTCATTATAGCTTTGACAACTCTTTTCCTGATCAGTACTACCCGGCATATGAAGGTCCCCTAATTGTGCCTAAAGATGCAGCCACTTTGAAACTTATTACTTATCATAATAGATACCCTGATAAGCCCTGGATGAATGACCGAACACCTGCAGGACGTATGATTGTGTTGCCCGTTAATGAACTAAAAAAACGAGCTGGAATAAAATGATTCAGGCGATTATCATTAATATATCTCCATATTGGGTTGCTGTTCGCCCGGCCATTTGCCAAAAAGTTCTTCTATTTTCTGAAAACGATAATTAAAAATTGATCTGAGTTTCTTCTTTACGAATAACAGGTTGGCGAGCCTGCCCAGTATCCAAAGCGGATTTTTATAATGGACAATATCCATCATTTCCACTCCGCCGGGAATCTCTTTAAAATGGTGCTGATGGTGCCAGAATGAATATGGACCAAAACGCTGCTCATCAATAAAGTATTCTTTATCCTTTACTTGTGTTATTTCAGTCATCCAATAAAGAGGAATATTTAAAACGGGACTAACCTTATATTCAATGATCTGCCCGGCATACATGACCGGGCCCTGGTGTTTAGACATAACCTTAAAACCCATAGTAGCCGGCGTAATCACTTGCAGGTTGGCAGGGTCGGAAAAAAAACTCCATGCTTTCTCCAGCGATATAGGGATTTTCTGTACAGTTTTGATAGAATGTGCTGCCATGCAGATTATTGGTTTAAATTCGTTTGAATAACCTTTATAAAACAGAAAAGTTCGGAAAAGCAATGTCATTTAACAAAGAAAGATTAGAGAGAAAGTTTGCAGAAGAATTTGAGAAGCTGAATGAAAAGCAAAAACTGGCAGTAAATACCATTGAAGGGCCGGTGATGGTAATTGCAGGTCCGGGAACTGGCAAAACACAGATACTGGCCAGTCGCATTGGAAAGATCTTGCTGGAAACAGATGCTTTGCCTGAAAATATTCTTTGTCTGACCTATACCGATGCCGGTGTAGTGGCCATGCGGAAAAGGCTATTACAGTTTATCGGACCGGATGCTTATAAAGTAAATCTCTACACCTTTCATGCTTTTTGCAATGATGTGATACAGGAAAACCTGTCTTTATTTGAGAAGACAGCTCTCGACCCGGTTTCTGAACTGGAAAAAATTCAATTCTATAAAGAACTCATAGACTCGTTTCCAAAAAATCATCCGCTGAAACGATACAGGGGCGATGTGTATTTTGAAGTGAATAACCTGCAGCATTTGTTCAGCAATATGAAGCGGGAGGGATGGACACCGGCTTTTATCAATCAAAAGATTGATGAATACCTTGCCGACCTGCCTTTTAGAGATGAATTTGTCTACAAAAGAAAATACAAGGAGTTCAATGCCGGCGATCTCAAAAAAGACAAGATTGAAGAAGAAAAAGAAAGAATGGAGAAGCTAAGGGCTGCCGTGGGAGAGTTTGACCGCTTTCAGCAACTGATGCGCAAACGTAACCGTTATGATTTTGATGATATGATCAACTGGGTCATCAAGGCCTTTGAAGAAAATAAAAACTTACTTGCCAATTACCAGGAGAAATTTCAATACATCCTGGTAGACGAATACCAGGATACCAGCGGTACACAAAACCGGCTTGTTGAATTACTGATCAGCTATTGGGAGAAACCAAATGTGTTTGTAGTGGGTGATGATGATCAGAGTATCTATCGTTTCCAGGGAGCCAATGTGGAGAATATGCTGCAGTTTGCTGACAATTACCAAAAGGATCTGCTGACAGTAGTACTCACCAATAATTATCGCTCTACTCAACCGATACTTGATATTTCCAAATCGCTGATCGACCGGAACGAAGAAAGGCTGGTGAAACAAATTGAGGGATTAAGCAAAGAGTTGCTTTCATCCAAAGAAAAATTGAAACAAATCACCCATCAGCCATTCATCCAGGAGTACGAAACTCAAAGACTGGAAATGATCGGCATTACCAAAAAGGTACAGCAACTGGTGGTGCAGGGTATTCAACCCGGAAGAATAGGCATTATTTACAAGGAAAATAAATATGGCGAAGAGCTGGCTCAATACTTTAAGCTGCTGAACATTCCTGTCTATAGTAAAAGAAACCTGAACATTCTTGAATTACCACAAGCAAAGAAAATTATACTGCTGCTTAAGTACCTCGCCTCTGAACATGATATTCCGTACAGCGGAGATGAAATGCTCTTTGAAATCCTGCATTTCGACTGGTTTGGCATTCCCCCGGTTGAAATTGCAAAGCTTACGATGGAAGTGGCGGATAAAAAATATATAGGGAACGGCACATCCATTCGTCAGGTATTAACAGAGAAGGCCAATACTCCTGCCAAAGATCTTTTCAGCAATGGCCTGCACCAGGGGTTAAAAAGAGCTTCCGGAATCGTTGAAAAACTGATCGCTGATGTTTCCAATGTAACATTGCAGCATTTATTTGAAACTATCATTCGTGAAGCCGGCGTACTGACACATATCATGCAGAGCAGCGACAAGCATTGGCAGTTGCAAATACTGACAGGATTGTTTGATTTTGTAAAAGAAGAAACACACCGTAACCCTTATCTCAGCCTTCAGCAATTAGTTAACCTTATCGAATTGATGGAAAAGGAAGATATTTCTTTACCATTAGTCCAGGTGAGCGGCAGCGACAAAGGTATCAACCTGATGACAGCCCACGGTTCAAAAGGATTAGAGTTTGAATATGTATTTATAGCCGGCTGTAATGCCGCCTTCTGGGAAAAGAAAAGAAAACCCGGCGGTGGCTATAAACTACCGGACACTATGTTCTCCTCACAGCCTGCGAAAAATGATGAAGAAGAGCTGAGAAGATTATTCTATGTAGCACTTACAAGGGCAGAACAGCATTTATATGTTTCTTTCAGTAGGTTCAAAAATGACGGTAAAGAACTGGAGCCGTCCATGTTCATTGCGGAGATACAGGATAAACATGATTTGCCGGTAGAAAAAATAATTATTGACACAGAAGTAGTCAGCGAATTTGCTACGCTCAGCTTTTCCGAAGCAGAAGCCCCGGAAATTGAAAAGATTGAAGAAGAATTTATCAGCCGCATACTTGACAAATTTGTAATGAATGTAACAGCGCTGAACAATTACCTTAAATGCCCGTTGGAATTTTATTTTAAAAATCTGATACGCATTCCCTCCCCAAAAAATGAAGCAACAGAATTCGGCTCAGCCGTTCACCATGCATTGGAAAAACTTTTCAGGAAAATGCAGGATGGAAAGAAAGATAAATTTCCTACTAAAGAAGAATTCATTGCCGACTTCGGGTGGTATATGCACCGGCACCGGGAGAGTTTTACTAAAGAGCAATTTGACCGGAGGCTGGAATACGGGCAGGAAGTGCTGAGCAATTACTACGACAAGTATATTAACAGTTTTAATAAAATTGTGGCGATCGAAAGAAATATTCGAAATGTGGTGATCAAAAATGTTCCGCTAAAAGGGAAGCTGGATAAACTTGAGTTTGATGGTAAATCCGTAAATGTAGTTGACTACAAAACCGGCGATCCCGATAAGGCCCTTCTGAAAACCAAAGGCCCTTCTGAAAAAGAACCCAATGGCGGCGACTACTGGAGACAGGCCGTTTTCTATAAGATTCTTGTTGACCATTATGAACAAAAAGACTGGAAAGTCGTAAGCACTGAGTTTGATTTTATAGAACCCGATAAAAAGAAAAACTACCGCAAGGAGAAGGTAGTAATCACCCCGGCTGATATAACAACAGTAACACAACAGATAACGTCTGCCTGGGAGAAGATACAGAACCGGGAATTCTATATTGGTTGTGGCAAAGAAGACTGTCATTGGTGCAACTTTGTTAAAACAAACAAATTGGCCATTGCTTTACATGAACAGGAAACCGAAGAAGAGGAATTATGATTTTAAAAACAAATCATTAATTGCAAACAAGCTAAGTTTGCAGCTCATGAAGTATAAACGTCTTATATCAGTGGTGGCTCTGGTTGTGATCATTACCGCTGGTTTCATCAACAGTACCGGTTGTGCTAACATAATACCCCCGCAAGGCGGGCCAAGAGACTCCATAGCCCCTGTACTACTGAAATCAAATCCGGGTGATTCTGCTGTTAATTTCACAGGGAACAAGATCACTTTCACCTTTGATGAATTTATCGACGTACAGAATATACAGGAAAACCTGTTGGTTTCGCCCTTACCTAAGGCAACCCCAACAGTTGACTTCAGGCTGAAGGAAATGACTGTAAAGCTGAAAGACTCTTTAACCCCCAATACAACTTATACCCTGGATTTTGGCAATGCAGTTAAAGATTATTCCGAAGGAAATGTTTTTAAAAATTTTACTTACACATTCTCAACCGGGAAGCACATTGATTCTCTTGAACTGAAAGGCAATGTTGTCCTGGCGGAAACCGGCAAGACAGACAGTACCCTGATTGTAATGTTACACAGCAGCCCGGTTGATTCTGTTATTATAAAAGAAAGACCAAAATATATTGCCCGGCTTGATGGCAAAGGAAACTATCATTTCAGAAACTTACCTTCAGCTACTTTTTACTTGTACGCCTTAAAAGATGAAGGAGGCACCCGTCGCTATTTTAATGAAAAACAGCTTTTTGCCTTTGCTGACACAGCTGTCAATATTCAACAAAAGAATAACCCTGTTACATTGTATGCATTTGCCGAAAAAAAAGCAACTCTATCGCCTGCTGACCAATTTTCAGCCATTCCACCGGGTGGAAAAAACCGGGCTGCCACTGCCGATAAAAGATTAAAATATCAAACCAGTCTGCAAAATAACCAACAGGATTTGCTGAGTAATTTCACAATGACCTTTGAGCAGCCATTAAAAATTTTTGACAGTACAAAAATCAGGCTGTATACTGATACCTCTTACCAGCCTGCCGGCAATCTTATTTTTGACAAAGACAGTACGGCAACAATAATTACCCTCTCCAACACCTGGAATGAAAATACACAGTACCACCTGGTAATGGATAAGGATTTTGCGGAAGATACTTCTGGAAAAAAATTGCTAAAAACTGATACACTCTCATTTACTACCAAAAAGAAAACTGATTATGGCCATTTAAAAATCAGGTTTCGAAACCTTGATATAAACAAAAACCCTGTACTCCAGATTATCTTAAGCAGCAGCATCTTTAAATCATACCCACTTACCGGTACTGAGTTTGCTGCCGGTCTTTTTCTCCCCGGCGAATATGAACTCAGAATTCTGTATGATGATAATAAAAACGGCGTGTGGGATCCGGGGCAGTTTTTTGGCAAACGGAAACAACCAGAACTTGTCAAACCGGTTGAAAGAAAAATCACCATCAAACCTAACTGGCAAAATGAATTTGATATCAATTTGTAGCTATCGGCTAAATGCTGATAGCTTATATTTGCCTCATGCAATTCTCTTCTTCATTGTTGGAAAATGCGGTAAACGAATTTGCCAAATTACCCGGTATAGGCAAAAAGACTGCATTACGTTTAGTACTTCACTTACTTAAACAGGATACCAGGGAAGTGGGACACTTCAGCGAAGTAATAGCAAGGATGAGAAGTGAAATAAAATTCTGCCAGCGTTGCTTTAATGTGGCTGACGGAGATATTTGTTCTATCTGCTCCAACTCTTTAAGAAAGCAGGAAGTGATTTGTGTAGTAGAAAGTATCCGTGATGTAATTGCCATAGAAAGCACTCAGCAATTCAATGGTATTTATCACATTTTGGGTGGTATCATTTCGCCGCTGGATGGTGTTGGCCCGGACCAGTTGAATATTGAATCGCTCATCAGCCGGGTACAAAAAGAAAAAACAGAGGAACTAATATTTGCCCTTAATCCTAATATACAGGGAGATACTACCATATATTATATTCAAAAGAAATTACAGCCCTGTCAACTACGTATAACTACTATTGCCCGTGGCATTGCTTTTGGGGGTGAACTGGAGTATGCCGATGAAATGACGCTGGCCCGGAGCCTGCAAAACCGTTTACCTGTTGAAAGCTATGTATCAAACCGCTAAGCCATCCCCTACTTGTTTTTTATAGACATAAAGCTTAGTTTTGCCAGTATAACAGGTGGATTTGTTTATTGTTCGGCCTGATAACCCTTCGGCTCTCGAAAGGAAACAGAACTAATAAACGTAAGGAACTTTCTCTATAGTTTTCCAACGTTTATAGTCCTCAAAATAATGATATGAAAGCAATCCGGGATTGTTTGAAAGAACGCATACTGATCATTGATGGTGCCATGGGTACCATGATACAGCGGCACAAGCTTACTGAAGCAGATTACCGTGGTGAGCGGTTCAAAGACTGGCATTGTGATGTAAAAGGTAATAATGACCTGCTGAATATCACACAACCACACATTATTACTGCAATTCATAAACAATACCTTGATGCAGGAGCTGATATTATTGAGACCAACACATTCAGCAGTACCACCATTGCTATGGCAGATTATGAAATGCAATCTCTGGCTTATGAATTGAATGTGGCTGCTGCCAAATGTGCCAAAGAAGCAATAAAACAATCTGGCAAACAGGCATGGGTAGCAGGCGCCATTGGCCCGTTGAACAAAACATTATCTCTTTCCCCTGATGTAAACAATCCGGGTTATCGTGCCGTTACATTTGATGAAGTAGTAAATGCCTATTACGAACAGGTAAAAGGATTAGTGGATGGCGGTGTTGATATTTTATTGATTGAAACCATTTTTGATACTCTGAATGCCAAAGGAGCCATTTTTGCCATCAAAAAATATTTCAGGGATACAAAAAAAGAATCGCTTCCTGTGATGATAAGCGGAACTATCACTGATGCATCCGGCAGAACACTAAGCGGACAAACACTGGAAGCTTTCTATACTTCTGTAATGCATGCCAAACCACTTAGTATTGGACTAAATTGTGCTTTAGGTGCAAAAGAGATGCGGCCGCATATTGAAGAGCTGTCACAAATAGCCGACTGTTATGTATCTGCTTATCCCAATGCCGGTTTGCCCAATGCCATGGGAGAGTATGATGAACACCCGGAAGATACCGGCCATTACCTGGAAGAATGGGCCAAAGAAGGGTTTGTAAATATTGTAGGCGGTTGCTGTGGCACTACCCCGGATCATATCAGGCATATTGCCGAACATATAAAAGATGTAAAACCCAGGCAACTGCCTGTTGTTGAAAAAGAATTAGTATGACAACACCACAATTTTTATTGCTGCTATCCATCCTTATACTCGTTGTAAATAACTTTTCAATGATCAGAAAGTTATTTGTAAAAAAGAATTTATAGATGCAAGAGACCACCGTTATCAGGCCTTATTTAAGATTAGCCGGATTAGAACCATTGGTCATCAGACCAGAGACCAATTTTGTCAATGTTGGCGAAAGAACCAATGTGACTGGTTCCAAAAAATTTGCCCGTCTTATTAAAGAGAATAAATATGAAGAAGCACTAAGTGTTGCCCGGCAGCAGGTAGAAAATGGTGCACAGGTGCTTGACGTCAATATGGATGATGCATTGCTGGATGGTGTGCAGGCAATGACAACCTTTCTTAACCTTTTGCAAAGTGAGCCGGACATTGCAAAGATCCCGATCATGATCGACAGTTCGAAATTCGAGATCATTGAGGCCGGGCTGAAATGTGTTCAGGGAAAGTGCATTGTTAACTCTATCTCCATGAAAGAAGGAGAGGCTAAATTCATCGAACATGCCATCATCTGCCAGAGTTACGGGGCTGCAGTTATTGTAATGGCATTTGACGAAAAGGGTCAGGCCGATACCAAAGAAAGAAAAGTAAATATCTGTCACAGAGCCTATAAAATATTGACTGAACAAGTTGGTTTCGAACCTCAGGATATCATTTTTGATCCAAATATTTTTGCTGTTGCCACAGGATTGGAAGAACATAACAACTATGGAGTGGATTTTATTGAAGCCACCCGGGAAATAAAGCAACTGATGCCACTGACTAAGGTAAGTGGCGGTGTGAGTAATCTTTCTTTTTCCTTCCGTGGCAACGACCATGTACGGGAAGCTATGCATAGCGTATTCCTGTACCATGCCATACATGCCGGTATGGACATGGGAATTGTAAATGCAGGTCAGCTGGTAGTGTATGATGAGATAGAACCTCAGTTAAGAGAACTCTGCGAAGATGTGATCCTTAACCGTAACAATGATAACAATGAAGCAACTGAGAAGCTCATTGCTTTTGCAGAAACAGTAAAAGCAAAAGGCAAGGTTGAGGTAAAGAATGAAGCATGGAGAAATAACCCGGTAGAGGAAAGGTTAAAACATGCTTTGGTGAATGGTATTACCGATTATATCGATACTGATACAGAAGAGGCCCGCCAAAAATATTCAACACCCCTGGAAGTAATTGAAGGCCCTTTAATGAACGGCATGAATGTAGTAGGCGATCTGTTTGGTGCCGGAAAAATGTTTTTACCACAGGTAGTGAAAAGCGCCAGGGTAATGAAAAAATCTGTTGCCATTCTTACTCCTTATATTGAAGCAGAAAAAGAAGAAAGAAAACAGGCGCATTTAGCTGCCGGAACAGTAAATGTAGAAGCTGCTGGAGCGCCGAAGGTCTTATTAGCAACCGTTAAAGGTGATGTACATGATATTGGAAAAAATATAGTAGGAGTTGTGCTGGGATGCAATGGTTATGATATCATTGATTTGGGGGTAATGGTACCTGCCGATAAAATACTTGATACTGCTGAAAAAGAAAAAGCAGATATTATAGGACTTAGCGGCCTGATTACCCCATCTCTTGACGAAATGGTGCATGTGGCACATGAAATGAAACGCCGCAATATGAAGCAACCATTACTGATTGGTGGTGCCACCACTTCCAGAATGCATACAGCGGTGAAAATTGCTCCTCAGTATAACAATGGGGTACTGCATATTCTGGATGCTTCAAGAAGCGTAACAGCCGTCAGTACCCTCTTAAGCAAAGAGAAAGGAGAATTGCTTCGAAAAACTGCCAGTGAGTACGAAGGACTCAGGAACCAATTTTTGAACAAAAACAAGAAAGACCTGATTCCGTATACCGAAGCTGTTATTACGAAAGAATATTTCGACTGGAAGAATTACAAACCAGTTAAGCCTGCTGTTGATGGTGTTAAAGTGCTGAAAGAATTTGATCTTGGCACCATTGCAAAATATATAGACTGGGGACCTTTCTTTATAGCTTGGGAAATGCCGGGCCATTTTCCTGAAGTATTATCAGATAAAATATTTGGCGCTGAAGCGAACCGGCTTTACAATGATGCACAAAAACTGGTGCAGCAAATTGTTGCTGAAAAATGGTTTACCGCAAGCGGAGTTATTGGTTTTTGGCCGGCAACTAGTAATAATGCCGACACAATAACTCTGCAAACAGAAAAAGGAGAAGTAAAACTTGAATCTTTAAGACAGCAGTTGAAAAAAGCGGTTGGACAACCCAGCTACTCTTTGGCAGATTTTATCAAACCCAAAGAATTGGGGATCGATTATATGGGAAGCTTTGCCGTAACTATTCATGGTGCCAAAAAACATATAGAAAAATTTGCAGCTGAGCATGACGAGTATAATAAAATAATGGTACAGGTATTGGCTGACCGCTTTGTAGAAGCCTTTGCAGAGTGCCTGCATGAAAGAACAAGAAAGGAATATTGGGGTTGCGAGAAAGACGAAAGATTGAGCAATGAACAACTGATAAAAGAAGAATATAAGGGCATCCGCCCGGCACCGGGATACCCAGCCTGCCCCGATCATACCGAGAAATTAAAACTGTTTTCATTACTAAATGTTACCGGTACCATAGGTATTGAACTTACGGAAAGCCTGGCGATGAATCCTCCGGCATCAGTATGTGGTTGGTACATTGCACATCCGCAAAGCCATTACTTTGGTTTGGGAAAAATTGGTAAAGACCAGTTGGAAGATTATGCCAAAAGAAAAGGAATGACTATAGAAGAAGCAGAAAATTGGCTGAGACCGGTACTTGAATAATAATTCTATTCTTTATTCCACAACCGCTGATTCAGTTTTAGCTCATCAATTATATCAAATACGATATTGATGGTGTTGTAAAAATCTCCCAGCCTGTTATAGTCATTAGCAGAAAAAATGGCCGGTTCAAATAATTCATCTTTTATCGGAACAGCCACATGAATATTTGTGTTGACAAAAGATAAGGAAGTGCCCTCTCCCATCAGTTGCTGCAAACGTACAATCCGTTCCATGAATGACGGCGTAAGGATATACCTTGCTTCCACCTGGTCACTGCTGTACACAATGAACCTTTTCTCAAATTCCACACTCTCCAATTTTACCTTTTCCAGGTTCCAGGCAAAAGATGAGAAAAGCTTTGTGAGAAAATTGATCTGGGGATTTCTTTCACTCCAGACATAAGTACGGCCGGAGAAGTTTTTATTAAAATCAGCAATAAAGAATAATCCCCTGAAAATTGTTTCCCAATGAGTACTCTTACCTGAACTTACTTTCCGCTCGGTATGCAATTCGGAGAAACAAAAGAAGGTCTTCTCATGTGTTCCCTCAATATAATCATCTCCTGAATAGCGGTCTGGTTGTTCCACAAAAAGCCCGCTGTTTAAATAATCCGTTTTACTTATGGAAAGACGGGGACTATACGTTAGAGAGGGGTCAATAAAATGAATGATCTTTCTTACAATAGCTTCTTTGAATCCCGCAGCAAATGATTTCTTTTTATTACCAAAAACAATCAACAGGATAAGTGCTGCCAGTAACAATATAAAAGCAATAACAGCCGTGACACTATTATGAGATGCAGCAGAAATAATAAAAAATAAAATAGCCCCACCGAGAAGGAGAAAACCGGCAACCCCGTACTTCCTGATTTTTTTACGATCCTCTTCAAACGGAGTCAATAAATGCTTCAATTCTTTTTCATAGAACAGGCTGAAGTTATTTGCTGAAGACATAGGAGGTTGATCAATTAAATATTTATAGCAGGAACTGATTTTTCTAAATCAGGAATATTAAAATACTCTTTTCTTCCCATACCTGCCGCGGAAGCTATAAGTGAGGAGGGAAGCGTTTCAATGGCGTTGTGATAATCGTTAACTGCTGCATTGTAAAAACGCCTTGATGCTGCCAGTTGTTCCTCTGCTTCATTGATAGCACCTTGTAACCTCAGAAAGTTTTCACTGGCTTTTAGTTGCGGATAATTTTCAAAACTGACAAAAATTTGCTGTAAGACATTATTGATCTGGTTATCCAACTTTACTCTTTCATTAGCAGACAAGTTATCCTGCATTACTTTTTGCCTTAATTCCGTAACACTTGTCAGCAATCCCCTTTCATGCTGCATATAACCTTTAACCGTTTCTACCAGCTGTGGTATCAGGTCATATCTTTTTTTAAGCATCACATCAATTGAAAAAAATGCATTATCAACAGCATTTTTCTTCCTGATAAGGTTATTATAAATAAAGACTGGAATCAGAATTGCAAATAGTATTATGATAATTATCAGCGGTGACATAATTGCCGGTTATATATAGTTTATTTTTTTACCTGATTCGGCCGTAACTACAAAATATTGATATTGCTGAATTCTTGTTTTAATTGTTCCGGATTTTGGAAATGAATTGATTTGATACCTAATTCCTCTGCCGCTTTTACATTCCGCCGGTTATCATCAATAAATAAGGCTTTGGCTGGATCAACATTATACCGGCTCAATAATCGTTGATAAAAATCAGGGAAGGGTTTCCTGGTTTTTTCCTCACCACTCACCACCCTTCCGTGAAACCAATGTAAAAAATCATACCGCACCAGTGCAATATCAAAAAGATTAGCCTGCCAGTTAGTTAAGGCATACTGTTTGAACTTGTTTGAATCTCTCAGCATTCTGAATATATCAACCGTCCCCTGAACAGGTCCGTTCAGCATATCGGTCCAGCGTCCATAGTAATCCCTGATGGGTTTTTCCCAGTCTGGAAATTCAGACACCAGCAATTGGGTTGCTTCTACAATTGACCGGCCCGCATCCTGTTCTTCATTCCAGTCGCTGGTGCAGACATGACGAAAGAAATAATTTCTTTTCTCTTCAGATTCAAAATAGCTTTCGTTAAAAACGTATTTGGGATTCCAATCAATAAGCACACCGCCCAAGTCCCAGATAATTGTTTCAATCTTCATGGTTTTCTACTGATGATTATAACGCATTTTCAGCCATATCATAATGCCGGACATAACCAACATTACAGCATTAGTGAGGATAATGACCCAGTTATTTATCATTACTCCGTAGACAAGCCACATAATTTCATTTACAAAAGCAATAATAAACATGTAGAGCGAAACATCTTTAGCAGATTTTTCCTTCCATGTTTTTAATACCTGGGGCAAGAAAGTAAATGCAGTTAAAGCCCCGGCTGCATATCCCAACATATCTGCTGCTGTCATTATTTATACTTTTTAATTAGTTTAATTTCTTCTGCTCTTGCCGGTATCAAACTTACAGCAGTTCCCCCGCCGGGGGCCAGTTTTAATTTCAATATTGTTTTTGCATCAACCAGAAATTTTTCAATTACATAGGCTTCAGGATTGTCTTTCCAATGTGCATTATCTGCATCCCTGTAAATAGTCGCCACATACTTTTTATCTGTATCCAGGAATGATAAGGAAGTGGAAAAATTTCTTGCATTCTCATCTGTAATAGCGCCTACAAACCAATTATTGCTTCCTTTAGCCTTCCTGGATATGATCACATAATCACCAGGTTCGGCTTCCAGTATTTTTGAATCATCCCAATCCACTGCCACATCTTTGATAAACTGGAACGCATCCATTCTGGCTTCATAATTTTCCGGCAGATCGGCTGCCATTTGCAAAGGACTGTACATTGTTACGTATAGAGCCAATTGTTTTGTCAGCGTTGTATGCACCTGTTCTTTTTTATCAGGATTATAATGATTCATTTTTATTTTGAATATGCCCGGTGTATAATCCATTGGTCCTCCCATGAGCCTTGTAAAGGGCAATATGGTTTCATGATCAGGCATATTACCTACGCTCCAGGCGTTAAATTCATTTCCTCTTGCTGCCTCACTGGCCAGCCAGTTCGGATATGTTCTGTGTAATCCTGTAGGGCGAACCGGCTCATGTGCATCTACCATTATATGATGCTGAGCAGTTTTAGCAGCTACTCTTTCATAGTGGCGTACCATCCATTGCCCGTCATGATGCTCTCCTCGTGGGATTATTCGTCCTACATAACCGGTTTTCACGGCATCATAACCAAAACGGTTCATAAACCTGTATGCTGTATCCATCCATCTTTCGTAGTTAGTAGCAGATCCGGATGTTTCGTGGTGCATAATGATCTTTACTCCTTTTGATGCTGCATATTGTTGCAATTCTTTTACATTAAAATCGGGATATGGTGTCACAAAATCAAACACATCTTCTTTCCATTGGCCAAACCAGTCTTCCCATCCTGTATTCCATCCTTCTACTAGAACTCCCTGTATTCCATGAGTGGCAGCAAAGTCAATATATCTTTTGACATTAGCAGTGGTTGCCCCATGCGGAACTTTAGTCGATTGTTGAGAACCAACCTGACCGCCACTATAATCCCAGCTGCTTTTGCCTACATGCATTTCCCACCATACTCCTACCATCTTCTGCGGTTTTACCCATGCCGTGGCATCTGGAACTTTTGATGGTTCGTTTAAGTTCAGGATCATTTTTGAAGCAAGAATCTCAGTTGCTTTATCACTTACAATAATGGTTCTCCACGGGGTGGCAAAAGGCGCCTGTAAATAGGCCTTATTTCCTACTGCATCCGGAACAAGATGAGAAGTGAAAGTAAAAGATGATTTATTCAGCACAAGGTTCATGGCCGGATAATTCAATAAGGCCGCCTCATGTAGATTGATATACAAACCATCTGCTGATTTCATCATCAGTGGCGTTTGCACAGCATTGTTATCAAAAAAGGTCTTGGCATGTATCTCCTGGGCAAAGCCGCCGCCTGATGCATCAATTTTACTCAGGCTGCTGTTATAATAGCCATACTCATTTGTGTCATAATCACCCGGTATCCAAAAAGCATTGTGATCACCCGTAACAGCAATTTGAGTTAACTCGTCTGCAATGATAAAATGATTCAGTTTTGCCTGCGCAGGAAACGAATAGCGAAAACCAACACCGTCATTAAAAATCCTGAAGATTACCTGGATCTGAATACCAGACCCTGAACGATCAGCAAGTTTTAATACAATCTGTTTATAATTATTGCGGATAGAACTTACTTCGCCCCAAACAGGTTTCCATGTTTCATCAGTAACAGATGAATCAATTGCAAGCAGATCAAATTTTAATAACGATAACTCCGGGTTTTTTAGTTTCATGCCCAACCCCGAGGGTTCAATTGCTTTCTTCCCCTTATAAAACACCCGGTATACAATATCTCCATTTGTGCGGTGAAGTATTCCTAGCTGAATATTATTATCAGGTGAGCTAATAGTTATTGATTGGTCTGCGAAGGCCTGCTGTACAATCCCCGACATGAAAAGGATTGTAAGCAATCGTTTAAGTAACATACAAATAAATTTTTGTGAAGTTACTTAGTTCTGTGTAAAGAGTACACAAACAGGTCAGCGCTTTTCAAATAACCACCACAAACGTTTCCGGGGCTTTATCTTGTAGTTAGTCCGGATATAATGAGTGATATGAGCCATCGCTTCATCCACACTATCCGTTACTAAAACCAGGTCCATATCTCCCGGCGAAATGGTACCCTGCTTTTCCATTTCCTTGATCGTAGTAAGCAAAGGGGTATAATATTCTTTTCCGAACAGCACAACCGGAAACTGGCTGATTGTTTTTGTCTGGACCAATGTCAGTGTTTCGAATAATTCATCCATAGTGCCAAACCCGCCTGGCATAATGATAAAAGCATACGAATATTTCACCAGCAGTACTTTCCGAACAAAAAAGTGCTCAAATATTACTGATTTATGCAAGTAAGGATTCTCTTTTTGCTCAAATGGAAGCTGAATATTGCATCCCACCGACTTACCACCGTTTTCAAATGCTCCCCGGTTAGCTGCTTCCATAATGCCGGGCCCGCCACCGGTCATAGTAGTCATTCCGGACAAGGCAATTCGTTTTCCAAGCTCTCTCGCCTGGTCGTAGTAAAGATGATTTTCTTTATATCTTGCCGACCCGAAAACAGTAACGCAGGGGCCAACAAAGTGTAAGGATCTGAATCCTTTTATAAATTGCCAGAAAACCCTCCAGGCAAATAATAACTCATAACCCCTGCCTTTAGGGCCCTCGAGATACACAGGTTCTTTAGGTGGAATAACAGGATTTATCTTTGATTTAACTGAAGCTTCCATAGAAAATGTAAATTGCCAGACAATTTAATCAATATTACAATGCGAATAATTTCTTACAACGTAAATGGAATAAGAGCTGCTATAAAAAAAGGGTTTATTGACTGGCTGAAAACAAATCCGGCAGATGTAATATGCCTGCAGGAAACAAAAGCCGTGCAGGGTGATGTAGATACAAAAAAATTAAATGAGCTTGGCTACCATGACTATTGGTTCAGTGCACAAAAGAAAGGATACAGCGGCGTAGCCGTATTTACTAAAGTAAAACCTGATAAAATAGAATTAGGTAATGGGCATGGACCAAGTGATGATGAAGGAAGGGTGATACAACTGGATTTTGGAGATACCCGGCTCATTAACGCTTATTTTCCAAGTGGCACCAGTGGTGATGAAAGACAAGACTTCAAATATCAATGGCTTGATGAATGCTTTAACTGGCTGACTAAACTTAAAAAAAAATATCCCAAACTTATTTTGTGTGGTGATTATAATATTGCACACACTGAAATAGACATACACGATCCAAAAGGAAATAAAAAATCTTCCGGTTTCCTACCGGAAGAAAGAGAATGGATGACAAAATTTCTTGCAAGTGGATGGATTGACACATTTCGTACGTTTCACCCTGAACCTCATCGATATAGCTGGTGGAGCCAGCGTTTTCCTTCGGTACGATTGAATAATAAAGGCTGGAGAATTGATTATATAAATGTTACAGAACCTTTAAAAAAGCACTTGAAAGACGCAGAAATATTCCCTGATGTAAAACATTCTGACCATTGCCCGGTATATTTAGATATCAAATTGTAATCACTGCCGGTAACTGATATTTTTCGTTCACTTCACTGGGTATTGACCGGCAACTATTGTAAACCAAAATTCTCTTTGATGGGCGGAATTATTGTTTTAGTTATTCTGATACCTGTTATTTTTCTTTTCCTTTTAGTAACCATATTAAATCGTAGCGGCGAGCAGCAACGTTTGCTTGAATCACTATACGACAAAATAAGAGGACTCACAGGCGAAGTAGCTTCCTTGACAAAAGAGTTAAGAGAACAAAAAAAAGGAAACCCTGTCATTCACCAACAAGAGGAAAAAGCAGTGCCGGTAATGCCCAATCCTGTTTCGCTGTCAGAAACAATCAAAAAAGAAGAACCATTCGCAGCATCACCCACACTTCCTGAGCTATTAAAAGGTGAAACTGCAAATAAAGAACAGGAAACCAGAAAGAATGAAAATGTAAAGCCTTATGTTCCCGCATTTTTCAGCCAGCAGAAGAAAGAAAATACAGATATTGAAAAATTTATTGGGGAAAACCTGGCTAACAAAATAGGTATTACTATCCTCGTACTGGGCATTTCATTTTTTATTAAATACGCAATTGATAAGAACTGGATACATGAAGCAGGACGGGTAATCATTGGTCTGATAAGCGGGGGCATTCTTATCGGATTAGCGCATTATTTCCGGAATAAATACAGATCCTTTAGTTCTGTACTGGTGGGGGGCGGCCTCACGGTCTTTTATTTCAGTATTGCCTTCGCTTTTCATCAATATCAACTGATCAGTCAGACCACTGCTTTTATAATCATGGTAATCATTTCTGGTCTAGGGGTCATACTATCTTTGTTTTATAACAGACAGGAGTTAGCTATCCTCGCAACCATTGGTGGATTTATTACTCCTTTTCTTGTCAGCACAGGTCATGAAAACTACATTGCCTTATTCACTTATTTATGCATTCTTAATGCAGGCCTGATGGTGCTGGCATGGTTCAAGCGATGGCCAGCTATTAATACCATTGCACTTTTTTTTACAACGCTTATCTATGGGGGATGGCTTATCAAAAGGGCAGCCTTTTCAGATGAAGTGTTACCACATAAAGAGGCATTGCTCTTTGCTTCTTTATTTTATATTCTTTTCATAGTGATGAATATTATTAATAGCATCCGTTTAAAAAACAAGTTCACTGCTTTTGATTTCATCATTCTGCTAAGCAGTAATTTTCTCTACTATGCAGCTGGAATGATCATACTTGCCCGATGGAATGATGGTGATTACCAGGGGCTTTTTACTTGTTTGCTTGGCGGAGCCAACCTAGGTCTGGCGATGATTTTTTATAGGAAGAAAAGTACAGACCGGAATTTTGTTTCCTTGTTGATAGGTCTTGCTGTTACTTTCCTTTCCCTGATTGCACCGGTACAGTTCAAAGGAAATCATATCACCCTGTTTTGGGCTGCAGAAATTGTTGTACTATTCTGGTTATACCAACGATCAAAAATTGTATTGCTAAAAATTGCTTCGCTGATAGTAACCTTATTAATGATCATCAGCCTTGTATCCACCTGGCTGAAAGTGTATTTTGCAGATAATACGATTATACCCGTTATACTTAACAAAGGCTTTGTTACAACAATAGTTTCATCTGTTGCTTTGTTTGCATATTACATACTATTAAAAAAAGAAAATGAGACAGCAGTTTACAAAGATGTTTCTATAAAAGCTGTCAGAAGGGCTGTACTGATTACTGCCATCAGCCTGGCTTATCTTTCTGGCATACTGGAAATATTCTACCAATTCAACACACGGAACCCTGATGTTCCTTCATCTGTAATTTACCTGCAGGCTTACACCTATATTTTTGTTATCATACTACTAGGTATTCTAAAAAAAGATACTGCCCTGCCTTTGCTAAAATTATTGCTCACCGGATTTAGCTTGGGCATCTATATAATAGGGTTAACTAATACCCGGGAACTCTCATTATTCCTGATCAATAATAGTACAGGTATCTATTTTATACCCCATTGGATCGCAGCAATCCTGCTCTTATGGTTGCTTTACGATCTTGTCGTTTTCTTTTTCCAGGAAAAGAACAATAATTGGACAGCCTACAAGGAAATCTTTACCTGGATCATTACCACAAGTATGTTGCTTGTATTAAGTATCGAAATGTATCATGTCATATACTGGACTAATTACAGGGATGAAGCAGATTGGGCCTGGTGGGAAAATCTTTACTACAAGGCCGGGTTAAGTATTCTCTGGGGGCTTTGTTCTTTTGCCATGATGTGGCTGGGGATGAAAAAAGACTTTAAACCTCTCCGCATCATTTCATTGACCCTGTTTACTATCACAATCAGCAAACTGTTTATTTATGATATACGCAATATTCCTCCTGGTGGTAAGATAGTTGCGTTTGTTTTATTAGGAGTTTTACTTCTTGCTGTGTCTTTTATGTATCAACGGCTCAAAAAAATTATTATTGATAATACAACTGAACTGTAATTTGCGGTATGATCATTTATAATGTAACGATCAAGGTAAATTACTCAATAGCTGCAGCCTGGCTTACCTGGCTAAAGCAAGAGCATATACCAGATGTGATAGGTACCGGCTGCTTTAATCATGCGACTATTTTACACCTTATTGAAACTGATGATGAGGAGGGCATAACCTATGCTGTACAATATCATGCAGAAAGTAAGGAACTATACAACCGGTATATAGAAATATTTGCGGATGAAATAAGAAAAAAGGGGATCGATAAATGGGGCAATCAATTCATAGCCTACCGCACTGTTATGCAGGTTGTGAATTGAGTGTGCAAAAGAATATTTACAGGCCTCTCTATTTAATAAACAGTTGTATATTCCCCGCAAATCCTTGTCCTGCCTGAATTTCATTGACTATTTTACAGAATCCGCTATAGTAAAGACTTTCAGCGTTTGTGGCAGATGATGACGCTAAATGCAGGGAAATGGCAAACCGCTAAAATCCTTGTCCCTTGCGGCTTCGGGGCTTTTACTACTAAAAAATTGGAGAATAAAAATTTTTTGCCGGTATTAAAAACCGTCTAAATTTGTCGCCGTTAGCAAAACATATAAAAATACAAATCATGAACAAAGCCGAATTGATCGCCAAGGTGTCCGATGATACAGGTATCACCAAAACTCAGGCAAACGCTGCCCTTGATTCTTTTGTAGAAGCAGTTACAAAAACATTAAAGGGTGGCGGTAAGGTTACGCTGGTTGGGTTTGGCACCTTCTCAGTATCTAAAAGAGCTGCCCGTAACGGTCGCAACCCACAAACTGGTGCCGTAATTAAAATAAAGGCCAGGAAAGTTGCCAAGTTTAAAGCTGGTAAAGAACTTTCCAGCAAATTATAATTGCACCCTACACTGCATTTAAAAAGCTCCTGTGCTTTAACCGGTACGGAGCTTTTTATATTAAACAGCTCTATTTTTGCATCAAATTATTAAATCAACAAACATGGGAAGAGGAGATAAAAAAACGGCTAAAGGAAAACGTTTTAAAGGCTCATTTGGTAAAAGTCGTCCTGCCGTATCGACAGCTGTAAAAAAGAAAGCTGCTGTTAAAAAAAGTAAATAAAACAATATAGTTAGCAAGCTGATGAGAGAAATGACAACAAACTCGTCAGCTTGTTAATCTATTATATTTGCCAGAAATAAATAAGGCAAGAATTAAAGGTTTGTTTTTCGCTGGATCAGTTGATCTCTTTCTTCTGAGATTACGTTCAGCATACTCTCGAGTTCGCCAATCCTTTTCAGCTGACCTTCTAATTTTTTATTCGCATCCACTATCATCTGCATATCACTATTTAACTCCTCCAGGTACACTACTCTTTTTTGTAATTGCTGACGCTGAAACTCAGTGTCTTTCAATTTTTCTTCTGCCTCAGTGAGAGAAATCTTTAACTGGCGGTTCTCATCTGAAAAAGCATGGTATTTTAATTTTTGCTCCTCAAAATCCCTCGTTATTTTATAGTGGGATTCTTTTAATTCTTCATACTCAAGACTGATCTTTTTAGAAGTATTCACCTGGTTTTCCAGCTTCAGCATTTTCCCCTGCAGAACATTAAACTCACTATAAGCACTGTCCAGCATAGCATTCATCTCTGTGGTCAGGTGTTCCTTCTGTCTGATATTATTAATTTCCTTTTCCCTCTGAGAAAGTTTGAAACGAAGATCATCTATCTGGGAACTTAGCTCTTCATTGGTTTTTATTATTTCCTGTTGCCGTTCCTCAGTTTCTTTTACAATATCTATCTGTCCCAGCAATTGGTTGATCTTTTCGTTATGCTCAAGCAGGCTGCTTTGTGCCATGCGGAGTTGTTCCATATAATCCGGCTTATCCCCAGAAGAAGCAGTGCCAGAGAGCGGAGTGGCCTTACGAAGAGACTCCATTTCCGCCTGTAATTTTTTATTTACAATTCGTAATTCTTCAGCTTCAATAGAATAAATATTGCTATCCTCTTCTGCATCTGCGAACTTCTTCCTTAAAGTTTCAAGTTCCTTATCCCTGTACTCGGTATCATTAAAATATTTCAGCTTCCATACTTCCAGTTCTTTATTAAGCTTACCGGTAACATCCGAAGTAACATCCCTCAGGTTCTTTTTACTAACGAGAAAAAAATGAATGGTAATGCCCAGTGTGATTGCGCAAAGTACAAGAGCAATTAACTCTATTTCTGACAAGGTCAGGGAAAGAAGGGGCATAAGCTGTTTAGTAAGGTTCGTAAACTATTAAAAATCCGGTAAATAGCCGTTAATAGTTTTTCACAGGTGTGCTTTGAAAGATGGTACAAGATAGTATTCCCTGCGAACAAATAAATAGTAAATACACTCAGGAAAAACCCGGCTAACCTCTTACAAGAGTGCCCACTTTTTCCCCTGTTACCACACGGCGAAGATTATCAGGCTTATTCATATTAAAGACAATAATGGGGAGGTTATTTTCCATGCAAAGAGTAAAAGCAGTCATATCCATTACTTTCAGGTTTTGAGAAAGGCACTCCTGAAATGTAATGACATTATACTTTGTTGCTGTTGGATCTTTCTCCGGATCTGCGGTATAGATACCATCAACCCGGGTACCTTTTAAGATAACATCGGCATTTATTTCAATTGCCCGTAGCGAACCGGCTGTGTCTGTCGTAAAATAAGGATTACCGGTACCAGCGCCAAAGATCACCACTCTGCCTTTCTCAACGTGGCGAATAGCCCTCCGGCGGATATATGGCTCTGCTATCTGTTCCATTTTAATGGCACTCTGCAACCTGGTATAAACACCAATTCTTTCTAACCCCGCCTGCAAAGCCATTCCATTAATAACCGTGGCAAGCATGCCCATATAATCTCCATGTGCTCTTTCAATGCCGGTGTCAGCTTCATTCATTCCCCGGTAAATGTTACCACCCCCAATAACAACAGCCACCTGAACACCCAGGTCGGTTACAGATTTGATATCGTGAGCATACTGGGCTATTACATCAGTATCAAAGCCAAAGCTTTTGTCTCCCATTAATGCTTCGCCGGAAAGTTTGAGAAGAATGCGTTTATACTTAGGTAGCATGAAGTAGAATTTTCGCAGCGAAGATAAGGGTTTTGCCTATTGTTTAACTGCTCTCAGGCTATATACCATGGGTATCTTTCCTTCCATTCCTTTTATTTGCCATTTCCCTTTTTCTGCTTCAATTGTATTTCGGAAACATGGATAGGGCGAATACATATGTTCGTTAAAAAACTCCATCCGTAATCCAGCCCCTATAAGGGCATTCATCATTTCGCTGAGACTATGGTTCCAGCTATATTCCTTACCTTTTATATCAGCGCTACGGTCTGTATAGGTTCCCTCATTTTCTGTTATTATCACTTCCTGGTTTTCGTACGAATACTTTATGTGTGTAAAATCATCATCAAACATCCAGATAACCGGATGAAATTCCGCAATATAAAAAAACCCACCCGGCCTAAGTCTTTCTGCAATCATTTCAGCCCAGGGTAATAAATCAGGAAGCCAGCCGATAGTTCCATAAGATGTAAAAACAATATCGAACTGCTCCCGGATATGCTTTGAAGTATCATATACATTACAACAAACAAAGTTTGCCTGTAATCCCATTTCACTATTCAATTTTGTTGCTTCCTCAATAGCACTATCTGATAAATCAATTCCGGTAACTACGGCCCCTCTCCTGGCCCAATCAAGGCTATCCATTCCAAAATGACATTGCAGGTGCAATAATGATTTGCCTTTTACATCACCGACTTCTCTCAGCTCTATTGGGGTTAATACTGTTTCTCCGGCTTTAAATCCGGCCAGGTTATAAAATTCAGAATCTTTATGAAAGCCAGTTCGCTGATTCCAGAGGTTTTTGTTTGCTTTGAAATAGTTATCAAAATTTTCCATTATTTAAAAATAGAACTATTTTTTAACCCGCTTCTTAACTGATTATTCCATCTGCTGCACAGTGATATTTATCACTTAACTCTCATTTAGTCAAATTTATCATTGAAAATATTTCAAATAAACCCATCCGCTAATATATTCGCCATTAGTGATTTTTGTCACGGATAGCAAATGCATGGCTTTGCACCCATTGCCAACCACAGCATTTGCGAAGGTTGGTGGTAAACTTAAGCCTATTAATTAGTTTTAAACTTTAATACAATGAAAAAGTTAGAAAAAAGAGAAATGAAAGCCCTGTTGGGAGGCGATTATTATGGGGGAGGTGGTAGTGGTTGCACTCAAACTTATACAGGGTGTAACTACTCAAATGGAAAACTTACCTGTGACTATCATATTTCTTGCAGCAATGGATATGAAGACGATTTATGTGGCCTGCAGTGTCAAAACCCAAGTGATGGCAGTGGCTGTTTACCCCTTTAACTGAGATTGAATAAATAAGGCATTGGATAATAGTTTGTCCAATGCCTTATTAACTTTAAATACTTTTTATGAAGAAATTTTTCTTTTTCCCCTTTTTGTTGGCTTGTTTTACTGCTTATGGGCAAAACAAAGACTCTCTGAATGAGATGGAGCAAAGGAGGGTTTTGAATGAGTCATTTTTTAAAAATATAACTGGGGAAAGTCTTCCCGATTTTACAGCAAAGAATTTAAGTGGTATCAGTTATTCTGCCAATAAGCTGAAAAATGGAAAAGTTACATTTCTTAGTTTTTGGTTTGAGTCTTGTGCTCCATGTATTGCCGAAATCCCGAACCTTAACCGACTGTACTCAATGACAAAGGACAATTCTGGTTTTTAAATTTTTTTCCATAACCCATGATTCGGAAGAGCAGGTAAAATCAGCAATTAAGAAATACGATATACGTTTTCCAATATTACTCACATCGCAAACGCAAATCCAGCAATTAAATTTTGGAAGGGGCTTTCCAACAAATATGGTTTTAGATAGAAAGGGGAAAGTTTATTCTGTTTTATCCGGGGGCTCAAAAAATTCCGGTCCGGAGTTTGAAAGCTTCTGGAAGAAAGAACTAGAAAAAGCGCTAAACAATACCCCTTTAAAAGGGAGTTATTATGAGAAAGCTAAAGCAGGTAGCTCTAACGGCATTAAGTTTATTGATTCACTTTCAAAAATTAATTCATTTAATGACCTAACAACTTATTTTAAAGAAAAAACACTTTATATAGATTTATGGGCATCCTGGTGTTTACCATGTCGAAAAGAGTTTGTAACAAAAACGCCTTCTGTAGATTCTTTTTTTATCAAGCACAACATAGCAAAGATCTATCTTACTATTGATAAACCCCATGCCGATGGTATTTGGCGAAAACTAGTACATGAGTATCAATTAAAAGGGTATCATCTGATGGCTGGCACTATGTTGCAAGAAGATATTAAGAGGAAAATATATAATAACAGTTCAATGATTGATGTCCCCCGCTATGTTATTGTTAAAAACGGTGAAATAACCGTAGTAAACGCATTTGCACCAAGCGAGGAAGACCGGCTTTTGAAACAATTAATTGAAAAAGGGATTTAATTTTTTGAAGATTTTATTCTCATTTTTTACTTTCAGTTAATTGTTAGTCTTAAATCTTTCCTGGCCATATACAGCCAACAAAGAGTAGAATATTTTTTTTGGTTTTCCCTTCCTATCCGAGCCTCCTGAAAGAGATTCGGTGTGGCTATGTAGGATAGACATGCTGAAAATAAAATTTAAGCTATTTTAGCTATCCTGTATAAGCTCTTTTTTTGCAGCCTAATTTTAGCCAACTCGATGTCATTAGAATATGAATGCCTATTACATACTCAGTATGATTCTTGATTTTTATGCATCAACTTTCCGCTAACGATACTCTGAAAACAATATTGCTTGAAACAATTCCGCTTCTACAAACAACAAGACTTCATGGACTGCGGCCCTACCTGCATCCGCATGGTGACAAAGTATTATGGTAAGAATATTAATATTGAACAATTACGACAATCAGCACAAATAAGTAAAGAAGGGGTTTCCCTGCTTGGCATTGCCGAAGCGGCAGAAAAAATCGGGTTCAACGCAAAAGGTGTTACACTTAGCTATGATGAATTAATAAAAGAAGCAAAGCTGCCTGCTGTTTTGCATTGGGAGCAGAACCATTTTGTGGTATTATATACGGTTAAGAGCAGATTCCTCCTGCGTCGGAATGACGAACTACGGGTTGCCGATCCTGGTAAAGGAATGATTACATATACCAAACAGGAGTTTTTAAAATATTGCATTTATCACCAATGAAAACAACAAGTACTATGTGGAAATGCTTATACCGCAAACCAATTTTGGTAAAGTAAAACCCGGCCAGGAAGTATTACTTAAATTCCCCAGCTATCCGGCACAGGAGTTCGGTAGTGTAAAAGCCAGGATAGAGTTCATAAAAAATATTCCGTCAGATAGTGGGTATTTGGCAAAAGTGGCGCTACCATCCGGATTAGTAACCAATTACAAAAAGAAACTTCACTTTACAGAAGGGATGATTGCACAGGCGGAAATCATTACTGAAAAAAGAAGATTGTCAGATAGATTCATTGGTGATTTCAAAAATCTTATAAAATAAAAAGCGTCCCATTTAAGCGGGACGCTTTCTATAAAAAACTTTACTATTATCCCAACGCCACTCTCTTAAACTCTGTTACTTGTACATCTCCTGTTTCTTTCAGGTAATCGCCAACAGATTTACTGCTGTCTTTTACAAATGCCTGGGCTGTTAATGTTTGCTCTTTAAAGAAAGCACCCATTTTACCCTCGGCAATTTTAGCCAGCATTTCATCAGGCTTTCCGGCCATTTTGGGGTCCTGCTTCATCAGTTCCATTACAATATCTTTTTCACGGGCAATTACATCTGCAGGCACCGAAGCTGCATCAACTGCTACAGGATTTAATGCGGCAATTTGCATCGCCACATCTTTACCAGCTTCAGCTGCTTCTTTATTTAATCCCACCAGTACACCAATTCTGTATGCACCGTGAATATAAGAAGCCACATAAGGGGCATCTACTCTTTGGAATTTTGTAACGCCGATCTTCTCCCCAATAGTCGCCAGCTTTTCGTCAACAAGGGCAGCAACAGTCAGGTCTCCAATTTTAACTTCCATCAACTGCTCAAGGCTGGTAACATTATTAGTAATAGCTGCATCAGCGATACTTTTACCAAAAGCAACAAAATCAGCATTCTTAGATACGAAGTCAGTTTCGCAGCTTACGCAAACAACAATACCTGTTTTGTTATCAGCTGTTGTTTGAGCGATCACCACTCCTTCTTTTGCTTCACGGTCACTTCTTTTGGCAGCCACTTTCTGGCCTTGCTTGCGCAACCAGTCAATTGCTGCTTCAAAATCGCCATTGGTCTCAGTCAATGCTTTGCGGCAATCCATCATGCCGGCGCCAGTAGCCTGGCGAAGCTTATTAATATCTTGTGCACTTATAGTTACAGTACTCATAATTAGGAATTGAAGTATGAAGTAAGAAGCCTGATTAAACTTCTCACTTCATGATTAATAAAATTTTGATTGGACCTTTTCAACCGAAAGGCCTGACATCATCATACTTCTGACATCAGACTTCCCAGACTTCCCGCCCTACCTTCTTCCACCACCGGGTCCACGACCGCCCGGAGTACCACTGCCTGAACGACGTCTTTGACCACCACCTGCTCCACCGGCACCACGACCTCTGCCGCCACGGCCACCTTCAGCTTCTGCTTCAGCAAGCAGTTTGGCTGCTTTCCTTTCTTTTTCATCATCAGTCATCTCTTCAACTTCTTCGTCTTTTGCAGCCTGTCTTTCAGCAAGTCCTTCCGCAATAGCAGCAGTGATATAATTAACGATGATGGCGATAGACTTAGTAGCATCATCATTGGCAGGAATTGCAAAGTCTACTTTATTCGGATCACAGTTGGTATCTACCACACCAAAAGTAGCTATCCCAAGACGCTTGGCTTCAGCCAGTGCAATATGCTCATGCCCGATGTCGACAATGAATAAAGCAGCAGGTACACGGCCCAGTTGAGCAATACCACCCAATACTTTCTCCATTTTATCTTTATCACGGCTCAGTGTCAGCCTTTCTTTTTTCGTAATGCTGTCAAAAGAACCATCGCCCAGCATTTTTTCGATACTCTGCATTTTCTTCACACTTTTACGAACAGTGTTGAAGTTGGTCAACATACCACCTAACCACCTTTCAGTAACAAAAGGCATGTTTACTTTTTTCGCAGACTCGTTTACGATGTCCTTAGCCTGTTTTTTTGTACCAACAAACAAAATTTTCTTACCACTGCGGGCAATCTGCTTCATAGCAGCGGCAGTTTCCTGCAGGCATTCCACAGTTTTGTTCAGGTCAATGATGTGAATACCTTTCTTTTCAGCAAAGATGTAAGGTAACATCTTGGGGTTCCACTTCTTTTTCAGGTGACCGAAATGAACACCGGCTTCCAGAAGTTGCTGTTGTAAGGATGTATTATTTTCCATTGTATTTGAATGATCGTTTTTAAAAATTGTTTGCTGCGATTAACGTTTAGAGAACTGGTAGCTGCGACGGGCTTTCTTATGACCAAATTTCTTACGTTCAACAGATCTCGGATCCCTCTTCAGCAGACCGGCTGCTTTCAACGCAGGACGAAATTCAGGATTCAGTTCAACCAATACACGGGAAATACCCAGCATGGCTGCTTCTGCCTGTCCTTTTACACCACCACCGGCAGCATTGATCTTTACATCAAATTTGTTCAGCACATCAACTGTCTTCAGCGGACGCTCCACCTGGTTTTGCAGGTATACCAGCGGAAAATATACCTTATAGTCTTTATCGTTTACTGTAATGTTGCCATCTCCTTTGGAAATGAACACTCTTGTTACAGCTTCTTTACGACGACCAACTCCGTTTTTTTGCTTTTCCATTTTATTTTATTTGGAATATTTAAAGTTTGTTTTGTCAACCCGAGCCAAGCGAGGGTTAGAATTTTAATTCTTTTGGTTGTTGTGCTCCATGCGGATGCTCAGCGCCTGCATACACGAATAATTTCTTGTACATCTTACGGCCCAGGCGATTTTTAGGCAACATACCTTTTACTGCTCTTTCAATAACAACTTCAGGGCGACGCTTCTGCAGGTTAGCTGCAGTTTCTTCTTTACGTCCGCCGGGATAACCGGTGAAGTGATCATAAATTTTTTGCTCCAGTTTGTTACCGGTGAAAACAACTTTCTCGCAGTTGATCACTACGATATAATCTCCTGTATCAACGTGGGGGGTGTAGCATGCCTTATTCTTACCACGGAGCACCGCAGCAATTTTAGCACACATACGACCAACGGTTTGATTAGTACCGTCCACAACGTACCAGTTGCGCTTAACGGTAGCCTCGTTCGCATGTTTGGTAGTGAAATGTAATTTACTCATTTTGATTTTATTTATGTTGCAGCTATCCCGGCAACTGTTTTTAAATGGGGTGCAAAGATAGGTTTGGGTATAATCTGTACCTACTAAAAAGGGAACTAATTTTTATTACACCTTCACAAATAATTGATTTTCAATAAAATTTTTGATGTTTAAAATTCATGCTCTTAAATAGTTGGTTATTTACCAACTATTTTTCTTAGTTTTGAATTCGCAAATGGGTTTCTTTTGAAATGTAAGCATTCAAAGAAGCGGAGCACCACCGCTATAAAAACTGGTACCGTATTTATGTATCAAAAACTAAAGTAAAATGAGAATCTTTTATTTAATCAGGCTTGATGATTATGGTAAAAAACATGCTGATGCCCGAAAAAGCCTTACTACGTGGAAAAATGTAGTTCTTTTAGCCTCCTGGAAAAATAAGCAAGATGTTTTGAGCGATTTTCCAAGAGCTAAAATGATAAAAAATAACAGGGCAAGATTTGAAATAGTACATAACACATACCGTCTGATCGCACATATTCACTATGATGAGCAGTTTGTGGAAATAAGGTTCATAGGAACTCATAATGAATATGACCGGATTGATCCGGCGACTATATAGCGGTATACAATTCAAAAAACAAAATGAAACAATGGTTTATAATAGAAACCGAAAAGGAATACAAAGAAGCAACTGCAAGATTTGAAGAAATCAGGGAATCCATGAAAGGTTCACCTGAGTATAAAGAAAAACTGCTTCTTGTTCACCTGGTTTCTGAATACGAAAAAAAACAATGGAGCCTTCCCGATGTTGACCCGGTTGAAATGATCAAAATCCGGATGGAAGATTTTGGCTACACCGCCAGCGACCTTGCCAAAGAATATGGCGATAAAGGGACGGTGAGTAAAGTGCTTAACTACAAACAGCCGCTTTCCCTTAACATGATTCGCAAATTCAGCAAACTCCTGCGCATACCTGCTGATGCCCTTACAAAAGAATATAAACTTCAGGGGTAATTTAGAAGGTATCTTACAATCGCTTAACGACTATCCGGGTATTAGATAAATGGGTAATGATCACAGGTTTTATATCACCCGCTTTTACAGTGGCGTCGTCAGAAGAGACGAAAGGAAGTTTCGCCTGGATTTTGTCATCAAACAAGTTGAGATAAATAGCATGCGGCGAAACTTTGAAAACAACCGCATCAACAGCTATCTCGTTCTTATAATGCTGTACAGCTTTTTTATATTCAGGTATATAATTATGTGAAAAAAGTTCGGCAACGATAGCATTTGGTTTTTCCAGGTTCAGCAACCTGAAACTGATTGCTTCGTTTTCGGCAGTTTCAACAGGTGGTTTTTCCCAGGGAGAAAGCTGAAGAGGGAAAAAGATATAACTATTCCATTCTTTGACGAAATACTTATCATCAGCTTTTTTCAAATAACCTGAGAACCTGTTCTCAATAGTTGCTCTTTGTATCAAGAGGTCCAGTTCTGTATTATGCAGGTATTTAATATTACATGCAGTCATCTTATCACCACGGTCTGATAGTCTTAACTGAAAACTTACCGTATCCCCCATTCTGAAATGGTGAGATTTTTTGCCGGTTGATTCAAAATCAGTTTTACAGTTAACAGATTTTTTCTTTGCCCCCTGTTCATATTCTATAGTAGCAAAATTTTTCTCGTAATTGACAAATGAAATAGTTCCCTTTAGTATCTTTTCTTCCATATTAATAACTTTCCTGCCCGGTAAAGGTATGCATGATGCAGAATAGCCGGGTTGGTTTTAATTTCAATCAAAAAAATGTCAACCCGTAATCTTGGCCGTTCTGAATTTGGCGATCCCAAAAACACCGGCAACCTGATGCCATTAGAAGATGCTCATGCATTATTAAATGAATGGGCGCCAAATGAACGACTCCGGCTGCATATGAAACAGGTTGCCGCCAATATGAAAACATGGGCCATAGAAAAAGAAGGTGCAGATGAATTAACAGCATCAAAATGGGAATTGGCGGGTCTGCTGCATGATGCTGACTGGGAAAAATACCCGGATGATCATTGCCGTATTATAGTAGAAGAACTGGAAAGAAGAAATATAGACCCGGAAGTAATTCACTGTATTGCCTCCCATGGTCCTTCCGTTTTCGGAGTGGAGCCAGTTAGTAAAATGGATAAAATGATCTATGCCATTGATGAATTATCAGGCTTCATTCATGCTGCTGCTTTGATAAGGCCAACTTTGTATGAAGGATTGGAAGTAAAGAGTGTACTGAAGAGATTAAAAAGCCCTGCTTTTGCAGCACAGGTTAGCCGTGAAGATATTAATGATGCCATTTCAAGGATTGACACAACATTGGAAGAACTGATACAGTTTATTATTGATCACCAGAAAAATGTAAGCTGACCAGCACAGTGCTTTACACCGGCGGTCAGCTTACATTTTATATTACAAAAAGAAAAGAGTTCTATCCTTTCTTTTTTCTTTTTACTGTCAGCAGCATTACAACACCAAATACAAGCATCAGCAAACCAGACCACAGGTTTACATTATACTGGAATGATTTGGCGTAAAGCTCTGTATTGGAATTGGTGATGATGCCATAAGCGGTTACCAACACCCCTAATACAGTAAACAAAAGGCCAATTGGAATTCTTATATCTAACATAATTTTCGTTTTTAGTTATTACCAGAATAAGATTGACAATACAACCATCATCGCCAATACCAGGATGGCCAGTGTGTTGGTCCGCTTATACCACACCACATGATCTTCTTTAATTTTAGGTGTGAGTGAATAAACCAATCCACGCAACTCATCATCAGTTTTCTTTTGCGCTGTTGTTAACGATATTACAACTGTTATGATTGTCGCAGCGGCACAGGCAAAAATGGCTGTCCAGAAATTTTGTGCCATCTCAACCGGATAGGTATGCAATACACCTAACCAACCACCTTTAACCAGAGTAGTTGCTCCGGCGGGGACAGTCAGGCCGTGGTGTAATAAAGCTACAAGGAACCCTCCCAATAAGCCAATGAAAGCCCCATGACCTGTGGCCCTCTTCCAAAACATTCCCAGGAAAATCACTGCAAATAATGGAGCATTAATCATAGAAAAAATTGTTTGCAGAAAATCCATTATGTTTCCAAACAAACCGGCAAGATATGCCGCAGCAATACTTACGAGAACACCAAATACAGTAGCCAGTCTTCCCACTTTCAAATAGTGTTTGGCATCGGCCTCTTTATTATTTGTAGCAGGTCTGATGTAGCTCTGGTAAATATCATACGTCCAAACGGTATTGAAGGCAGAAACGTTACCTGCCATGCCCGACATAAACGATGCCAGCAGCGCAGTAATACCCAAGCCCAGCACACCTGTAGGCAGGTAGTATTCCAGCAACTTAATGATGGTAAGGTCGTAGTTGGCTTTACCATTTTCCATGATTGTAAAACCAGAATCTGCCTTATTCATCAGCACCAGTGCAACAATACCTGGAACGATGATGAGGAAAGGAATGAGCATTTTAGGAAGGGCGCCAATTAACGGGGTATTGCGTGCCGCAGTTGTAGATTTGGCAGCCATTGCCCTTTGCACAATCAGGAAGTTGGTGCACCAGTAGCCAAACGATAATACAAACCCCAACCCAAACAAAATTCCATACCATTCCACACCCATTGGGTTGCCCGCAGCCGTACCGGTGTATTTCCAGGTTGTGGTAAATGTATCGCCGGCAAATCCTTTTTCTGCCACAATAGGTGCAAGACTTTCTTTTAGTCCACTCCATCCGCCCACATCGTGTAAGCTAAGTACAACAATCGGCAGCAAACCAATTACAATAATGAAGAACTGCAGCACTTCGTTATAAATGGCAGATGATAAACCGCCGAGATAAGTATAGGCTAATACAATGGCCGCCGACAACCATAAACTGACATTGAAATCCCAGCCAAGCACTTTCTCCATTAGCAATGCTAGTGCATACATTGAAATACCAGAAGCCAGTACTGTCATCACTGCAAACAGGATGGCATTAAGTCCTCTAGTTTTTTCATCAAAACGAAGCTTCAGATACTCTGGCACTGAACGGGCCTTAGAGCCATAATAGAAAGGCATCATAAAAATGGCGAGGAACACCATTGCAGGAATTGCGCCAATCCAGTAAAAGTGTGTGGTGAGCATTCCGTACTTGGCGCCGGAACCCGTCATACCCATTACTTCCAGGGCACCAAGGTTAGTTGAAATAAAGGCCAGACCTGCCACCCAGGCCGGCATTGACCTGCCTGCTTCCAGAAAAGCATTGGCATCTTTCATGTATCGCTTGAGTACCCATCCGATTCCCAGCACAAACAAGAAGTAAATAATCATAATGGCATAGTCAATCCATTGCAGATGAAAAAGAGCATTTCCCATTTGTATGTTTTTAAATGATAAAGTTGTTGATTGTCAAAAATATTTTTGATTACCTGTTTATCACAGAAGTTCCGTCTTCCACATTTACCAGATAATGTTTCAGTTCTTTGCCCATTTCTTTTGCATAAGAAACGGTGAGGCTGTTTACAATTCCCTCTACTGCATCCTTCCTTATTATATTGATTGTACAACCGCCAAACCCACCACCCATCATTCTGGCACCAATAACGGCCGGGTTATTTCTTACCCCGTCAACAAGATAATCCAATTCTTTACAACTTACCCCGTACTCTTTACTTAATCCGTCGTGAGTGGCAAACATTTCTCTTCCAAATGCTTTTACATCACCTCTTACCAAATCCTCACAGGCTGTTTGCAAGCGGGATATTTCCTCCACCACATATTTACAACGACTATAAGAAGTATCATCTTTACTTATACATTCATTAACCATTTCAAGTGTCGCATCCCTTAAGCTCTTTACTCCCGGGTATTTTTTTTGAATTGATGACACTCCGGCTTCACATTGTCCTCTTCGAACATTATACTCTGAAGAAGCCAAAGAATGTTTTACCTGTGTATCAAACAGAACAACCACATAGTCCTTTAGCTCAAGGGGAAAATATTCAAATGCAAGAGAACGGCAATCCAGTCTTATTACATTATTTTTCTTCCCGAACAGACTTGCAAACTGATCCATAATACCGCATTTTACTCCAGCATATTCATGTTCTGCTTTTTGGGAAATCAATGCCAGCTCCTTTCTTGATAGCCCGAATGCAAACAATTCATTTAAGGCAAAGGCTGTCGCACATTCAATGGCCGCAGAGGAAGATAATCCTGCTCCCAACGGCACATCGCCATAGACTGAAAGTTTAAAACCTTTCACTGCAAGGCCTTTATTAAGTAGCTGTGCAGCAACACCAAGAATATAAGTTGACCAATGCCCAAAGGCAGGCTTTACTTCAGCAACCGAAGTTTCAACCGATTCATTAAAGTCAACAGAATGAAGAGAAATTCTGTCTCCTTCGTTTTTTTCCATAGTTACATAAACCGCTTTATCAATTGCTGCCGGCAACACAAAACCATTATTATAATCTGTATGCTCCCCTATCAGGTTTATTCGACCTGGAGAACGGACCACGATAGTATCCGGATTTATAAACTGCTTCAACTGTACAGGTATTTTGTATTCGTTCATTATTCCTTTTTAATTTTTTCTAAAATAAAACATAGCAAATTAGACTCCGGACTTGACAAAAGCATTGATAAAAATCATCCGTACACCTGTTAACCAATCAATACAGCAGTGAAAAAGAAACTGTATCGCCAATTAAACATTACTAAAAGAACCCGATTATTTACCTTGAAAAAAATCATTTCATATATCTCTTACTAATCTCGTCATACAATTTCAGGTATTCGTTTGACTTTCCCTTATCATCAAAAAACTTCTCCCAGGTACTGAGCGGTTCCCAAATGCAGGAACCTTTTCCCCTGCCACCCTCTACTTCAAAGGCAATCTTATTTACATCTTCCTTACGGGCCGAGTATTCCACCACAATCACCTCTTTACTATATCGTTTTACCAGATCGTTAAGGTTCGTTTCCAGGTCTTCCAGTGTGCCGTGCCATTTAGGATAGTACGACTCCCCTATCACATCAAAATGAACACCACGGGCAATCATATTATCAATAAAGAAAACGGACTCATCATTTTGACCGCCCAGCGCCACATGCAGCATCATAATTACTAACGGGTCAACTGATTTCACAGCAGCCGTTCCGGCATTTACCAATTGTGCCAAACCATCGAAGTTGCTCACATTTCCTTCGGGCCAGATGATGCCGTGGTTGATTTCATTACCCACCTGCACCATATCGGGAGTTGTTCCCTGTGCTTTTAATTGCAGCATTACATCTTTTGTAAAATCATACACGGCCTTCTTTAAATCGTCAAACGAAAGGTTCTTCCATGCAGCCGGCTTGTATTGTTTACCAGGGTCGGCCCAGTAATCGCTGTAATGGAAGTCGAGCAACAGTTTCATACCGGCGGCTTTCACTCTTTTCGCCATCTTTAATGTATTGCTCAAATCGCAAAAGCCTTTACCCGGAGAATAACCACTGTCCCTGGCCGGGTCGTTAAAAATTCTCAGTCGCACATAATTCAGGCCATGGTCTTTTAAAATTTGTATCGCATCTTTCTCCACACCATTATCGGAGAATTTCATTCCTCTTGCCTCCAGTTCCGGCAGGAAGGAAATATCGGCGCCAAGCATTTTACCCACTTCTCTTGGTTTGACCTGTTCAATCGTCAACCTGTATTTACTGTCAGCAGAAACTTGCGAAACACTTTCAGTTGTTATTGTTTGTATATCCGTTCCGCCAGACCACAAGCCCGTTGCTTTTGCATTGAACTTAATCATGCCAGCCGTTGTTCCAGCCTGAACAATCACCTGGCATTTTCCATTAAACAAAGTTCTTTGCCATGCACCATCCGTACATATATCCGGTTCGTGGCTGCTGGGGTCACCGTTTCCTACTCCAATGATTTTTCCGGGACCTTCCATTTCAAACTTAACAAGGTTATCAGCGTCGGGAACTTCTCTGCCCTCTCTGTCTAGTACTGTAATGTTTAATACAGACACATCTTTCCCATCCGCCAGTATGGTTGTTTTGTAAGGCGTAACCACCACCTCGGCCGGAATACCTGTTGTCTCAACTTTCTTATAAAGACGCTTACCATTTTTATAAGCAATTGCTTCCAGTTTTCCGGGTTCATAATTTACAGCCCACTTCAGGTGACTGTTGCGGGGCATATCTTTTTTTCCCAGGCTTTTTCCATTCAAGAAAAGTTCTACATTATCTGCATTGCTGTTTACCCAAACATCCATCAGGTCTCCTTTGGGTTTATTCCAGCCGGGGCCTTTATCTCTGAAATTCCAATGCGGAGAAATATGCAGCACATCTTTATCAGTCCACCAGCTTTTATAGTAGTAGTAAATATTTTTGGGGAACCCGCACATATCCATGATACCAAAATGCGAATTGATATTGGGCCATTGATACGGTGTAGGTTCGCCACGGTAATCAAACCCTGTCCACACAAAACCACCCAGCCAATAATCATTTGGCCCGGCAAGTGTCCACCAGTCTTCTGCTTTGCTTGCCCACCAAGGCGCTGTTATGTCCTGGTCGGCTACATAGCCACGAATGGTGTCTTTTTCATAAACACCTCTTGTGGTAACTGTGCTTCCCATCTCTGTACCAATTATTGGTTGATTGGGATGGTCACGATGATAATCAGCCACAGCAAAATGGCGATAGTTAAATGAGCGAACAGGAATTACTTCATTCACTCCCTTATATACATTGGCAACATCAGAAGCATAAGTACAGGTTCTGGTTGGGTCAAGCTCTTTTTGTTTGGCGATTAATGTTTGTGCAATTCGTTTCCCAAAACTGTTTGTATGAATCCAGCCTTCTTCATTTCCAATTGACCATATAAAAACCGAAGCCCTGCTGCGGTCTCTTTTTATCAACCGTTCAAACTGATTTATATATTCCGGACTGCTGTTCAGCAACCGCTGTTCGTCCATGACCAGCATACCAAGACTGTCGCAAGCATCCAGTAACTCAGGTGTAGGTGCATTATGACTGGTGCGATAAGCATTTACCCCCATTCGTTTCAACAGACTTACACGATAATATTGAAGATAATCTGGCATAGCACTGCCCACACCGGCATGGTCCTGGTGATTATTTACACCTTTCAGTTTTATATATTTTCCATTTAAAAAAACTCCGTTGGGTTTTATTTCAATTGTGCGAATGCCAAACCGCTGTTTAACGCTGTCAACAATTTTTCCGTTTTGTTTTACAACAGAAACTACCCTGTATAAATACGGGTCATCAAGCGACCAGAGTCTTGCGCCTCCAATAGCCATGCTTTGTTTAACAACAGATGTTCCATTCAATGATAAAGAAACGGATTGCTCCTTGGATTGTACCAACTTCTTCCCGCTTCGGTCGGTCACATAAGTATAAACAGTACAACCAGCCGGATTCAATTCCTGGTTCTGTACAGTTGTTTCAATATTTACGGTTGCGACATTTCCTTTTAACGAAGACCAGGCAAATACTCCATCGTTTGCAATACTAACGTTGCTGAATTTGTTCAGCCATACATGGCGGTAAATTCCGGCACCCTCATAAAACCAGCCTTCGTATTGCGAAGCATCTGCCCGCACCACCAGCACATTATTTTTATCAAAATTGATATAGTCTGTTACATCATAAGCAACACCCACATAGCCGCTTTTGTTATTCCCAAGGAAAAAACCATTCAGCCAGATATTGGCATCACGGAAAATGCCATCGAACTGTAACTGAAACTGCTGACCTGAATCCGCAGCAGCTACCGTAAAGTGCTTGCGATACCAGCCGATGCTTGTTTCAGGAAATAATCCACCAACCGGCTTATACCCATGGGCCATCAAATCAAAATTATCTTTGTAAACAAATGGCAATTCCACCGCCCAGTCGTGTGGCAAATTCAGTGTCCGCCATTTACTATCGTTGAACTTAGGGTCAATTGCTGTATTGGCAGCACCACCCGATTTTGAAAAAATGGTGGCTATTGAATAATTAAAGTCCTTCTCAGCATTGGCAGCATGGCCAAATTGAAATTTCCAGTCGTTATTAAAGTTGATTTTTTGTCTTTGCGCAAAACTGCTAACTGTAAGCAATAATGCAATAAGCACAAACCCGGCCTGTTTCATAAAACAGATATTAATATTATTGAGAAAAAAATAAAGAACTAATTAAAAGCATTTAGTGCAACAGTAGGTTTACCTGAATTGTCGAAAGCACCTTTAGTGTATCCCTTCCAGCCATTGTACGATTGTGGCTCCCAGTAAAACACACCAAGTCCTTTATTATTAGCAACCGATTTAACTTTGTTGATAAGGTCTGTAATAAATGACTGGCAGGCAGCAGCCTGGTCCCAACTCATCCCCACTTCTGTTATCATCACCGGCTTATCATAACGGGCTATCATATCGTTGATATTGGTAAGACACTGCGTATTCATTGCAGACCATGTGGATACTTCGGGATACAACGACATGCCGATAATATCCCACTTACCTCCATTGTTTTTTAAGCCATCAAATATCCAGCGGAATAAACTATTGTCATGGCCGTTAGAAATGTGTACAATGACTTTTATATTGACATCAACAGCTTTTACAGCATCATAGCCTTTATTAACCAGTGCTGCAAAGTTTGCCATATTAACAGAGGCTTTCCCTTCAGGCCACAGCATTCCATCATTCGTTTCATTCCCTACTTGTACCCACTCGGGAGTTACTCCATTATTCTTTAATGCAGTCAGTACATCAAACGTATGATTGTAAACAGATGTTTGCAATGCGGTAAAATCCTGGGAAGTCCATGCAGCGGGTTTAGTTTGTTGCCCCGGATCGGCCCACGAATCGCTGTAATGAAAATCAATCATTATTCGCATACCAAGATTCTTTGCCCTTACTGCTTTAGTTACTACATCGGCAGAGCTATTCCACCCGCCTGCAGGATTTACCCACACTCTCAGGCGGATTGAATTCATGCCGGTGTTTTTTAAAATTTGGATACAATCTTGTTCTGCTCCTGATGAATTATAAAATTTTCTACCTGCTGCTTCCATTTCGGTAAGCCAGCCTATATCGGCGCCTTTTGCAAATGCAGATGTCGCAGGGGGGGGTGGATCAGGTTCCTTTGTTTTTTTGCAGGAAACAGCTACTAAACAAAACCATAAAAAGGAAAATATAAAGACGCTGAAAACCTCTCTCAACAGCAGCTTTTTCATGCCCGGTATTTTAGATCATTAAAGATATAAAAAAAGCTGCCCCATTTTCTGAAGCAGCTTTTCTATTATTATTTTAATAAAGTCAACTATTGAATTTTAACTGTCTGCGCTTTTTCATCCAACGTAATGGTATAGCTACCTGAAGTAGCCGGTGTACTGAAGTTGCTTCCACCTTCCCATTTAATTTTACGTGTATCAGCAACACCTGCATCACCATTATCCTCATAGTCAAAAGCACCCCACCCATCACCCGCAAGGAATTTTATTTCTCTTGAACCAACAAGATTAACGGTTAGTGTCCACACTCCGTTACCAGCATAAGTCATTTGAGGTGATGCGCCAGGATTCCAATCCGGAACACCCTGAATACCATTACCCACTACTCTCATTTCAGTAGCCGGACTCATCTCATACTTAATATTATCAACATTGCGGCCATCCCATATTACCCTGTAACGGCCAGCAGTTGTAATATCGGGCATATTAGCATCATTTATCAGCATTGTGCTGCCACTTCCGCCAGCCGAACCGTAACTTCTTGCATTGGTAACGGAAATATCGCCATTATTCCAATCGTTATGATCAATTAGTTTCCAGCCGCCTGTTGCAAAGTCTGTTAACCCTACAAACAGGTTAGTGGCAGAATTTCCAAGTGCATAATTAGGGAATACATTTGCAGGTGTCCACCCAGCACCAGTTGCACCGCCTACAAAGCCCATTCTTCCTTCCCTGATATCATATTTCATGTTGACCCTGTCAATTGAAATACGGTAGAAACCGGCTGTAGCAACAGAGAAATTTGCACCATTCTGAGCCAGATTTCCACCTGTACCACCATAGTTAATGTCCCAACTGCGGCCTTGCGTTACTTTAAACTCGGCGTTAGCAGGTAAGTAGATGTATAAATAATACAATTTATTGAAAGCTGCGGTTCTCATATCCCGGATAAATTCAGGAGCTGTTCCCGGATCCCAGTTATTACCGTTTCCGGTTGCGGCCTGATATCCGCCAGGTAAATAGAACCGGAGAATTGGAATATAGCTTGCAATGGTAACGTTTACAACATTAGAATAAGATACGGCTCCTTGTGCTGTGGTAGCTTTTATCCTGTATTCAACCTTTCCTGTATTACCGCCGGGAATACCAGACGTCAATGCAGTTTCATTCATTTCGCCCTGGGTCATAGCTTTTGTATAAAGATTTGTACCCACCGGAACTTCCATCGGTGCCACAAAATTCTTTGTTGCAGAATCATACTGCAACACGTAGGTTATATTACCAGAGTATCCATTAAAAGAACTGCTCCAGTTGAACGTATTGGAAAGCTGCGAGGCAGTTGCTAATGCACAGGTAACTGATGTTTGCGTACTGGTTAATACAGAGGGGTCATTGTAAGGGGTCACTCTTACCTTTACTACATTTGAAAGGTATCTCTCGTTATTATTACCATAAGAGGATGTAATTCTCACATCAAGATCATAAGGAGTTCCTAATGCGAATCCGTAATTAAGCAAAATAGCATTCAGCTCTTTACCGGTAAGGCTTGTTGTCAGGTTTCCTGTTACAATCTTAGTGGCCTCCTTTGCAAAGTTCCTTCCGGTGGAATCAATTTCGAGAACAAACTTATACAATGAAGTATCCTGTTTATACTCAGGACTTGTCCAGGAAAATGAAATGACATCTGTTACAGAATCTGCCGGGGCTGGCGCTACAGCAGTTTTAGAAGCTGTAAGGGTTACCGCTGTTCCTTCGTCATAGTAAGGCAAATCCGGAACTTTTTGACAACCAGAAATTACGGCAACCGCCAGTATTGCGATGATTAAGGTATTTATAGTGTTTCTCATTTTAAACCAATTTTTTAGAATTATAATTTGGTTAATTTGTACTTACCCGTTTGAAAGTTTACTTCAATCTTATAAGTACCGGGTCCGGGAGACGGGAATTGCGGGTCAGCATCTCTTTTTTCAAATTCACCGGAAAGTGCAGAAGCCGGAGCTAATGCATGGTATTGAGTTCCCCAAACTCCCTGGGTTTGAATCAGCTTATATCCTCCTGTAGCGTTGAACGGAACTGTTAATTCATAATGCAGCACGTCAATTCTGGTGAACTTTTGAGAAATATCATATGGTGGTGGTAATGGGTTGCTCCAGCCAGATGCAAATGCATCACCTACTACCCATAAAGTACCATCAGTATAATTGTTTGCTGCTGTTCCGGGAGGTTCAACAGAGAAATCAAGGTATGGAGTATATTTTATTGTAAGTACATTAGAATACAGCGGTACTGCTCCACCCGACAAAGAGGCTTTAATTCTCATTTCTACATTATACTGTACATTCGGCTTCAACTCCATTTTTGATAAAAAAGTGTTTACATCCTTTACAGTTAATGATATGGCCAGATCTTTAGCAATAGCTTTTTCCTGCAAATTTGAACTGGTAAAGTTTTTACCAGTTGTATCTACCTGAAGAATATAAGTAACATCCTGGGAGCTGATCCCGGTATTGAACATATAATCAGGGTTAGTCCAGGTAAGCACTACTGCCACTTTATCTTTATCTTCTTTTTTCAGCACCAAAGGACTGGTAGATGAAGCCGTAAGAACGGGAGCTGTGCCTCCCTCGAAGATTACCTGGTGTTCATCCTTTTTGCAACCTGAAAAAACCAGTGCAAAAAAGAATATTGCGGAAAGAAGTTTGAATATATTTTTCATATGCAACTTTTTTGGGGGTTAATAGCCGGGGTTTTGAATCAGGTTTGTATTAGAGTTTATATCCCGTGAAGGAATAGGATATATTTTTCTGAAAGCCGGAACTCCTGTACCAGAGCTAACACCACCTTTCCACGGCCATAAATAAGAACTTTCTACAAATTTATTATGACGTACCAGATCCGTACGGCGGAATCCTTCCCAATATAATTCTCTGGCCCTTTCGTCTAAAATGAAATCTCTTGTTAATTGACCAGCAGAAATATTTCCGGATGTATTGGTATAAGCCCTTGTTCTAAGTGCATTAATATAGCCCACTGCAGTTGTTGCATCACCTCCTCCTCCTTCTAAAAACGCTTCCGCATAAATAAGATACATCTCTGGTAAACGAAACAGTGGCATATCTACATCAGCAAAATCCTGGCTTTGACCAATATTGCCATCCCTTTTAACATTCTTAAATTTTGTAACTGCTAACCCATCAACAAAACTGGTCAGGTTTCCAATTTCTATATTTTGACCAGCTGTATAAAACTGTGATCTTTTATCTGCTGTTCCGGTCAAATCGGGAAACAGAAGAGGTAAGTTTTTGGTTGTGCGGGTACCACTCCATCCGCCACCAACACCAAAAGCAGAAGCAGGCATTGAACCTCCTACACAAGCATGTGTAAGGAAAGTTGTTCCACCATAACCTTGCGTATGTAATCCATCGTAATTAATAGTAAAAATGAATTCACTGGTGTTCAGGTGATTATCAGCACGCATCAACCATGTATAGTCACTAATGAGAGTATAACCTGCATCAATAACTTTTTTAGAATAAGTAACGGCATCTGTAAACCGGGCAGTTTCTGTATAAACTTTTGCATTTAAATACATCCTTGCTAACAATGCCCATACAGCCGCTTTGTCTGCACGGCCATATTCGTTTGTACGGGCTGCAGGCATATCGGATTCAATTGCTTTCAGTTCAGATTCAATATAATTGAATATTTCGTTTCGTGTTGCTCTTGGAGGCGGTGGACCACCAATTACAGTTGCTTCTGTTGCAAAAGGAGGGTTTCCATAAAGATCCATCAGCACCCAATATTGAAATGCCCTGAGAAACCGGGCTTCTCTTACATACTGATGGATATTATCTGCATCTACACCGGAAATATTTCTTGCAGCCAGTTTCTCATCGGATGACTCTCTGATGAAATCGTTACACAGGGTTATTTGATAAAGACTGCGATAATAAAGGCCGGTGAGAAAACTGTTGTTGGATGTCCAGTTCATATTGTGAAAATCCTGGATACCCACATCACCCCAGCTTATTACTGCCTCGTCTGTGCTTAATTCCTGCGCCTTCCAGAATAAACGATAAAAATCAGAGAATCCCTCATCAATTCCTTGTACATCGCCATTGCCGGCAGGGCCCTGGTTCCCAGTTAATGCAAAACTTCCATATACTTTTCCCAGCACTTGTTTATAACCTGCCGGAGTAGCATACACCGTTTCTGAAGTTACATCATTGGTGGGAGTCAGATCCAGCTTCTTGGTGCATGACTGCGCAACAACCAAGCATAACACAGCAAATGCACCCGTCCGAATAAAAATATTTTTTTTCATATGTCTATTTTAACAAGTCAAAAATTAAAAGTCAAGATTCAGGTTAATCACAAAAATCCTTGGTCTGGGATAAAAATTATTATCGATACCGCCGGGTACCTCTGGATCCAGACCTTTGTATTTTGTAACAGTAAATACGTTCTGTATATTAGCCCCGATTCTTAAGTTGGTGCTTTTGCTTATGACATTTCCTGCATTGTAGCCAAAATTTATATTATCCATTCTCAGGAAAGAAGCATTCTCAATATAATAATCAGACAAAAGATATTTGTCTCCATTACCAGTAAAGTTTGTTTCCAATAAATTACGGGAACCATTTGCAAGGAATCCAAGCGGATCAATAATATTTCGTTGTACCCCGGTATTGGAAAATCTGTTATTATACATATAATTTCCAAGGTTTGCCCTTAATGAGAACCCGGCATTCCATTTTTTCCATGTTACATTTGAATAGGCTCCTAAGAATACATCCGGATCAGGAGCTTTGTAACGATAAAGGTCATTTACGTTTATTAATCCGTCACGGTTCAGGTCTTCAAAAAGATTTTCAATAGGCTTACCTGCTGCATCATACACTTGCTTATAAACATAGAATGATGACTTAGGATATCCTACAGTTTGTATCTGAATAGTGCTGCCCACACCACCAGCTATACCGCCAGTCAGGTTTCCGGGAAAAGTAGGATCATTCGTGAATGTGAGCTTAGTGATTTCGTTTTTATTAAAGGTGACATTAAAACCAAAATCCCATACCAGGTCATTATTTTTTACTGGCTGAGTATTTAAAGTAAATTCTACACCACGGTTTTCCATATCCCCGATATTGGCAATAATCTTATTGGAGAAATTAGTGCCGGCAGATTGATCAATCACACTAAGTAAATCTGATGTTTTCTTCAGATAAAAATCAACTGTTCCTGATATACGACCATTCAAAAAACCAAAATCAAGACCCAGGTTGGTGGTTGCAGTTTGCTCCCACTTCAAACTTGGATTGTACCCATCTGGCCTGTATAAATCATAAAATGTATTACCAAATTGATATTGTGCCCGGCTGTTTGCAACTGAATATCTTGGTATATAATCATAGTTGCCTATTCCATCCTGCTGACCGGTAACCCCATAGCCTATTCTCAGCTTCAGGTCGCTTAAAACACTTATATTTTTTAAGAAGTTTTCTTCTTTCATTCTCCAGGCAAAAGCTCCTGACGGGAACCAACCCCATCTGTTTTCTTTAGCAAAACGGGATGATCCATCGTGGCGGATAGTGCCTGTTAAAAGATATTTTCCTTTGTAAGAATAATTGAATCTGCCGAAGTGCGAGATTAATCTGTTTTGAGGCTTATCGAACCTAAAAGTAGGAGAACTAATTAAATAACCATCCGTTGCATAATCAGAATAAGGAGTCCAGCGGTTTCCATCACTGTCAGTTAAAACTCCATTAGGATCCAGTTCACCATTATAATTTGTAGCCGAGAAATCCTGGTATGAATAACCTGCCATTACATCTACCCGGCTATTTATAGACTTAATATCTTTTACGTAATTCAAATACGTTTCAAGAATCGTATTTGATTTTTTCTGCAGGTACCTGTTATCTACTCCTCCGTGCATTGCATCTGGTGACCGAAGATAAGATGATGCAGCACTATCCGGGATATACACAGTCCCTTCTCCCTTCGAAATATCATACCCAAGATTCAGGTTTACCCTCAGATCAGGGAAAAAATGGAGTTTATAATCAAACTGCACATTGCCTATACTTCTTTGAACTTCACTTTTATCAGTTCTTTGTTCGAGTAAACCTAATGGGTTCAACGGAGAAAGTTTTCTCAAACCTGTAATCGAAGATGGATCAAGCCATTCAAAATAACCACCATACCTTTTAGAAGAAGTTGTAACGGGCTGAGTTGGATCAAAGCGGACAGCGGCACCAATTGCACCTTCATCCGCAAACCGTGAATTATTGATAGACCCTTTCAGGTTAATATCTATTTTTAAATGGTCTTTAAAAAGTTTGGGGTTCAGTGTAATTGCAGCAGATTTTCTTTTTAAGTTTCCTGTTTTTAATATTCCATCCACACTTAAAAAACCAAAGGAAACCCTGTATGGCATATTTTTATAAGCCCCTGACATACTCAGATTATTATCCGTGCTGCTTGCATTATCATAAATCTCATCCTGCCAGTTAGTACTTGCACCCCCCATCAGGGCAATCTGTGCAGGTGTACCATGAGCATTTACATACTCTCTGAATTCAGATGGAGACAGCACATCAGCTTCCTTAGGAAGAGTAGACAGGGAATACTGTGTATTAAAGTTGAATCTCATTTTACCACTTCTTCCCTTCTTAGTAGTAATTATAATTACACCATTTGATGCCCTTGACCCATAAATAGCTGTTGCGGATGCATCTTTCAAGATATTGAATGATTCAATATCGTTGGGATTAATTAATGCAAGTGCATTTGCAGCACCAGATATTCCATTGTTATCAACAGGTACTCCATCAATAACAATCAACGGGTTGTTACTTGCATTCAAAGAAGCACCACCACGAATGCGGATTGTGCTGCCAGAACCAGGTGCACCACCGTTAGAAGTAATTTGAACCCCGGCTACTTTTCCAGCTATCAGCTGTTCGGGTGTTGTAATACTACCTTTCTGAAAATCCTTTGATGTTACTGTAGTAACTGACCCGGTGAGGTCTTTTTTTCTGGCCGTACCATAACCGATAATTACTACTTCACCAAGTGTGGCATTTGTCACCACCAGAGATACTTCAACTGTTGTCTTTCCTTCAATAGATATCTCCTGCGTAGCAAAGCCAACAGAAGATACAATAAGTGAATTAACAGAAGCAGGAACTGAAATTCTGAATGTTCCGTCAGTACCAGTCTGAGCACCAGTGCGGTTGCCTTTTGCAACTACACTTGCTCCCTGTACCGGCGAACCATCTTTTGAATCAGTAATTTTTCCTGTAATCACTCTGTCTTGGGCAAAGGAGATTTGCGCCATCAATGCCAGTATAATAATACCGGCTGCCTTAAAGAGTTTTTTGGGCAACATAAGCAATCATTAAAATTTTAGCAATCTGATTTCTTCCTACACATCATGTATACAAGACACATTCAAATGTGTATTAAACACACAATATTAGAACAAATTTCAGGTCTGCAAAAATTAATTTTTAACTCTTTGTAAAGGCTTTGCTAAGGGTCAGCAGAAAGATGAACTTATTTTAGAACATAATTCATTGTTTATTAATACTTCAGCAAGAAATTAAACACTGCCCGCTTTCCAGCCCCTGAAACAGGCTGACCAGAATCATAGTTGATTTTGCATTTGAAACCCATTTTGAAGAAAGAATCTGTTATCCACCGGAAACGATTTCGAAAAACAGAAATCCTTTTTTTACCTCAGCAGTGAGTAATTTACCCAAAAGTTAGATTATGGGGCTGAAACTATTTTCCTTTACTGTGTTAGTATTTTTCTCCCTTACCAGGTTGTCTGCCCAGCAACCCGACCCCTGGAATATTAGCTCCGGAAAGATAAACCCTGCTATTTATTATGGTATAACCGTAGCAAACGGAATGATCGGAATTATTTCTTCTCCCGAACCCTTCAAAGTAAAAGAAGTGGTATTAGCCGGTGCATATGATTTATATGGAAGAGGCAGGGTCAGCAATTTCCTAAGAAGTTTTAATCTTTTGAATATGCGTTTGGAAATCGATGATAAAGGCATTAATCAGGCAGATGCGGTTAACATGAACCAGACACTAGATATGAAAAAAGCTTCGTTCACTACTTCATTTGACTACGAAGACAAAGCCTCAGTTTCTTATACGTATTATTCATTACGTCATTTGCCTTATACAGTGCTGATGGATGTTGCTATTACTGCAAAAAAAGATATTACTATTAAAAGTGCCAGCGTAATGGAGGCCCCCGATGCATTAAAAGATGTGCAGAACTACTACAATGAAATTGACAGACCGCATGCTACCATTGGTTTACTTACCTCATCAGCTAAAAGCCCGACCGGTAAACTACTGATGTGCGCCAGCAATACTTTTCTTTTCGCTGAAAAACATGGAAACGAGCCCCGGGTGATTCATGAGATGTGGGATAACAACATGCATCTGATGAAATTTTCTAAAAAGATCAAAGCTGGTGAAACATATCTTTTCTCTGTTGCCGGGTCATCAATCACTTCGGCCCATCATGATGACCCATTAAATGAAGCAGAAAGAGCAACTATTTTCGCCAAATTGGAAGGAAGAAACAGGTTATTGCAGTTTCACCACAAAGCATGGGAAGAATTATGGAAAAGCGATATCAGTATTGAAGGAGATACGCAGGCACAACAGGATATACACAGTATGCTTTACCATTTGTATTCTTTTACCAGAGAAGGTACTTCGCTATCTCCATCACCAATGGGATTAAGCGGTCTTGGCTACAATGGACATGTGTTCTGGGATACTGAACTGTGGATGTATCCCGCACTGCTTGTCTTACATCCGGAATTAGCAAAGAGCATGATTGAGTACCGGTATCAACGTTTGGATGCTGCAAAACGAAATGCATTCAGCAAGGGATATAAAGGAGCGATGTATCCCTGGGAAAGTGCTGAATCGGGGGTAGAAGAAACACCGGTATGGGCATTGAGCGGCCCTTTCGAGCATCACATAACTGCCTGTGTGGGCATAGCTGCATGGAATTACTATTGTGTAACACAGGATAAAAACTGGTTGAAAGAAAAAGGGTATTCAATTCTTTCGGCAACGGCTGATTTTTGGGCAAGCCGTGTTGAACGAAATGGTAGGGGTCAATATGATATTAAAAATGTAGTAGCCGCTGATGAATGGGCTGAAAATGTAGATAATAATGCCTTTACTAATGCTGCTGCAAAAGCCAACTTGCAATTTGCTACTGAAGCTGCCAAAATTTTGGGTATTGCACCAACTGCTGACTGGATGCATGTAGCTGATAATATCCCGATCCTTAAATTTCCAGATGGAGTAACAAAAGAACATGCAACATATAATGGTGAGGGTATTAAGCAAGCTGATGTAAGCCTGCTGGCCTATCCTTTAAAAGAAATTACCGATCATAAAATTATCCGCAAAGACCTGGAATATTATGAAACAAGAGTACCCAATGAAGGTACTCCTGCCATGACACAAGCTGTGTTTACGACGCTTTATGCCCGCCTTGGCGATGCTGACAAAGCATATCATTGGTTTAAAGACGCTTATCTGCCAAATCTAAATCCGCCATTCCGGGTAATAGCAGAAACCAAAGGGGGAACTAATCCTTATTTTGCCACTGGTGCGGGAGGTGTTCTCCAAAGCGTTTTAATGGGCTTTGGCGGAATCGAGATCACACCAAAAGGGCTTATTCAGATCAAATCAGTACTGCCAAAACACTGGAAGAGTTTAACCATTACTGGTGCTGGCCCGGAAAAAAAGACATACATTGTGAAATAATTAAATTTGACGATTGCTGTTTTGAGAAAGATAATTGCCATATTTTTTTTCCTCATACTCCTTTTCAACATTGGAGGATACAATTTCGCCATATCAGTTCTTGAAAAAGAAGCTGACAGAAGTCTTGAGGCATTACTTGATGATGAAATATATAATGAGGCAGATCTTGTTGAAATCAGCGTTTCATTGAATATGCCGTATCAGCAACGCTTTACTGACTATGAAAGGCATTATGGGAACATTGAGATGGACGGTGTTTCATACACTTATGTAAAAAAGAAAATACAGGGTGATATAGTAATTTTCAAATGTATCCCTAATCAATCCCGTCAATTGCTCAAAGACATGCGGTATGATATGACAAGGGCTAATAGTGCGGCAGATATGAATGAGCAGGGTACTCAAAAACAACAGCAAACCTCATTTGCCAAGAATTCGCTTAGTGAATACGAAGATCAGTCAGCCCTTCTATCCTTACATAAATACAAAGACAATTCATTGTCTTATAGTGCAACTTATAACTTCTTCCTGCCTGTATTGAATACAGCTGTTCCGCATCAGCCGCCTGAGTGCTGATTGTCTTTTTAGTTTACCTGATCCCATTTTTTTATTTATTAAACGATTTTTTATGCGTATAGCATTAGTGGCTATTGCAGCAATGCTGCTTGCAAGTGCCTGTGATAAGAGCAATGACTACAAACAAATTACCAGCGATCCATTTCTATTTTCAAAAACAGTAAAAGAGCTTAACAATGTAGTGATGCAAAACAATTTTGCGCCTATTGTGGCCTCCAGAAATTATCTCTATGCAAATATTGCTGCATACGAAGTAATAGCAGCCGGAAACCCGGAACAATATCAATCACTTGCCGGACAAGCAAATGGGTTATCTGCAGTTCCGGCAGCACCAGCAGGCAAGGAAATTGATTTCAACTTCGCTGCGGTGTTGGCTTTTTGCAAATTAGGTGAAGCCGTTACATTTCCTGAAGGAAGCATGAAGGAATATGTTGACAGCCTGAAAGATCTTGTAAAAGATCATGGCATGTCGGGCAGTGTATTTAACAATACTGTTGAATATGCTGAAGAAGTTGGAAAAGTCATCCTTGCATGGAGCAAAAAAGATAATTATGCCCAAACAAGAACAGCCCCAAAATATACTGTGATTGATACTCCGGGCAGATGGATACCTACTCCGCCAATGTATGCACAAGCTTTAGAACCACATTGGAGAGAAATAAGAACTGTAGTAATGGACAGTGCCAGCCAGTTTATTCCACCGCCGCCACCACCATTCGATATTAAAAATAAGAACAGTAAATACTATCAGGAAGTGATGGCTGTAAAAAATGCTGGCGATAGTTTAACGGATGAACAAAAGCATATTGCTGAATTCTGGGATGATCTGGGCACAAGGCTGAATGTGTCAGGGCATGTGATGTTTATGACAAAAAAATTCTCTCCCCCAGGTCACTGGATGAATATTGTTGGGATTGCCGCACAAAAAGCAAAAGTTGATTTTGGCACCACTGTGTACGCATACGCAAAAACTGCTATTGCCATGTTTGATTCATTTATTCAATGCTGGGATGAAAAATTCAGGAGTAATGCTGTACGTCCTGAAACAGTTATTAATAAATATATAGACACCGATTGGATGCCTTATTTGCAAACGCCTCCATTTCCGGAATACACCTGCGGACATAGTACAGTTTCTTCCTCCGCAGCAGAAGCTTTAACCAGTGTATTTGGTGACAATTTTGTTTACACAGATACATCTGAACTGGAATTTGGTATTAAGAACCGTTCATTTACCTCGTTTCGCCAGGCTGCTGAAGAAAATAACTGGGCAAGGTTCTACGGAGGTATTCATTTTCACAATTCCTGTATTATCAGTACGGAATATGGAAGAAAGGTTGGAGAACTGGTGAACCAGCGTCTCAAGATGAAAAAATAATTGAAAACAAAAACCAACGATTTTAAATGAAATATGCATATATCTTATTAGTTATAGCAGTTATTGCTGTAACTAATACAAAAGTCAATGCGCAGACGGATATTGACGGTGTCATGATGGAAAAAAATGCCTTTTGCATTGGTCCTATGGCGGGCTATAGCAGCTGGAAAAACTATTGGGAAGGTACGTTGAAGAGAGAAAACCTGAACCTTGGCAAAGTTTCCACTGCCATGTATAACATTATGGGTAACTACGGAATCACTAATAAACTTAATGTGATGTTCGGTTTACCATATGTAAAAACTAAAGCATCAGCAGGGCAGCTTAAAGGACTGAAAGGAATTCAAGACCTTTCATTTTGGATAAAATGGAAAGCTTATAGCCAAAAAATTGGTCGTGGCAGGTTATCAATATTTGCTATTGGTGGTTATTCTCTGCCTGCTTCCGATTATACGGCTGATTTTCTACCTATGTCAATTGGCCTGGAAAGTAAAAATCTTTCTCTGCGGGGCATGGCTGATTTTCAGACGGGCATTTGGTTTGCCACTATATCAGGCACCTATGTAAGAAGAAGCAATATTGAATTGGATCGCACAGCTTATTATACTACAGAAATGCATTATACCAATGAAGTAGAGATGCCTGATGCGGCATCCTTCAATGTCCGTGCAGGTTATCGTGACAAAGGAGCTTATGCTGAATTATTTCTTGACAATTGGACAACGCTTGGCGGATTTGATATTACCCGTAATAATATGCCTTTCCCAAGTAACGAAATGAACGCTACACGGATTGGTGTCAATTTGAAATACCCGATGCCTTTCCTCCCTCAGCTTTCCATTACAGGCAATGCTTTTACAACCATTGCAGGCCGTAATATGGGGCAAGCAAGTGGATTTAATGCGGGAATATTTTATGTAATTGATCTTTCCAAAAAGGAAAAAACAGGTTCTGATAACTCCAAAAAATAACTGCCATGAAAAAAATAAACATACTATACATATTTGTTATTGTTCTTCTATTCCAGTCTTGTTCAAAAGATATTAATGACCAGTCTGAAGAATTTCCGGCTTTGCAACCTGCATCATTAGACATAAATGCAGGCACATGGAGACCCGTCTTGTTAACGGGACCAACAGAATTTCCGGTTGCAGCACCAATTGCTACTACTACACCTGACTATATTGCCCAGGTCAATGAGATCAAAAGTTTTCAGGCGAATATTACTACGAAAGAAAAGAATAGTGTGAAGTACTGGAGTGCTGGTGCTGTTTTACGCTGGAACGAAATTATGAGAGAATTGGTGGCACTACATAATTTACCCCCATATCAAAATCCTGATGGAACATATCCTTTCCCGAGTGCTAATAATCCTTTAGCGTATCCACAGTTTCCGTTTGCCAATCCACCCTATGCGGCAAGGGCATATGCATATGTTGCAGCTGCGCAGTATGATGCATTGGTAGCTGCCTGGCATTATAAAACACTGTACAATAGAGCAGCCCCTTATACAGTTGATCCAACTGTTACTGCTTTAATTCCTAAATCTAATCTGCCATCTTACCCTTCAGAAGACGCTGTAGTGATAGGTGTAACTACAGAATTGCTGAAGTTATTATTTCCAGGTGACCAGGAATTTATTCAGTTGAAAGCTGAAGAACACAGAAAAGCAAGAATTATTGCCGGTGCAAATGTCCGGAGTGATCTGGAGGCCGGTGAAACACTGGGTAAAGCTGTTGCGCAAAAGTTTGTTACCCGTGCCAGAGGTGACCGGGCGGGTGCTGCTATAGGCAATCAAACATTATGGACACAAATGGAGAACGATGCCATTACAAGAGGAGAAACTCCCTGGATAAGCCAGGAAACACCCAAACGTCCGCCGATGTTACCTTTATTTGGCAGAGTAAGAACATGGTTGTTTGATTCTCTAACTATGGTAACAACTATCCGTCCTGTTCCACCGCCCTCTACTTCATCACAACAGTTCAAAGATGAGGTAGCCGAAATTTATAACTACAGTAAGAATCCAACAAGAGAACAAATAAGGATTGCTCATTTTTGGGCAGATGGTTTAAGCACTTACACTCCACCTGGTCATTGGAATGCTATTGCTACTGAAGATTTCGTGAAGCAAAACTTTAGCGAGGTAAGGTGGGCGAGAAATATGGGTTTATTAAATATGTCTTTGATGGATGCAGCTATTGCCTGCTGGGATGCAAAATATTTTTATTTTAATCCAAGGCCGTCGCAGATAGACCCTCGTATAAAAACAACAACAGGTCTGCCTAATTTTCCAGCATATACATCCGGCCATTCCACATTTAGCGGAGCTGCTGCTACTATTCTGGGACATATTGTTCCGGCAAGAGCAACAGCATATGCCGACATGGCAAAAGAAGCATCCGAATCCCGTATCTATGGAGCTATTCACTATCGAAGTGATTGTGTAAAAGGTTTAGAAGCAGGTAATAAAGTAGGTAATTATGCCATTGCAAGGGCCAGAACCGATGGTGCTGAATAAAATTTTTTACAGACTAAGCATTAGCAAATACGGCGTTGTAATTCTTCACTGACGCCTTTTTATTTTCGTTATGACGTATAAAAAATTATCTTTAGACGCTTATTTACGTTTATCGATTGCTAAACCCCCGGCTAATGCAGCAAAGCACACTGAAAAAACTTTCTGAAGTTCTTGGCATAAGTATATCCACTGTTTCCCGTGCATTAAAGGATCATCCTGATATTTCCGACAATACAAAAAAAAGAGTAAAAGATCTGGCTGAAGCATTAGAGTATGAACCAAATACATACGCTGTACAACTGAGAACCAGACAGAGCAATTTATTAGGTCTCATGTTGCCCAATATTGATAACTTTTTTTATGACTCATTCATTGCTGCCGTAGAACAGGAAGCAAGATTGCATGGCTATTCAGTAATGATCATGCAGTCAAGGGATAGGGTACAGATAGAAACATCCAATCTTCAGCTCTTCAGAAAAAATATGGTGATGGGTGTGTTTGTATCTGTTTCAATAGAAACAGAAGACATGGCTCCGTTTCGCAAACTGGAAGAAATGAAAATCCCGGTTGTATTTATAGACAGGGTGGCGGAAGTATCCGGTTTTCATAAAGTAAGAATGGCAGATGAAGATGCCTCGAAAATAGCAGCAGAAATTATCATTAAAAAACAAAAAAAACGGGTATTGGGATTGTTTGGTCACCCGCATCTGAGCCTGACAAGAGTCCGCTGCGCTTCTTTTAAAGAAAGATTTGAAAAACTATCACCAGCAACAGAACTCATTATTGAATACCCGGAAGATATAAATGAATCTAAAAGAGTGACTTTAAAAGCACTACAGGAGGAACCCAGACCTGATGTAATTTTCTGCATGGGTGATCTTATACTGATCGGCGTAATGTCTGCTGTGCATGAGTTGAGCCTCAAAGTACCTGAAGATATCAGCATCATCAGCATCAGTAACGGACTAATTCCTACCATGTATAACCCAAAAATTACCTTTGTGGAAACCAGTGGTTACAAACTGGGAAAGTTGGCATTTTCACAAATGTTATCCTGCCTGAAAGATCCGGGAGAACCTGAGGAAGTTATTGTTGAATCTGTTCTTGTAGAAGGTGGTTCTATATAACCTCATCCCATATCTGTCCTATATATAATAATTTCCCTTTTTTCTTAAAATTAATTTCCCAAAAAAGGCTCATTTTTTCACCGCAAACGTTATAGATAAGCCCCCCTCTTGTCATTCAGTTTACAGTACCTTATTTTCAGTTGATTATTACTTTACTCACCTATTAGCTTATCATAAACGTTTACCTAATGTCTACCTTCAAAATCAGGCTTTCTCTTTTCCTGAACTATTTCGTTTTTGCTATTCTGCTGAATAGTGTTGGAATACTGATTCAAAAATCACAAAATCGTTACCAGGTAGATGAGATTACAGCAAGTTCCCTGGAAGCTTTCAAAGATCTTTCTATTGCATTCGTTTCATTTCTTGTTGGTTCATTTTTGCCAAGGCTTGGATATAAAAAAGGAATGCTAATCGCATTAGGCCTTGTGTTTGCCGGGTGCCTTGGTATGTATTGGGGAAATTCATTCACTTCCGTACGCATTTTGTTTGCTTGTGTAGGTATCTCTTTTGCCATTATTAAAGTGTCTGTATACTCATTAATCGGGTTGGTAACCAATTCTGAAAAGCAGCATGAAAGCCTGTTAAGTTCCATTGAAAGCCTCTTTATGATTGGTATAGCAACTGGTTATGTTGCTTTCCCTTTATTTTACAGTGATACTGATCCTGACGCATGGCTTCGTATCTACCTGGTCCTTGCTGTTGTAGTTGCTTTTTCTTTTTTGGTATTATTTTTTTCAAATTTCAAGCTGAAATATGATATACCGGGAACCAATATCGCTGCAGACTTTAAACAGATGCTAAAATTGTTAAAACGGCCTTTAGTGCTTGTATTCGCAGTTTCTGCATTCATGTATGTCATGACTGAACAAGGAATAATGAGCTGGATGCCTACTTTTAATCAAAAAGTTCTTCTTCTTCCTGAGAAAACAAGTATTCTGATGACCGTAATTCTTTTCTTATCAGTAGCATTAGGCAGATATCTTTCTGCAAAAATCGTAAAAAAAGTTTCATGGTTTGCAATTCTTACCTTTTGCCTTATCGGTGCTGCCTGTATGGTATTGTTTGTATTACCACAGACTCAAAACCTGCAGCCAAGAAAAATTGAATCGTTAAGCGATGTTCCTGTAATTGCATATGTATTCCCGCTTATTGGCTTATTCTTTGCACCAATTTACCCATTGATAAATTCTTTTGTTTTAAGTGCAACGGAGAAAATACTTCATAGCCCAATGGCTTCTTTGCTTGTCTTTTTTTCAGCTATTGGAGGCACCATTGGGTCAAGACTTGTTGGGTACCTGTTCAAAAATATCGGCGGCCAAAAAGCTTTTTATTTTTCACTCATACCAATGACTGTATTACTGGCTTGTCTTTTTGTGTTCTACAAAATCCAGCAATCAGAAAAAAAATAAGCACAAGTATAAACTAGTATGTGAATGCAGGATAAACATACATATGCCATTAATCCATTGTTTGAGGCTGTGCAACTCCAACAGGTATTTCCTGATGGAAAAACATTTGTGGATTGCCTTCCAAGATTTTCAATTGAAGAAATAATTACTTTATACAGTAAGCAAAAAAAAGAAGCCGGCTTTTCCTTAATAAAATTTGTAACAGAGCATTTTGATTTGCCTGTGCCTCACTCCAATGGTTATAAAAGTGACCAAAGTAAAAGTGTTGAATGTAATATAGAAGATCTATGGTCTGTACTTACCAGGGAGCCAGATAAAAAAGGCGGCTCATTAATTGCTCTACCATATCCTTACGTTGTTCCGGGTGGCAGATTTGGGGAGATCTATTATTGGGATAGCTATTTTACTATGCTTGGCTTAAAAGCATCAGGTAAAACCGAAATGGTGGAAAACATGATTAGAAATTCCTCCTACCTGATAGATACCCTGGGGTACATTCCAAACGGTAATCGTAGTTATTTTATTGGCCGTTCACAACCACCATTTTATTCGTTGATGATAAAATTATTAGGTGAACTAAAGAGTGAAAAAGTACTGGCAGTTTACTTACCACAACTTGTAAAAGAGCACCAGTTCTGGATGAAAGGAGTTGATAGCATAAATGAAATAACTAAGGCAAAATACCATGTTGTCAGAATGCCAGGCGGAGAAATATTGAACCGCTATTGTGATGAAAATAATACTGCCCGGCCAGAATCTTATCGTGAAGACATTGAATTATCTCATCAATCATCACAAGATCCGCAAATACTTTACAGTCACCTTAGGGCCGGTGCAGAATCGGGATGGGATTTCAGCAGCCGGTGGTTTAAAGAGAAAAACTCATTTGCAACTATACATACTACCGATATTGTCCCGGTGGACCTGAATTGCCTCTTGTATCAACATGAACAAATAATAGCACAAGCTTATTTGTTAAACGGAGATAACAAAAAAGGTGACACCTATTTATTATTGAGTGAGAAAAGAAAAAAAGCAATTGACAAATACTGCTGGAATAATAAAACCGGTTTTTATTTTGATTATGACTGGACTACTGCTGAACAAAAAAAATCATTAACGATAGCCGGCGTTGCTCCTCTTTTTCTCAATCTTGCATCGAAAGAACAGGCCCGGACAGTTGCTACAGTTATTGAAGAGAATTTTATACGGCCCGGTGGCGTTGTTACTACGCTGGAAGAAACAGGTCAGCAATGGGATGCCCCGAACGGCTGGGCTCCCTTGCAATGGATGACTATTACCGGGCTGGAAAACTATGGGTACACTTCACTTGCAAAAGAAATAGCAGTACGATGGATCAAGTTAAATACTGCTGTATTTAAACGCACCGGCAAACTGATGGAAAAATATAATGTTGTTGATACCCATCTTGAAGCCGGGGGCGGAGAGTATGAAGGACAGGATGGTTTTGGCTGGACTAATGGTGTATTAGTGGCCCTTATCAAAAAATATGGCCCTTGCGATTAATAATTTTATACTGGCTCCAATAATAAGAATCCGTATGGCTTGATAACAAGGTATTCCCTATCCTCACCTATATCATATATTACATTTTCCCAATGATCAAATAACTTAGCAGCAGTAAGGTTATGCTCCTTAAAAGCATACCAGGTAAGATAGGAAGGCTTATCTTTAAAATTAAAGATTCCAAACAGTTTTCCATCATCTGTAGTTCTTATATAACCTGCTATATGAATATTGTGCGGTGTCATCCATACAAGGTTACTGTAATCAGCCACCATATCTAACTTCCGACGAATAGCGATAAGCCGTTGTGTAGCACTAAAGATTTTATTTTCTATAGTATCCGGTTCATCAATTTTTTTATTTTTTTCCCAGTCTATCACAGACCGGTGCATCCAGCGATTGTCATAACTTTTTCCTTCCTCTTTCAGGTATGAATAATCATTTGTATAACCGGCCTCATCACCATAAAATAACATTGGCAGCCCTCCCAGGAAAAAACTATGTGCCTGCATCAATATAATTTTTTGAATTGACATGTCAACAAGATGATTGTCATTTCTCTCCATTGCTTTTTCCAATCCACAAAGAGATGCAAGTGAACCACTAATTCTTGCATCCCCTGTTTTAGGATTACTGGAAAATAAGGCACCGGTTGCCGGAGAATCATTATGATTGCCCGAATAATAATCCTTCAAAAATTTACGATGCTCATATGCATTGTACCCGGCTTGCTGAATCATATAATCATCATATCCCAGGCCAATATCATCATGGCACCTTGTGTAAGTGATCCATGAAGTCCCAAACGGCTTTTTTAATAGCTCATGCTGTGCGGCCAGCATTACTTTCGTATCACCTGTGGCCAGCATATCCCATTGCAGTGCCATATGCGTGGCATTATAAGCAAAATCACATTCCCTGGCTGTATAATTTCCTGTACCGAAATAATTTAAAATTTCTTTTGGAGCAACTATTGCTTCACCTAACAAAGCCATTCCCGGAGCAGTCACTTCCACACATTGTTTTATCAATCGCAATAGTGTATGCGCCTGGAGTAAATTTTGACAAGTTGTACCTAATTGTTTCCAGATAAAAGCCGGGGCATCAATACGAAGTACATCTACCCCCAGGTTAGCATAAAAGAAAATAGTATCTACCATCTCTGCCAGTACCTGCGGGTTTTTGTAATTAAGATCCCACTGATAATTATGAAAGACAGTCATCACCCATTTCTTGCATTCTTCGATATATGTAAAGTTTCCGGGTGCACTTTCAGGAAATATTTCGGGCATGGTCTGATCATATTGATCGGGCAGGCTCCTGTCATTATAGAAATAATAATAATCCTGATATTTCTTTTCTCCTTGCCGGGCATTTTGTGCCCACTCATGCCTTTGAGATGTATGATTGAGTACAATATCAAGCATCAGGTACATATTTCGTTGCTGCATTTCCTGCTGCAATATCTTCAGATCATTTAATGTACCAAACCTGCTGTCCACCTTTCTGAAATCCGATACTGCATATCCCCCATCACTTTCACCAGCCGGGCTTTCAAAGAGTGGCATCAGGTGCAGAAAGTTTACTCCAAGTTTTTCAAAATAATCAAGTTTATTAATTAACTTCTTCAGGTCACCGCAAAACCTATCTACATATAAACTCATTCCTGTGATCTGGTTACTTAAAAACCAATGGGTCGTTTCACTTTTTACAATATCCCGTTGCTTAAGCGGTTCAGGTCTTTTTTTATACCCTTTTATTATTGTTTGTACAAGTTGGCTAAAGTTCTTTTCTGCTTTTGGATGATGCTCATACAACTGCATATACAGGTCAAAAATTGCTGCTGCATTTGCCATGAACCGGGTATAGAATAAATTATCCTTTTCACCGATATCCATGCCGGCATCCTGTATTGCCCGGTTGATCTGCTGGTGTAACCCGTAATTATACATCTGATCTTTTAATTAAAAATATCGTTACTCAGGTGTTTGAATGCTTCCATTGCTCCCATATACTCACAGGTTCTTGCCCCTGCTTTATTGGCATTTTGGATAATTTGTCTCCAGTGATCCTCTGTAAGTAAGTTAATCTGTTCTATTGATTTGGAGGACAACTGATATAATACAGCTCCAACAAATGCATCTCCTGCGCCAGTGGTATCAACAGGGTTCACTGGTATGCTGGGTATAATCACCTTAGTGCCATTCATTCCCAGCATTGTACCTTCTTTGCCCAGTGTAATGGCGAAAGTTGATTTTGTTTTTTGTAACAATACACTCACGGCAGCCGTCAATGTGGATTCTCCTGTCAACAGCATTGCTTCCTCATCGCTGACTTTAAAAAAATGACAGCGTTCTAAAAAATAATTGCTTTGGTCAATGAATGATTGTGTATTGTTCCGGAACAGCAGGTGACGGTAATTGGGATCAAAGCTGATATAAATATTCCTTACCATTGCCTCCTGCAAAAGCTTTTTGTAAGCTTGTTGCAAAGGCCCGGGTAAAAAGCCGGTAGCTGAACCGAAGTGAATGATGGAAACGTCATTTAAATCGATGCCTTCAATATCTGCCTCGCTCAATTGACCATCAGCACCACGGTTAAAATAAAAATCCCTTTCACCATTGTCCATCAGAGATACAAATGCGAAAGTGGTAAAATGTACAGTATCCTGCAGCATATAGGATGTTCCTACGCCAAAATCTTTCATTACACTGATCAGGTATTTACCAAAGGGGTCAGTCCCTACCTTTGCGGCAAGATCAACTTTCCCGCCTAAGGCAGCAATGGCGGCTGCTACATTGGTTGGTGCACCGCCTGGTTTCTTCAGAAAATTTTCTCCATCACTCAATGTGCTCCCTTTATCTGTGCAGATCATGTCAATCAGGGCTTCTCCAATACAAAGTACCTTATTCATATATGCAATACAGTTGTTTTATCCATATCCTCCAGTGCAATTCCTTTTGTTTCCGGCATCATTTTCCATACAAATAGTAACTGCAGTACCATCATCAAACAGAAAAATCCAAAAATATAACTGCCACCGACATTCGTGGCAAAGAAAGGGAATGTTTGAGCAACAACTGCCGCCCAGGCCCAATGAGTTAAACATCCAAAAGAAGTACCTGCGGCCCTTACCGAATTGGGAAATATTTCGGAGATGAAAACCCAGATGACTGCACCCTGGCCAATAGCATGTGCAGCAATAAATAAAAAAACATAGTATGTAATGAACTGTGTAGCCCCATTATTGAAAGAAACGGCAATTAATCCAAGAGAAACTATATATCCGATTGAACCGATAAACATCAGTGTTCGTCTTCCAAACCTGTCAATCAGTGACCAGCCTATAATGGTAAAAGCCAGGTTCACCACACCAATACCAGCAGTACTTAAGAAAGCAGTGTCTTTACCAATACCTGCCATCTCAAATACCCTTGGAGCAAAATAAATAATAGCATTGATTCCTGATAACTGATTGAAAGTAGCCAGCAAAAAAACCAGTAACAAGGGCTTATAAAATTTTTTATTAAATAAAGGTTCTTTTGTTTCCGATGCACCAGCTTTTATTTCATTTATCGTTTTGTCCACATCATCCTCAGTATTAGACAATACTTCTCTTGCATGTGCTTCATCGTTTTTATGCAGCAATAACCATCTTGGAGTTTCCGGCACTGCCAGCATAAACAAAGAGAAAAGTAAAGATGGCACAGCTACAATACCAAGCATCCACCGCCAGTCGTTAGCCCCGCCAACTCCCTGCAGCAGGTAGTTGGATAAATATGCTATTAGTATGCCACTTACTACATTTAACTGAAATGAGATCACCAAACGGCCCCTATACCTGGCCGGAGCTATTTCGGAAATATAGACCGGCGCTACAACTGAAGATGCCCCAATGCTCAAACCACTTATAAACCTAAAAAACATAAATGAGTATACTTCCGGAGACAATGCCGCACCAACTGATGAAACAAAGAATAGTATCCCGATCCACAGTAATGTTTTTTTACGGCCAATTCTGTTTGCCGGAACATTGCCAAAGGCAGCACCAAAAGCAGTGCCGTATAAAGCCATCGCAATGGCGGTACCATGCTCCCACTCACTCAGTTGCCACAACTGCTGTATAGCCTTTTCAGCACCGGAGATCACCGCCACATCTAAGCCAAAAAGCAAACCGCCAAGGCCTACGGCAATTGACCAAAGAATTATTTTCCTATTCATTAGCTTTTACAATTGATATATTATCGCTTCGTATGGTTTCAGAGTACCACCAGCAGAAGGTGTTGAGTAATTATTAATAAGTACTTCCCTATTGCTTATATCAATACCGGTATCTACTGAAGTCATTTTACCACTGAAATTCAGTAATACCAGCAGTTTTTTACCATTTAGCTCCCTTGTATAGGCAAATACATCAGGATTTGTTTTATCAAGTAAAGTATACTTACCATAAACCAATACGTCATTATCTTTCCTTAGTCTTATCATTTTTCGAAAATAATTGAGACAACTATTTTCATCTTTTTCCTGCGCTGCAACATTGATCGTTTTGTAATTTCCATTAACCGGTAACCAGGATTTGCCATTACCAAAACCGGCATTTGTAGTTGTATCCCATTGCATGGGTGTACGACCATTATCCCGGCTGGATATTTTCATTCCCTCCAGGAAACGTTTTAAGTCGCCGCCTTTTGCTTTCACCTGCTCATAGTTAGTAAGCAACTCTACATCATTATACTGTTCTACTTTTTCAAACTTGATGTTATTCATTCCTATTTCATCACCAAAATAATAAAAGGGAGTAGCCCTCATACTTAAAATAAAAGTAGTGAGCAGTTTAGAAGAATAATCTCTGAACTCCGGTGTATCATTCCCCCAACGGGTAAGCATACGGGGCTGATCATGATTAGCCAGATACATAGTTCCCCAGCCTTTTTCAACAAAGGCACTATCCCATTTAGCATAGATAGATTTCCATTTTACAAAATCATACCCATTCGGATCAGGCATTTTATATTCACCGGGGAGGTATCCAAAATCAATCGCTTCAAAATTGTAAGCCATATTTAATTCTTTCCTGTCCTCATCTACAAACATTTTTACTCTAGGTATATCACCCATGGCTTCCGCAACAGTGGCAAGATTATATTTGCTAAGTACTTCCCTGTTCATTTCCTGGATATAATCATGCAGGTAAGGGCCGCTGGCATAATAAAGGCCCCAGTTACCATTATACTCTTTTGGTAAGGGAGGCCAGGTGGTATCTTTTGAAATAAAAGCCAGTGCATCCATACGAAAGCCATCTACGCCTTTGTCACACCAATAACGCATCATTTTATAGATATCCTGGCGCAGTTGTGGATTCTCCCAATTCAGGTCAGGCTGAAAATCGGCGAAATAGTGCAGATAATATGAATTAGTTGCCTTATTAAACTCCCAACCATATGCTTTTTCATCAAAAATACTCCAGCGATATGGCGGTTCACCCTTTTCTGCAGGCCACCAATGAAAATAGTTATAGTACTCGCTGTTTCTTGATTTTTTTGCTTCCTGAAACCATTTGTGCTGATCACTGCAATGATTCAGCACCATATCCATCATCACTTTTATACCACGATCATGAAAGCCTTTTAGCAGTTTATCAAAATCATCCATATTGCCAAACTGTTTCATGATGTTTTGATAATCACTTATGTCGTAACCATTGTCCTTATTAGGCGATTCATATACCGGGTTTAGCCAAACTGCGTCAATACCGAGGCTCTTAATATAATCCAACCTTGAAATAATACCTTTCAAATCACCAACCCCATCTCCATCGCTGTCCTGGAAGCTGCGGGGATAAATCTGGTAGACGGTTGCTTCTTTCCACCATTTGTGTTCAGTGCCAGCATCAGCCGGGGCCGGTTTATTCTTTGTTTTGCATGAAAAAAAAATAATAGCGCTAAAAACAAAGAAAAATATTTTAATAGTTAGTTTCATTCATATATCGGTTTAATGCCCTGGTGATGGTGCCGGTAATATAATATCTCCTGCCGGTCTTTTCGTTTTTAGGAGGGTGGTGAAGAGTGCGGCAATCAGCAGCAATACACCGGCAAACAGAATTGCGTTTCCAGGGTTGTTGTTTAAAAAATGTTTTAGGACATAACCAAAGGTTATAGTTTGAAGAAACATAGGTATAACGATCATCATGTTGATAATACCCATATAAACACCATAACGTTCTTTGGGAATTTGGTTCACTACCATCAGGTACGGGATACCCATCATACTGGCCCAGCCAATGCCAAAACCGGTGATGGCAAAGAACAAAAATGTTTTGTTTTCAATATGCGGAAAGATGATAAACCCGATACCAGCCATGGCCAGGCATGTAAAATGAACCCATTTAGCGCTGTACTTTTTTGCAAACCATACCAGTCCAAAAGCGGTAAGAAAAGTAACCACATTGTACCAGGCATTTACCAGCCCGGCAAGGCTTACTGCCTTTTCATACATCTCTTTATTTTCGGGAGTAGTGTTATATACAGATAAAGCAATGCTCTTGGAACTGTTTTGCCAGTAGCAAAATAATGCATACCACTGGAAGAGATAAACTAATGCCAGTTGCCACATAACCCTCGGCATAACAGAAATAGCTTCTACTATTTCAATATTCTGTGCAAAAATTATTTTTAGTGACTGATGCTCCTTTGTGTATTTTATTACATCCCTGATAATCCGGCCACCAGTAAGAATGGAAGGTATCAGTAAAACAGCGAGAACCAGGTAAGCGATTACCGTTGTAATAATTGAAAAAAAGAACTGTAATGCAGGATGTGGCATTCCCTCATTTCTTTTTCTGATAACGGCTATTTCTTCTTCAGAAGGGGGGATTTCCGGAGTAGTTCGGATACTCCACCATACCGATCCAATAGAGCAAACAGCACCAATGAAAAATGATGCAAAAACCCAGTTGGGAATTTTTCCTGTATATCCCAAAATAATTGCGGGGAAAATAAAAAGCGACACATTGGCCAGGGTTTGTCCAAACCCGGTAAAAAAACTTTGGGCCTGGAAACCTGTAGGTTGCTGGCTGGTATCCAATTTATCTGCTATAAATGCCCTGTATGGTTCCATAGCTGTGTTGTTACCAACATCCAGTATCCATAATAGTCCCACTGCCATCCACAACTCAGAGCTGTAAGGAAATAAAAACAAGGCAATACTGCAAAGAACAGCTCCGATAAAGAAATAAGGTTTTCTTCTTCCAAAACGAGAGTGCCAGGTCTTATCGCTAAGGGCTCCGATAATTGGTTGTATTATCAACCCGGTAAGCGGGCCAGCAAGATTTAATATGGGTATTTCCTCCGGCTTTGCTCCCAAAAAATCATATATTGGATTAACAGCACTTTGTTGTAAACCAAAGCTGTATTGAATGCCAAAAAAACCGACATTCATATTGATAATCTGCCAGAAACTAAGCCTGGGTTTGGAAAGCGACATAAGCAATTGTTTGAATGAGTAAAATACAAAAAACAGGGCAGCACTTATCAATGAAAATGACACTGTTGTGCCGTTGCAAACGTTTGTTGTTGGAAAATTAAGAAGCTCCCTTTTCTCATCAGAACAAAACCAGATTACTGGAACTTTATTACTATCAAAATACTTATTTTAGCCCGTACTATAATTTCAATCGCCTCGAAATGAAAAAAAATCTGCTAGTCATTATTGTATTGACACTCGTCGGGACTGCCGTGTATATTTGTGCATTTCCTGTTACTGTCCAAAAACAGATTACTGTACCATACAGTGTTATAAGAACCGGAGAGCAGCTTAACAATAGCCCTTCATTGCAAAAATGGTTTCTTCCTTTTGCCGGAAATAACAATATCCAGACAAAACAGTTTGAAAATGGCCAGTTGATGTCGTCCGGTAATTACAGCATTGAAATAAGTGATATTAAAATGAATGGGGCAAAAATCAAAACCAGTGATACGAAAAACATCAAAACATTTTTACTGGAAGCTCTAAGTGATACAGGCTACCTGGAATCCAGTAAGATTTCGCTTATTTATAAAACAACATTATTTAAAAAATGGTTTTTGAAATCTGGGCTCGAACGTAATGCTGAACAAAGTCTTGAAAATCTCAAAAATTACATGCTGGATACTAAACTTTTCTATGGGTACCAGATTGATCGGGTTACTGTTGAAGATACATCATTTTTATTTTTAAAAAAAACAGTTCCCCTCGCTGAAAAAAGAAAAGAGATTGTCAGAATTTTTGACAGACTCATCAATTTTGCTGATCAAAATAATGCAGGCTATAACGGCACGAGGATATTATATCCCCTTATCAATGGAGATGAAATAACTCTCTTTTCAGGCATCGGTGTTACCAGAATGATTGAACCGGGCAACGGAGAAGAAATTCAATACAAAAGAATGCCGTACGGCAAGAATTTACTGGTTGCCTCCTACCAGGGAGCATTTGGAGATGTTACACAAGCATATAGTGCCCTGGAAATATATAAAAAGGATCATAATTTACTCAGCATGGCCATTCCTTACCAGAAAATATTAAGCGACGGTTATGACTTTGCAGATGATCAGGTTGTACAAATGAAAGTTTATTACCCTATTTTCTGACAGCTTCCTTTTGAATAATCTGTAAACTGTCATCATTTTTCGCAATTATTATTGCTGCATTTTTTCCTGCTATTTTTATATCCCTGATATGACGGGCTTCCCCTTTGATTAATGTACCCTTAATCTGCTCGCAACTAAATACTCCTTTTCCTTTGTTAATGAGCAGGCTTCCATAGTCAGCATCATACCGGCCCAACTGAATATTATTCGGGTAAAAATTTCCGGCCAGTAAAATGTCGGGTAATTCATCATTATTAATATCAACTATGGTTGCATCTCTGTAACTGGTTAACTGCGCCTGCCAGGGAAGCTCTTTTACCACAAATTTCCAGTTGCCCTTATTAATAAGCACAGCGTTGGCAAAGTAGTCCGCAGTAAACAAATCTGCTTTTTTCAATTTTTCCGCACCAAATATTTCCCTGATCGACGCTTTAGCAAAATCTTCTGCATATAGGTACTTTTTTTTCAGTCCTGGCATCTGTCTTTCAAGTTCCGCCTTATTAGCAAAGGGAATTTCTTCACCCTGCAGATAATAAGTAATAATTTGCTCTTTTTTTCCATTATCGTCAAAATCATAATAATAAAATCTTACCGGCTCTTTTTCAGAAGCTTTTAACCGGCTGTTGAGCCCCTGGTTTCCTGTAATAAAATCTGTATCGCCATCATTATCTATATCAACCGGTAAAACAAAATTCCACCAACCCCTTTTTCCTGTAATGTATTTTTTTTTCCAGCCGCTTTTATCATTCATGAACCCATAAATACCATCCCACTCAAGTGCCAGTATCAAATCGTTATCACCATCATTGTCAGCATCTGAGAGTACGGCATTTTTTACAAATCCGATATTATTAATATCCTGATTAAAAGAAGAAGTCACATCAGTAAACCTTCCGGAGCCATCATTTTGTAATATAAATGATCGTGGTTTTTTACCATACTCAAAGGGTTCAGCTCTTCCTCCAATGAACAAATCCGTTTTTCCATCACTGTTAAAATCATTGGCTAGTATAACAGAGGCTGTTACCAATACATTGTTAAATGCATCTGGTTTTCTGCTCAAATTTCCCTTGCCGTCGTTAAGATAAAGGCGGGGAGCTAAAAATTCACTGTTACCATAATATTCATTACCTCCACTGGCTACAATTAGATCTGCAAAGCCGTCGTTGTTCATATCCGACCAGCAAGCATCTATATCCTCATATGTACTGTCTTTCTCCAATGCCGGCTGGAGCATACGCCTAAACGTACCTGAAGTTTGCTGCAAATACACAACACTTTTTTCCCATTTTACAGATCCGATAAAAAAATCATCGAGCCCGTCATTATTTATATCAGCTACAGATAATGCAGGCCCTTCCCTCGACACCATAAAAGGCATCAGTGGTTCCCTGTCAAACTCTATAAAATAATTTTCAATGTGCTTATGAAATAAATTAGTATTAGCTGTTATATTTTCAAATATTGGAGCCTCTTTTTTTTCTCCTCTTTTCTGGAGAATTGAATAATCAAACACAGCAAGGCCCGGCTTATAATTAAATGATTGATGGGTATTATTAACAGAAAAGGTAATCTTTTGACAGGTATTATCCGGCCAGACCAGATAAGCAGAGTCCGGGTGTTTCCCATTTATCAAACCCGCTAATATAGGAACCTCCATAGCCGACTGAAATCCATGTACTGGGAACTTTTCATATAATGTTACATTATTCTCAGAAAAAAGAATAAGCTTGGCTCCTACTGCATTACTATTTCCCTTCTTACCTTTTAAAGTTACTTGTATTGCTGGCTTATCAGCATTATCACTGGTGGTATTCCGGTAAATTAATACTGGTTCGTCAATATTGTTTACAACAATATCCAGGTCACCATCATTATCCAGGTCCGCATAGACAGCCCCATTGGAAAAAGTATCGGGGCTATCCGGAATTTCTTCTCCAACATCCTCAAAAGAAGCATCTCCCTTGTTCCTGAAAAACCGGTTCGGGAGTTTTATCTGCGGAAACTTGTCTATCAGGGTCATATCTTTTTCATTCATACCGTTCGCCCTGATTTTTGACTGTATTTCATCATTAGAAATATAATTCACATAATCAATATCATTCATTCTCTTGGGAATACCATTGGAAATAAAAAGATCCTTCCATCCATCGTTATCAAAATCCATCCATAAAGTAGCCCATGACCAGTCTGTAGCTGCAACATTTGCGTATAACCCTATTTCACTATATAGCCCATTGCCTCTGTTTAGCTGTAGTGTATTTCTCGCATATTGATAATTATAGCCGTTTCTTAATTTTATCAGGAAAGTATTGTACTCATCTTCTCCTAGTGATCTCCTTAAGATATAAGGATCTGATGGAAGCATATCCGCAGCAATAATATCAGGCCAGCCATCATTATTGATATCACCTGCATCTACCCCCATAGAAAACTGGCTGCTGTGCATAGTTCTTTCTGTTAATTCATCCGTAAAACCACCTTTCCTATTGTTTATATACAGGTAATCATTTTCGTGAAAATCATTCCCGATATAAATATCAGGCCAGCCATCCATATTCAGATCACTGATTACTATTCCAAGTCCATACCCAATAACAGACTGGTGAATACCTGCTTCCTTTGATACATCGGTAAATTTTACTCCATCGTTTCTGTACAAAATATCTTTGGAAAGAGAATCCACAGTTCCCGCAAAATCCGATCTTGGTGCAAAAGTGCTGTTGTACCGCAGTGAGTGATTTAATAAAAAAATATCAAGGTCTCCATCAAGATCATAATCTAAAAAAGCGGCTTGAGTGCTGAACCCGGAAAAATCAATGCCGTACTTTTTTGCTTCATCTTCATAATAAGGCATGCCATTTTTATCTATCCCTCTACAAATGAGTAATTGGTTTTTACTATGCAAGCTTTCAAAATTCCCGACCCGGCAAACATAAATATCCAGCCATCCATCATCATTAACATCTGCAATAGAAACACCAGTGGACCAGCCGCCATCATCGGGAATTTTAGCTTCTTTGGTTATTTCTCTGAATTTCAGGTTTCCCTCGTTCAGGTATAATTTATTTTGTGACTGGTTAGATGCAAAAAAAAGATCTGTTTTACCATCATTATTAAAATCTCCTGCACCAGCACCTGCACCATTATAGAAATACATGTATTTAAGCATGTTAAACCCAGGTTGTGCCGTAAGCTGATTACTGAAACGTATTCCTGTTTTGTCCGCTTTCAGCACTTCAAATAAAACATGTGTTTTTTTTCTCTCCGGGCTGCAGGAAAATCCGATTGCAGTCAAAAAAATTGCAGCCAACATTAATCGTATCATTCTTGAATCACCCATTACCCGTTTTATTTAGCTTCATTAAGCCTGTATACAACAGGCAATTCATCATTTTGCAGCACAAAAATTATTCTTTTGCCTGCGACAGAAAAATTTGTCAGTTCTTTAACCATTCCCCTTATCTCAATACCGGAAACTGAAGAGTTAAGATATTTCCACCGGTTGTTTCCTTCATTGATTAATACATGCCCATAGCTGGCATCCAGCCTGGAAAACTGCGGTTGAAAGTGAAAAAGATTACCTCCCATTACAAGGTCCTTTCGGCCATCATTATTAATATCTGTACATAGAACAGCATTGACAGATGACAATTGTACATTCAGGGGCATTTCCTGAATGGAAAACTGTGCATTTCCCCTATTGATTGCAATGCAAGTAGATGAGTAATTAAACTCTGACACGACAGCATTTTCAATCGTTTCCGCAGAGAATAGCTGCTGAACAGATTTATTGCCATACTCATGAAATTTCAGGTTCTGTTTTTTCAATCCCGGCATCTGGTCTGTGAGTTCCCGCTTCAGAAAAACTGGTACATCTCTGTTGTTAACTGTTCTGCTTACAATTTTATCTGCCGTTCCATTTTGATCAAAATCCCAAATCCATAATTTTACCGGCTTTTTATTACCAGGTTGTAAATAACAGTTGCCACCAATATTACCTAACACAAGATCATTTTTGTTATCGCCATCAAGGTCTGCAATTGCAATTGCTTGCCACCAGCCTTTCATGTTTACCAGGTTGGTTTTGATTGCTGTCAATCGTCCTGGAACAACTGAATAAACTACAGGTGACATCCATTCTCCCACTACAATCAGTTCCTTTTTCGCATCACCGGTAATATCCGCAAATGCTGCATCTGTCAGCATACCTATTTTTTCCGTAGCACTTACAGTAAATTTCCCCTTACCGTCATTCAGGTATAAATAACTATCCGGAATAAGCCCGTAATTCTGAGGCACACTTCTTCCTCCAACAAACAGATCACTATCTCCATCATTATCGATATCATTGGCAACAGCCACCCCGATATTCATCGAATTCAGAGGAAATGAATTACCGGCTAATTCAAAATTTCCTTCTCCATCGTTTTTATAAAGTCTGTGTTGAAATAAAGGACTCTCCGGCGCCTGGGCATTGCCGCCGGCCCCAACAAACAAATCTTTGTCACCGTCTTTATCTGCATCAAAAAACAAAACAGCCACATCTTCATACGCCTTGTCTTTTTCAAGGGCAGGAAGTACTTTTTTAGAAAAACCCACATTTGTCTGGAGATAAAGCTGTCCCGGCTGACCAGCAGCTCCCCCAATAAAAATATCTGTCAGTCCATCTTTGTTTACATCTGCCGTATCTGCCCTGGGGCCTTCCCTCGATAACATTACGGGAATATTTCTTTCGTTATAAAAGTCAATAAAATCATCCTCAGTATGTTTATCAAAAACAGGAATAGTTATTTTTTCAAATAACGGTTTAGTTTTCTCCTCAGCCAACACCGATGTTTTTGGTGTTACTGCTTCATCAACCAAGTGTACTTTGTTGATGGATGGTTTATCGATATGAGAAATAGTCCTGTCAGGCCAAAAAACGATTAACGAATCAACAACGCCCTTACCAAGGCCAATTACCTGTTTGTAGTCAACAGAAGACTGAAATCCTCTTGTTGGGATCAATTCACGGCTAAAAATCTGAGCGCCCTGGTATAGCTTTATCTTACTCCCTACTGCGTATGTATTATTATGAAGTCCCTTCAACTGTATTCCAATATAATTATTCTTATTTTGCTCACGGCTTTCATTTTTATACACAAATGCCTTTTCGTTCACATTGTTTATCACCAGATCCAGATCTCCATCATTGTCCAGGTCCCCATATGCTGAGCCGTTTGAAAAAGAAGGTTTCCCAAGCCCGGCAATAACTGCATTATCTTCAAACCGCAGGTCTCCTTTATTCAGAAATAGTTTATTAGGAATGGGGCGTGAAGGCATTTTGTTTACAATTTCATCAAACTGCTCTTTCTTTCCCGTCATTACCATTTTTTGAATCACATCATTGGCAAAGAAGTCGATGAAATCCTGGTCGGTAACATCGTTATAGATACCATTGCAAACAAAAATATCAGATAATCCATTGTTGTCAGCATCGAAGATCAGCCCACCCCAGCTCCAGTCGGATGCTGCAACACCGCTGAAGAAACCCGTTTCCATAAACTTCCCGTTTCGATTATTTATTTGCAGCGTATTTTGAGTGTACTGATTAAAGAACCCAGATTTTTGCTTTACCCTGTATACATCAATATTATCAAAAGAAGTAGTGGTCTTTAGCCTGTAATCATCATCGGGTAACATATCTGTGGTAAAAATATCGGGATACCCATCATTGTTTACATCTGCCATATCTGCACCCATGGATGAGTGACTGATATGCTGGGTCCATTGTTCCAGTTCGTCTTTAAATGTGCCGTTGTGCTGGTTAATATATAAATAATCTCTTTCAAAAAAATCATTGGAAACATACACATCCGGGTAGCCATCCCCGTTTACATCACCTACTGTTACACCTAATCCAAAACTTATCAGGCTCCCGTAAATACCCGCTTCTTTACTTATATCTGTAAATTTCCCATTATCATTCCGGTACAAGTGATCCCCTCCGCCTTTCAAAAAATCGGCCACCGGCCAGTCAGGTGCCCGCAGGCTTCTTTTATTGGCATAGTTAAGTGTATTAACAGGAATGAAGCTGTTATTGATAATAAAGCAATCAAGATCCCCGTCCAAATCATAATCAAAAAAAGCTGCATGAGTGGTATAGCCTCCTTCATTAGTCAATCCATATTCAGCAGACTTATCAGTAAAAGTAAGATCCTTATTGTTGATAAATAACTGGCACCTTGGCTTTTTCCCATCTATATAGCCGGCATTACATACAAAGATATCCAGCCATCCGTCGTGGTTAATATCAACCAGTACTACTCCGGTACTCCAGTCTCTTTTATTCGTAAAACCGGCTTTCTCTGAAATATCATCAAATTTCCAGTTGCCTTTATTAAGGTAAAGTTTATTAGATCCCATGTTAGCCGTGAAGAAAACATCAGCCAGACCATCATTATTAATATCTCCAACTGCCACTCCCCCGCCGTTATAGAAATTTCGATAGCTGAAAATGTTGGACTCAGGAGAATTCTGAACGGAGTTAGTAAACTCTATCCCTGTTTTTTCTTGCAGTGAGAAAAGCGGTTTCTCTTCAGAAGTCTTATTACACCCTTCAGAAAGAATTATCATCATTGTGGAAAACAAAATCGTTAGCCTCAGTGTCATCATTTTTTTGTTGAAGGATAATCGTCAAATCTATTGTTTTTGCTGCACTAAAAAAGAAAAAAGCCATTAGAAAATGGCTTTTTGTAATTGCTAAAATTGCTAACTGCTTAGCTCTGAAAAAATATTAATACCCGGGATTTTGAACAAGGTTCGGGTTGATAGTAAGCTGTTGGTTCGGAATAGGATATAATAACCGTGCTTTCGCTGAAACGTCCAGTTTCAAATCTCTTGCTTCCAAAAATTTTCCAAAACGTATCATATCATTCCTTCTCCATCCTTCCCAGTACAATTCAAATCCCCTCTCTTTGTACAGGGCATTTAGATCAACAGTTCCCAAAGAACCTAAACCCCTTGAAGGAAGTGTACGGATATTGTTGACAATTGCAGCCGCAGTAGCACCATAACCGCCGGGACCAGCAGTAGCTGTACCACCGCGAAGGATTGCTTCTGCTTTCATTAATAAAATATCAGCTAAACGGAATATCACCATATCATTATCAGCCGGGAATTGGTGAACCTGATCCGGAACATATTTCACAACGCGGATACCAGTTATCTCAAGATTGTTTCCGGTTTCTTTCAATGCAACCGTCTTGGTGTAAGAAAGAGGGTTACCCTTCCTGTCAAGCAGGTTTGCACCGGCGCCATTTTTTTGCTGGCCAAATAACATACCTACTCTCATACCCGTTACGTTTGTAAACCCGGGATAGTAACCAAAATCAGAAGGACCTGTGGTGCCGCCACCTCTTCTTTTATCGTTGGCATCAAATGCATCATAAAAATCGCCCAGCGTGGTAAAACCATTCCATCCGCTTGGATTCTGATTATAGTGAGTTCCGCAATGATAGTGGAACATAACACCATTACCACCCGTTCCCTGTCCGTTATCATTTTTCAATGAGTAAACAATCTCTTTACCGATTACATCATTATTGGGGGTGAAATTGTCAAAAAAGTTTGCCGTAAAACCGCCGGGATAGGCAGGAAAATCGGCCAGTATCTGGTCAGCCAGGGTAACTACCTGGCTCATATCAGCTGCAGCAAAAGCCGGGGTTTCCCTGTTTGCATATACACCTTTGTTGAGGTATAATTTCATTAACAGAGCCCTGGCAGCATTTTTAGACGCCTGGCCAAGGCCATTGCCTGCAGGTAGTGCAGGGATAGCAGCGTTTAATTCACTGATAATAAAATCAGCACACTCTGATCCTTTCTTTGTATCAGGTAATGTTTTGGTCAGATCGCCCAATGAAGTAGAACGGTAAGGGACCTGATCCCAGCCATCCAGCACACAGAACATTGTTAAAGCCCTGAGAAATTTTGCTTCAGCAGCCTGCTGGGGAGAAGGACTATTATCCAATACAGTTGTAGCAGCAAACTGCGCCTGCAGCAACTCACGGTAAGTATCAGTTAAGTAGCCGTGATCAGCATTCCATTTATGATTATGATAAACACGCCAAACGCCGTTATCATCCCAGTCACCACCTCTTGTGGGGCCTACTGCTTCATCAGTTGAATGTTCAGAAGCTGCCCACCAACGGCTTTGATCCTGAAAAGGATTATTTAAAGAACGGTAAGCACCCTGGAGCAGGGCCGCTGCATTGCCGCCGCCACCGCCGCTACCGCCTCCCTGAGTGGTTTCACTGTTAAATTTTTCTTCCAGCTTTGTGCAGGCGCCGAGAAAAACAACAGCTGAAGCAACTATAATTAATTTGTTGTATTTCATATAAACAAGTTTTTAAATTTTATAAAGAGAAGTTTATACTCAACTGGTACCTTCTTGCACTCGGGAACGGAATATATTCAATACCCACAGACGGAATTCCACCAATATTCTTATCGACGTTTACTTCCGGATCGAAGCCTGTATAGTCAGTAATAACGAATAAATTCTGAGCGGTAAGGCCAACAGTAGCATTCTTAATGAACTTAGAAATATTACCGATTGAATAGCCAATTTTTACATTCTGACATTTAAGGAAATTACCCTTTTCAAGAAAACGGGTAGAAGAAGTTATCGGATTGGATAAATCTTCTCTTATATCGCTGTTAATAAATGATGAAGCAACATTTCTTGTACCCAGGTTCGTAATAGGAATTACGTTCATGGCGGTCTCATTGAAAATATAATGCCCGAATGCCCCTGTAAAGTTCATCGTAAACGACCATTTCTTGTAGTTCAGGTCAGTACTTGCACCTAAGAGGAATTTAGGATTAGGATCTTCATCATAATAAGAAACGTCCCCATCATCCACATAGATACTCTGGCCTGTTGTTTTATCAATACCCTGGTATATCCTGGTATAGAACACATTCAAAGGATAACCAGAGGCCAATTTCTGAACATAAGCTCCTGAACTACCCTGACCACTCAGCCCGCCTGTATTATACGTACCATTCAGACCTTCAAGTATATTTTTCAGCCAGGTAGCATTTACTGCAAAATCCCAGTTTAATTCTCTTTTCTTAATAATGTTTGCGTTCACAGACAGTTCAAAACCTTTGTTAGTGATGGTAGCAGGCAGGTTTTTCCATTGTTTTGCAGAAGATGCGCCCGGTTGAGGAAAATCCAGTTCAAATAATACATCTTCTGTTTTCTTATTGAAGTAATCTGCTGTAACAGTAATACGGTTATCCAATAACATGAAATCAAGACCAGCATTCAACGTAGTAGAAGTCTCCCATTTCAAATCGGGATTCCCAACATTTTGCTGGGAGATTGAACCTGGACCCGAAACACCAAAACGTGTTTGTGCGGCTCCGGAGGGGAACTCCTGATTACCTGTTTGCCCCCATCCCAATCTAAGTTTCAGGTTTTTTACAAAATCAACGCTTTGCATAAAGTTTTCATTGCTCACATTCCATGCTGCAGAGAAAGAAGGAAATATTGCGTACTTATTGTTTTCTCCAAATTTGGTTGATCCGTCTCTTCTTACTGTTGCTGTCAGCAAATACTTATTCTGAATGTTCAGGTTGGCCCTGGCAAACATAGATTGCAACTCATTGGTTGGAGCTTCATAATGCCAGAGATTGCGGGATGAGGTTGTAGAATAACCAAACATATTGTAGTAAGGAATTCCAATATCAGCAAAGTCTTGTGCTGTGAGACCTGAGTTAGAATATTCAAAATTCAGGTATTCATAACCCACCACTGCATTCAGGCTAAAGTTGGTATTAATTTGTTTGTTGTAGCTCAAAGTATGAGTGAATTGCTCAACCAGTAATCTTGATTCTGCTGAACTTGCCCAGCCTCTGTTTTTAACATCATTGAAATTTAATAACTGTCGGCCTATCATAGCTGTGCGCCTACCATCACTTTGATTACGTCCGTACTGAAATTTATATTCGAGGTCGTTCGTGAACTTATAGTACGGAGCTACATAACCCCATATCTGTGAAGTATTAACATTATCATCATACATCTCAAGCATCCAGAGAGGGTTAACTGAAGAAGCCCCAAACTGGGGTTCTATCCAGTAAGTACCATCAGTCTTCGAAGGGATGTGTAGGATTCCATTGTAATGCCTGACCAATTAAACTTCCTTGGAACCCTGCATTATTTGTTACAGGAACCACGTCTTCAGCCACCTGGGCTGTATTAATGTTTACATCCAATCCCAGTTTCCTGTTTTCGAAAAATCTGAAATTTCCGGTATAGCCAACTGTATATCTTTTAAGTTGTGATTCTTTTATGATACCTTTTTCATTCTGATAGCTTAAGGACACTCTTTGGCGGGCGTTTTCAGTTCCGCCACTTAGCGCTACGTTTACATTCTGTGTTACACCCGTACGCATTATAGCATCCATTGCATCCACACTTGAACCATAATCGCCGCTGGTGAGGCTGTATTTTTGTAATGCTGCCCGGTATTCTTCACCACTCAGAATATCAATTTGATTAGCCATTTTTGCAGTCCCAACTGAATATCCAACTTCTATAACTGAAGCTCCTGTTTTGGCTTTTTTTGTTGTTATCAAAATTACTCCATTGGCTCCCCGAGAACCATAGATAGCAGCAGCAGAGGCGTCTTTCAACACATCAATACTTTCAATGTCATTTGAGTTAATAAAATTCAGGGGGTTACCACCCGGAGTGCCTCCTAAACCAGGAAGACCCAGCCCCGGACGACCTGAACCGCCTTCCAAAGGAACCCCATCAACTACAATCAAAGGATTATTACCTGAGCGAACAGAACTTGTACCGCGGATACGGATTGTAGTACCTGCCCCAGGTGCACCATTGTTGTTGGTGATTTGCAGACCCGCTACCTTACCCTGAATCAGTTGATCAGGAGAGGTAACAACTCCCTTGTTAAAGTCTTTTGCCTTAACAGAGGAAATTGACCCGGTTAGGTCTTTTTTGCGGGCGGTACCATAACCCGTTACAACCACCTCGTTCAGGCTAGAACCAAATGTTGCCACAAAAGAAACTTCAACAGATGACTTTCCATCAATTGAAATCTCCTGGGTTTCATAACCTACAGAGGAAATAACGAGGAGGGTAACATTAGGTCCCACATTAATACTAAAGGATCCGTCAGAACGGGTAGATGTTCCTGTTCTGGTGCCCTTGGCCTGAACAGAGGCCCCAACTACCGGGGATCCGTCTTTTGAATCAGTTACTTTACCAGTAACGGTCTTGTCCTGCGCTGCAGTTACCTGCACAGTTAACGCAAGTACGAAGCAAAGGATAGCAGAAAGCAGAGTTTTTGCAGACATAAGCAATCGTTTTTTTTAATTATAATCAGTGTGTTATTCCAAGTTCATTTTGGCCGTGTCCAATCGTATACATCAAATCATATGGCGGGACATGGTTTTTGTTTCAACCAGCCGGGGTTACCCCTATTTATTTGGTACAGGCATTCTCAAGTATCTTAACGCTGCACCTTGCTAAAGCATGGGAAAACCCAACAGCATGTTAAATTTATAGTTAATTATATGTACTAAAAACACTTATCCATGGTTTTGGATCGGTTATACCACCCGAAAACATTTCCGCAAATGTTTGCGGTGGAAAAATTATATTTAATTTTTATCTGTTATTTTGGCTTATGGGAAGTCCAGCCACACTTAAGAAAATCTCTGAGCAACTAAACCTTAGTATCTCTACTGTATCCCGTGCCCTAAAAAATCATCCGGATATATCGGAACATACTAAAAGAAAAGTAAGAGAACTGGCGCTGCTGATGGAGTACGAGCCTAATGCATACGCTGTAAATCTACGCACCAATAAAAGCAGGGTGTTTGGACTGATTGTTCCGGCTATATCAAATATGTTCTATGATTCTTTTATTGCTGCTGTGGAAGAAGAAGCAAGAAAAAATAACTATTCCCTTATCATATTGCAATCAGGAGACGATCCCTTGCAGGAATCTGAAAATCTGAAACTTTGTAAGTTAAGCCGGGTAGACGGAGTTTTTATTTCACTGGTGCCAGACAGCCATTCAGATCAATTGTACATAAAATTCCAGGAGAGTGGTATCCCGGTTGTGTTTTTCGATAAAGTGCCTGAAAACGGCCAATTTGATACTATTTGTATGGCTGATGAAGAAGCCGCCACTATTGCCGCCAATACAATTATCAAATACAAAAAGAAGAAAGTACTTGCCCTTTTTGGGAATGCCGAACTCTCCATCACCAGGAAAAGAAAAGAAGCTTTCCTTAGAATTTTTGAAAAAGAAAAAGCCGCCGTAAAGGTTGAAGTCAAACATTGCCTCAATAGTACAGATGCACAGCAAACTGTAACTGTCACCCTCGAAAAGAAAATCCGCCCGGATCATATCTTTTGCATGAGCGATGAATTATTAATAGGGGCAATGAAAAGCATTAACCACTCTGACCTGGAAATTCCGGAAGACATTTCAGTGCTTGCTATAAGCAATGGCTTTATACCCGGACTTTTTAAACCAGAAGTAACCTATATTGAAACAAGTGGTTATGAGCTGGGTAAACTCGCAATTAAGAGAATGCTGGAGAATATGGAAAATAAAACACCTGCAAGGTCATTTATACTGCCAGCCAGGCTTGTACAAGGGAACTCTCTTTAGGCCTGCTGCAGTAATCAAAAAAGTGGTGAGGCTTTCGAATTTTTTGTTTTGTGATGTTTTTTCAATACATATAATTTTCCGGGTCTGTGCGGAACATTATTTTCCATTTCTTCAATATCGGTCAACCAATCTTTTATTGATATCTTTTTTCTGAAGTTTCTGCGATCCAGTTCCACACCGAGAATAGCTTCATACAACTCCTGTAACTCACGCAGTGAAAATTTTTCAGGCAGCAAATTGAAGATAACCGGGTGATCCATTACCTGCTGTCTTAAACGTTTTAAACAGGTGTCAAGAATGAGCTTGTGATCAAATGCCAGCCGTTTTATTTCAGTGACAGGATGCCAGTGCAGTTCATTATGGCTCAACTGAAGCTTATGGTTCTTTATGTCAAGAAGCGAATAGTAGGAAATGGTAATAACACGACCCGACGGGTGCCTGTTGAGGCCACCAAACGTATGCACCTGTTCAAGATAAACATCATCAAGCCCGGTTCTCTCTTTTAATATCCTGTATGATGCAGTATCAAGGTCTTCATCCGGCCTGATAAAATCACCGGGCAATGAATACAGGCCGGAAAACTCCTGCATGTCGGATTTTATCAGCAGCACTTTAAGTTCCTTATCATCGTATCCCAATATCACACAGTCTATAGTAATACCAATATTGAAATATTCAAGGTGACTTATCTTTTCTGTTTCAGCTGTCTTCAGTTGGTGTAAGATTTTTTCCGTCATTGCCATGACATTTGAAATTATTGAATAGCCAGTTTAACCATTGTTGTTTGATTACCGGATTGAATATTCAGCAAATATATACCTGCCGGCATATTATTTATTTTATCAGCTATTGACAGGCGATGTTTCCCTTTACTAAAATTTTCTGCAAGCACCTGCCTGATTTTCTTACCGGTTGCATCAAACAAAGAGGCATATACACTCCCTGTTTGTGGCACATTCAGTTCAAGTACAGAATTTGCTGCTACAGGATTTACAAGTACAGTTGCTGTAAGCAGATTCCCGGGATTATTTGTACCTCCGGAGGAGGTAACAACTGCATTGGTAAGATTCCTGTTGAGGTAAATATGAAATTCTCCGGGCTGTAATGTGAAGCTTTGTGAAGACCCGGTGGCAGTAATTGTACTTCCATTTAAATAATCATACCATGTTCCTGCCGCAGGAAAAGTAAAAGTTCCTGCCTGGGCAGTTACATCAAAATTGCCAACAACACACAACATGGAAGAATCTGTTGCGCTACGAATAGTCAGTGTTTTAAAAGCACCCGCAAGACTCCTGGTAACAGAAATATTATTTGCGGTAAACACATCCTTATACCAGCTATGAAACCGCAGTTTGTTCATGCTGCTAAAAATATCATACAGTCGTTTGCGCTGCACCACTGTTATATAATCCCAACGAATTGGTTTATTACTCAACCGGCAGTCATTGCTGATAGTTCCGTCTGTACAGCGGTTGATGGAAAAATCATACCCCAATTCTCCAAACTGCCATACCATTTTGGGTCCAGGGGCCGCCAGGAAAAAGCCTGCACAAAGTTCAATTCTTTTTAATGCAATATTAAGATCCCTTACATTGTGGGAAACATTTATATTATTACCAAACTGGAGGTTTTTATACATCAGCCTTTCTTCGTCATGGCTTTCCATATAGCTAACCAAATGAGGTTTGCTCCAGTTACGGGCATTATACAGGTACCTTTCAAAATTGGAAGTTGCTGTATATCCCATAGCTGCTTCCTGGAAGTTATATGTATCATTACCCCAAAGCAGCATTCCGTAATCAGATAATTCTATCTCCTCATTGTCAGCGGCAAAATGTTCGAGTATAACATAACTGCCTGCTGACTTCAACTGGCAGGTATCGTAATAACGTTTCCATATCGCTACCCGGTCAGCATGGTATTGGGAAATACAGGCTTCGTTTGTAGTACTACCACCACATTGTGTATTTTGAGTAAACCCTTTTGCGAGATCAAACCGAAAACCATCCAGCTTATATTCCTGCAGCCAATGCTCAATTACCCTGCTGGAAAAATAGCGGGTTGCCATACTTTCATGGTTAAAATCATTAAAAACATTGTACGGGTGAGTAGCTGAAACATTAAGCCAGGGGTTATTCGCAGCAGGTTGATTGCTGGTACTGTTCCAATACAGAGCAGCTAACGGGTTCGCTCCTGTTGTGTGGTTCAGTGCAATATCCATTATTACAGCTATGCCTCTTCTGTGGCAGCTGTCAACAAACTCTTTTAATGTGTTTTTGGGGCCATAATACTTATCAGGTGCCAGGAAATAAGCAGGATTATAGCCCCAGCTTTCATTTCCATCAAATTCATTAAATGGCATAATTTCAATGGCATTCACACCCATTGTTTGCAAATAATTTAACGTATCCCGCAGGGTTTTCCAGTCATGTGCTGCTATGAAATCTCTTGGTAATAATTCATAAATAACAAGATTCCGTTTATCCGGTCGGGTAAAACTATTGATAGCCCAGCTATAACCCGGGGCATTGGTTTGTAAAACACTTACAATTCCTGTTGTAAGGCCAGTTGGATAGGCTTTTAGGCCGGGATAAGTGCTGGCAGAAATGAATCCGTCATTACCCGGATCCAAAACTTTCTCTGCGTAGGGCTCTCCCACTTTAAGTGTTCCCTCTACCAGGTATTGAAAGGCATATTCTGTGCCCGGAGTTAGTCCGGTAATCCGAAGCCACCAGTAATTTCCATCCGGGGTTTTATTCATTACATAATTAGATTGTTCCGTCCAGTTGCTTCCCGGAAATTCTCCAATAACAGAAATACGATTTTTATTCGGGGCATATAGAACCAGCACCACAGAAGTATTTCCAGCCTCATAATTAATACCATCCCTTACACCTGCCGGAAGTGGTGCAATGGTTACAGGTGCAGACACAAAAAATTGGAATGACTCAGATTTAGTTGTGGTGCCGTCAATCGCATCCACCCTTATAGTTTGATTACCACCTGTGGTAATAGTGGGATTTGCAGAAATAGTGGTAACCCCACTTGCAGTTTGAATTTCGGTACCGTTAAGAAAAAGCTTCATAGCTGAGCTTTTATTAGCAATGGCAGTAAGCTGGATATTATCACCAACCTGCTTGCTGATCGGCTCTGGTATCCTTGTATTGGTAGGCTGAAATAAGGGAACTGTGAACCGTGCAGCAATTGTATTATCATAAACCGGAACATACATATCACTTGCATCTGCATTACGTTGCACCACAGTTCCGGCGCCGTTTCTGAATAAAATCGCAATTTTCAAGATTGTTTCTCCGGCAGGTACACCTGACGGAGCGTTAAAAAAGGCCCTGATATTGGTAACAGTATAACTCCATTTATTACTTCCCAGGTAAGAGGCTTGTGCCTCCGTAGACGTAGTTGCCCAGGTAAATTTTGAATACTTCCAGTCAGTAGCACTTGTACTGGCACTTGTAATAACACCAATATGTACATACACATCACTGGTAGTACTATAATTCAACAAGCCCTGGTTACCTTTTGTGGCATCCATCGTGATGGTTATATTATCATTGTCCTTAGCAAAATCGGGGGTCCAGGTAAGCAATTGCGCCCCTGCTGTTAATGCAGTGAAGCCAACGCTTAAAAGCAGTGTGTAGATTCGTATCATAGCAAGTTCGTTTAGCAACTTCAAAATCGGTAACCCAGGAAAACATCCTTTTTTTGAAAATTCAGACTTCGAAGATAATAAATATGTACTTACAACACATTAGTTTTCGGAACTAAGGTTCAGATTTGAAAAATTCATTCCTGACAAGCTAACTTTACCGGTAACTTTTAACCCATGTATTCAAAAGCATCTACAAGAGAATTACAAATCATTACAAATGAACTGATTAAAAAACAAAAATCAGATTTACTTAAAAAAAGTGAACTGGGCCGCCTTAGAGATGTACTTCGGTTTCATGAATACAGGTATTATATATTAAACGATCCGCTGATCTCTGATTTTGAATATGATCACCTGTATAAAGCACTGGAGAAAATTGAAAAAGAAAATCCAGCGCTAATTACTCCCGATTCCCCTACACAAAGAGTGGCAAAAGGATTAACCAAAGATTTTCCGACAGTGCAACATCTTGTTCCAATGTTATCACTGGACAATTCCTATAATGCTGATGATCTTACAGATTTTGACAGAAAAGCAAGAGAGCTCACTGGCCTGGATGCTATCGAATATTGTGTGGAGCCCAAATTTGACGGGGCAAGCATTTCTATCATTTTTGAAAACAATTTACTGCAACGGGGCGCCACCCGTGGTGACGGGGTGGAAGGTGACGAAATAACCACCAACGTCAAGCAAATAAAAACAATTCCTTTATCAGCTCCTTTTTCGAAATATGGTTTGCAGCAAATTGAAATAAGGGGTGAAGTACTTATTAATAAAAAAAATTTCAAAAAATACAATGACCAGTTGTTAGAACAGGGAGAAGACCCAAAGGCCAATCCCCGGAATATGGCATCGGGCACCCTCCGGTTGAAAGATCCTTCAGAAGTAGCTAAAAGAAACCTGGAAGCTTTTGTATACCATATCAGTTTTTACTCTTTAAAGAAGGGAGAAAAAAACCCTGATGAATTAGCTACACACTCTGACTCATTAAAACTACTATGGGAGCTTGGTTTCCGCAGCCCGGAACAGGAAAAGAAAGTATTCAAAGGAGTAGCAGCAGTTATTAAATACTGTGAAGATTTTGAAACAACAAGGGATAACCTGCCCTACGAAATAGATGGCCTGGTGATTAAAGTGAATGATATTTCCTTGCAGGAAAAAATGGGTATGACCTCACATCATCCCCGTTGGGCTATTGCATTTAAGTTTAAAGCAAGACAGGCAACCAGCAAATTACTGAACGTAGAGTTCCAGGTAGGAAGAACCGGGGCTGTTACTCCTGTCGCCAAACTGGAGCCTGTAGCAGTTGGAGGAGTAACAGTCAGCAGTATTTCCATTCACAATGAAGATTATATCAAGGAAAAAGATTTACGTATCGGCGACTCCGTTTTAATAGAAAGAGCAGGTGATGTTATACCGCAAATTGTAAAATCACTAACTGATACCAGAACTGGTCATGAGAAGAAAATTCATTTCCCGAAATCCTGCCCGGTATGTAACAGCAAATTGTTCAAAGAGGAAGAAGAAGCCGTATGGCGGTGTACCAATATTGAATGTCCGGCACAGGTGGTGGAAAGGATTATTCATTTTGTAAGCAAGGATGCAATGGATATCCGGGGGTTTGGCGATGCCAATGTTCGTAAATTTTATGATCTGGGTTTATTGAAAGATATTCCGGGCATCTACATCCTCGATTTTGATAAAATAAGCGGGATGGAGGGGTTTGGACAAAAATCCATCGATAACCTTAAGACTTCAATTGACAATTCGAAGAATCAACCCTTGCACAGGCTGATTTATGCGTTAGGAATCCGATTCGTAGGCGAAACCACTGCCAAGACTTTGGCACAAACAGTAAATCACCTCCTCGATTTTAAGAATTTCTCTGTGGAGGAATTACAAAATCTGGAAGATGTGGGTCCCAAAGTTGCCGGTAGCATTCATCATTTCTTTAGTAATAAAGACAACATCAAAATGTTGGAAGAGTTAGAAAAGCGGGGGCTCCAGTTAAATAATACAAAAAAAGATATGGCTAAAAGCGGGAATCTTACCGGGCAAACTTTCCTGTTCACCGGAACCTTACCAACCTTGAAACGAAGTGAGGCAGAAACACTGGCAGAAGAAAATGGTGGCCAGCTACTAAGCGGGGTTAGCGCAAAGTTGAATTATCTTGTGGTAGGAGAAGATGCGGGAAGCAAACTGGAAAAAGCCAAAAAGATTAATACAGTAAAAATTATTTCAGAAGATGAGTTTCTGCAACTTGTTGGCAAAAAATAATATTGCCCCTGATAGTTAATTAGTTTAACTTAGTAGAGATACATTATTGCTCTGATAACTTCCACGTACCAACGTTATTAACTGCAACCTGTCCCTGGCTAAAAAAAACAACTTATGATTAAGAAATTAGCCGGTGAACTCTGGAAACCACTTACATTTTCCGGATGGAGGCAACATAGAAACCGCTATGCGGTATCCAGTTTTGGGCGTATAGCCAGTTACAAAAATGAAATAACGGATGGCAAGTTACTGAGCGGGTCATTAACCACCGGTTACCGGACATTAAATCTTCATCGTCCGGGAAATAAAGGTACATTATACATACACCGGGAAATGGCGAAGTTGTTCTTGAAAAAACCATCCGCCACACACAAATATGTCATCCATCAAAATCACAATAAACTGGATAACAATTGCAGGAACCTGAAATGGGCCACCCTGAAACAAATGATGGCCCACCAGCAATATAGCCCTGCTAAAATTGCATATAAAGAAAAACAGGCCAATAAAACCGTTGGCCTAAAACTTACCTCTTCACAGGTTAAAAAAATAAAAACCATCCTTGGTAACAAAAGCCGCAACATTACAATTAAAAAACTGGCGGAAAAATATAAGGTTAGCGAAATGACAATGTACCGGATAAAAAGTGGCGAAAACTGGGGAAGGATTTAGAACTATGATTTATGTGATTGGTATGGATTATGAGGACAAGCGGGTTATCTTTACCTCTGATCAATCCTTCTGAATCTTAAAATCATGGTTCTTTATGTTGCAACCTTCCACTGTTAAATTTCTTAAAGATTTAAAGAAAAATAATAACAAACCCTGGTTTGACAAAAACCGGAAAGTATATGAATCCGCAAAAGCAGATTTTGCTGCTTTTGTTCAGCAGGTAATTGATCTGTATGGAAAAAAAGATGCAGCAATAAAAAAACTCATCGCAAAAGACTGCATGTTCCGTATTAACAGGGATATACGATTTTCGAAAGACAAATCCCCTTACAAAACTAATTTTGGAGCTTTTATTAATCCCGGAGGCAAAAAGTCTGTTTTAGCGGGCTACTATTTTCATTGCGAACCGGGAGGCTGTTTCGCAGGCGGAGGTCTTTATATGCCCATGCCGGCAGAACTGAATAAAGTAAGACAGGAGATAGACTATAATCTTGCTGCTTTTAAAAAAAGCATTAGCTCAAAAAAATTCAAATCTGTGTACGGCGACCTCTCTAGTGATACTGAATATACTCTTTCCCGTGTACCCAAAGGTTATGAACCGGCCAACCCGGCTGCAGTATATTTAAAGATGAAAAGCTATGTGGCTGTTACAACAATAAAAGACGGGGATCTTACATCAAAAGGCCTTGTAAAGAAAACGGCTGCAGCTTTTGAAGCGCTGCAACCGTTAGTTGAATTCATTAATCATTCATTATCCGAGTAGCCCTTTAGCATTTAAATGCTCTGCTATTTGCACTGCATTTGTTGCAGCTCCTTTTCGGAGGTTATCACTTACAATCCACATGTTAAGAGTATTGGGCTGAGTTTCATCCCTTCTTAAGCGGCCCACAAACACCTCGTCCTTCTCATGTGCCCATAAAGGCATAGGATAAAGCTGTGAGGCGTCATCATTTTGCACCACAACACCTGGCGCTGCGGCCAGCAATTCCTTTACTTCATTCAAATCAAAATCATTCGCAAACTCCACATTCACACTTTCACTATGGCCGCCCATTACAGGGATACGTACCGTCGTGGCTGTTACACGAATTGAATCATCCTGCATAATCTTACAGGTTTCTTTCACCATTTTCATTTCCTCTTTTGTATAGCCATTATCGAGGAATACATCAATCTGCGGAATTACATTCAGGTCAATCGGATACTTGTATGCCATAGGATATTCAGCTGCACTTCCTGCCATGGCTTTTGCCCTTTCGCCCATCAACTGATCAACAGCTTTTTTACCTGTACCTGTTACACTTTGATAAGTTGACACCACCACTCTTTTAATCTTGTATTTTTTATGTAATGGCTGCAAGGCCACTACCATCTGGATAGTGGAGCAGTTGGGATTTGCGATGATTTTATCAGCAGCAGTAAGAACTTCTGCATTCACTTCGGGTACTACCAGTTTTTTAGCGGGGTCCATCCGCCAGGCACTTGAATTATCAACTACGGTAATTCCTGCTGCTGCAAATTGGGGAGCCCACTCCAAAGAAGTTCTTCCGCCGGCAGAAAAAATAGCAATGGCAGGCTTAGCTGCAATAGCATGAGTCATACTAACTACCTTATACTTCTTACCCTTGAATTCTACTTCCTTCCCCACAGATTTTTCAGATGCCACCGGCAATAAGTCTGTAACCGGAAATTTTCTTTCTGCTAATACCTGTAACATTTTGGTGCCTACTAATCCTGTGGCACCTACTACTGCAACTTTCATTTTATCCTCCTTGTCTTCCGCCAGCCGGCAGAAGGGTTTAATTGTTAATGAAATTTTTTTTCGCAAAAAATAAGGCCCTCCGAATGGAAGGCCTGCTAAACTTTTATGCTGCTACACACATAACGCTGCAAACCTTCCCTCAGGAATGTTTCTTAATGCGTTTTGTATGTTTCATTGTAATCATTGCGGTGCAAAAATAGGCGGGTAACAAGTTCCAGCCAAAAAATCACTCATAAATTTCAAGTATTACAATTTTGAAATGATTATTTAACTTGTACACAATGAAATCAACCTTATCCCTTTTATTTTTCTTTTTACTTACACCTGTTTGTTTGCCTGCACAAAACAGGTATGATGTAGTAATAGATGAAATAATGGCCGATCCTTCACCTCAGATAGCTTTGCCAAATAGTGAATGGGTAGAATTAAAAAATACCACTGCATTTTCTATCAATCTGCAAAACTGGAGAATTGGCGATGCCACTGGTCAAAGCGGACCGATGCCAAATTTCGTTTTACAACCAGATAGTTTTGTCATTGTTTGTACAGGTAGTGCTGTAGCTGCCATGTCAGCTTTTGGAACAACTATTTCAGTTACCAGTTTCCCGTCTTTGGATAATGATGGAGATCAGTTATTCATTAAAGCAGCCAATGGTACTATCATTCATGCCATTGCATATACATCAGGCTGGTATCAGAATGACTTAAAAAAAGAAGGCGGCTGGACATTAGAGATGATCGATACCAAAAATCCTTGTGCCGGTATCAGCAACTGGAAAGCAGGTGTTAATGCTGCTGGCGGCACTCCTGGCAAAAGAAATTCGGTTGATGCTGCCAATACTGATGCAACAGCGCCACAATTAAAAAGAGCATACACAACAGATAATGTAACCATCATACTCGTATACGACGAGCCGGTAGATAGTTTGTCCGGGGCAACAGTCAGCAGCTATTCCGTTGATGGAGGCCTGACGCTGATAAGTGCCATTTCTATTGCACCTTTATTTAACCAGGTACAGCTAAAAACAGCTGCTCCTTTACAAGCTAACATGGTTTACAATGTCACAGCAAACAACATAAAAGATTGCAAAGGCAATATCATTGGTAATGCCAACAAAGTAAGAGTGGGCTTGCCTGAAGATGCAGCAACAGGGGAATTTATAATCAATGAAATTCTTTTTAACCCCCGAAGCAATGCTTTTGATTATGTGGAATTTTATAACAACAGCATCAAGATATTTGATGCTTCCAAACTATATATCGCTAACCGCAACAGCAGCGGTGCTGTCAGCTCCATTAAGGCATTAAGTATTGTACCATTGTATATTTTCCCGGGAGATTATATAGTAGAAACAGAAGATGCCGAAAATCTTGCGTTGCAATATCTAGTTGTAAATCCGGACAATGTTCTTGTTATTTCACCACTCCCTTCGTTCCCTGATGATGAAGGGACCGTAGTTACTTTAAACCTTCAGGGCAATGTAGTGGATGAAGTAAAGTATAATAACAACTGGCATTTCCGCCTAATCGAAAATCCGGAAGGCATTTCACTGGAAAGAATAGACCCCGGCGGCGTTTCAAATGACCCTGCCAACTGGCATAGCGCAGCTTCCACAGCAGGGTACGGAACTCCCTCTTATAAAAATTCACAGTATAAATTGCTGAACAGTATTAATGCAAGCATTGGAGTGACGCCAAAAGTATTCTCTCCGGATAATGACGGGCGGGATGACATTGCTACTATACAATATGCAGTAACTGAACCTGGCTATATTGCCAACATAACCATCTTCGATGCTTCGGGTAGACCAGTTAGAAATCTGGTCCGCAACGGCACATTGGGATTAGAGGGCTACTGGAACTGGGATGGACTGGACGACAAAGGCCTCAAACTACCTGTAGGTACTTATATTCTGTTTACTGAGATATTCAACCTGCAGGGAAAGAAAGAAAAATTTAAGACTGCGGTAGTGCTGGCAAGGAAAATAAATTAAAAAAGCCGCTTTAGATAAAAGCAGCTTTTGGTTATACATCGTATAAATTCGGGAGTTACACTAATTCAATATCAAAACTCACCAGGTCCTTAAATTGTTGTATCCTGTTATTAATATCTTCCTGGTTGATCTCTTTCAGTCTTGTAGGGCCGAATTTTTCCACACAAAAACTTGCCATAGCAGAACCAACAATGATGGCCCGTTTCATGTTGTCAAAAGATATATCACCTGTTTTTGCTAAATGACCCATAAATCCACCGGCAAATGTATCCCCGGCTCCTGTAGGATCAAATACATCTTCCAATGGCAATGCCGGTGCATAAAACACTTCATCATCCTGGAATAATAAAGCGCCATGTTCCCCCTTTTTGATAATAACATATTTCGGACCCATCTGCATGATGCTTTTGGCCGCCTTTACCAGTGAAAACAAACCGGTTAGTTGTCTTGCTTCAGCATCATTTACAATCAGCATATCAATATATTTCAGTACTATTTTCAATTCAGACATGGCCGATTCCATCCAAAAGTTCATCGTGTCCATCGCAATCAGCTTCGGCCTGTGTTTCATCTCCTGTATTACATTCAGTTGAATTTTGGGTGCAAGATTTCCCAGCATCAAAAATTCAGCCCCCTGGTAACTGTCAGGTACTTTGGGATCAAAATCCGCAAGTACATTTAATTCTGTAACCAGTGTATCCCGGCTGTTCATGTCTTCATGATAGCGGCCGCTCCAGAAAAATGATTTTTTATCCGGAACAATCTCCACACCATCCAGATGAACCCCCCTGCTTCTCAGCTCATCCATTTCTTCCTTTGGAAAATCATTGCCCACAATAGAAATTTGCTGTACGGGTTGTACAAAATTGCTGGCCGCATACGCTACATAAGTGGCCGAACCTCCTACTATTTTTGAAATTTTACCAAATGGGGTTTCAATCGCATCAAAAGCCATTGTTCCGACAGTAATTAATGACATAACAGGTATTAAGGATTACAAAAGCCAATACAGCGTGCAAACCTACATGAATTTTGTATACCTTAAAAAAGCAATAGTTTTCCTTTCGATAACTTTGAAAAATGATCCTGAACCATTTCATCAGAAAAGTATTTTCCCTGGCAGTTTTTTTCTTCTTATTAGTGGAAATGCGGGCACAGTTTGACTCCAGCTTTGCTAAAAACAACATGAAAAGCTGTGCAGACAGCCTTGCCACCGGTTTTAAAACAAGAAACTGGGACCTCTTTACCCGGTACACCAATCCTGCCATTATTGGAACTATGGGGGGCAGATCTGAATTTATTTATTATGTCGCCAAAGCCTTTGAGCCCATCCCGGCCGCTGCATGGAAGGTCTACGAACCGGGAAGGATTCTGCAAATAATAAAGACCGGCAGTGATTTTCAATCAGTGATTGAACTTAAATCGGTAATCGAATGGGATGGGAAAAGGATTACTACTATTTTGCACCTGATTGGTCAATCATGGGATGGTGGGTATTTCTGGACATTTTTTGATTCGCAAAATGACGCAACAGCCGCCAGGAAAATTAAACCTGATCTTAGCAGCGAATTATTTATCCCTGAAAAAAATGAAAAAGTTGAGCCCATGCTGCCGCCGGCTCCATTAAAACCTGCATCAGATCCGGCCAAAAACAAAACAAACCAAAAACTTACAAACAACCGATAATTGTCATACATTTCATTAGCACTTCTTTTAATACCTTTGGTTATGGCTAAGTCAGCAAGAAAAAAAGCTTCAAAAAAAGGGTTGATCCTCATTAAAGCGGCAGCAATGTTCCGGGAAAAAGGTTTTGCCGCCACTTCTATGCGGGATTTGGCCGAGGCCGTCGGTATTGAGGCCGCCAGCCTGTATAATCATATCCGTTCCAAAAACGAAATACTGGAAGCTATTTGTTTTGATGTGGCTAATGTTTATAATACAACCATTGACACTATCGAGGGCAGCCAGCAAAAATCTATTGGCAAGATTGAGCAACTGCTCCGTTTCCATATCAGACAAATGACAGAAAATTACGAAGATGTATATGTCAGCGACCGTGAATGGAAACACCTGGAAGAACCTTACCTGTCTAATTTTCAGACGCAACGGCGCAACTACAGAAAAAAATTTGCTGCCATTATTGAAGAAGGTATTACCAAAAATGAGATCCGGAAGATTGATGCGCCGACAGCTGTGCTCATTATGCTGCATGCTGTAAGCGGCATAGAAAGCTGGCACCGCAGCAAAGACAAAATCAGTGCGCAGGAACTGGAAGAAAATATGGTAATGATCATGATCGATGGCTTACGAAAACAACCCTGATCTATGTCCATTCATTTTCATCGCCTCACTGTAAAAGATATAAAGAAAGAAACTCCTGAATGTGTGTCCGTTCTCTTCGATGTTCCCGCTGAGTTAAAAAAAGACTTTCAATTCAACCAGGGCCAGAGCCTTACCATGAGGGCCACTATCAATGGGGAAGAAGTACGGCGAACCTATTCCATCTGTTCATCACCACTCGAAAACCAGTTGAAAGTAGCCATCAAAAAAGTAGAAGGTGGTTTGTTTTCCGGTTTCGCTAATGAGCATCTGAAAAAAGGTGATATACTTGACGTGATGCAACCAGTGGGGAAATTTTATACCGTACTCAACCCGGCTCAAAAAAAGAATTATCTCGCCTTCGCCGCCGGAAGCGGAATTACTCCTGTTCTTTCACTGATCAAAACCACACTGGGCACAGAACCAGGCAGCAACTTTACGTTAGTCTATAGCAATAAGAACCGTGGTTCTATTATTTTTTTTGAAGAACTGGAAGGTTTAAAGAATAAATACATGGAACGATTTAACCTGGTCCATGTATTAAGCAGAGAAAAAACAGATACTGCCGTAAACTTTGGAAGGATCAATACGGAGAAATTAAATGATCTTGGCAAACTGGTTGAGTATGCAGGTACAGATGAATTCTTCATCTGCGGACCGGAGGAAATGATCTTCTGCATAAAAGATTATTTAGAAACAAAAGGTATTGACAAAAAGAAAATACACTTTGAACTATTCACCAGCGCAGGTGCAAAGGCACAAAGCACAATGCACAAGGTTCAAGGCACAGACGCTCAAGGTCCGCAAAGCAACATAACCGTAAAGGTTGACGGAAGAAGTTTTGCATTTAATCTTTCGCTGAACAGCGAAATAACCATCCTGGATGCTGCACTTAAACAAGGCGCCGACCTGCCCTTTGCCTGTAAAGGCGGCATGTGTTGCACCTGTAAAGCCAAACTATTAGAAGGTGAGGCAAAGATGGATGTTCATTGGGGACTGGAAGAAGAAGAAGTGAAAAAAGGATACATCCTTACCTGCCAGAGCCATCCCAAAACAGAAAAAGTGGTGATAGATTTTGATGCGAAATAAAAAAGCCACCAGGAGAACCCGGTGGCTTACTACTCAAATGGAGAGTTGTCCCCTTGCATGAAAATCATTGTTCCATAAGACTGATAGCTTCAGATTTTAGACTACTCCTTAACCAGTTGGTTAGCGGGTTTCTGTCACTATCTCTCATTTATTGCTTTAAGATTTTCAGTGTTTCCTTATTACTAAGCCTGATCAGGTACACCCCGTTGATATACCCTTTCAGATTTATCATCTGGCTATTGGCAATAATTTTTATTCTTTGTAACACTCGGCCATTGATATCCATTATAACCGCCTCAGTACCTATCAGCGATACATTTCCCATCAGTATCGTAACAAAATCATTTGTTGGATTAGGATATACTATTGTCGGAGTGATGCCACTCTGCCTGTAATTCAATCGTACTACACTTGAATAGCGGAAGTTATTATCCAGGTCCACCTGTTTCAGCCGGTAAAACATAACATTGCTGTTCAGCCTGTCTATATTCCTGTCGGTATATTCATAATGTCTTGCACTGGTACTGGTACCTGCTGCCGGCACTACGGCTATTTCAGAAAAACTTGTTCCGCTTAATGATCTTTCCAGCCTGAACTCTTTGCTGTTTTGCTCACTGGCAGTTGCCCACTTAAGAATATTGTCTGTATTATGGTTTGTGCCATTAAAGAATAACCAGGTAACCGGCAACGGCCCCCCGATTGAAGCGCATTGTACATCTCCCGGCGTCATTGTTTCTGCATTGCCTACTCTGTCGGTGGCCAGTACAAAGAAACAGTAGTTGGAATCAGGCGGCAGGGTAAACGTTGTATCCATACCCATTACTTTGGGGAATAATATACTGTAATTCACCTGGTCGGTAGCTACATACACTGTGTAATGATCTATGCCGCTTCCGCCTGCATCATCAGCAGCTGTCCAGCTTAGGGTAATGGGGTTGGTACCAGTACCGCTAATGGTATTCAGATTGCTGGTGGGTGGCAGGGCATCAATGGTGTTGGTATAAATATTTGTCGGTATAGTATCATTCGTGTCAAAGACAATGAAAGCCTTTGCCCCGATGGTGTCCAATGTCTGTGCTGATGTAATTGGTTTGATACTGAAGTTGACGAAACCATTCCCATACTCCGGTTGTAAAGTGTCCTGCAGGAACAGGAAACCAGCCAGTGGATCTTCGGGCGGCAGCAATGTGATGGGGTCAATACCCTGGAACTCCCAGAATATTTGATTGTTTATTACATCATAACCGGCAACGATATCCACAAACAATCCAGTTGAATCACGGCAATCTAAGCGCTGGTAGTAAGATGAGGTGCCAGCAGGAATTTCAAAACTCTGATTATTGAATCCAAAACTTCCCAACTCCAATGTCGCAGCATCTTGTTTGGGTTCTATGGGTGTGGTTATTTTTACATACCTCACCTTTGCTGATGCTGATGTATCGTTCTCAAATAAAATGGTGTAGGGCATCCTGTCGTTTACACTTACCCATTTTTTATCGGGCTGTCCATCGGGGCCGATAATGAGGTTGGGGTCGTAAGGAACGAGAACCCACATTTTTTTTACAGGGTCCCAAATAATTCTGATTTTTTTTCGGGTACCACCTTCAGGGCAATAAGAATCGATTAGGCTATTATATAAATCTCTTTTCTCCCTCATTTTTTTAAGGCTGCTCAATTTTAAAATTCTTTCAGTCTTTTCCCATTCATTCCCGCCTTGTTGCCACATATAACTCTCTGCTTCAAGTTCACTCAAGTGTGCATCACGTTTCGCCTGTTCTTCGTGCAAATATGATTCATATAAGCCAACTCCAACCAATGGAGCTGCAGCAGCACCTGCGTAAACTCCGGCGGCTCCAACTGATAATTGAGAAAACGATCCGGCTGCACCGATTTGCGTAAATCCTTCAACAACTGCATAACTTGACATCTGCCAAACATTTGGCATTACTAGATTACCGGTGAGCGCATAAGAAACTATATTACCAGCCCCGGCTCTCCCCCCCGTTTCAAGTAATGATATGAGAGCTGCATCTCTGTGACCCGGGTTTTTAGAATTTAAGTAGGTCTCAAGATCTTCTCCCACAAATGGAATTATTGAGTAATCAAACTTCTCACAATCATCTGATGATGGTTGTGGATTTGGAAGTATGGGTGGGTCGTATGTCGGAGTATAACCAAGTTCCAACCCCCACACATCTACACCATTTGCGGGATTATTGGCAACATACTGGTACATACCCATTCCATCTTCGTACTCTATCAAATCTCTTTGATTAAACACACCTGTCTCCGGGGAATAATTCCTGAAGAAAAAGCGATAGCTGCCCGATGCACTATCATATTCCTGCCCGGTAAAACCAAACCTGTTACCGGCTATGGAGGAACTCAGTGGATTGTTTAAGCTATCATACCTGCCGGGTTTGCCGTAGGCATCATACCTGTAGCTTTCTATTAATCTTCCACTGTTGTTGCTGATGGCTTCTACAGAATTTAATTCATTTTGGTGATAATAGTAACTGTTACCGTTCTTCTCATTCAGTACAGGTGACAGGAAGTTGGTGAACACCGTACGGTTCAATAAACCATTACTGCCATCTCTTTCTTCTATTTGCGCTGCGCCGCTGTAAGTGTATTTTAAATTAATGCCATTGATCGTTTTGATTACCCGGCGGCCTATGGCATCATAGGCATAGGCAATTACACTCGCTGGTGAAGCAGAATCCTTTTTTAGCCTGTTCTCTGCATCGTATGTTTTATAGAATGTTCCGTCATAAGTGATATTGCCCCTGTCATCAAAAGTAAAGCTGGTACTGTTTACCCCTGTTAATTGATTTAAATTATTTACGGTGTAGGTGGTAGCGGCGCCGTTCAGGTTGGCAGCTGTGCGGTTACCTACAGCATCGTATGTATAAGTATTTTGAATAACCGGGCTTCCTGCCGGGCCTCGTTTATAATTGGTAAGGCGGTAGCCATTGTCATAAGTAAATTGTTCTGATAAGGATGGGTTGTTCAGCCGGGTAATCGCTGTTTTGTTATACTCTTTATCATAAGTAAAAGAAGTGTTTTGCATCGTTCCGGTAGTAATGGAACTTAAGCGGTTGGCAAAATCATACTGCATGGTACTGCTTACACCGTTTGCAAATGTTTTATTGGTCAACTGGTTGGCATTGTTGTAAGCATACTCCACCACCGTTGCACTGTCTTTCAAAATTTTGGTGAGCCTGTTTCTTGTATCAAACTCCTTGATAATGGTTGTACTGTCGGGATAAATGGTGGTTTGCGTCCGCCCGGCTATACTGTAATTATATCTTGTTGTTCTTCCGTCAAAGTTCTCTGAAGTTACCCGGTTAAGTTTATCGTATGTAAAAGTTACCGTACCGCTGCTATTAGTGGCGCTTAATACCCGGTTAAGTTTATCGTATGTATAACTATACACTTCTCCGCCGGGCAATGTACGGCTGGTTACCCGGTTCAGTGTGTCGTACTGATAATTGATAATGCCGGCATCAGTAAGCCGGACGCTGGTTACATTATTTTTTTTATCGTAGCTGTACTGCAAATACTTACCATCCGGATAGGTCATCGTTTTCCTGCGGTTCAGGCTGTCGTAGGTATAAGCAGTAATGTTATTGTTCTGGTCTTTTAACGATGTGATGTTGCTTTGTACATCATAACCAACGGTTATTACAAAGCCATTATTATCTGTATAGGTCTTAACCCGGTCAAGGCTGTCATAGGTATAATGGCGGGTTCTTCCTTCCCGGTCTGTTGCTGATGTAATATTATTGTTTTTATCGTATGTAAAAGAAGAACTGTTGCCCAGCGGGTCGGTTATTTGTTTTATTCTGTCAAGGCTGTCGTAGCTGGCGGTTGTTGCAGCCCCGGTTCCGTTTGTGTAGCTGGTAATATTATTATTCTTATCGTAAGTGTAGGCGCCGATAGTACCACTGGCATCACTGATGGTTGTTACCCGGTTCAGCGGGTCGTATGTATAATTTATAGTTTGCCCATTTGGCAAACTGATGCTGGTAATATTGCCATTGCCATCATAATTATACACTGCATTATTATTTTCCGGGTCTTTTGCCCCCTTCATCCGGTTGCGGGTATCATAACTGAGCCTTGTTTCATGTCCCAGTGCATTTTTTATGCTGGTCATATTATCCATTCCGTCATAAGTAAGGCTGGCCTGGTTGCCGGTTGGCCCCGTTACTTTCACTATCCTGTTGCTGGCATCATAATTTATAGTGCTTGTTTCATTGTTCTTATTTACATAAGAAACAACATTTCCCTGCGCATCATAATTAAACTGTGCAAAGTTGTTTACAGGGTCAGTAATTTTTTTCAGCCTGTCCAATATATCATACTCGGCTGTGGAGTTATTGCCCCTTGCATCTGTATAAGACAACAGGCGGCCACGGGCATCATAGGATAATGCCGCATTATATCCATTCGGCCCGGTTACCGTAGCGGGGTTGCCATACGCATCATAATTATAAGTATAACTGTTCCCCTTGGGGTCTGTACTGTTGATAATATCCCCGCTTGCATTGTAAACAGCTGTATAAATATTATTACCGGGTGTTATTAGCTGTGTCATATTACCATCAGTATCATAACTCATGGAATAAAGGTTTCCTTTAGGGTCTTTATAGCTGTTTACTTTATTAAAACTGGTAGTGTAGGTATAAGTGCTAACCTGGTTCAGCGGGTCGGTAGCGGTAAGTATATTACCGTTTGTATCGTATGTATAAGTATAAACCTGCCCGTTTGCATCGGTCATCTTTACCTGGTTGCCCTGGTCATCGTATTCATAACTCATATTGTACCCGCAGCAATTGCCGGACATAGAAGTTATCCAGGAAAGATTATCAAGCGTCTGGTATTTATAAGTGGTTACCTGGTTACCTGTAGTTAAATGGTCGGTAACTACTGTTTTCTGGTCAGCGGTATCATACGAAAAACTTAAGCGTTTGTTGCAGCCTACCAGTTCGCTGATGGTCAGGTCTGGAAAATAAATAATATCAATCTTATTATTATTCTTATCTGCCAGTGATTTCATAGGACCATTTACCAGGTAAGTGTACTGGTATTTTCCATTCAGCGGGTCTTTTACTTCTTTCAGGTTGCCGCCTGCATCATAAGTGTAAGTGTATGTTCGTGAAGGAACGGCGATGGCATCTACCACAGTGGCAAGGCGGCCCTGCGGGTTATAGGTAAATGTAATGGCTTGTCCTGAAGTATTGGTCATCGCAGTAAGAAGGGTATCGGTATACGTAAAGTTGATAAAGTTGCCATTCGGCTCTTCCATCTTCGTTATCCGCTTATGCACTGCATTATCAAAAAAGTATTTCATACCGTCCAGCTCTGTCAGCACATACTTGCCCGGCTGATATTGTGAGAGTGTATTGAAAAAACCTCTTGGCGGTTTGTACCCGCCTCCTGGTATTGAATCAAATTTGTCCTCTCTGCCATCTCCCCAAAGAATCAGCCTTGCCCCCGGCACCGTATCATGGCTGTATTTTATATTATACTCAAATGTCCAGCCCTTGCCATACCCATAATCTTCAGTAAATAAATAACTGTTGTAATAAAAACTAATATCAAGATCAAGTTTTCTTGCAGGCACATAAATATCTGTTCTCGGTATAAATAAATTACCGCTTAAAGTATTTACCTGTGTGCCCAATGGCCCTCTTTTATTCGGGTTGTTCAGGTTTTGTGCATTGGTGGCAACAGCTGATATCATCATCACCAGCAGCAACAGCCATTTGCCCCTTTGGGAATTTGAATGCATGATATTTTTATTTGATAAGCAGTACATGTCTTTTCTTTTCAATCTTATTACTTCAGCTTAAACAAAACATACGGGTTTGGCTGTGGCTGCACATCCGGCGCCTTGCAGTGAACAATAATAGTTCCGCTGCCTCCTGCCCTGATAATACCGGGAGGGCCACCGGGCTCAACCAGTTCCAAGTACAGTGATGTTGTTCCGTTAGGTACCCCTTCTTTGGTAAATGCCATTTTTATCCCTGCTTCGCTATAAAGTATTCTTGATTGTGCAGGTATATCAAAATTGGTCGGGTTGCTATAATTAATCAGTATTACAACAGGCCTTTTCAGCAAAACCCTTGATGGTACAACCAAATCAACCACAAGTTGCGAGTTCAATCCGCTTGCAGCGCCGGGGTCGCAGCCGGGTTCATTGCCATTGCCGGCGCCGGTATTTACTCCACCACCGGTTATTAATCCCCCGTTATTCGCCGGAACAATAGAAAATCCATTTGCCAATATAGCTGAAGAGGAATCAGGTTTAACCAATGTTACATCATATATACCCAGCGGCCTGCCCTGCAACGGGAAGGTGGCAAACACCTGAGTACTGTTGGTATAATAAACAGCAGAAGCATAAATGGTGGTTGTCCCGTTACTCAGTTTAGCAATCATACTGTCCCTGAACAAAGAGCCTCGTATCCGCACTGTTACATTACCAATATTTCCGCCGCTGTTGGTGTGTACATTCAAAATGGAAAATGGCAATACCTCCGCCTTCAGCGTTATCGTATTTTGTACAGGAGGATTAGCAGTTACACAGCGGTACATAATGTAGTAAACAGAATCCGTTACCGCATTCATTACTATCTGCTGGTTACCATAGTTGGGTATTTCAAACCGCTGGGTATAGTCAGCCGCTGTTGGCACAAAGCCCCCGCCTATGTACATTTCATTCCGTACAAGCAATGAATCATTTGTTTTTAATGTAACTAATATGGTGGCGCCAATCAGCGAATCGGGTATTACCAATTTATAATACCGGCTGGTCTTATGCAGTGTGTTTGGTTCGGGTATATTCAGCTTCAGTTCTTTTGCTTTTACATAAATTGGGGTGGCTGACATGCCGGTATTATTGGCTTTATCCAGCTCAATTATATTATTGAGCAAATCTGTTTTCGCAAACAAATTATAATTGCCCTCTGTGGCAGTAACCACTAATGGCGCCAGTCTTACCGTATCAGCTTCAAGCGGCTCCAGGTTTATGTGGCGGTATTTGGTGCCAAGCAGTGTGGCTGTTGAATCAAACAAATTCCCCGATGACAGATAAAGCCCGTCTGTTAAGTAACCAACTGCATCTGCAGAAGAAGTATTGCGCAGCACCCATTTTACCGTATCAATAGTGTAGCCGAGGTAAACGGTATCCGGTTTAATAATATTCTCTACAATGAGGTCGGTGGAATCAGGTAAAAACACATCTATCAGGCTAAAGCCAAGGTTATTGGTATTGTTAATCTCTGTAATAGCATTATTAGAATTGGCACGGGCAATCAAAACATAATTACCGGCGGTGGTTGTGGAAGGAATAGTGCCGGTGACTGTATCAAGAAAAGATTGTCCCGGGGCAAGTGGCTGGGTCCTGGTGTTGGTTGTTATAACCCTGTCCCCGGCATTGTTTTGTGCAATAAAATCCGGAGAGAGCCGAAGTTCATTTTGCCATGCACCGGGGAAGGTTACACCGGTACCTATATTAGTTACTTTGTAAATAACAGTTATGGGTTGTCCTGCTGCTGCTGAAGATGGCGCAGAAACAATACTGTCCACCAGGTCGGGCAACAAAGGCCTTATCAGATGAATTTTTTTCGCTGCACCGGATACATTGCGTACAAAATTATTATTGTTACCAAACAGTTTTTCTCCGCTGATGTGGTCTGTATAATTTGTCTTTGCAATCACATAATAATCTCCGGCAGCTATATTTGGCGGCATAATGGAACGGGTATCAACCAGGCTGTCGTTGTGGTTAAGCGTATTGTATTTGAAAAATCCGTTAGCAGCTATATCATTCGCATTTACTAATGAGTCGGGAGAGAAAAATATACCATCATAATACGAATAGTAGTATACAACTCCCGGCACCGGTTTGTAGCCAATGTTTTTCACTTTCCAGTTTGCTGAAAAAGGTATGCCAACCGATACGGTATCCTTACTAGTGGAAACAGAAACCATTTCATGGTCAACCAGCGGATTCCTGATTATACGGCTGCTGCTGGCGCCAGTATTATTATTCAAATTGCCTCCTTCATAAACACCGTTGTCAGCATTTGTTTTTACAAAGAAATAACCGGGGGCAAACATTTGTTGCGGAAAACAGCTATTGATTTCATAACTCATCTGTGGTATAGTATGGAAAAACGAATCTGTATAGTTTCCACCGGCAGGCACAACCCTTATTTGTGTCCTCTTTGTTATAAACTTAGCGGTGACGGCATTAAAGGTTGGGCTGCAACTGATGAACAGGCTGTCCGTCCAGTTACCAATAGTGGCGCCAGTACCATTATTGATAACCGTGTATTTAAATGCGGACGGAGATTGTATAAACACTGAATCCGCTGGCAGTACCGATGAAACAATTAAATCCGCAGGCAGCGCCGCAGTAACGGTAGTGGCTGCTGCAATGCTGGTGTTATTTAACAGGCTGATTTCTTTAAACAGGCTGTCGTAGTTAGTAACTACATAAAAATATTTATTACCGGTAGTAGCGGCGGGAATAGTATAGCTGAATGTATGCGGCACGGCAGTACTCACCGGCAGGTCTTCTGTAAATGTATTTGTTCCTATCAACAGGGCGCTGCCATCAAAACTGGAGAAGTTGCTGATGTAAAGCCGGTCTTTTCTTAAATGATTAAATACGGCGCCGGGACCATTGTTCAGCACACTGTAATCAATAGCAATAGTTGTTCCGCCAATAGTATTAGATGGAACAGCAACAGAGGAAACAACCGCATCAGGTCTTTGTATATTTATTGGTAAAGAACTTCGCTTTATTTGTGCTGTACCGGGATATTCAAATACTGTTTTAGCCGGGTTGGTGTAAACATATACATAGTAATTGCCGGGTTGAAGGTTTGAGGGTATTGTAAAATTTTCCGCTTTTGCAAAATCAGAGCCCGGTTTTATTTCATTGGCAACATTGATATTACCAAAAACCTGAGCCGGGCACCTTACAAAACTGAAAGAAGGGCCGGGTGCATCAGCATATAAGCCTGAGTTTTCTGTACCATGTTTTACTTCTTTCACCAATACTGCATTGGCTATGTTTAATCCTGTTGAATCTGTGCTGAGATAAACCCTGTCAATCCAGTAGCTGCCCCCGAAGACAACACTATCCTTAATTACAGCTGCCTGAAAGCCACTACAAGGTGGTGGTGAACATGGAGCCGGGCATACACCCATTGTAATATAATGCCCCCTGTTTTTTTCTATATTATCCCTGAAGCCGTCGTTTTTAATATTCCAGTTTACACCAATAGATTGTGTAGTACTGGCAGCGCTGACAGGCACAGTAAGCGAACTGACAGTAAGTTTTGGCGTAGGGGTAAGATATACCTGCAACTGTGCCTGGCCCACATTATTATTATTCAATGCCCCTTCATAGATATAACCATTGGCAACAGTGTTTGCATTGGTTTTTACATAAATAAACCAGGTGCCAAAAATGAAATTGGGTATAACCACCTGTGTATTCTTTGTTACGGTACTGCCTGCATTCAGCTGGGTATTGTTATACACTGTTGCCCGTTTGTTATTCGGGTAATAGGAGCCATTTATTTTTATAGTGTCAAGAGGAATACACTGGCTTCTGTCAAACAAGGGGTTTTGTGATATGAAAATGGAATCTCTCCAATTACCTCCTGCCGGGGTCACTACTCCATAATTTTTTACTTTATAGGTAAGATTGACAACGCTGCCGGAGAAAGCAGAAGCTGGCACAAAAACAGAATCAACCCGCAGGTCAGGTGTGGGCGGCTGTGTTATGTTAATGGTGTTAGGCGCCCTTGCCGTATCATTCAGCACACTGCCCTGCAGCATCGGTCCGTTGGGATGGTTATTAGGTGAAATAACATACACATATACCGGGAAATTATATCCTAACGGTAATGTGAAATTTATACTGTTGGTATAGAACTGCCCGCTGTCTAATGAAGAAGGCATGTCTTTATATCCCAGCAACAAGGGTCTTCCACCTGCTGTTAATGAATTCCACGAGGAGGGGTTCCAGTTAGGTGACCCATTAAAACTAACAAACGGAACAGTATCCAATGCGAAATAGATGCCATCTCTCCAAGTTTGACCGGGCAAGGTTTTGCCAGGGCCGGCATTGGTTACCTTCCAGCTTACAGTTACGGTTTGTCCCGATACGGCTGTTGCCGGCGCCTGCACATCACTTACTACTAAATCGGGCAATGGTATCAGTCTGAATTGTTGTACCGGCCCGGTTGTTTGCTGACATGGGTTTTTAGCCACCACTCTCCATTTGTATGCCTTGTTATATGGGAACGGCGCATTTTTTGGAATGGTGTATGAAATAGTATTTATGTTGGAAGCATAAGGTATCCCTGGTTGCACGGCCGCAGAATCCCACACATACAAATCATAATTAACTGTATTGCCTCCCGGAATCCAGGAAAGTGTAAGCGGCAATTGCTGGTCAATAATATTATCGGCAGGCAACATGCCGGATACCACCCCCGGTGCATTACTGGAAGTAGTAATATTCAATACTTGTGTAGTAGTGTAAATAGTGTCGCATGGGCTGTTGGCTTTTACGCTAAGGGTATAATTGCCCGGTGTTTGCCATTGCACCCATGCAGTATCATTATTAGTAGTAAGTATCCCTCCGCCACTTAATGTCCACACAAAATTGGCCCCGGGTATTTTTTGTGTGTTGTAGCGGTATGTGTTCAGGCAGGGGTTTGCATCGCCTGTTATTGCTGTTAATGTTCTTACACCAATACAGAAAGTCCTGTCAACCGGTGTAGCTGCATTATAGTTTGCATTTCCGGATTGCGAAGCCCTTACAGTTACAATGCCGGCGCCTTTTTTAGTAAATGACCACAGAGGGCCGCTTAAATTATTAAGAGTACCCAGGTTTGACCCGGTAACAAACGAATAGCTGAGTCCCAGGCCTGATGAGGAACTGCCAGGAAGAATAAAAGCAGTGCTGTTCAATATCTGGTCCGGGATAGAATCAAATGTGATAACCTGGTTTCCTGGTATAACGGTAATGGTATCATATTTATCCGGCGCTGCGCTGTATGTATCATCACCGGGTTGCTGTGCTTTTACAATGATTGTTCCTGCACCGGTAATAAAAAGTGTATCGTTTAAAATATTACCGGGACCGCTTATTTTTTGAAAGAAAACAGGAAGCGCCGAACTGGCTGTTGCCTGCAAAATATCTCTTGCCGTTGGCGACATGGAAATTGTTGGGATATGCGGGAAAGTGATAGTTTGGGGCAATGCATCAGCAGCAAAAGTAAATGCATTGGAAACCGGGCCGGGGCCGCAATCATTGACAAACTTCACGGTATATGTTCCGGCAACAGCAGCATAATAAGATGTAGCAGTTGCGCCGGCAATAAGTGTATCATTCCTGTACCATTGGCAGGTGGCGCCGGGCGGTAATGAACCTGTACTTAGTGTGCGGGCAAAATTACCAGCTACAGGTACCTGCGTAGGAGCAATGCCATTTACCACTACGTTGCGTTGTTTGGTTTGCGAATTACCCAATGCGTTTGACAAGTATAATTGTATTGATCTGTTGCCGTTGGTATTCCATGTAACAGTTGCAATGCTGTCAACAAAAGACAAGGTACCGCCACCAAGGGGCAGACTCCAGTTATACGTTACCGGTTCGTTGGCTACATTGATGGCTTTATAAATTTGTGTGCTGATGCAAACAGCCGTATCTCCCGTAATAGAGAAAGTAGAACTGGGCAGCCGCTGGTTTGTTGTAAATTGGTATTTGAATGCTTCATTAGCTTCCACCCGCAGGTACATACTATCCGGATTGCTGGTGACGGGTACATTTACTTTGATTGAATCGCTAACTGTTTGCCCTGCCCCTACATTGGTTATAGTTTTTGTTACTGTATTAGTCTGTGCTTTATTATATAACCGGAAGGTAACGGTGCGGTTGGGCAGGCAACTGGTATTGGTGGCCTGCAGGTATAATTTTAAACTGTCTGTAGAGTAATACACAAATCTATAATAGTCATAATCATCTGCCCCGGTACTGCTTACGTATTTGATATGCCCTTTTTTTGTTATACCCCCACCGGTAAGCCATGACTGGGCAAAACTGTTATTGGGTTCCACATCATTGTCAGTGCTGCTGGTATCAACTATTTCATACCAAAATTCATATTCATATGGAACCGTTGAGGTTAATTCAAAATACAGGTCGCCACCTGCTGTTCCGCATATATTTAAAGTATCTAAGTAAACTGAATCCGCCTCAAAATAATTCAGCGGCGGGTTAGGAGTGGAAGCGCCGTTAAATCCGCTGGTATTAAATTGTAGTGTGTTGCCGCCATCCGGTGCCCTGTAAGTGCTTTTTAGGTAAACCCTTATACTGCCATCGGCAGGGAATACTGTTTTATAATAATCCCTGATATCGGTTGAAGCGGCATCTTTTAAAAATCGTACATGGCCCTTTTTTACCTGTCCTGCCGCTATCGGTATGGCTGTTGCAGTGGTGTTGTTGGGTTCGGGGTCAACATTACCAGTGCTGTCCACCAGTTCATACTTAATAGTATAACTTACTTTTCCACCATTAGGATTAGTGCCAACATCCGTACGGAGCCTCAGATAAAAAGTATCGGCAGAAAAGCCCCGGATTTTTATGGTGTCCTGCTTCGCTTCATTGCAGGCAGGAAAATTTTCCCAGAATAACAGTGTTTCGCCTGCCGGAAGTTCATTGCCATATTTATCCAATACATCGCATTGAAGAAAGTAAAGCTCCTCCGCACATTCATTGTTTTTACCGGATGCAAATATTTTTACAGCCCCGTCATGCGGAAGAACGATACGATACATATCAAACTGATCAATAAACTGGCTTGTGCCTGAATTATATTCACCTACATTGCCACTAAACGGTACACCTTCGTCCATTGATATGGCATTATACACACAACAGTTATCTTCATCATCGTCGTATGGATCTATATGCTTATAATTAAACGTGTAACCAAATGGCCCGTCTGCAATAAACTTTACAAAAAGCGTATCTCCCTGCGCCATATTATTTAGCAAAATGTGGGTATTCACTTCCTGGTAAGAAGCAACCGTAGAGTCATTGCCCACAAAGCCTGTGGCAAATGGCACCGTATTTCCATTTTTGTAACAGAAATATCTTATCCAATTGCTGCCAGAACAACTGTTGCTCTGCGCCCTTATGTTTAGCCTTACGCTATCATAATTAGCTGCCGGCAGTACTGACCTGAAATAATCAACTGTATCCCAATTAGAGCCTCCCCAAAATTTATACTTGACGCTGCCTTCTTTTTCTATATTATAGGTAAAGGGTGAAGCCGTTGCAAAACTGTTATTGCTTTGGTACCCGTCATTGGCAAATGCATTAACGGGAAACCATTCCATGGTATAATCAATCGTCCCGAAGCTTTTAAACTTCAGATAAAAACTGTCTATCGCCTGCCCGCAAACAATAATGGTATCAGAAAAAGTGGCCCCGGCATTTAAAAGGATACTTCCGTTATAAATAGTACTCACATACTGGCCGCTGATGCGCAGCGTATTGTAGAATGTCAAAAGCAGGGAACTTGGCGGCCCGCTGGAGGCGGTGTTAGTCGCTTCCAGCACTAAATAGAAATTTGCATTATAGTTAAAGTGCAGGGCATGATAGTCCACCGTATCGCCGCCACCTAAACTTGCTGTTGTTGGGTCGTTAATGAGTAAATCATCTGCGGTATTGAAGCTGTTATTAGGCTCCACTTCATTTGACTGGCCAAAAGAAATGAACTGTATGAATAATATTAAAATAGCAGAGATGATGATCTTTTTCATACCAGTTAGTTGGTTCGTAATACATATCGAATGTATTTTTTAACTATACCCCCGCCTATAATCCTTTTGGATTAGAAAACATTTGAATAGCAGGTAAAAAACGACCCGAAATCCGGGTCGTTCCGGGCAGATATATTAACCATCATCGTGTAATTATAATCGTCTTAATTTCCTGCATTGACCCTTTTATAAATTCCAGTAAATAAATACCCTGCTGCCAGTTAAACTGGTACATATTTAGTCCGCCACCGATTATCCATTGCCTTAGTTTCTTTCCGGTAATATCGTAGGCTTTTACAGTTGCCCCTGCCATTTCTGTACATACTGCTATTTTAAGGTTGCCGTCTGACGGAACAGGGTAAATAATTATTTTGTCAGCGCCTCCTGTTACCGTAATAGTAAAGGAACAGGTTGCCCCGGATGTACTTGTAACATTTACAGTGGTTGTACCTACAGGGAAAAATGAACCTGAAGCAGGACTTGAAGTAATAACACCACAGGAACCGGAGCCAACAGGTGCCGGATAATTTACTATAGCTCCGCATTGACTACCTGAATTATTTACAGTAATATTTGCCGGGCAGATAATAGCACAGGCAACAGGGGGATTGTATTGAACGGTGTTATCCGTACTGGTTGATGCAGTGTTTGGATTACCGCCTGCATCAGTTGCCACACCCGCTGCAATTGTTGCAATCACAGTTCCGTTCGCTGTCATTCCCGATACAGCAACATTGTATGTTGTACCGCTACCGGTAACAGTAGCAGTAGTTGCACCGGCTGTTCCGGAAAGAGTAACATCACCTGTTGCAAAACCAGTTACCGTTTCATTGAAGACAACAGTAAAGTTAATGGGTGAAGCACCAGTCGGGTCTGCTTGTCCTGCTGCCTGGTTGATGGTAACTGTTGGCGGTGGGTCAACAATGCCATTATAGGTAACCGTGTTATCTGTACTTGTTGATGCAGTGTTTGGATTACCGCCTGCATCAGTTGCCACACCCGCTGCAATCGTTGCAATCACAGTTCCGTTCGCTGTCATTCCCGATACAGCAACATTGTATGTTGTACCGCTACCGGTAACAGTAGCAGTAGTTGCACCGGCTGTTCCGGAAAGAGTAACATCACCTGTTGCAAAGCCAGTTACCGTTTCATTGAAGACAACAGTAAAGTTAATGGGTGAAGCACCAGTCGGGTCTGCTTGTCCTGCTGCCTGGTTGATGGTAACTGTTGGCGGCGGGTCAACTGCATTCTGACTCATCTTATGTACGTACACATCTAAATCACCAGCAACAGTTATGTTGAAAATGCCTGCACCAGGGTCAAAATCGGCTGTACCTTCAAAACCTCCGGTTGAATAAATATTACCTGATACATCTACAGCTATGGAAGTAGCAACTTCACCTAAGGTGCCTCCCAATCGTACTGCATACACAAAATTTCCGGAAGCATCCAGTTTACTTATAAAAACATCTTCATTGCCCGCAGAAGTTAAATTAAAAGTACCTGCACCGGGATCAAAGTCGGCTGTTACTTCAAAACCTCCGTTGATATGTATGTTACCGGAAGCATCCAGTTTTATCATTGATGCAATGTCAATACCTGTTCCCCCCATTCCTCTCGCCCAAACAAAATTGCCCGAAGCATCCAGTTTGCTTACAAAAATATCCGCCTGCCCGGCTGAGGTTAAATTAAACGCACCTGCACCAGGATCAAAATCGGCTGTACCGGAAAAATCACCGGCTAAGTAAACATTACCCGAAGCATCCACTGCTACTGAATTTCCATTATCACTGGTTGTTCCACCTGATTGTTTTGCGTACACAAAATTGCCCCCGGCATCCAGCTTACTTACAAAAATATCCCTTAGCCCGACGGATGTTAAATTAACTGTAGCCGCACCCGGGTCAAAATCGGCTGTTCCAATAAAAAAACCGGAAGTATAAACATTACCCGACGCATCCACGGTTATGGAATAGCTGTTCTCATTACTGGTTCCCCCCAGCCGCTTTGCGTAGATAAAATTGCCGGTGGCATCCAGTTTGCTAATAAAAACATCATCTACACCGGCAGAAGTTAAATTAGCAGTGCCTGCACCCGGGTCAAAGTCAACTGTTAATCGAAACGCCCCGGTAGTATAAACATTTGCCGACGCATCCAGGGCAATAGCAAGCCCAGCTTCGCCTCCGGTTGATCCAAACCGGACAGCCCAGGCAAAGTTGCCGGCAGCATCCAGTTTACTCACAAAAATATCATCTGCACCGGCGGATGTTAAGTTAAAAGTGCCTGCACCCGGATCAAAATCGGCTGTTCCCTGAAATTCACCGGTAGTGTAAACATTACCCGACGCATCTACCGCTATTGAAATACCACTATTATCGCTTGTTCCACCTAATTGTTTTGCCCAAACAAAATTACCTGCAGCATCTAACTTACTTACAAAAATATCAAGCCCCCCGGCAGATGTTAAATTAAAGGTGGCCGCACCCGGATCAAAATCTACAGTTCCTGTAAACGCCCCGGTTGTATAAACGTTCCCGCTGGCATCTGTTACTATGCAATTTCCATATTCGCCGCCTGTACCGGAAAATTGTTTTGCCCATACCAGTGTTTGTGCCTGAAGTTGACTACAGGTTGCCATCAGCAAGATAAGCAGGTAAATTTTTTTCATTCATTCACTTTTGGGGGTTGATGATGTACATGAAAAAAAACTTATAATTTTTTGCAGAAATCCGGAAATAAATAACTGACATTATTGAGGCTGCGTTGTTCAATTATCAACACAACGCCTGTTATCAAATAAAAATCAATAACCCAAGTTTGCCTATAATCCTTTTGGATTAGATAAAGGTTCGGCAGATGTCGTAATTTGGCATATAAACTAATACCGGTGTATAAACTACTGCTTCATATTACCAGTATATTCCTGTTGATGTTTCTAAACATTCCTGCATCCGGACAGCCTATCACTCGTTACAATACTTTCAGCTACAGTGTAAACGAAGGTTTGCTCCAAACAACCATCAACAGTCTGGAGATTGATAAGAATAATTTTTGCTGGATATCTTTTCCAAATGGTATACAAAAATTTGACGGCCATAGTTTTACCAATGTATCGGTACAGCCTGGTCTGCCGGATGATAAAGGAGTATTTTTTTTCCGCAGCAGGAATGGCGTATTACTGGTTGGCCACACAAAGGGCATCAGCCGGTACAATATTGAAAGAAACAGTTTCTCCCAAGTGTACCAACCTGACATACGGCAAAATCGGCCGGTAAGTTTTATCGGTGAAGACGGGGACGTAATTTATTTCTATGATGAAAACGGAACGATAACCGGCATCCATAACGACACTTATAAAATTGTTTCTGTGATGAAGACGGAGCTTCCGCTTCATCAAACCGCTGTAGTTGGTAATGATTGGCCAAAGTTCAGTGACAACATAATCCATCACAAAGTGGGGATAATGCTGAATTTCAGGCTTCACTTGTTCGACCTGAAAAAAGGTAAATTATCTGCCATCTCTCCTGAAATCCCAAAAGCCTCAATCTTTTTTTTACGCCTGAAAACGGAAGACGAGGCCCTTTATTTTGACTACATCAACTGGAATGCTTTACAATGCTGGAATTTCAAAACGAATAAAACCACTTCCATCCCATTAAAAGTGAAAAACAACCATGCCATTGGCCGGTGTAAGTTGTTGAGATGGCAAAACAAATGGCTCCTTACTTTAACAGACAGGGTTTACGAAACAGACAGTGCTTCTTTTGAATTCAAGTCAGAATTTGTCAATTTTCAAAACCTGCCTATATCCGAAAACAATAGTATCTCCGATATAAAACAGGATAACTACGGAAATCTTTATATCCAGACAATTACCGGCGGTATAAAAAAAATAATTCACAACAACTATCCGATAAAATACTTTGGCGCTGAATCAGGAAAAGCCAGAAACATTCTTTCTGTTTTACCAGATAAAAAAAATAACCGCATACTGGCGGGTGCAGATGGTATATACATTTACGATACCTTACAACGGCTCATAAAGCATATCAAAATTTTTCCCGGTTCCAAAAGTTCTTTTTTAGTTAACGCTATTGTTTCATCAGGCAGTAACGATTACTACGTTTTCGCAAACGGGCAAGAGAAGGCATGGCGACTGGATAAAAATCTTTCTGGTTTAACCCCTGTTCCTATTGTGGCTACCAGTTCTTCGGTTGTAGCCGGCACCAGCTATTTCGGTAATATCATTTATAATAATGGTAAGGAAGCTATTGTTCAAACACAAAGAACTCTTTATCGTATTGGCAACAGCATTAAAGAATATCCCTTTAGTACTTCCTACGTCATGGGCGGAGCATGGTATAACAACACCATCGTTTCTCATGCCGATGACTCCCTGATTTTCCTGGATGCCGGCAGTTTTAAGGAAATAAAAAAAGTTTCTTTTAAAAATACCAGTGGGGTGCGGTGCTTTACTACTGACAGGGAAAGTAAACTCTTTATTGGCAGCAATAAAGGAATTTTTAAAACAGATGCCACAGGAAAAATAATACAACAATGGAATAAAACCACCGGCTTACCGGACGAGTGTATTTATGCCATGGTTTTTGATAAAGACGAAAACCTGTGGTTCAGTACCAATAAAGGAATATTTCGCCTGGGAAAAGATAATGCCCTGCTGCAATTGACAAAAGATGACGGGCTTCAGGAAAATGAATTCAATACCAATGTTCTTTCTGTTGCAGAAGATGGTGAACTTTATTTTGGAGGAGTAAATGGTGTAAGCAGCTTTCATCCTTCCTCCATCAGCAGTTTTGATAATAAAGTAAACCTGCTTTTCACCGGCATAAAAGCAAACAATGCAGTGATTGAAACCGGCGCCGCTGCCTGGAATGTCCAAAATATAAAACTCCCCTACCGGCAAAATGCCTTGTCATTTGATTTTGTGGCGATGGGAAACAACAATCCTGGCCAGTATTTTTACCAATATAAAATGAAAGGCTTAGATAAAGAATGGGTTCAGAACAACGGCCTGCAAACGGTACGTTATTCATTATCGCCGGGCAAATATACTTTTCAGGTATATGCATCCCGTTCGTTTAATAAGGATGCTGCGCCTATGAAAGAAATAAATATTACTATCCGTCCGCCATTCTGGAAGGCCTGGTGGTTCAGAACAGGGCTGGGCCTGCTTGCCCTGGCATTGTTGTATTATTTTATCAACCAGCGAAACAAAAGAAGATATGCAGCCCGGCTTCAGCAATTGGAAAATGAAAGGCAAATAAAACAGGAAAGGGAACGGATATCCAAAGATTTGCATGACAGTCTTGGCGCTTACGCCAATGCGGTGCTTTATAATACGGAGTTGCTGGAAAAAGAAAAAACAGATGCAAAACGGGAAGAGCTGATTGACGATTTAAAATTTGCATCCAAAGATATTATTACTGCGCTGAGAGAAACCGTTTGGGCATTAAAAAAAGAAGAATACACAGCGGAAGACTGTCTTGTACGCATCCGTAACTTTATTCAGCCCTTTGCCAAATATTATTCGCATATACAGTTTACTGTAAACGGCGAAGCACCCGCCGGTTTGAAATTGCACTATACAAAAGCCCTTAACCTGGTTCGTATTGTTCAGGAAGCTGTATCCAACAGCATTAAGCATGCACATCCTTCTGCAATAAATGTATCGGCAGATATACAGGAAGGAAAATGGTGGTTAACAGTAACCGATAACGGAAAAGGGTTTAACTATACCACCCTGAAAGAAGATGAATGGGGCAACGGCCTCACCAATATGGAACACCGTGCTGCTGAGTCCGGGTTTGAAATAAGGATTGAATCACTAACCCAACAGGGAACAACCATAACAATCACTGTATAATATAAGAATATGCCTGTAAGAATCGCCATAGTGGATGATAAAGCCAATAACAGAAGTATTTTAAAGGACAAGCTGTTGCGGCATACAGGTTTTGAAGTAGCGCTGACTGCAGAGAATGGAAAAGAATTTTTAGAGAAAATGAAGTCCACTCCTGTTGAGAAACTGCCCGATGTGGTATTGATGGACCTGGAAATGCCGGAAATGGACGGAGTAGATGCTGTGGCAGCCGGCACCTATTTATATCCGTCGGTAAAATATGTTATGCTCTCCATCTTTGATGATGAAGAAAAAATTTTTAAAGCCATCAAGGCAGGCGCATTTGGTTATTTGCTGAAAGATGAAAGCTCCGAAAATATTGCAGAAGTTCTCATCCAGATGCATGAAAATGGCGTGGGACCCATATCTCCGGGGATTGCCTACAAAATATTGCAACTGGTACAGCAAAACAACATCAGTCTTGTGCAAAAACGATCAGTTGAAAAAGAAAAAACACCCTTTAACTTAACTGAAAGAGAACAGGAGATTCTAAAACTGCTGGTACAAGGCCTCCTGTATAAAGAAATTGGCAGCCGGCTTGACATAAGCCCCAACACCGCCAAAAAGCATGTGCTTAATATCTACGGCAAGCTGCATGTAAACAGTAAGGCACAGGCACTGGCACTGGCCTATGAAAAAGGGTTGATATAATGGCTTTATCTTTATTTTACACAAACCATGCAGAATGAAAAAATTACTATTCCCTTTACTCTTATGGCATTATACTATTGCAGCAACAGCACAAACAGAAACCGACATCCGTAAACATTACACAGATGTAAATAAAAAAATAGAAGAGTCCAAACATAATGGATACGAAGGGCCATTATACCAAAACCAATTAACTATAAATAAAAATAGTAAAAGCTGGCCTGCTGTTGGCCATTATGCTGATACTGTGAATTTCTGGTATGATGACCCGCCGGACCACTTACCTGCCAGCGAAAGGAACCCTAAAAATGTATTGCTGAAAATAAACACATCAAGGGTTGCCGCAGGCTTTCATGCAAGTGAGGAATATCTTTTCAAAAATGGTAAACTCCTGTTTTATTTTTTATTTGAAACAGAGGAAGGCTATATAAACGAAACCCGGCTTTATTTTAATAACAAAGGAATAATGTTTAAAAGCATTGTAACATCTAATGAAGAGGTGTTAACCGAGAAAGATTTTCAAAACCCTACTTATAAAGATTTAAAGCCAAAACCGGCTTCCGTTCTGGCAGAAGCAAAAAAATACCAGGACTTATTTTTAAAGAGTATGCAGCGTTAGCTTCCACCACAGCCTTCTGATGCAAAGATTCTTATCACAGTATCACCATCTCGTACTATTTGGGCGCCTTTACATGGGTCATCTTTATTAACAAGAAACTGCCATTTCGTATCATCATCTTCCGTTGGTTTGCCAAGAGCTTTTAGATAACTGTCGCACTCATTTTTTGATTTAAAAGTAATTTCCATACCCCTGAGGGCACAGTTATCTTTATCTTCTTCATTGTGTATTATTCCAAATGTGCTGAAGAATAATTCCACTTTGGCTACATTTTTGGCTTTTGATTTTTTGAAAATAACACGGAAGCCGTCTTCTGCTATTGAAGCCTGGTCATGTTTAATATCATGCTTCTTAAAATCGGCATACGATTCCAGGAAGTTGAATTTCTCTAGTGAAGCAGGCAGTTTTGAATTTGCCAGCTTCACCACTTCCGGGTCGGGGCTTTGTGTAAAGCCTTTTACCGACAACAGAAAAAAAGCGGAAAGAATAATGGTTTTAATGTGCATATTTTTTGCTTTTAAACAAGCTGAATCATCCACCGCTGCAATCAGTTATCAGATGCAGCTTAACAGAATTCGTTCCTTCTGAATAAACCTGTACCCCCTTGCACTTAGTTTTATCCATCCAGAAATCCCACCGCTTGCCTGGCACAACTGCAGCTCCCAGTTTTTTTAGATAAGTATCCCTGAACGTTTTTGACTTAAACTTTACCGATATCATATATACTTTTGCATTATAACCGCTCTCCTCTTCCGGAACATCAAAATACTGGGTTACGCTGTCCACATATTTTGTGAAGTAATTCATTTTAATACGGAAACGGCCAGGGGCAACAGAATCCTCATCTGCATGAATGTTCAGCTCCGGCAGGGAAATAGCATCATTTATAGTAATCAGGCTAACGTTGAACGATACTATACCACAACATACAGATGCCGGCACTTTTTTATTAGCAAACTCCCTTACAGCAGTATCATCCTCCTGTGCACAAAGCCTAGTTATTTGCAACAAGGCCAACAGCAGTATCAGGGCTATTTTTTTCATGCTATTGTTGGTTGTTATCTTTCAAAAACCAAAACCTTTACAGCACCCCAGGGGTGTTTAATGTTTCCGCTGTCTGCATTCAGATTAACCTGCATTTCAGCACCATTTTCATATTTCATATAAGAAGCAGTAGCTGTTACAGATCTGCCTGTTGCCATGGCTATTGCATTGGCTTGCGTTTGTGCCGTGTACCGGGCCTGGTTTCTTGCATTACTATTTCTGACCATATTCATTATATCATCAATCTTAAAATCAAGCGTACCATATTTTTCAGTAGCAGATATGGGATTGCTGATAATCCATTTTTTTTGTTTGAACCCTTTGCCTTCAGAAACAATCTTCCGCTGGTCTTTATCCTTTGTTTCCCACTCCATGGAGTTCCCTTTTAATGAGAATGAAACAGAACCTAAACTAAATGTATCGGCGACAACATACACTACGTATTTACCTTTGGGTAAATAAAAATTCATAGAGGCAGTAGCCGAAGCACTGTCCAGATAAAGTACCTCCTCAAGTACCCTGTACTTGGGTTTGTACATTTTGTTTATTTCGTCTGTTTGCTGTTTGAACACATCCGCCTGTGCTATTATTTTCGAATTTGCAATTAACAGGGATACCAGCACCAGTTTATAGATTAAAAGGCTTGTTTTCATTTACTATTAATTTATGATGCAAAAAAGAAAATCCTTACAGCGATATCAATACCCCTTGTGCGGCATTTTTCCCTTTACCGCTTATGGGGTAATGGTACAGTTTATGATTTTATTTGTGGTATTACCAAAATCATCCTTAACGGTTATAACTACTTTTACTGTAGTGGATGCAGTGAGGCTGAATGAAGAGAGTGTAAAACCCTGCGTAAAGGTGTCATCCTGCACCGTACTGTACGTATTATGCCGGGTAAACAATACTGAGTTATCCGAACTTTTAAGAATAGATACATCCATACTGGCAAGGTGATAATCGCCAAAACTAAAATTTACATCCAGGAAATTTTTTACCTGCCCCTCAACAGGGGCAGTAACAGTAATACCCGGAGGAGCTTCATCTTGTTCTTTATTGCATGATAATATAGTAAGGGCTGAAAAAATGCCAAGAAATAATTTGATAGAAAGATTGACTGATGAAGTTTTCATAATATGATTTTAGGTGAAGAATATATTATTGTACAGCGGCGCTTATTTGCTTTTTTGCGGTTTCAATTACTTCTTTATAAGATGGCTTCCTGCGAACTGCTTCTGCAAAATCGCTTTCAGCCTTTTCATTCATTTTAAGGGCATAATAAGATAGCCCCCGATTAAAGTAGTAGCTTACTTGCGCTTTGTTCAGCCGGATGCATTCCGTAAAACCATTTATTGCCTGGGGGTATTGTCTCGCATTATAATTCCATGCTGCTTTTTGATACTGCACCTGTAAAGAGTCTGGATATTTTTCCGACTCTTCGTGTACGAGCCGGGTTCCCTCGCTTACCAGTTTATAGTCTGTGCAAAACTGCAATTTGACTTGCATGGAGTAATTGCCATTTATAACCGAATTACGGATGATTCTTTCGTAAGAAGGATTTTGTTTATTAACTTCTAAAGCATAATCATAAACCGTTTTTTCTTCCTTGCTTTTTAAAAATGGAGATGCCCCGAGTTCCAAAAGATAACTTAACATGAATGTATCTTTTAACCATCCCAGACTCAGTAAGAGCGGTGTTACTCCGTCCGGGTCTTGTACATTAAGGTTATTATCGTATTTATGATATACCTTAATAAATTCTTTTTTCCGTTTTATGCCATTACTCAGCAATATTAAGTTGTAAAGCGGTACTTCTTTATACTTTGTAACCAGGTTGGCTTTATGTATATATGGTACTACAGTTTCAAATGTAGTAAACAAACTATCCTGCAATAAGCTTAACAGGTAAGGTTTGCCGTTATCCTTTATGGATGCTTCATCCATTGCCTTCAACACTTTAATATGCGTATAATTTGCTGCTGCTTTATACCACTCCCTTTTTAGCTCTTTTTCAAAATCTATAAATTGTGCATAACTTTCAAAATCCATATGCAGGCTACTGTTATCACGGTAAACAGTATTTCTATTATCAGAGTAGCAAAGCCATGATTTTGCACCCCGTAGTTCCCATCCACGGTTATCTACTTTTTTCTTCCCGGAGCCGCTGTAAGTATTTAGTGAATTTGTGAATAGGCGGGTGGTATCTATTGAGCGCAGGTCAATTTCGTACAGGCGGTATCCTGTTACATTACTTAACAGATGGTTGGTGATATTTAAATACAATAGTTTACCATCACTAAATTCAAAATAATTCTCCTCCCAAAGTTTATAGTCCTTCATGGGTGCCCTGTTTTCAAAATAGGGTTCATAGGATGTAGTAAATGAAATATCACCACATTTTATTACTACCAGTTGTACCTTTTTTTTCCGGATGGTTTCTTGCGGCTGGCTACTAGATGATATTGCCAGGCAAAAAAAGATGGTGATTGAAATTATTGCTTTCAACTGTTACTTTTTATATATTGACTAGAAGTTAAGTTAGCTTATGACAAATTCGCTATAAAAATGAAGCCACTAAATTATTGGGGCAATACCCCCTATGCGGCATTTTTTAAATCCACTTATTCTTCAGGCTAATATGCAATGCTTCCACTTTGCTGCTAACATGCAGTTTTGTGTAAATATTTTTCATGTGCTGGCGCACCGTATGCTTGCTAAGGAAAAGCTCCTCGGCTATTTGTGCATATTCTTTGCCCTCCATGCTGCATTTTAAAATTTGCTTTTCCCTTTCTGAGAGTGGTTCAGGTTGGTTTATTATTGTAGTGTTATCCTTTACCGGTACAGTAGTAATTGAAGTAAGCCACTTCCATGCTTTGCGGGCAATGCCCGGGCTCATTGGAGCACCAGCATCTTCATACACCTGGTAAATGGCATCTATTATGTTTTGTGCGGTTGCATCTTTCAGCAGGTAACCATGTGCCCCGGCTTTTATGGCGCTAAATATTTTTTCATCATCATCTATTACTGTTAGCATTATAAATTTTACGCCGCCATATAAGGGTGCTGCCCTTTGCACAGCTTCAATGCCATCCATTTCCTCCATTTCAATATCCATCAATACTACCTCAGGCTTTTGCTTAACCGTTTTCATCTGTTCGAGGAAAGATGTACCATCATTGGCTTCCAGTATTACTTCTATATTGTTTTCCACTGCGGTCAGTTTGTCTTTCAGTGATTTTCGTAAGTAAGCCTTATCGTCAACAATTGCTAATAGCATATTTACAAAATTAATCAGGCGATTACCATCATCAATACCCCTTGTGTGGCATTTTCTGTTATAGGATAATTTGGATAGTAGTACCTTCCGCTTCCTTCGTATGGATTTTTAATGCAGCATTTATTTCATCAGCTCTCTTTTGCATATTTTTCAAACCATAGTGCTGGTCATCATCAATACGATTAGGAACAAAACCCCTTCCTTTGTCTATTATTTCAATTTCGAATTTTCCGTAATTCACCTTTGCCGATAAAACTAATTCTGCCGAATCTGAATATTTACAGGCATTGTTGATTGCTTCCTGACAAATACGGAATAATTGTAACGCTTCGTTTGACTGCAGGATTTTTGTTTCAGCTAAATTTTCGTTTGTTTCCAATCTTATACAGCTCACCTGTTGCACATAGCGGCGAGAGTAATCCACCAGTTTATCAAAAAATTCTTCTGACCTTACCTGTTCTTTATTTAAAATCCAGATGGCTTCCCGTAATGTTTGTAATAATTGCCTGGAGCTTCCTTTTACTTTTTCAATGCTGTCATCAATATTTTGTTGCTTTTTGAAATTTGTATCCAGCGCTTCTATATTGTTTGAAAGTAATGCCATTTGTGAGCCCAGGTTATCATGCAAATCACGGCTTATTCTTTCCTTTTCCTCTTGTAGTTGTTGCTGCATTTGCAGTTTTTGCTTTGTATTTCTTTTCTGGTACAGGTAATAGAGAATAAACCCGCTAATTAAAAATAATGCGATACCAGCCACCAATAGAACCTGTTTTTCTTTATTGGCATTTAGCAATGCCAATTCTTTTTCATGCTGCAGTTCGGCATTTTTAAATTTAGCTCCTGCTTCACTTATCTTACTGTTTAAATCTGTTTTAAAGCGGTTTACACTTTGGGCTTTCACCCGGCTCATAAAATCAAATGCTTCTTTATAATTACCGGCGGCAGCATAGTTAACGGCCAGCATTTCCAGCGCCGTTATCTCCATATCCAGCTTATTAAACTTTTTTGATATAAGCAATGCTTCTTCTCCCGATTCAATTGCCTTGTCAATTTTTTTTTCATCAGCCAGCAAGGTTGAATAAAACATAAGTGCTTCGGCAATCTGCAGACTGTCATTCCGCTGCCTTGCCCTTTCAATAACCGTTGCAAACAGTTTATCAGCTTTCTCATACCGGTTGGTAACTCTATATAGGGTGGCAAGCAGGCGGTAATGCTGGTTACCCAGCGGTGTTGTATCTGTTTTATTGGCGCCACTCAGCTTTATTGCCTGCAAAAAATATTGTTCGGCTTGATCGTAATTCTTTCCTGACTCAATTATTACCGAACCTATATTATGATAACATTGCTCCAGTAGCAAATCAAATTTGCGGGGAATACATATGGCCATACATTTTTCCCAGTATTGTATAGCTTTTTCTTTATCAGGAATATGATAATATGTGTTTCCAATCAATTTGTAAAAAGTGGCTTCTGCCAATGCATTCTTTTGCTGATGCGCCAATGCTACCCGGCCCTGGCAATAATTTAAGCAGGAATCCCACATCTGCAGCTCCATTAATTTTCCAACAATTATTCCCTGCAAAACCAGTTTATCGCTATCTGTCCAATTTTTTTGGTTCAACAGGTTGTTTACTTCTCTGATTACAGATGCATGGTTATTATTTCTTCTCAAACTATCGGCCAGTTGTGAAATATTCATCTGCTGGGCAAATAAAAAAAGGGTTACCTGCAAACACAGAAAAAGTATAAGTGTAATTCTTTTTAGCATATCAAGTGGTGGAGGGCTTAGTAAAACTACATATTCAGTTTTAAAATTATTATCCTGATTTATTAAATACCCCATACAGGGTATTGTTGTATGGCGGGCAATTAAGTTCTTTTACCAAAACAAACCACCATGACAAATGTATCCAAATGGATGAGTTGGGAAGGCGGCATTGATTTAGTAGCCGTTACTTCCTCCGATTTGCAAATGCCCAATGTAATTGTTCATCTTGGCCGGATGGTTCACACTCCTGCGGGCAGTGCTCCAAGTGGAATGATTCTCTGGCAGCCTGACCCGAATGCAATGCCTCAGGTTTTTGGTTTTGTGGGTACCGACACAAAAGTCGGTGCTTATTTTGGTCCTAATATTTTTGCAGGCACTCCTTTTGAAGCTGCACCTGTGTTACAGGCCACATTCGATATTCAGATAAGTGAAACTTCGGCTTATGCAAGATGTGTAACCGGCGATTATACATTTGAAGTGGAGATGAGTGATTTTAGCGAACCCTATTTAATAGACCGCAAGCCTTCGGCCATGCCACCTTTTTATCAGCAAGGCGTGGAGATACATGCCCGCAACGCCAGCCTGAAAGTAAATGGAGAATCAATCACTTTAATTATCCCTCAGGCAGGTATAAGTGGCGGGCCCGCCAGTGTGGTTAGCCCGAATGGTGTGTATGCGAGATAATTATTTCTCCAACCATTAATCACCCGAAGAGCAGTTTAACCACTGCTCTTAATTTATTGTTTATGATACGATTTATTACAGTTCTTATCTTCCTGATTTTTTCCATTAGTAGTAATGCACAACTGACTAAAGAACAGGAAATGATAAAGAAAACCTTTTTTGATTTTCTGAAATTTTACCAGAAGAATGAAAGAAAATTTAACTCCTTTCATTTGTACAAAGGAACAGGACAAGAAAACAATCCTCCCTACAAAATTTTATGGAAAGAAGCTGAGAAATATTTTGCTTATCTGAGAACAAGTGTTCCTTTTGTTGGTGAGGCCTACATCAAAGCAGAACGAAATCATTTTAAATTCAGTGACAGTTGTTTTAAAGAGGATCCTTTGGAAGAGTTACCGGCTGGATTTGATTATGACCGGTGGGCAGGTGGTCAGGAAAGCATTGATTACACTATTAAATGGTACACAGATCCCACAAACAAATATGAAGTAATTATTACCGGCAATAAAGCCAACCTGCGGATTGGAGCAGAATTATACGAAGGCGCATCAGAAAAAGATCGAAGTTGGAGCTTTGTACCCTTTGTAAAGGAAAAGGGCAAATGGAAGATGGCTGATAATGTATACCCAATGGATATGGACAAAATACCCGTTGACTGAGGATTATCATGCCTGATTTATGCAAACAGCTGTTAGTTTTGTATAAATTTGACCAAAATTACCAGAGATGCCTGTTCAGGATTTTGAGAAAATTTTCCAGGAAAAAATAGATAACGAAATAAAGATCGAACCCAAAGACTGGATGCCGGAGGCTTACCGCAAAACAAATATCCGGCAGATAAGCCAGCATGCTCACAGCGAAATAGTTGGTATGCTGCCAGAAGGTAACTGGATATCAAGAGCTCCCTCATTAAAAAGAAAGGCGATTCTTCTGGCCAAAGTGCAGGATGAAGGTGGCCATGGATTGTATTTATATTCTGCTGCCGAAACATTAGGACAAAGCAGGGAAGAAATGATCAACGACCTGCACAGTGGTAAAGCCAAGTATTCTTCCATCTTCAATTACCCCACTTTAACATGGGCTGATATCGGTGCAATCGGCTGGCTGGTAGATGGGGCTGCTATTATGAACCAGGTGATGCTGACACGAACTTCTTATGGTCCTTATGCAAGAGCTATGGTAAGAATTTGTAAGGAAGAAAGTTTTCATCAGCGGCAGGGCTTTGAATCGTTACTGGTACTGTCACGAGGAACAAAAGAACAGAAAGAAATGTGCCAGGATGCTATTAATCGCTGGTGGTGGCCGGCACTGATGATGTTTGGTCCCAGGGATAGCGAAAGCACCAATAGTGACCAAAGCATGAAATGGAAGATCAAAAGAAAAACTAATGACGAACTACGACAGAATTTTGTTGACATGATCGCCGAACAGATAAAGACATTGGGTATGAAGTTGCCGGATGATAAGCTCAAATGGAATGAAGAAAGAAGGCATTATGATTTTGGCGAGATCAACTGGGAAGAATTCTGGCAGGTAGTAAAAGGTAATGGCCCCTGCAACAAACAACGTTTGGATGCCAGGAAAAAAGCATGGGACGATGGTGAATGGGTGCGGGAAGCGGCGGCGGCCCATGCTGTAAAAAGAAATAAAACTAAAGCTGCATGACAAAATTCCTGACCATACTATTAGTGATCCTGGTAACAGGCTGCAATAATGCTAAACAGGAAACCCCGGCAAAACAATCCGATTTGGTTATAATGACACCACAAGGAATGAACCAGGCCCGCATGAATGACACATTAGTAATCTATGAAAAGGTATGCCGGGGATGTGCATATGAAGAAAGCACCCATTTTGAAATTGAAGACAGCCTGAACCTGGTGAAGATCGTAAAGATTGAAACAATTGATAATAATTCACCAGATATGGATGGCGGTTCAATTGACAAACATATTTTTCTGGCTCCTGTGAAGCCCGGGGAAACAAAATTGAAACTGTTTAAGTTTAACACGGAAACTCCCAGTACAGAAGATTCGTTAGTTTTTACTTATTATAAAATTAAAATCATAAACTGAAATGAATCAGCAACTGATCAGAAAGTATTATTACGGTGATATACCTGAAGACAAATCTGGCGGGAATATTGTTTCAAAAGAAACAAAAACCGATTGGCCTTTGTGGGAAGTTTTCATCCGCAGCAAACAAGGCCTGGACCATAAACATGCCGGCAGTCTGCATGCTGCTGATGCACAGATGGCGATAGAAAATGCAAGGGATGTTTACACCCGCCGTATGGAAGGAGTAAGTATCTGGGTAGTGGAAAGCAAATACATAACTGCTTCCAATCCTGAAGAAGCCGGTGAACTATATGAACCTGCTGTTGATAAGATCTATCGTCATCCAACTTTTTACCAATTACCTGACGAAGTAAACCATATGTAAAAGCCGCCCCAAACCCCTCCGTAGGAGGGGCTTTAGTGAACCAAAGCAATAAGTTTTCCCAGGAATGAATAATAAAATTGATTACATATTACATCTTGCAGATACCACACTGATACTATCTCAAAGAAATTCGGAATGGTGTGGGCATGGCCCGGTACTTGAACAGGATATTGCTATCACCAACATTAGTTTAGATTTATTGGGGCAGGCAAGAAGTTTTTATCAATATGCAGCTGTACTGACAGGAAACACTGATGAAGATAAATTAGCCGGCTTGCGAACTGAAAGAGAATTTAAAAACCTGCTGCTGTCGGAACAGCCCAATGGCGACTGGGCACAAACCATGCTCCGCCAGTTTTTATTCAGCACCTATCAATATTATTTATATCAGTACTTACAAAATAGCCCAGACACTACAATTGCAGCTATTGCTGAAAAGTCATTGAAAGAAGTCAGCTATCATGTTCGCTGGAGCAGCGAGTGGGTAATCCGGCTGGGTGATGGCACGGAAGAAAGTCACATCAGAATACTCAAAGCCGTTGATGAGCTATGGGGATATACAGGTGAAATGTTTATGGCCGCCTCTTACGAAAAAGAATTGTGTATTGACGTGGCTTCGCTTAAATATGAGTGGTCAAAAAAAGTAAAAGCAATCTTCGATGAGGCTACCCTGGCTGTTCCTGAAAATACATTTATGCAAACCGGTGGCAAAACAGGAACCCATACGGAAAATCTCGGTTTTATTCTCGCTGATTTACAATATATGCAAAGAGCCTATCCGGGCTGTGAGTGGTAAGATGAAAACCTCAACCATTGATAAAGAAACATTGCTCTCTTTCCTGGAAGAAATAAAAGATCCGGAGATTCCGGTATTAAGTATCGTTGATTTGGGCATTGTAAGAGCTATACAATGCAAGGAGGATGTACTGGAAGTAACCATCACTCCTACTTATACCGGCTGCCCGGCCATGGATATGATCGCCGCTGCTATTCGGGTAGAATTATCAACACTTGGATTTAAAAAGATAAACATCATCAATTCCATCAGCCCGGCCTGGACCACCGACTGGATGAGCGAAGAAGGAAAAAGAAAGCTGAAAGAATATGGTATTGCCCCGCCAAATCCGAAGCAGCAAGCATGTAGTGATAAGCTTTTTGCTCCTGACGAAGCTGTCCAATGCCCGCTTTGCAATTCCTTTCATACACACAGGGTAAGTGAATTCGGCAGTACCGCCTGCAAAGCCTTATACCAGTGTGATGATTGCAAAGAGCCTTTTGATTATTTCAAATGCCATTAGGCTTTAGAATATTTTATCTTCGTCATCTAAACAATCATTTCATGTCTTCCATTCTTTTCGAAATAAAAGGTTCTATTGGATTCATCACCCTCAACCGTCCGGATAAATTCAACGCCTTCAACCGGGAAATGGCTTTGCTGATGCAGGAGAAATTGGATGTATGCAAAAATAATGAAGTAAGATGCGTATACATCACAGGCTCCGGTAAAGCCTTCAGTGCAGGGCAGGATATTGGCGAACTTACAGGTGACAATAAAATTGAGATCAAACAAATCTTATCGGAGCACTATAACCCTATAGTTACCAGGATAAGAAAACTGGAAAAACCTGTAGTAGCTGCTGTTAACGGTGTAGCTGCCGGTGCAGGAGCTAATATTGCACTATGTTGCGATATTGTTACAGCCGCACAATCAGCTTCATTCATACAGGCATTTTCAAAAATCGGTTTGATACCAGACAGCGGAGGCACTTTCTTTTTACCAAGATTAGTCGGCTGGCAAAAAGCGTCAGCCTTATCTATGCTGGGCGATAAAGTGTCTGCTACTGATGCTGAAAAAATGGGGATGATCTACAAAATATTTGCAGACGATATGTTTGGAGCTGAAAGCAAAAAAATTGCTGCCACACTTGCTGCCATGCCCACAAAAGGCCTTGCCTATACCAAGCAATTACTGAACATGTCTTTTCATTCCACCGGAGAAGAACAACTGGCGGAAGAAGATATATTTCAGCAAAGAGCAGCGCTTACAGAAGATTATCAGGAAGGGATCAATGCTTTCCTCGAAAAAAGGCAACCTGTTTTCAAAGGAAAATAAATAACAACTTATGAATGCCGAAAAAAACAAACTGGCCGGCGAAGTGGTTTCTCATATGATGAAGCATGATCTTTTCAGCCAGTGGCTGGGAGTAGAAGTGCTTGATGTGAAAGAAGGCTACAGCCGGGTAAAAATGACAGTAAGAAAAGAAATGATCAACGGGTTTGGTATTGTACATGGCGGCATTGCCTTTTCTTTAGCTGACAGCGCCTTTGCTTTTGCCTGTAATAACCGCAATGTACTCTCTGTAGCTTTAGATACTTCTATCAATTTCATCAAACCTGTTCATGTAGATGATATACTTACAGCAGAAGCCAAAGAAGTGCACAATGGAAAATCAACCGGACTCTATCATATTGAAATAAAAAATCAGAAAGATCATGTAGTCGCACAGTTCAAAGGCCTTTGCTACAGAACTGACAAATCACTTATCTCCTAATAATCTTAACAAATACTGAAATTCGTTGTTCTATGTTTTATTCTTTCAAAGGACACAAACCAGTTGTTCATAAATCATCTTTTGTCCATCCACAGGCAGCCGTTACAGGCAATGTAATTATTGGGAAGCATTGCTACATCGGGCCTAGCGCAGCGCTTCGCGGCGATTGGGGGCAGATCATTATCGAAGATGGTTGTAATGTGCAGGAAAATTGTACTGTTCATATGTTTCCGGGTGTTACTGTGGTATTAAAAGAAGGAGCACATATTGGTCATGGTGCAATCATTCATGGAGCAACTATTGGAAAAAATTGCCTGGTAGGAATGAACAGTGTCATTATGGATAATGTGCAACTGGGTGATGAAAGCATTGTTGGGGCACTTACATTAATAAAGGAAGGGGAAATCATCCCATCAGGAAGCCTGGTAGTTGGTAATCCCGGAAAAATAATCAAACAGGTAAGCGACGAAATGATTAACTGGAAAAGTGATGGAACTAAACTTTACCAGCAATTGCCGCAAAAGTGTTTCAACAGCCTGAAACCCTGTAAACCCGGGCGGAAACCATTAAACAGGCAACTTAATTCTCAACACATTTACAGCACCTGGAAAACCGGTAAGTAGAAAAAATACGATATGCTATCCGAAACTTTACAAAATTTTTTCGTCAGAATACTTGCATAATCCTCCATTGCGTATTAGTTTTGTCTTCTCCAATCTTCAATTCCTTCTAAAAAACCTTGAGCATTACAATTAGTTAATCCGTCCATTATTCCTTCCTGAGACCTCCTGTCTCAATACCTGTCGATAACCGCATGGATCCATCTCCGTTCAAAACCATTTGAACAAGGAATTGTATTTCTAACATAAAACCATGAGCATGAAAACTTTTACTAACGTAAAAGGGATAATCCCCTTTTTAACCTTTGCGCTATTCGCTGTTACAGTGTCTGCGCAAACAGTTACCCTGAATCCTTCCTCTTCCCAAAACATCAATACCGGCGGAACCATAAGTTTTACTGCCACAAGAAGCAGTAATTCACAAACTTGGCCGGGAGGAAACAGCCAGTTTACTTACACCTGGAGTTCCAGTCCGGCAGGGGTAACTTTCACTAATAACCCTAACACAACAAGCGGCAACAATTCATCTACTGTTGCTACATTTCCTTCAAACGGAACATACCAGATAACTTGCTTCGTTCAGGAAGGCGGTGGCTTAAGCGCTACTTCCGCTGCTACTACCGTAACTGTAACGGCCCCCGTTCCTGCTAATATCTGGGCTACTTCATCGAATGGTACTCAGATTTCTGGTTTTGCAGTATCAAACGGTACGTATATCAGCGGACCTAATAATATTTTCGCTGCCAGTTTCCCTGGTACAACAACCGGAGGAACCTCTACTGCCGCATTGGGCAGAAGCTCTTTCCCTACTGCTGCACTGGGACATTTTTATTGGTTGCCCAATACTACCGGCAATGACGGCCTGGTAGAAGTTTTTGCCGCAACCTCCACCGGTGCTAATGCAACCCTTGTTGGTTCAGTTGATTTCAATGGCCTTAGCGGTACCGACTTAGGATTTGTTCGTCTTGGTATGGGCCCTGATGGTACCGGCTGGATTCTGGCTGGTGATGGTACTACTCTTTATCTCGCAAGTTTTTCTTCAAACGGAGTGAATCCTATTTCCATAAAAATGGAGGATACCAATGTTACCTTATCAGGAGGCGCTATATCTACTTTTCAGAATGGTGATCTTTGTATTTCTGGTTCCGGGAATATATATGCATTAGCAAATGACGGAATTGGCGTTACACAGGTTTTTATTGGTTTCCCCAATGGCAATAACACTACGCTTACCCAAAGATGGGATCTTGTTACCCCCTCAAATACACCTTTCAACGGAAGGGTTAATGGCGTTGCGTTTGATATCCTGGGGTCTTTATACATTTCAACCGATGATGGATTATACTACATTAATCAAAATACAGTGAATGGCCCTGCCGGAACTGTACAATGTTCACTTGTAACATCACAAACAGGATTACAGGATCTGGCCTCTAATGTATTCCCGAGCAATTCTACTTTGCCGGTTACACTGATGAACTTCAGTGCCTCTTACCATAACGGTACAACCACCCTTAACTGGGAAGCTGAAAATGAAATAAACTTCAGTCATTATGAAATAGAAAGAAAAACAGCAAGCGAAACCGGTTATACAGAAATTGCAAGTAAAACTGCTTTGGGCAATACAGGCCTTTCCGCTTATCAGTACGTTGATAATATTTCCGGTATTACTGATGACGTAATTTATTACCGTCTCAGAATGGTGGACATAGATGGCAGAGAAAAATTCAGCAATATAATAATGGTACGGAAAGAGAAGAAAACGATTACAGGCATTACCATGAATCCGAACCCGGTAGTGAGCACCGACGCAGCTACGGTACGTTTTGAGGCAACAACCAGCGCTGTTGTTAATTTTAGAATAATTGACATGGCAGGCAGACAGGTGTTACAACAGCAAAACAAGGTTAACGAAGGTGTTAACAGCATACAGGTAAACAACCTTAACAGGTTACAACCCGGTATGTACATTATTCAAATGTCAAATGGAGAAGAACTATCAGTAATGAAGTTTTCTGTAGTTCGCTGAGTTGTTGAATTGAAACTCAATGCTCAGGGTTTTTATACCTTGACCCCCCCTTGATTCGTTCGGGGGGGGTTTATTTTTTTATGCTTGCTGCTTTACCGGCTGTAAAATTTGTTTTTTTCACAGGGAGAATTGTCGTAATTTAAAGTTGCATCTTTTAATTTGTAACAAAAAACCTTGTGTATGAGAAAAAGTCTACTTCTTTTTACCACAGCTATTTTACTTATTTCCATCAGTTCAAACGCCCAGCAGGCAGATCGTTTTGCCTACGCTGTAACGGATGCGCAGCAAATGGGAGCCAACTGGAGTTTTCTGCGAAAGCTTAATCTGCAGACCGGCGAATACAGTTCAATTCTGCTGAATGGTAATGATGCATCATTCCTTGCCTATAATGCCAGTTCAAAAAAACAATTAAGTGCGCCGCTTACCGACTCCCGCTACGGGCAGAGTATTAATGCAGCCTTTGGCAGTGGCGTGGCCGCTATAGCTTATGACAGGAAAAATAACAGACTGTATTATACTCCTATGCTTTTTGATCAGCTCAGGTATATCGACCTTAAAAACATGAAAGTTTTTTACGTTACCGATAAAGTGTTTACAGGCAAATCCATCAAAAATGCCGACCAGGGAAATATTGTAACCCGCATGGCCATTGCATCAGATGGAAACGGGTATGCATTAACTAATGACGCAACCCAACTGATACGTTTTTCCACTGCTAAAAACCTAAAAATAGAAGACCTGGGGTCAGTAGTGGATGATCCGGCAAACAAGAATGTCTCCATACATAATTCCTGCAGCAGCTTTGGTGGCGATATGATTGCAGATGATAATGGTAACCTCTTTGTGATTTCTGCCCGCAACAATGTCTTTAAAGTAAATATTGAATCAAAAGTGGCTACACATCTCGGAACTATTACAGGATTACCACATGGATTTACTGTAAATGGTGCCGCAGTTACTGAAGACAACCAGGTTGTAGTAAGCAGTGCGATGCAAACTGCATACTATACTGTTGATTACAGAACATGGACGGCTTCTCCGTATGCTGTTAATAGCACTGCCTGGAACAGTTCAGATCTTGCTAACAGTAATCTGTTGGCTACAGCTGTTAAGAATAATAATGCAGTTACAGAAGTGATGTCACGAAATACTATTCCCAATTCAGGTAATGGAAAGATCGGAATCTATCCAAACCCGGTAGCTAACAACCAGTTTGTGATACAATTTACTCAACTGGAGCCGGGCAATTATTCTGTGCAGGTAACTGATGTAATGGGCAGACAGGTGATACAGCAATCTGTAAGCCTGAGCGGTGATAGCCATGCACAAGTGGTGAAACTTAATCCTTCTTCTGCAAAAGGAATTTATCTGGTGAAAGTGAACGATCAAAACAGCCGGTCAGTATTCAGCACAAAACTGGTAGTGCAGTAACCGCAAATTTTTTTTACAAAAAAGAGGCTGTCCCTACCTTGTCAGACAGTCTCTTTTTTATTGCTCCGGATTCTTCCAGACGAGTTTTATATGCTTGGCTTTGGCAACAAAGTCTTCACAGTTACCATCCCCTTTGCCTGTGATGCCACCGGTGGGAGAGCAAACAGGTTTGCAATTTTCATCATACACCGTATTAAAAAAATCACAGCAGGGAGCCGTAAACAAAAAAACTTTTTTCCCGTTGTACAGGTATTCATCCACCTGCACCGGTGGGGTCGGTGGTTTTTCTTTCATCGCACTGTCGATAAATTTTCTTACACAAACCGGAATTGAATCGCTACTACTGACACTATTACTGTTTTGTTCTCCTGGTACGGTTTTGCTATTTTTTTTCTTACCACATTCTGTAGCCGAGAACAATGGAAAAGCCAGTAAGATCAGCAGATATTTCATAATTAACTGTTATAAATGGTTAGGGTATATTTGCACCTTACAGTAAAAATAAGGTTTTGGAGAAAAGTAATTTTGTAGACCAGATACGCATTTTTTGCCGGAGTGGGCATGGTGGCGCCGGTAATAAACATTTTATGCGGAACAAGTTCACAGCCCTGGGCGGACCTGATGGTGGTGATGGTGGCCGTGGTGCGCATATCATCCTGAAAGGCAACCGGAACCTCTGGACTCTCCTGCACCTGCGTTACTACAAAAATGTGCTGGCTGAAGACGGGGAAAAAGGTGGTGCCAATAATTGTCATGGACGTGACGGAAAGGATATTATCATCGAAGTACCGCTCGGAACTATTGCAAGAGATGAAGAAACCGGCAAACAGGAAGTGGAAATACTGGAAGACGGGCAGGAAGTGATCTGGATTCCTGGTGGCAAAGGCGGTTTGGGTAATTCCCATTTCGCCACTCCCACCAACCAGGCACCTGAATATGCACAGCCCGGGCTGCCTGGCGAGGAAGGATGGAAAGTACTTGAATTAAAAGTACTGGCAGATGTAGGGCTGGTAGGTTTTCCCAATGCTGGTAAATCAACATTGTTATCTGTTATCACTGCGGCCAAACCCAAAATTGCAAATTATGCATTCACCACTATCACTCCCAACCTGGGCATGGTGGAATACAGAGATGGCAAAAGTTTTTGTATAGCCGATCTGCCAGGCATTATCGAAGGAGCAGCAGAAGGAAAAGGATTGGGACACCGTTTTCTGCGGCATATCGAAAGAAACTCAATCCTGTTATTTCTTATCCCGGCAGACAGCGCCGATCATAAAAAAGAATTTGATATACTGATTAATGAACTGGAGCAATACAATCCTGAGTTATTACACAAACAGTTTGTAGTTGCCATAAGTAAATCTGATATGCTGGATGATGAACTGAGAGAAGCTATTGAAAAAGAATTACCGAAAGATGTCCCGCATCTTTTTATCTCCTCTGTTACCAATAAAGGGTTGGCTGATTTAAAAGACTTATTGTGGAAAGTGCTGAACCAGCCGGCTGAATAATTTTTTATCGCAACACAAACCTGTCTCTTCTGTAGTCACATTGTTTCTTTAGATCATATTCATAAACATGATTAATCCCGGCCTGCAGCGATGGAGATAATTGCGACAATAGTTTATTATTATGCCCGGAAGCAGGCTCTGTTTCACTTTAAAAACTGTACGATTCAATACGTTCTTCCCACCGTATCACAGGCGGCTTTCAGCAATGAGTTGTTGTCGTGAGCATCCTGCCCTTTTTCCCAAAACATAACTCCGTTGGCAATATCTTTTGCAAGTTTGGCCTTTCTTTTAGTGGTGTATTGGCCATTGTAATAAATGGTATAAGGAGATGGATAGCCCGATGATGTAACGACCGCTGAATCATACTGCGGGTTTCCTCCCTGTCCCAAAATACCATTGTAGGTAAGAATTGTATTGCTTTGTGTAATTCCAGACGGTCTTCCATATGCAGGTACGCCCAGCACAGCTTTGGCAGTAGGCATCCCCCTGGTGGTAAGCCAGTAATTCAGGCAGGTTTGTGCCAGTGCATAATCACTGTGATGCTTATAAGGAACGCTGGTACTGAAATCATCATAAGCCATGATATTGAAAAAGTCAACATAAAGGAATATTTCATTGCGAATAGCATCTCTTATTCCTCCGGCATATTTACCTGCGGTGATGGCGGCAGATAAATAATAACGGCCATCCCGGTGCAGAGAATCAGATAATTCTTTCATCAATAAAGTGAAAGTGGCATCCGTTCCGTCTGATGTGCTGGGAAACTCCCAATCAATGTCTATACCGTCAAGGTTATTGGCTCTTACGGTGTTCATCACATCTTTTATAAAATTATTTCTGCCTGCAGCAGTGGCAGCCATGTTTTTAAAATTACCGGACGTACCATCATTGATAGCCAAAAATACCTTGGCATTATTGGCCCTTGCTTTATCCCGCACAGCAGTAAGTGTGGAAGAAGGCGCAGATGGCGCAGACAAAGTACCGGAACTATTTACCGAATAAAAAGCATACATCACTACATTGGTCATCCTGAATTTTACATCAGGAATGGATGCAACACTTCTGTAATAGGGAAGATACCCGACAACATAATAACCAAAAGGGGCAGGGGGCTGAATAACTATATAAGTAAAAGAAAAAATCGTTCCTGTGCAGCCTGTTGCCGGGCCGCTTGAATTTTTAGGTAAAGCATACCAATAATAGGTAGCATTAGCCGTAGCCGGAATCGTATAACTATAACTTGTCCCTGTTACATTGCTGGCAATAACGGTAGTGGGGGTGGCTGTAGTCCCCAAATACAAATCATAGCCTGTTGCGCCGGAAACTGCATTCCAGTTGAGGGTAACACTGGTTGTGGTTACAAAAGAACCATTGGCAGGCGCAGTACCGGATGCACAACCGGGAACTGGTGTGGGCGGCGTTGGGCTGCTCTCCTTTTTGCTACAAGAATTAATTACAAGAACCAAAATCAGCAGGTACGCAATATTATTTCTGAATTTCATAAGCAGCAATGGTATTAATCGGCCTTCAAATTACAGGTTTCCGGCGAAACTCAGGTTTTGGATAGTCCTTTTTCTGTAGGTTTGTCGCCTAAAATTTCATGTATGAAGAAGATTCTTTTAACGATTGTATTATCGCTTTCACTGATAGGAAAATCCATAGCCGATGAAGGTATGTGGCTGCCCCTTTTGCTGGGCCAGCAGGTATATAACGATATGGTGAAAAAAGGACTAAAACTCACCAAAGAACAGTTATATAATATCAACAAACCATCTCTGAAAGATGCCATTATCATCTTCGGTGGCGGATGTACCGGCGAAATTGTTAGTTCCGAAGGGTTGATCTTTACCAATCACCACTGCGGATATAATGCCATCGCTTCAGCCAGCACCATGGAAAAAAATTACCTGAGAGATGGTTTTTATGCAAAAAGTAAAAGCGAAGAAATTCCCACCAGCCTTTCTGTCCAGTTTCTGGTACGAATCGATGATGTAACCAAAGAAGTGATGGACTCACTAAAAGGACTAAGCGGTACAGAGAGGGTACAAAAGCAAGGTGCCGTTTTAGCTGCTATCAACAAAAGAATGAGTGATGCCGCTCAAAATATAGAAACAAGGGTAAGTGCCTTGTTTAAAGGGAACCAGTTCCTTGCTTTTATTTATCAGCGTTACACAGACATCCGCCTCGTAGGTACCCCCCCGGAAAGCGTAGGTAAGTTTGGCGGCGATACCGACAACTGGGAATGGCCCCGCCACACCGGCGACTTTTCTGTTTTTCGTGTGTACACTTCTGCTGATGGCAAGCCTGCTAAATATGCAGAAGGAAATATGCCGATGAAGCCCAAGTGGTACCTGCCTGTTTCTTTAAGACCTTTAAGAGACGGCGACTTTTCCATGATCTGGGGTTATCCCGGCGGTACCAACCGGTATGAAAGCTCTTATGGTATCAAACTCGCAACGGACATCAATAATCCCACACTGGTAAAACTCCGCGATGTGAGATTAAAATATATGTTTGATGAGATGAAGAAAGACCCGGCTGTTAAATTACAACTGGCTTCTTCCTATGCAGGTATCGCCAACTACTGGAAATTTTTTGATGGCGAAACAAAACAGTTATTAAAATATGATGTACTCGGCCAAAAGAAAACAGCCGAAGAAAAATTCAACGCATGGGCAAAAGGTAAACCGGAATATGAAAACCTGTTTGCCGGCTGGGGCAAAGCGTATGACGCATGGAGACCTTACGCCGAACACCGTCAGTACATCAATGAAGGTGTTGCCGGTTCACCATTACTTGGTTTTTCCGGTTCACTGATGCAGGTAGAAGCTGCATTGGTTAAAACAGGTTCCACCAAAGCAGATGTTACCAAGGCGGTAGAAGCTGCCGGCCAGCAAAGAGCTAATTTTCTTAAAGAAGAAAACAAAATATCCGATCAGAATATTGTAGCCGCCATCACAAGAATGTTCTATGAAGATGTGGACAAAGAACAGCACCCTGTTGCTTTCTACGGAACATTGAAAAATACATATGGCCCGCTGGATGATGATGCCACCTATAAAAAATATGCTGCTGATATGTTCAGCAAGACCATGATTTTTGACGACGCAAAATGGAAAGCATTTGCCGCCAACCCGGATGCAGTTACCCTGCAGGCCGATCCTGCCTTTGCACATGCCAGCGCCTTCTTTACTAATTATACAACGAAGTATGGCCCCTTCTTCCAGCAGTTTAATGCAAAGAATGCAGAATACGGAAGAATGTACCTGAAAGGTATTATGGAAATGGATCCGGTAAAAGCAAAGATGATGTACCCGGATGCCACTTTCACTATGAGGGTGAGCTATGGTAATGTAAAATCATACCGTCCCAGAGATGCGGTGTTCTATGATTATGTAACCACCTCAAAAGGACTTTTGGAAAAATACAAAGCCGGCGATTACGAATTTGATCTGCCCGCTAACCAGATTGAACTGTTGAAGAAAAAGGATTTTGGTCAGTACATGGACCCCACCCGCAAAGAACTGGTAATCGGTTTCATCACTACTAATGATATCACCGGCGGCAATTCCGGTTCTCCGGTTATCAATGGCAAAGGAGAACTGATCGGTCTTGCTTTCGATGGCAACTATGAAGCTTTAAGCCACAAACTGGCTTTTGACAAAGACCTGAACCGCACTATCTGCGTTGATATCCGTTATGTACTGTGGTGTATTGATAAATTAGGCGGTGGCGCTAATATTATCAAAGAATTGAAGCTGATGAAATAGTTTTTCACACTATTAGTTTTAAAAAGCGTTGGGAATTATCTCAGCGCTTTTTTAGTTTTAGAATATGAAACTCCTCCGGACAAACTACCTGCTGTTTTTACTGATGCCAATGCTGGTAACGGGATGCAAAAAAAGATTTTTCAGGGCTTCTTCCGCAAGTATGGAAGCCACAATCCCTGCGGGTGCAGGTTTTTGGGTTACCCAGACAAAAAAGTTTCAAAGAAATGATATTGCAGTAATTGATCATTATGGCCCTGACTATTCCTTGCCGCTAAATGAAGATGGAACGTATAAACTGGCATGGATAAAAAAAGTATATCGCATCGTGGCCCTTTCTGGAGATACTCTTACAATTATTAACGGGGATATTATTGTGAACGGTAAGCTGCTGCCCGTTCCGCCAAAAGCGCTTTTCACTTATGAAATTAAATCCACTGTTCCCATTGACGATTTTCCTGAACGAAACGACTGGACCAACCAGATAAGCTCCACCGGTACCAACACATTTACCTACAGGGTTTCTTTAACCAAAGCGGAAGCGGCAGCCTATAGTCTGCGAAAACCGGCTGTCGTATCAGTTAGCAAAATACCTGCTGTATTCAGTAATGAAGATTCCTTTTATGCAAAAGAATGTACCGGTAATAACTGGACTACTGATAATTACGGCCCATTATATATTCCTAAACCCGGTGATGTCATCACGGTTATGGATTGCAACCGGAAATTATATAAGAATATTCACGGCATACAGACGGGAAGAAATGTTATCAAAGAAAATTTATTCTTCCTGGTTGGTGATAACAGGCATTTTGCTGAAGATTCAAGATATATTGGTTTAATATCCCATTCAAAAATGTATGGTATTGTAAAAAAATAATAGGATAAATTAGCAGCAAATTTTTAACCTGAAACGACTTATTAAAATACTCCCTTTACTGCTTTCACTACTGGTTACCCTTACCTTAAGTTCCCAGCAACCCCGTTTCAGTCTCGCTACCGACCTGGGCCTGCAGCGCAATTTTCAAAAAGAACAGCAATACTGGGCATTGGGGCATGCCGTCAATGCCAACTTTCACCTTACCCCAAAAGAAACTGTTTTAGTTTCCTTTTCTTATTATACTAACGGAAAATTCAAAAACAACCTGTCAGCCATTGCCAAAAATGCTTCCACTATTCCGCAGCAGGTCCGCTATATCAACGATGCTAAAATGCGGTTCAGGGTGCTTTCCGCCGGCTTGAAAAAATATCTGAAAGGAACCGCAGTGTCTGAAAAAACATGGAACCTTTATGGCACGGCAGGTTTTGGATTATTATTGGGCAAAATTGTTAATACACATTCATTAATTGTGGATACTGCCCTGTACACCCTCCCGGTTTTAAGCGGTGAAGCCCATTTTAAACGGCTCACTTTTGATCTTGGTTTTGGATGGGAGCAACCCATCGGCGGTGATTTTTATTTTTATACTGAAGCAAGAACAATTATCCCGGCCAGTGATTATCCCAGCAAATATCTTTTTGTTAACAGGAATGCACCTTTTACCGGCAGCATCGTGGCGGGCCTCCGTATCCTGTTTTAAGCAATCAAATTATTATGAACAACGTTCTCACCATTCAGCAAATTGAACTGTACAAATTGTCCATCCCGCTTATCGAACCATTTATTACTTCGCTCGGCAGAGATGATAATGCGGATAATGTACTTGTGCGAATCAGTACCGATCAGGGCATTATCGGGTTTGGTGAATGCAGCCCTTATATGCCTATTAATGGCGAAAGCCAGGATACCTGTATGCTGGTAGGCCAGTACTTTGCCCATGCCCTCAAAGGAAAAAATGCGCTGGATATTGAAGCCTGCATACAACTGATGGATTCCATCATCTATGCCAACAACAGCATTAAGAGTGCTTTTGATATGGCCTTATATGATATAGCAGCCCAGCAGGCAGGCAGGCCTTTGTATCAATTTATCGGGGGCGATAATAACAAAGTCATCATCACCGACTATACGATAAGTATTGGCGAGCCCGGTAAAATGGCTGCCGATGCCATAAAAATCAAAGCACAGGGCTACCCCGCCATCAAAGTAAAACTGGGCAAGGATGGAAAAAAAGATGTGGAGAGAATGAAAGCCATCCGTGCAGCGGTGGGTGATGAAATTCCGCTGCGCATAGATGCCAACCAGGGTTGGAAAGTGGAAGAAGCCATTGAAACACTGAATGCCTTAGCGCCGCTGGGTATCCAGCATTGTGAAGAACCCATTGCCCGCTGGAATTTTATGCAATTACCAAGAGTAAAAAAAGAAAGCCCCATACCCATCATGGCAGATGAATGCTGTGGTGATAACCATGATGCAGAAAGACTGATTGCCTTAAATGCCTGTGATTATTTCAATATTAAGCTCGGCAAATCCGGCGGCATTTTTAAAGCATTGAAGATGGCAAGGATAGCCGAAGCTGCAAATATTCATTTGCAGGTAGGCGCTATGATAGAATCAAGACTGGCCATGACCGGCTTTGCCCACTTTGCACTCAGCAGCCCCAATATTGTACATTATGATTTTGATACGGCGCTCATGCTGAGGGAAGACCCGGTAACCGGTGGCATCATCTATGAAAAAAATGGGGTAATAAAAGTACCAGACGCTCCGGGCCTCGGTGCCAGCATTGACCAAAACTGGCTCAATAAGCTAGAAAAAATACAGGTTTGAGAAAGAAGCTGTTTATTTTCCCGCTGACCTGCGACAGGTTTTTTATCCCTTGCACTGACGCCCTAATCATTTAAAACCTCTGCGGGTTTTCTTTACGAATGGAATAAAAATCATTTTTTTTGACCTGTGTCCATTGTACTTTGTGTTGTCTCACTACCATAAACTTCTTTTTATGAAAAACATTCTCCTCCTGACCATGCTGTTTATGTCCGGCTACACCGCCCTCAGCCAGGAAATACCGGCTGCACCGGTTGATAAAGCCGTGGTATATTTTGCACGAACCTCTTCATTGGGTTTTGCCATCAACTTTACATACTTCGACAGCGCCACTGCCATAGCCCGTACCAGCGGCGCCAATTATGTGCGGTATGAATGTACCCCCGGGCCTCATCTTTTTTGGGGCCGTTCCGAGAACAAAGACTTTGTAGAAGCTGAACTGGAAGCCGGAAAAATTTATTTTATTGAAGTAGTACCGCAGATGGGTGCATTAAAAGCAGCTATCCGCCTAAACCCGGTGAACCCCGCCACAGAGGAAAAAGTAATGAAACGTATTTTAAAACTGCTGGGTAAAAAACAATCTGAACTGATTACACCAGAAGAACAGGAAAAAGAAACCGCCCATTTCCAGGAAGTAATAGCAAGAGGACTGGAAAAGTATAAGGAAGAAAAAGCGAAAGGTGAAGTAATTAATCGTTTGGAGAAGAATATGTTTTACAACACAGACAAGCCGGCGCAGTAGTTTTTTTCCCGGGTCTCAAAACCAAGTCCCATCCTAAAATCAGTTTTCGGCAGGATGTATTTCTTTGCCCATGCATAATTTCCGCTGCCCGGTTTATGTCCACAGTTGCACTTAGAATTACAAAAATTAAAGAATGTTTAAAGCTCTCCTTTCTCTTTTATTAAATTTGTACAGCTTACAATTGAGAATCATTAGCTTTCACTACAAGAACTTGCGTAAAGCAAAATGTTAGCGGTCATTGTAGAAAGACCCAAAAAAAGTCAAAGAGTATAAAACTTTAATAAATCAAGAATATGAAAGAAAGCAATTCTATCAATATTATGGAGAAGTTCTCATTGTTTGAAAAGCAATGGACGCCTCATATTATCGGGGAACTCAATGGACAATATGTAAAACTTTGTAAACTTAAAAACGATTTTGTTTGGCATAGCCACGAGAATGAAGACGAACTTTTTATGGTGTTCAAAGGGACACTCTTGATGGACTTTCGAGATGGCAGAACAGTTGAAGTCAAGGAAGGAGAAATTTTAATTGTTCCCAAAGGAGTTGAACACAGACCTCATACAAATGGGGAAGTTGTATTTAACCTTCTCTTTGAACCAAAAGCAACTTTACATACAGGTACCGTTGAAAGTGAAATGACGGTAAAAGAATTAGGTTGGATATAGACAAAGATGAACAACTAAACGCAAAACGTAAAACACAGGCATTTTATCCATCTGTAGATAACGTAAAAAACAGTCGCCCTAAATCAGGACGAGACACATTGTAGAGATTAATAGCGTATAAACAACAAAATAAATCATGCCTCATTTTATCATAGACTGTTCACAAGACATTTTGCAACAAGTAACTGCAGACGAATTAATGAACGCAGTATACGAAACAGCAAATTCAACAGGACTTTTTGCCCATAATGACATTAAAGTTAGGCTTATACCTTTTGCATTATACAAGTTAGGACAAGGCAAAACAAATTTCATTCATATTTTCGGGCACATAATGGAAGGACGAACTATAGAACAAAAAACAAACTTGTCTCAACTTATTATATCACGCCTTTCAGAGTTACAAATTGACACTTCATTTTTATCAATCAATATTTCTGATTTTGAGAAAGCGACATACTGTAACAAGTCCCTGATTAACCCAAATAATAAAAACAATGACAGACATTTTGAAATGTAAACGACATTCACTTCCAAATTAGTAGGAAATTATTTAAAGGAATCATTTTCATAAAAAAACTACGAAAAATTATTAGTGCAACAAAAAATATAGATAAACAACAAACGGCTAATCGGTTTGAACGCAAGTAGAACTGATGTAATAAATCGAGTATTTGTACTTCTATCAACTTTTGTAGTAAGCCCAGGTATTAGCTGCAAAATTTTGAGGACCCTGCTTTATATATCAACATTAATTATTTTGATCCTTTCTTGTTCAACGCAAGACAAAGAGAAGATTCAAGAGAAAAGAACGTTTTTTCACACACTGGCTCCGCCAAATGACAGCACTACTTTCTATTTCAAAACAAAACATGAATGGAAAGGCACAAATGACAATGCTCTTGACACATTTGTCAATACCTGGTATTCCAAAATGTTATTCGCCCTAAAAGAACCAGTTTTGAAGGAATTTAATGGCGATAAAGAAATTTACCGATTTACCTGGCTTCGAACATTTCATCATCCCGTTTCAGTGCGGCTTGAAAAACAAGGAGGCGTTGTTAAACTATTTTCTAAAGTTTGTAACGGAGCAGGCGGTTATGAACCTGGACAGATAATTTTTGATACAATCTTTAGTTTGACACAGAAGCAAGTAGACACAACCAACATCAAACTTGACCTTGCAAAATTTTGGACTCTTCAAACTGAATCAAGAGAAAATGTTGGACTGGATGGTTCTGAATGGATAATAGAGGTTTACAAAAGAAACAAGTATCACATGGTTGTACGTTGGACCCCGGATAATGGTACCGCCTTTAGAAACATAGGAGATTATCTTTTTTCCATTTCTCAAATCAAAAACGAAAAAGGTGAACATAGTGACTATTAATTCTGCCGCTAACATTGCATTGCAAAATGGCGGGGATGAGTATATTCCCGGCCTATTAATTTGTCTCACTCTTCAAAGCAGTATATGAAATTTTTAGACAAGGATAAATACGGCAAACTTACTGAGCCGTTACAAAAAGTAAGCTTTAATAACCTCTTCGCCCGGGCAGTAGTTGAGCATAAAATAACAGGAAAAGTGTACGTGGATGATACTGACAACCCCACAACTTACTATGTCGTTCATCCTTATGGCATGACATTACTTTTTGGCGACAGCAGCAACGAGGCATTTAATAACAGTTTCAGGGATTATTCGCTAAACGTGAATCATACCCGTAACCAGTACGAGTGGATGCAGGCATATCCTGATAATTGGCACCCTGTGCTTAACGAGTTATTTAAAGATGTTCTGATTACATCCGCCGGCAATAAAATGAAAAAAGAAACAAACATTATTGAATTGAATACCCGGGTTAATTTCAAGTTTCATCGGGACAAGTTCCGGCATCCAGAAAAAACAAATTTACCTGGTGATATAAAAATTGTCAGAACGGACAGGCAAATTTTCAGGAACATGCCCGGCAGTGTGGTACCTTATTATTTTTGGGACAGCGAAGATGACTTTATAAAAAACGGAGTGGGGTTTAGTTTGTTTTTTAAAGGCACCCTGGCATCAACCGTCTATTCATCCTGCATACAGGACGACCAGCTTGAATTAGGAATCGAAACAACAGAAGAATTCCGCGGTCAGGGATTTGCAGAATATGCCTGTGCGGCATTAATTGATTATTGCCTTGAAAATAATTATGAACCTGTTTGGGCTTGTCGTTTAGAAAACACCGCCTCCTATAAATTAGCTCAAAAGGTTGGATTTATACCTTCCCTGGAGTTACCCTACTACAGATTAAGCAAATAAAAGAAATAAATCCATTGTAAGCGGTTATTTGTTTCTTTCCCTGCAATAATAAACAAAAGAATATGTAACCGGTACTTTCAAAATACTCTACCTTTATACTTGGTTAGTATTTGGCAGGAATTTTAAACGAAGACCGGATGTTTATCATTTACGGCAGAAGAACAGCCCGGATAAAAAGGCTCACTGAAAACCATGAACACTGCAAAAACTGCAGGTCTTTTGGTCTCACAGTAAAAGTGTACAGGGACTACTACCATCTTTTTTATATTCCTTTCTTTCCTGCAGGCCGCAAAACTGCTTATATCAGTTGTGGCAGCTGCAATACTCCTTTCCAATCCGACAACCTGGAAAAAGAATATGCCCGCATTACCAAAACACCTGTATTCCTCTACACCGGCCTGCTCATCGTGGCCAGTCTTATCCTGCTGGCGTTGTATGCCAACCTGCAAAATCAAAAAGAAAAGGCAAAGATGGTGGCCAGCCCCGTCGTGGCAGATGTGTACACCATCCGGAAAGATGAAGGTGATTCCACCCACTACTATTTTTTGCGGGTCAGCCGTATCAGCGCCGATACGGTATTTGCCTGCCACAGCAATTTCACCTATTTCCGCTACACCCGCCGGATGGATAACAACGATTATTTTGTAAAAGAAGAAGAACTGTTTTTTTTAAAAAAGGAATTAATAGAAATGCTGGACAAGGGGGAAATCAATGCAGTGTCCCGAAATTATAAAGATGACAGGGGCTTTCACCGCATTAAATAACAGATGGATTAATCCGGCAGTACTTTTACTTTAATATTTTTATAATACACCTTGCTCCCGGGGTCATGGCCCTGCAGGGCAAATGTGCCGGCAGAAAGAAGCCGCTCTTTCATGCCATCGGGCCGCTGCACATCATCCGGCTCGGTATAGTCTACTACTTGTTTATCATTGATCTTTACAGTTACCCGTTTACCCTTTACTTTAATATGCAGGGTAAACCACTCGTTGTCTTTTACATAAACGTCTTTTACATCCTGTATGGCATAGAGGCTGCCGGTGCGGCGCCAGTCAGACTGTGTATTATTCACCTGCACCTCATATCCTTTCTTTGGCCAGCTGTTTTCCTGGTACTGTGTATGAAAATAAACACCGGAATTGGAGCCGGGTAATGTCATTACATCCAGTTTGAATTCAAAATTGCGGAACGAATGTTGCTGTACCGGCCCGTCATAAAATAAATGGGAGACATTACCATTTACTGCTATGGTTCCATTTTCCACAGAAAAAGAAGCTGCATTGGCGCCAACTTTCCATCCATTGAGTGAATGGCCATCAAATAAAGAAAACCAGTGCCTCTTATCCTGCTTAAAAGAACTGAATGAAAAAAGAGAAATAAGAAGGAGGGAAATAAAAAAACGGTTCATTCGCTGTAGATTGAACTATGAAGCTACTTTATTTTTTCTTTTGGCCTTTTGGGAGCAGGTGTATTATCCTTCCAGCGCCATAAATGCAGGCAGGCATATGTACGGTAAGGGCTCCATTTTTGAGAGATCTTCAGCAGGTCTTCTTTAAATTTCTTTTTATCTCTGCTATCAAGTTTATACAGGCTGATCATAGCATTTTGTATACCCAGATCATCCACGGCAAACACATCTTCCCTGCCAAGGGCAAACATCAGCAGCATTTCCGTGGTCCAGCGGCCTACTCCCTTTATTCGGGTAAGATAAGAGATCACTTCTTCGTTCTCCAATTTGTGCAGCGTCTTTGCATCCATGCCAAAATCCATTTCAAACTGAGCGACATTCTTTACGTAGTTCACTTTGGCATTACTCAGTCCGATACCTCTCAGTTTCTCAAAAGGAGTATCTATTATCTGTTGCGGTGTGGGTTCCTTACCATTATACAAACTGATAAATCGCTTATAGATAACATCAGCTACTTTGGTACTTAGTTGCTGGCTCATAATGGAAGCGCAGAGATAGGTGCAGATGTTTTTTCTCTTCTTCAGCTGATGTGGTTCACCGGTTTCTACCAGTTTTTTTAATTTTTTATCCTTACTGAGATGGGCGATATAATGCATAGAATAACGATTATTCAGAATTAAATATAGAATTTTGCCGGATGCAACGTATGCCGGTTATAACAAAAGATGGCTCTTATACTATCTCTATCCCGGAAATGAATGTGACCTATCACTCCATTCACGGTGCCATCCGGGAATCTGAGCATGTTTTTATCAGGGCAGGTCTTGGAGATTCAGGCATTTTTAATTATACCGGCGTACACCATGTGCTTGAAATAGGTTTCGGCACCGGGCTAAATGCATTACTTACTTTGATTGAAGCTGATAAACGTAAAAACCGTATTTACTATACCGCCATAGAACCATACCCGCTGGAAGAAACAACGATAACACAACTAAACTACTGCGAACAGTTAAGTCTGCCGTACTATCAGCTACTGTTTGAAAAAATGCATCAATGCGGATGGGAGGAGATGCATGAGATTACTGAACACTTCAGGTTGGCTAAAACAAAATGCAGCTTGCTTGATTTTTCAAGCGAAATCTTATTTTCCATTATTTATTTTGATGCCTTTGCACCTGCAGCACAACCTGAATTATGGACAAAGGAAGTGTTTGAAAAACTATACAGCATGATGCAGGAAGGCGGAATATTGGTTACTTATTGCAGCAAAGGAGATGTGCAGCGGGCAATGAAAGCTGCAGGGTTCAGCATAGAAAAAATTCCGGGACCGCCGGGAAAGAGAGAAATGATAAAGGCAAAGAAAACAGAAAGTGAAGAATAGAAAATGGGGGACTTATGACCAAATTCCCCGTTTTCTTCTTGCTGTTCACCATTCACTATTCAATATTCCAACTCATCTCCCCTCCCTTTTCATCTTTTAATGTAATGCCGAGTGCAACCAACTGGTTCCTGATTTTATCAGACGTGGCAAAATCTTTTTTGCCTTTTGCTTCCTTACGGATATCGATAAGCAGTTGCATCACTCCCTGCAGTTTGGAGTTATCTGCTTCGCTGACAGATTTCAAACCAAAAATATCTTCGAGGTAAGATTTGAACCTGGACTGCATCAGCTGAATAGTTGACTCCGGCAAAGCAGACGGGCTGATAGTTTTATCCTTAATTGAATTAATGGCGGGCACCAGCTCAAACATACTGGCGAGTACTCTTGCTGTATTGAAATCATCATTCATGTGTTCATCAAATTCCCCAACCAGTCTCAATACTTTTCCGTTGAGGTCGTTATCAACAGATTCCGGATCGGCAGTAGTTTTTATTTTCAAAAGGCTTTCATAAGCATCCCACAATCTTTTCAACCCTTTTTCAGCTGCCTGCAAGGCTTCATTGCTAAAATCTAAAGTACTGCGGTAATGTGTTTGCAGCATAAAAAATCGGACATTCATGGGAGAATATGCTTTTTCCAAAAGCGGATGCGAGCCGCTGAATAATTCTTCCGGTAAAAAACCATTGCCTGCACTTTTACTCATCCGCACCCCATTTACTGTAAGCATATTTGTATGCAGCCAGTAGTTTACAGGTGAGGTCTGATAGCAAGCCTGTGACTGCGCTATCTCATTTGTATGATGCGTGGCGGCAAGATCCATTCCGCCTCCATGTATATCGAATTTTTTTCCTAAATATTTTTCACTCATGACAGAGCATTCAATATGCCAGCCGGGAAAACCCATTCCCCAGGGCGAAGGCCATTGCATCAGGTGCTCGGGCCCTGCCTTTATCCAAAGGGCAAAATCAAGCCGCCCTTTTTTTTCATCCTGCCCGCCAAGCTCTCTTGTACCTTCAAGAAGGTCTTCGAGCTTACGGTTGGTTAATACCCCGTAAGGCTTTTCCTTATTATATTTTTCAACATCAAAATAAACTGTACCATTTACTACATAGCCATAACCATTATCAATGATCTGCTGTGCCATTTTTATCTGCTCTATAATATGCCCTGTTGCAGTGGGCTCAATAGTTGGTGGCAGGTTATTAAACAACTCCATTACTTTACGAAAACCAACCGTATACCGCTGCACTATCTCCATAGGCTCCAGCTGTTCCAGCCTTGCTTTTTTTGAAAACTTATCATCTCCTTCGTCCCTGTCACCTTCCAGATGGCCTGCATCAGTAATGTTTCTTACATACCTCACTTTATACCCGTAGTATTTCAGGTAGCGGTAAATAATGTCAAACGAAATAAAAGTACGGCAGTTGCCCAGATGTACATCGCTATAAACAGTAGGTCCGCACACATACATTCCCACATGGCCGGGGGTGATAGGAGTAAAAACTTCTTTTTGCCTTGATAGCGAGTTATATACTTTCAGTTGACTCATATTCTTGTGTATTATTCCAATACTGACCACCGGAAAGAAGGTTGGAAAGTACCGCAAAGATTATTAAAATAGTTTAATTGGCTGGCCTGCACCCGGGCCGGTGAATTTACTTGTCCCCAAAAGGACAACAATAGCAGGTATGAAGGAACAGAGAATGCATCAGGAAATGAAGATAGCCCTTTCTTTTCATTTTCGCAATTCCACATCTGCCACTAGCATAAAATGATCAGAATATTTTTTAGTAACTCTTCTGAATTGCTTTATATCAAAATTTTTGTCTGCAAATATATAGTCAATACGAAGTGTAGGAGAAAGACCGGTAAATGTCCTCCCTATACCCGTTCCTTTTTTCAGAAACGCATCCTGCATATCTCCTCTCACAGTAGAATAAGTGTATGAATTTGGCACATCATTGAGATCAGCGCAAAAAAGTACCGGGTGCGGGCTGTCACCAACCACTTCATGCACTATATCAGCCTGTATGCTCCGGTTGGTAACCCCCCTTTTTAATTTAGACAGTATTCCTTTTGAATTGCTGATAAGGCTGTCTTCTGCACTTTTTATTTTCTCTATTCTTTCGTAATCGTTTTTGCTGAACTGCAGCGATTGCAGGTGGGTAGTATACACTCTGACGGTATCCCCATTTACCTTTATATCAGCATTTAACAGCACTTCAGGCAAGCTGGGCCGGGGATAACGGATACGGCCACTATCAACAATTGGGTAACGGGAGAAAATAATGGAACTGTAAAAATGGTTGTCCCCATCTTCATCAAAAGAAAAATAATAGTAGGGATAGCCCAGTTCCTGCTGAACCGATTCAATATTATTGTAATATTCCGGGCTGGTAGATGTATGAAATTCCTGCAGGCAAAGCACATCAGCATTCTGCTGTTTTAAGAGATCAAGCATTTTACGCCTTGTTTCGCTTCCTTTATTACTGTTACGTTTTAATTCTATAAATCTTGCCACATTCCAGCTTGCCACTCTTATGTTAGCCGGTTCCTTTTTATAGTTGAAGGAACGGGGTGTATGAAAAGCTAAAAAAATCAATATGCTTTTAATCCCCAGCAGCAGGGCCACAAATGAGATAAGGGCCTGTTTAGTTTTTAAGATCATCAGCCAGCCCAGTAAAAAAAAGATTAACAACAGTAATAAAAATGGAAATGCAAGGCCAAGAAAAGAAATGAACCACCATTTTTGCGGATTGAGTAAAGGCACCAGGCATGCCAGTAAAAAGAAAAATACCACAACTATATTGCAATAAATAAAAAACCGCTTGGTGAAAAGTCGGAGTTTGCTGGCCATTGATGCAAATTACAAAAAACTGATGGGTTGAATACAGAACAATATTTGTGTAAATCTTTTGTAAATTGCCTGAATCAAAGCACACCATGAGTTTAGAAAAGGAAAATTTTCTCCGGACGAAATTAGTTCCGCTTTTGCAACAACTCAACCCTTTCAGCCCTCCCCGTTGGGGAAGAATGAATGTACAGCAAATGATTGAGCATTATGGCGGCGATGCTGTACGTAATGCCAATGGCCGTTTGAAGATGGATACCATCATTACTCCTCCTGAACATCTTATCAAACTAAGAGAATTTATGATGAGCGACAAACCATTTAAAGAAAATACAAAGAACCCGCTGATGGGAGAAGAGCCGGCACCACTTCGGTATAAAACAGTGCAAGGCGCCATTGGCGCCCTGCAACTGGAACTGATTTATTTTTTTGAAGCCTATGAAAAGAATCCATCACTAATTATCAGGAACCCTTTCTTTGGCGACCTGAACTTTGAACAGAATGTACAATTATTATACAAACATGCATTACATCACCTGCGCCAGTTTGGTATGGAGCCTTTGGTTATTCAATAACCTTTGCTTTTAATAATGAATCTGCTTTTGCCAACCCCCCTAAAACAGCTTCTTTTACCTTAGTTACTTTCAGTTTTTCTTCTGCCAGATATTTCACTCTTTGCTCTAGATTATCTTTTGCAGAATCCATATTGAATTCGACCATCCATTTATCCATGGCAAAATCAGCATAGTTCAGATCATTCACTAATGACTCCAGTTTGATTTTAAGGCCTGCCGCTGCAGCTTGCGCCTTTGCCGGGAGTTTAGCAATAGAATCCAGCAGTTGTTGTGCTTGTTTTTGCGCCCCTCTTATCTTTCCCATTTTGGGCATTACGGCATCATGGCCTGCCATTACATCATCGTAAAGACTGTCGGCTGCACTCTCAGGTGCTTCTTTACCTGTGCCATGCCCGCTATGATCTTCATTTGATTTTTCATTATTACAGGCTGTCATCAAGGTCACAACTATGAATGAAAAGAAGAATTTTTTTACCATGGTTTTTTTTGTATTTAATGTTCACATTTTTCAGTTATCTCATGAAAAAGAGTATGAAGTTCTGTTAATTGTGTTTTCAATTCACTATCCGGTGCACTTTTCTTTACCATTTTATTTAATGCTCTGGTCCCTTTTACCAGCTTGCCCAGGTTCTTTTTGACGGCCTGTTTATCGTAACCTGCTGGTGCAGTTGAATTTTTCCAGGCAATCGCTTTTTCAACCATTTCAGCGCTGCGGGCTCTGATAGGTTCCAGCTTTCCTTCTTCAGCGGGGTGAAATGTTTTGCTCATTACTTCATGAAAAGCTTCTTTTTCATTCCATTTAGCTTTTTCCTGGGACTGGGCAGGTTTGGCAATAACTAATGCTGCCAATGCGATGACAAACAATACGATTTTTTTCATAAACAAGTTTTTTTAGAACGGCAAAGGTAAGAGTCTGTTATTTCCGTATATATGATAAAAATCAATTTTTACCAGTTTTTGCAATTCAGGTATTTTCGCTTGGCTATATTGCCTGCTTATGAATAAACTGGAAAATTATATTGTCGGAAATTGGGTAACCGGCGATGGCGATGGACAGCTATTATACAATGCCGTTACAGGTGAACCTGTTGCAGCAGCTTCTACAAAAGGACTTGACTTTAAATCCATCATTGAATACGGAAGAACAGTGGGCAATCCTGCTCTCCGCAAAATGACTTTTCATCAACGGGGTAATATGCTGAAAGCCCTTGCACTTCATCTGCGAAATTATCTTCAGGAATTTTATACCATCAGCTACCAGACAGGCGCCACCAAAGCAGATAGTTGGGTGGATATTGAAGGCGGTATCGGCAACCTGTTTGCAAATGCTTCCTTGCGCCGAAAGTTTCCCGATGATGTTATTTGCATAGATGGTGAAAGTCATAACCTGAGTAAGAATAATACATTTATGGGAACACATATTCTTGTTCCTAAAGAAGGGGTGGCAGTACATATTAATGCCTTCAACTTCCCGGTATGGGGCATGCTGGAAAAAATTGCAGTAAACCTGTTAGCCGGTATGCCGGCTATCGTCAAACCTGCTACTATCACTTCATATTTAACAGAAGCGGTGGTAAAAGAAATTATTGCTTCAAAAATTTTACCGGAAGGCAGCCTACAATTAATATGCGGCAGTGCCGGAGATTTATTGCACCATACCGGCTCGCAGGATGTGGTAACTTTTACCGGCAGCGCTTCCACTGGCCAGATGCTTAAAAAAACAACAAGCATACTGGAAAATAATGTACCCTTTAACATGGAAGCAGACAGTTTGAACTGCATTGTTTTGGGAGAGGAAGTAACACCGGACAAACCTGAATGGGATATTTTCATTAAAGAAATAAGAAAGGAAATGACTTTGAAAGCCGGTCAGCGATGCACTGGTGTCAGGAGGATTTTTGTTCCTGAAAATAAAATGGAAGATGTATGGAAAGCCATTGCCTCCTCCTTATCACAGACTGTTATTGGTAACCCTCTTCATGAGAAAGTGAGAATGGGATCCCTTGCCGGAGAAAGCCAGCGGACCGAGGTAAAAGGGCAAATAGAAAAATTGCTGGCAAGCTGTCAAATTATTTATGGAAGCCTGGATAGTGTTGAAGTAGTTGATGCTGACGCCAAAAAAGGCGCCTTTATATCTCCTGTTTTATTGATGAATGACAAACCACACTCCTCTAATGAACCGCATGAAGTCGAAGCTTTCGGACCGGTTAGTACTATCATGCCTTACAAAAACAGGGAGGATGCAATTGCATTGAGTAAACTGGGAAAAGGCAGTTTGGTCAGTACGATCGTTACTGCCAATTACAAAGAAGCCAGACAATATGTGATGGGAGCAGCCTCACATCATGGCAGAATACTGGTATTGAATAATAATTGTGCGAAAGAAAGTACCGGACATGGCTCCCCATTGCCATTATTAGTGCATGGTGGTCCGGGCAGGGCAGGCGGCGGTGAAGAAATGGGCGGTGTAAGAGGAGTGAAACATTATTTGCAGCGCACCGCAATACAGGGTTCTCCATCCATGATAACAGAAATTACCAATGTGTATCAGCCCCACGCAAAAGGAAAAGATCCTGGCAAACATCCGTTTAAAAAATATTTTGAAGAGCTGCAGATCGGCGATCAGATCATCACCAAAAAAAGAGCCATTACTTCAGAAGATATTGACCGGTTTGCCGACCTGAGTGGTGATCATTTTTATGCTCATATCAAAACAACTGATTTTACCGGAACCATTTTTGAGCAGCAGGTGGCACATGGTTATTTTATCATGAGTATTGCTGCCGGGCTGTTTGTTGACAGCTATGAAAAGAACCCGGTTCTGTTAAACTATGGTATTGATGAATTACGTTTTACCAAGCCTGTTTACCCCGGTGCAGAAGTGTATATCCGCTTTACCTGCAAGGAAAAGCTACCTAATGATAAACGGGTGATCGAAAAACCTGAAGATTTTAAAAGAGGTGATGATATTGATAAAGGCATAGTGAAATGGCTGGTAGAATTTTTAGATGAAACTGATGAGATAACTGGTGTAGCTACGATACTCACTATGGTTGCAAGAAATAAGCTATAGATCAATGGGGAATACCAGGAAATGTATTATTTAGCAGAGAATCAAATTTTAAAGTTACAATTCCGGACTCTCCTGCTCCAATGATAATAATCAGGACACCTGTCGCCAGGCCAAAGAAAAAACAAACACATCCCCGGAAATAAAACAGTTCCGGGTCAATTAAGCATTGTAATATCTAACTTTGTATTACAATTTTGGGTTATGGAAGCATTTGTAAAATCATCGATTCATCATGGTGTTACCACCATTGAATTCTATCATCCTCAAAGTAATTCATTGCCAGGGAAAATGCTGGAAGATCTGGCACAGGCTATCCACGCAGCCGGAAATGATGATGATACAAAGCTTATTTTACTTCGCAGCGCAGGTGAAAAAGCATTCTGTGCAGGCGCTTCATTTGATGAACTGGTTGCCATAAAGAATAAAGAAGAAGGGCTGAAGTTTTTCAGCGGATTTGCGCATATCATTAATGCTATGCGGATTTGCCCCAAACTGATTATCGGCCGTATACATGGAAGATGTGTGGGCGGCGGCGTGGGACTTGCTGCATCCGTTGATTATGCTATCGCTGTAGAAACAGCCGAAGTAAAACTAAGTGAACTGGCTGTTGGCATCGGCCCCTTTGTAGTAGGACCTGCAGTTGAAAGAAAAATAGGTATGTCCGCCTACTCACAACTGGCAATTGATGCCACCCGCTGGCGCAGTGCTGAATGGGCAAGAAAAAGAGGATTGTATGCAGAGCTATATGCAACAGTGGAGGATATGGATGAAGCTATCAGCCGTCTTGTATATCTTTTAGTTCATTCCAGCCCCGACGCTATGGCAGAACTGAAAAAAGTTTTCTGGAAAGGAACAGAACATTGGGACAAATTATTACTTGAAAGAGCAGCTATCAGCGGAAGACTGGTACTGAGTGAGTTTACCAAAAATGCCATTGCAACTTTCAAGATAAAATAGTGCAACGATTCGACGCTTCCAATTTTCGCCTCCTTTGCGATAAGCTTTCACGGAGAGACAGTGACCTGAAGGCAATTATCAAACAGCATGGCTATCCGCTTATGTGGACCAGGCCTGCTACCTTTCAAACACTGATATTAACTATACTGGAACAGCAGGTTTCGCTTGCATCTGCTTATGCTGCTTTTAAAAGATTGAAAGAAAAAACCGGTTATGTAACTGCAACTAAAATCCTCTCTCTAACTGATGAAGAGTTAAGAGCCTGCTACTTCAGCAGGCAAAAAATTGTGTATGCAAGAGAACTTGCCAATGCCATTCATTCAGAACAACTACAACTTAAACAACTTAAGAATAAACATGAAGACGAAGTAAGACATGAGTTAAAAAAGATAAAAGGTATCGGCGACTGGACAGTAGATGTATTCCTGATGCATGCATTGCAGCGGACTGATCTGTTTCCGTTAGGCGATATTGCTTTGGTAAACAGTTTAAAAGAAGTCAAGCAATTACATCCACATATATCAAAAGAAGAAATTCTGGCCATTGCAGAGCCATGGCGACCTTACCGGACCATTGCCAGTATGATTTTGTGGCATGCATATATTCAGAAAAGAGGAATAAAGCTACAGGGATAGCACCAAGATTTATGGGATTATTGTTGATTTAAAGGCAACATCCAAGTTCCTTATAATCCTGGCTAATCATGTAAATCGTGGTTCTATATATTCAATCCCCCGCAAACACTCAATGTCTGCCCGGTGATATAAGAAGACATATCTGAAGCCAGGAAAAGGGCGGCATCGGCTATATCGCTTGCGCTGGCAAACTTGCCAAGCGGTATTCCCGCTTTGTATTTATCTGCCGCTTCTCCCTCTTTTAAATAACTGGTCATATCTGTTTCTACAAAACCGGGAGCAATTGCGTTACAACGGATATTACGACTGCCCAGTTCTTTTGCTACAGATTTTGTAAATCCAATAATACCTGCTTTAGAGGCTGCATAACTGCTCTGTCCTGCATTACCAATCTCGCCAATAATAGAACTCATATTGATGATAGAGCCTGATTTTGCTTTCATCATTGGCCGGATGACTTGCTTGGTCATATAGAATACACTGTTCAGATTCACTTGTATCACATCATTCCATTGCTCTGGTGTCATTCGAAGTAGCAGGTTGTCCTTAGAAATACCGGCGTTATTGACGCATATATCCACTGTACCAAATTCTTTCAGCACATTATTTACGAAAGCCTCGCATTGTGCAAAATCACCGGCATTACTTTTATATGCCTTGGTATGAACGCCAAGACCAGTCAGCCTCGCTTCCAGCGAGGCGGCTTTTTCTGCACTGCTGTCACTTACATAAGTAAAAGCTACATTAGCGCCATGCTCTGCAAATTTTAAAGCAATCCCTTCCCCTATTCCGCGGGCAGCACCTGTTACAATTGCAACTTTTCCTTCGAGTAATTTCATAATCCTGATTTTATTGTTTGACAAAAGAAAGAAAATTATAGCAAACTATATCTGTCATTATTTTTCCTTGTATATGTAATAGATCACCCCGTTTTTATCATCACTGATAAAAAAAGAATGATCATCCCACTGCATTACATCACAGGGCCGGCCAAATCTTTTGTCCTCAGTTTTTCCCTGTAAGAAACCGGTAATAATTTCCCGGTACGTTCCGTTGGGCATCATTTGTACCACAGCATTGCCCCGTTGCCGCCACACACTGGTGCTGCCATGTAATGCAGTAATAAAAGAATTATTCAGCAAGGGATCTTTAAAATTGCTGAAATAAGCAAAACCTAAAGGTGCTGAATGTGCTTTTATGCCCCACTTGCTGATGGGCGGTCTTTTTACCCAGGCAGGTTTTAGCGAATCCCTGAAATCCGGGTCTGCAATGATCTGTTTTTTGTATTGGTAATAGTAAGGCCAGCCATAAAAAGCATGTCTCTCAATTTTCATCAGCTGTTCTTCAGGCTTATCTGGTCCCCGGTTATCCCGGCCCATATTAGTGACCCACAGTTCATTGTTTATCCATTGCAGACCGACCGCATTTCGCAGCCCTCTTGCAAAAAAATTTTGATTACCTCCATCTGAATCCATTTCTACAATACTGGCCCGAATTACTTCTTTTTCTATACAGGCATCACAACTGCTGCCAACACTCACATAAATTTTGTTATTATGAAAGGCGATGCTTCTTGTCAGGTGCCAGCCGCCATATTTATAACTTAATCCATAATCAGGAAAAGCAGCAATCACAGTAGCCTGTGATGAAGGCTTATTGTCTCCGGCTGTATATTTATAATAGCTCAACTTTCCAGTTTCTGCCACATAGATATACTGTTGTCCGTTGGCAGAGTAAAAAGCCACCTGATTTGGATTATGCAGGTTTTGCAGATAGGTAATTACATTATTAAACTGCTTAGTTTTTTCATTCCAATCTTCCAGGATATATATTTTGCCTTTTTTATTATCCGTTCTGTCGAACATATCGGTCACAAACAGCCGCCCGTCGGGGCTTTTTGCAAAAAAACGGGGACGGCTCAGGCCCTCAGCAGCTACACTTATTTTGTACGAAACAGGAATTTTAAGAACAAAGGAGATGTTTCCCTCTAACTGGATTTTTTGCTCTGTCAACTTCAATGGTTGCTGGGAAAAAACCAATACACTGAACAAACTATTCATCAGCAAAATGAGCACCTGTTTATTTTTCATAGGAAAAATTTATAAAAGAGAAAGAATTTCTTCCAGATATTTCCGGTCATTACTTAATCGGGGTACTTTATGCTGCCCTCCCAGTTTTCCTTTGTGATGCAACCATTTATTAAACATTCCCAGGGGCAATATATGGACTACCGGCAGTCTCAATGCAATGTTTTTATAACGTTTGGCTTCATAGTCGCTGTTAATACTTTTTAAAGCCACATCCAGCTCCTGTGTAAATTGCTCAATGTTTTGAGGTTCTTGGTCAAATTCGATCAGCCACTCATGGGCGCCATTTGAAGAATCAGAAAAATAGACCGGCGCCGCTGTATAATCATTTACCACCGCCCCGGTTAGTTCTGATGCTATGGCAATAGCCTTATCTGTGTTATCAACAATCACTTCTTCGCCAAACGCATTGATATAATGTTTAAGCCTTCCGGAAACCTTTACCCGGTAAGGCCTTATTGAGGTGAACTGCACCGTATCACCAACAAGGTATCTCCACAAACCACCATTAGTACTGATGACCAGTGCATAATTTCTGCCCAATTCCACATCCTGTAAGCTTACTGTTTGTGGTTTACTTTTTCCATATTCACTCACCGGCATAAACTCCATGAAAATGCCATGATCGGTAAACAACAGCATCCCTTCCTGCCCTGGTATATCCTGTGCCGCAAAAAAGCCCTCACTGGCATTATACATTTCCAGATAGTTGATGTTTTTGCCTATCAGTTTTTTAAACTGCTCCCTGTAAGGTGTAAATGAAACGCCTCCGTGCATATACAATTCAAGTGATGGCCATACATCACTCATGGTTTTTTTACCTGTTATCTCCAGAATTCTTTTGAATAAAACCAATGTCCATGTGGGTACTCCTGAAATAGAGGTTACATTTTCTTTGATGGTACTTTCAGCCAGTTTTTCAATTTTGCTTTCCCATTCATCCATCAGGGCTATGCTAAGATCCGGGGTTCTTAACCAATGGCCCCAAAAGGGTGAATTTTGCAACAAAACAGCACTAAGATCACCATATTGTGCATCATTATTCATCGGGTTAATATTATGGCTGCCTCCAATTACAAGAGCTTTCCCTGTAAGCAGTTCAGAGTTTGGAAAATATTGGTAGTATAATGATAACACGTCTTTTGAGGCTTTATAATGTCCCTCCTGCAAGCTTTCTTCACTGATAGGAATAAACTTACTTTTATCACTGGTAGTACCACTGCTCTTGGCGAACCAGTATATTGGTGTATTCCACAAAATATTTTGTTCTCCCCGCATGATGCGTTCGATATACGGTTTTATGTCATCATATTCATGAATGGGAACCGCTTCTTTGAATGCCTTTACATTAAAGAGTTCAGAAAAATTATACTTCCTTCCAAATTCAGTATACTGAGCAGATGTTACCAGGTCCTGTAATACCTCCCGCTGAGCATCCAGCGGATTATTCTTCCAGGCTTCGATGCGCCAGAGACGCATACGGGCAAGCGATGATATGGCAGGGCTGAGTAATTTCATTAGACTGGCAAGATAAAATTATTTGCCAGAATTTGGCTGACAGCTTTTTAAAGGAAAAAGTTATTTGTATCAGGCTTTGTGCTTTTTACCAATATGCGGGCTGTAATAGAAAAACAACCTGAATGTATTATTTAAATCATACTGGTAGCCTGATTTTTTTTGCTGATAAACGACCATGTATCCTGTATCGAAACTGAGCGAAGGGCTAATTTGTTGTTTAATTCCAATAAAGAACCTGTTCTGTTCATAAGTATTATATATCACATCCTTACCCATTTGAAGGGCCAGTTCGTCTGCAAGGCTGAGAGAAGGCAGGTTTTTCTTTTTAAAAACAGGGATATTAAGGCTAAACAGGTAACGTATCCTGTTTGTAAAACGCTTTTGACCCGTATACTGATCGTTGACGATTTTTTGTTGCCAGCGCTGTTCATTACGGATACGGTGCAACAAAGAAATTTTTTTCCAATTTGAAGTGTACAATAATTGCTGATAAATCCTGCTCTCGTGGGTAATAGTATTCCATTCCTTAATTGAAGGATAAGACCATAAATGACCATAGCCTGCTGCAACTGAAAAATTTTTGCTAAAAGAGTACTGGATACCAGCTCTTACAAAGTTGAAATTATTATGACCCATGAATTCCTTGTGCCTCGTATGCAAATCAGTGATAACTGCCCAGCGATCGGTGATTTTAGCAGTAGTGTTAACGGAAAACCAGGATTGATTCTGCCGGTTTACTTCCCTGCTTTGTGCAGTTGAATAGTAAGTAATTAAAAATAAGCTACCTGTAAAAATTATTAAATATACGTTCCGGCGAAAACCACTGCTGTTCATCCCGCAAATGTATTAATACCCGCAAAAGCGTTATATGACAAAAGTTACCTTTTAAAGAAAAATAAGGTGATTAAAATCTTCTACAAAGAAACATATGCGGCAAATATCTTTTCTATTAGTTCAGCCTTCAATTCTTTACAGGTAAAAGAATGCTCTATGGCTTCCAGGTTACATTTCAAGAAATACTCTTTATCCCAATTAAATGTTTTTTCAAGTAATGCATACTCTCCTGATAACGTTGTGGGGGTTACTGTTCTTGCATCGGTATTGATACTCATGGATACTCCATGCCGGTATATCTTATCGGCTGAATGATGCTCTATCGTATCATAAATATTGGTTTGTATATTACTGCTGGGGCAAACTTCCAGGTGAATATTCTCTTTTTTAAGAAAATCAAGCAATTTTTCATCTTCTGCACTCCTTACTCCATGTCCGATCCTGGAAGGATGAAAATGCTGTAACGTCTCCAAAACACTTTCAGGCCCTTTGGCTTCACCTGCATGGGCTGTGCAGGGAATATTATTTTCCAAAGCATACTGAAAAGCCTGCACATGACTGTCGATGGGGAAGCCAGCTTCATCACCAGCAATGTCAAATGCTACTACACGAGTTCCTTTAAATTTTTTTACCAACTCAACTGTTTCCATGCTCTGCTCTTCATAATAATGCCTGAGCGTACATAAGATAATACCTGCCTGCACACCGGTATGCTGAATACCTTCTACAACCGCATCATTTACGGCCTGCACTACTTCTGTGGGAGTAAGTCCTTGGGCAATGTGCAGCAACGGGGCAAACCTTACCTCTGCATAGATAACATTATCTGCTTTCAGCTGGTCAAAAAGATCTAATGTAACCAGCCGCAATTGCTCTTTTGTCTGCATCAGCTCAAAGCCTTTCACTGCACGGGTAATATAATCAGCCAGGTCAGTACATTTAGGCGGAGCTACAAAAGATTGCTGATACTCTTCATAAGATACAGCAGGATTCAACTGCTGCACCACTTTGAAGCTAAGACTGCAGTCGAGGTGAAGATGCAATTCGATCTTTGGTAATTTCTGATAATCCATAACACTGGTGAAAAGAATAACAAAATAAAAGGAAATAATCAGGAAAGTAAATCCGGCAGGATATCTTTTATTGTTTCCGCCTGGCGAAAATTTATATGATCAATGCTATGTTCCACTTTTTCATGTGCCCAGGTGGTATGGTAAGGAATATGTATTGCATGGCCACCTATGGTCAGCACCGGCATAATATCTGATTTGAGAGAATTACCGATCATTAAAAACTCTTCAGGGTTTATATCAAGATGACGGATCAGTTTTTGGTAATCAGTTTCCTGTTTGTCACTCATGATCTCGATATGATGGAAATAATGCTCAAGCCCGGATTTTTTTAATTTTCTCTCCTGGTCAAGCAGATCACCTTTTGTAGCCACCACTAACCGGTATTTCTTCTTTAGCAGGTGCAGTGCCTCTTCCATTCCATCCAGCAATTCAATAGGCTTTCCCAGCAGATCTTTGCCGTACTGAATTGCCTTTTCAATAATACCATGCGGAACCGTATTATTGGAAACCCGCATGGCGGTTTCGATCATGGAAAGCATAAATCCTTTTACTCCGTAACCGTATAAAGCAAGATTCTGCATTTCAGTTTTAAACAATTCCTGCGAAATGTTGTGATGTGGCAAATAATCTTCCAGTAAGGAACAAAATTTCTCTTCCGCCTCCCGGAAATAAGGTTCATTCACCCACAAGGTGTCGTCTGCATCGAATGCTATTACTTTGAGTGACATTTGTATTTAGTTTGAGGCCTTAAGATAGACTATGCAGGTTCCGAGCAAAGAATCAGTATCCCGGAGAAGGTTCTTTAGCTTATTCAGCTTACCAACATAAAGTGTAGATGTTATCCGTTTTAACAATCCGCCTCCCATACTTGCATAGTCGTCAGCAATGAAAATATTCTTATACTCTGCATAATTCATTTCCGGAAGCTGAACAACTTTTTCCAGCAATTCGCTATGCTGTTGTTGCTCAGCAAAGTTTACCAGGGATATTTTCAACTCTTTTAATTGTTGCATATATCCAGGTGCATCTAAATCTATTGCCATCTTACCTCCACCTCCGCCTATCGAAGTAATTGATTCAATCAACTGCAGTAAAAGTTTTGTTTTCTGAAGAGAATGTTCAGTAAACTGCAGGAGCATTGAAGCGTTGTTTTCTGTAAGTACTGCATTTGCTTCGGTCATTCCGGCTTCCTTTGCTTCTTCATGCAGCCAATCCTTTCTTTTTAGTTCAAAGTTCCTTCCAAGGTATAGTTTCCTTACCTGTTCGTCAGCTGCCAGTTCTTCAGCCGTACCATGTTTAAAAATTTTCCCTTCGATCAGCAGGTAAGCCCTGTCACAGATGGAAAGTGTTTCGGTAACGTTATGATCGGTGATCAGAATACCTATGTTCTTATACTTCAGCTTAGCTACTATGGCTTGTATATCTTCCACTGCTATCGGGTCGATGCCGGCAAAGGGTTCATCCAGCAAAATAAAGTTGGGGTCTACGGAAAGAGCCCGGGCAATTTCTGTACGTCTTCTTTCTCCCCCGCTCAATACATCTCCATTACTTTTACGAACATGCTGCAATCGAAATTCATTCAGAAGGGATTCCAACTTATCTTTTTGTTCCTGTTTGGAAAGTTTCGTCATTTCCAGGATGGCCGCAATATTATCTTCCACGCTCAGCTTACGAAAAACTGATGCTTCCTGCGGCAGGTAGCCAATCCCCATTTGTGCCCTTTTGTACATAGGCAGAGAGGTAATATCCTCATTATTCAGATAAACTTTGCCTTCTTCTGGTTTTATCAGCCCCACTACCTGGTAAAAGGAAGTAGTTTTACCGGCGCCATTAGGCCCCAGCAAACCAACGATTTCGCCCTGTTTCACCTCAAAAGAAACATGGTCTACAACAGTACGGTTGCCGTATTTTTTTACAAGATTTTTAGTAGCTATAGTTATACTCAAAACAATGTATTTGTACAAAAGTAAAAGAAACCAACAAATGCAAGTTGTGTTTTAACAACCAATTTCACTCTTAAGACTAATAAAAGAATGACTTTAGACGAAACAGAAATACAAAATTTCGCCTGTTCATTGTACTTTAGTAAACAAAATCAAGCTTACGTGACGAACTTTTCAATGCCTGTTTTTCGATTCCGAACCATTTTACCGGTAATAGCCTGGGTATATATGCTGATGTCCTGCCAAAAGGAATCAGGTGACTCAAATAATAATAACAATCAAAAGCCGAAACTAGGAACAACCTGGATCTATCGCTTCCATACTTATTATTCAAATGGAGGGCTAGCCACTTCCGGTACTATTACATATAAAGCAAAAAGTGAGGAAACAATCAATGGAGAAAAATGGCTTAAAATTACTGACGTAGCTGCTGACACTACCGTGTACCTGCTAAAAGAAAAAACTGACGGACTTTATCAATATACTAATAACAACGCTTACCTATTTTGTAAAAACCCGGCAGTATTAAATGAAACTTATACTACTTACAACAGAGGTTTTGTGGAAGATTTTAAAGTACTGGGAATAAATGAAAATCTTCCCACCGATATCGGAGATGTGGTTGTTAATTATTACGAAGGAAGCAAGGAAGGAAACCTTATTGACCAGATATGGTATAATACTAATGCATGGATTGTCCGTCACCAGGTTTATCGTAAGTTTCCCATGGGTACAGATTATTATAAACAAAGTGCTCTTTTCCTGCAGGAGATAACCTACTAAGGCGGGGTAACGTTGCCGGTTTAGCACCGGGTTTGATTGTTATTGCCAGCTTGTTTATGTTTGCACCTTATTTTACAGAGAATGAAAGTAACTGACCACATAGCACAGGCTAAGAACACCCTGATTTCCTTTGAAGTATTGCCTCCCCTTAAAGGAAAAGGTATTGAAGCATTGTACAAACATCTTGATCCGCTGATGGTTTTTAAGCCCTCTTTTATTAATGTAACCTATCACCGCAGCGAACATGTTTTTAAGAAAAGAGCTGATAGTAGTTTTGAAAAAGTGGTAGTGAGAAAAAGGCCCGGCACTGAGAGTATTTGTGCCGCTATCATGAACAAATACAATGTGGATACAGTACCACATCTGATTTGCGGCGGTTTTAACATCAATGAAACGGAAGATGCATTGATTAACCTTCGCTACCTCGGCATTGACAATGTGCTGGTGCTTAGGGGTGATGCCGCTAAAAATGAAACCTCTTTTGAACCGGAGCCCGGAGGCCATAAATATGCCGCCGACCTGCTCAAACAGGTGGTAAACCTGAATGCAGGTATCTACCTGGAAGATGAGCTGAAGGGAACTCATAAAACCGAATTCTGTATTGGCGTAGCTGGTTATCCTGAAAAACATTTTGAAGCGCCAAACATGGAGACTGATCTGCAGTACCTGAAACAAAAAATCGAGTTGGGCGCCGACTATATCATCACCCAGATGTTTTTTGATAATGCCAAATTTGATGCATTTGTAAAAGCCTGCCGGGACATTGGCATCACCGTCCCTATCATTCCCGGTTTAAAACCCATCTACTCCAAAAAACAACTTACTATATTGCCCAAAACATTTCATATTGATCTGCCTGCTGATCTTTCCAACGAAATACTTCGCTGCAAAACAGATGAGGAAGTGGAAAAAGTAGGTACAGAATGGCTGTTGATGCAGTCAAGAGAACTAAAAAAAGCAGGTGTGCCTGTACTGCATTACTATACCTTAGGCAGACCAATGATAGTGGCTAATGTGGTGAAGGAGCTATAAAAAGAACATTGCCCTCTTGAGCCTTCCAAAAGGGGAAAAGAAATCTTTCTCAAATAAGGGTCATTGGAGTATATCCTTATTTTACATTAAAAAAAGGATATAAGACTTTTTCCTGAGATATTGTATCCGAGATGAAAACAAACGGAAATTGTATTTCTCGTTCGTTTCTAAACCCCAGAAGATCAAGAGTCCAATGCTCATTTTTAGTGTAATATTCAACTTTTGTTATACCGCCTAAGTCAGGAAAACAGAATCCAGGGTTTACCATAACAGGAATGTTATCAGAAATCCATACGTTATATTTCACCCCAGAGGTATTTACAAAAGTGTATACTTTAGAATGATAACCATTAATAATTTCTGTTCTATCACTAATCGACAACTGCGGCAAGAAATATGTAAGGCTTACTTTTATTTCGCCATTATCAAATGCCCTGTATGTTAACGCCTTAAAGTCATTCTCCAAATAAGCTGTTGAGACATCCCTTATCATTTCAAACCCGGGAAATGGAATAAATTTTATTTCAGTTATGGATTTAGTTCTAGTATTATAACAAACATACTTTAAACTTCCTGCTTTGATAGATACACCGGAATCAGAAATTACAGCTACTTTTTTTGTAACAGAATCAGGAAATTTAAAAGACAGGCTTTCAGACGAATATATATACTCAGCTACGACTCCTGGTAATTGGGCCTGAGTCTTTGCAATCAAAAATAAAAAAATATAAAGGAGCAGGGGTTTTAACCCTGCTCTGCAACGCCTAATATTATTGTCTTTCCTCATCTAATAGCTTTTCCTTTAACTCAGACTGAAAAATTTCTCCATTGATATACTCCTCTATTTTCTCATTATCACTAATATTATCAACAGTAAACTCAATATACTCCAAATTATCATTAGCGTCATGCTGTACCCTTGCCACACCAATTGATCCACAAATATTGGTATTCTGTATACAAATTGTTGCACTAATTATATGATTTATAGTAATGGTAGGAGGGTTGCAAATAATACATATGGTTGCATCAATGACAATTACATATGTATATGTAATTGAACCTAGTTGAAATGCGCCGCTAATGGTATATGCACGAACCGGCTTATTTTTTTCAAAATTTTCAGCATTGGTCTCATATGTTTCTGCTTTTAGACTCCCGGTTAAAGTAATAATAGCGAGAAATAATGATGTTAAAAGAAATTTTTTCATAAAAAAGGTTTTGTTTATTGCTTACGCTTATTCGGGCTTCAGCTTTCCCGTGCATCAAAGCTTTCAATATTTCTTTCTGGAAATTATTGCCGGCATAAACCCAAAAAAGAAAATTGATGAATGATGAAAAGTAAAGTTTGATTTTTATTTTTTTTTTTTTCAAAATTTTTATACCTAATTTTAATGACTCGCAGTCAACATTGTTGACCTTCTGTCAATATCTAAGGCTCAAACAAGGTAGTAATATCTTAAGATGAGCAATATTAATTCCCAGCTGAATAAAATTGGTAATAATATTAAGCGAATAAGAGAAGCGAAAAATATTAAACAAGAATTCTTGGCTACAAGGACTGGTATTTGCAAATCATATTTGAGCAGGATTGAAAATGGGAACCGGGACTTAAGTGTTTCCAAGCTAATAAAAATTGCAGAAACTCTTGAAGTTCCTATTTCAAGCTTATTTGAATAAAAATATATTGCAGTATTGATATTCTATTTGGACATTGCTAACAATACTTTCTGATCAATCACTACCGGATACTTTTTTCTTAGTGCTTCATCCCATTGTTTTTCCAGTTCAACCTGGTAATCATTTATCACTAACCCCTTTGCTTCGTTAAAACTTCGGAGTGATGGTTGCGGATAGGAGTTAACGATATAAGCAAAGGATGCTGTATTGTCCGTATTATTCATTACCGGAGTGGTCAGCATACCGGCCTTAGGTACCATTTTATTCAAATTAGGTATCTGGCTCCATTCATACCGGGATGAATCAGCCAATACTTTTTCTGAATACATCTCCACCACTTTTTTCCAGTCTGCCTGGTTAGCTTTTACTTTATCATACACCGTTTGTGCAATCGACTGGTCAGAGCAGAAGAAGATCACCACATCGGCACTTTGCATCCAGGTATAGCTGTCTCTGTTTTTAGCATACAAAGCCTGCAATGCAACCGTATCACCCTGTGCTTTGTTCCAAACCTCCTGCTGCATTATTTCAAAAAACATATTACCATCTCTGAATTCAGCCATCTGGTTGCGAAACTCTTCATTAAAATCTTCCAGGTGCTTTTTGTAATACTCAAACATTGCATACTGCATCCATTCCTCCCTTACCTGCTCATGCGGTTTGGCGCCGGTTCCATCGGGGCGGAAACGATAAGTGCCGGCATAATTAACCCACGCTGCCACATCGTACACATCTTTACCAATAGAAAATAACGGGGTGGATAAAGTCAACCCTCTTCCGGTTTCCCTCAGTGTTTTCCGGTCAAGTAAACTGTCAGATATTGCCATAAAGGCATCCTCATTAGTAAACATTTTTTTTACTCCGGCTTTTGTTCTCACCTGGTTATAGATAAACTCTTTTGAAGCTTTCCAGCGGGAATCCGTCATGATCTTTTGCTGCAGTTCCAGCTTAAAATCTTTATTCTCCGGGTCAGTAATAACAGGTTTCACCGAAATCCTTTTTAAAATATGCCAGCCATGTGCAGTTTGAAACGGCTTGCTTAATGCTCCATCTTTATTCAGCGACCATAGATTCTTTTCAAACACGGGGTCATACTGGCCCGCACTGATATCCGGCATAGTTCCGTTATTAGCAGCACTGATATAATCATTACTGAACATTTTCGCCAGCGAGCCAAACTCATCACCAGCCAGTAAACGTTTATACAAAGAATCCGCCAATTTTGATATTCTTTTTTTAACCGCATCATCCGCACCGGGAGGCGTAGCTAATAATAGCTGCTGAGCTTTCATCTTACCAACTGCTTTTCTCTCACCCAGGTTTTTGAAAAGGTGATAACCAATCTTCGAACGAACAGGTACAGAATATTTCCCGGCAGCTGTGTTATAAACAGCGTTTTCAAATTCGTAGGGTAAAATGAAAACTGTTATGTATCCCAACTCTCCATTATTCGCTTTCGCTGCAGGGTCATCAGAAACCTGTTTTGCCAGTTGCAAAAAATCTTCTCCCTTTTGCAACCGTTGTAAAATATCATCCCGCTTTTTTTGTGCTGCTGCAGTATCAATAACACCAGATTCATTCCTGAAAGCAATGAAAATGTGAGCTGCTCTTATATCCTTTTGGCTGCGTAGAAATGCTTCCTTCACCAGGCGGTTCATTATCTCAGGATCGGTCATATAGTTTTCTGCAATTTGTGCCCGCAGGTTTTCTACTTCCATTTTTATGTTTGGCAAAGTGTCATATCTCCTGTCGTAAGCTTCCTGTACTTTTAATCTGGATTTAATGTACAGATCCAGATAATCCCTGATAGATTTTTCCTTATTGACTGAAGTGACATTGTTGTTCTTGTTAAAGGCCCTCAGAAACTCTCTGGCATCAGCTGTATGTTTTCCATAAGTAAATAAAATCTGGGCTGATGCTGGTACCATGCTGCCGCAAAAGGCAACGAGCAGGAAAAGGATTTTTCTGTTCATACCGGATTTGGTTTTTATTACTAGTGTCCTTTCTTTTTTAACTGTATTATTTCATCCAATTGCTGATAAGTCAGCTTCTTTGCAATAATTCGTTTGTCCTTGTCCAGCAAATATAAAGTAGGAAAGGATTGTACATCATATAACTGTGAATAGCCGGGAATGCCATTATCTGTTCTGGCCTTATCGGCTTCCTTGGAATAATAAACATGGCTCCAGCCCCGGAGTTTGTGATCGTTGATAAAGCTGAGCCAGTCTTTTTTAGTTCCTTCTGTTTCCTTCGCTACTGCATATATTTTCAGGCTGTCTGCTTTCCATTTTGCCAGATAAAAAGAATCCAGTTTCGGTAATACTTCTTTGCAATGGCCACAGGTGGGATCCCAAAAAGCGACAATTGTATAATTAGCGAGCAGTGCATACAGTGATACGGCTGCTCCGCTGGAGTCAGGCAATTCAATATCTGATGCCGGAGTACCCAGTATATTTGCCATCAGGCTGTAGGCCCTGTCTGTTATAGTTTTTTTGCCTGCATCATTTAACCAGGAATATGTTTTCTGGGAGAAATATTTCTCAAACAAATGAACGAAAACGGCATCCTCCCACATGTATTTCTGATTCAGGTAGCGGTTTACAAATTTGATTAGCAGGAAACGGTTCATTTCCTCATTGATGCTGGCATAACCGAGCATCCAATCAATTTCTTTAATCACAGAATCGGGATGAGGCATCACCAGCTGATTGAAATATTTCTCAACTTTTTCATCAAAGAATGGTGTATAGGCTAAACGTCCATCCCAGAAATTGACCCCATCCCAATAATGCCCTTTATAAAAATTATAAGCAATAAGGGAATCTTCTTTGTTTGACGGATTCTTTAATGCTCCGGTAAGCTCCGGTTCCCGCATAGTAATCAACAAGGCGCTGAGGATAGATTCCGGGTTCTTTTTAATAATATCGTCACGATAGGTTTTTACCGCTTTATCTTCTTTAGCCAGTTCATCGGTTATCCTGGCGGAATCCTGTTTATTAGCTGCAGTTTTCAATTGCCCCTGTAATCCGGAAATTTTTTTTCCTTTTGCAGCCATGAATTGCTGGTAATTGGTAAAAAGATCATTGTCGGGTGAATTTTCAAACTGTGCCCCTTTTGACAAAGTAGCTGTATCTGCCTTAATGGTAAACTGTTGCTGCTTATCCACCAGTATCTCAAAAAAACCGGCTTTATCAGGATAGCCTACAAGGTAAATACCTCCAGGTAGTTTTTTATTCCCTTTGAAGACTGCCTGGCTGTTGGCATCAAGTTTAGCTGAATCTATAATGGGATATGTTTTGCCAAAATAATGTCCGAGGTAGATGTATTGATTTTTAAATGGCTTAAATGTCACTTTAATCTCATAGCTGCCTTGAGCAGATGCGGCCAGGGATAGTCCAGAAAATGCTAAAAACAAAAATCGTTTCATAAGTCAGAATCCCGCTATGTGGTAGGCAGGGAACCCATAAAGTTATTTAAAAAGCTCCAGCCGCTGAAGCCAGCGACCGGAAAACTCCGATAAAGAGGATTTTGCAGGGTAAAGCGTTGCCTTATTTACAGGTTTAATTCAGACTATTCTTCTCCTTTAGCGGCTGCCTGCCGGTAGGCGGGGTTAATGGTATATTTGCGCCGTGAGAAAAAAGAAGAAAAACATCGTACTCGAAAAAATACGGGTGGAAGACTACGCTGCTGAAGGCAAAAGCCTGGCAAGGGTGGACGGCAAAGTGATCTTTATGGAAAACGTAGTACCCGGAGATGTGGTGGATGTCCGGCTGCTGAAAAATAAAAAAGATTGGGCGGAAGGAGTCCCCCTTCAATTTCATTCCTATTCCGGTGAAAGAGTTACTCCCTTTTGTTCTCATTTTGGCGTATGCGGCGGTTGCCAGTGGCAGATGCTGCCTTATGAGAAGCAGTTACAGTATAAAAGTAAACAGGTAGCTGATGTTTTGCAGAGAATCGGTAAAGTGTCTTTGCCTGAGATTCAGCCGATCCTTGGGGCGGCTGATACTAAATACTACCGCAATAAGATCGAGTACACTTTTGGGAATAAACGGTTTTTACTGAAAGAAGAAATAGTGGATGAAACAATCAATGGACAGCAGGATGTTGCCGGTTTTCATGCCAAAGGTTTTTTTGATAAAGTAGTGGATATTGAACAATGCTATTTGCAGGCTGAGCCAACCAATGCCATACGACTGGCCGTTAAAGAATTTGCCAAAACCAATAACTGGTCTTTTTATGATATCCGTAACCATGTTGGTTTTTTGCGAACCATGCAGGTGCGGCTTTGTACCACAGGTGAATTAATGGTGAACATTGTGGTGGCAGAAAATGATGAAAAGAAGATCAACAAGCTGATGGAATATGTGATGTTGCAATTTCCTGCTATTACCACTTTACTTTATACTGTCAATACAAAGTGGAACGACAGTTTATACGATCTTGAACCTGTTACCTGGCATGGCAAAGGGTATGCAATTGAGAAACTGGAAGACTTTCAATTTAAGATCGGCCCAAAATCATTTTTTCAAACCAATACCAAACAGGCTGAACAACTATATAAGGTGACCAGGGATTTTGCTGAACTGACAGGCAATGAAACAGTATATGATCTGTACTGCGGCACCGGCAGCATTGGCATTTTCGTAAGCAAAAAAGCAAAAAAGATCATTGGAGTGGAGATGATCGAAGCAGCTATTGAAGATGCCAAAGAAAATGCAGCGTTGAACAAACTGGGCACAACTTCTTTTTTTGCCGGTGATGTGATTGATATTTGCAACGATAAATTCTTTGCTGCACATGGCAGACCGGATGTGATCATTACCGACCCGCCAAGAGCCGGTATGCATGAAAAACTGGTAAAAAAGATCCTCGATATAGCCGCACCTGTTGTAGTATATGTGAGTTGTAACCCGGCCACACAGGCAAGGGACCTGAATTTATTGGATGAAAAATATGTGGTGACCAGAGTGCAGCCGGTTGATATGTTCCCACACACTCATCATATCGAGAATGTGGTACAGTTAAAACTACGATCATAAACCTTTGGTATGAAAAAAATATTTTCTTCATTTTTTGTGGTTATTGCTTTTGGTTGCATTGCTATTGCTCAGGAAAAAGAAGTCCCTTCAGAATTAAAACCCTTTATTCTGCAGGGCTACGAAGTGCTTGATTTTATCAAGGAAGACCTGAACAGCGATAAACTGACGGATTATATACTTATCCTGAGATCAAAAGGCGAAGACACACTCACTTTTGATAACCCTGACTGGGATGTGCCCCGGCCGCTGTTGCTGCTTATCCGGCAAACTAATGACCAGCTGAAATTGGCTGCAGAGAATACAAAGATCATCTATTGCCGGCATTGCGGCGGGGCTATGGGTGATCCCTACCAGGGAGTGTTATTCAAAAACGGAGATTTGTTATTTGATTTTTATGGTGGCAGCAGCTGGCGATGGGCCGAAACGATTACATTCAGGTATAATAAAGTAAAAAAGAACTGGTTCTTACAAAATCATTTTATTTCAAGCTTCCAGGCAGGTGATCCTGATAATACGACCACTGAAACCACCATTGGCAGGGCTGAGACCGGAGAAATAAGCCTGCAAAATTATTTTCCTTATTACAACCAGGATTCCAGCAGTTGGAAAGTAAAAGCTGTCAAAACATATTTTTACGAAAGCCCCGACCTGAAATCAAAACCCAAGAAAGCATACCTCATTAAAGGAGATATAGTAAGATCTTCCAAAAGTTTTACAAACTTCATTGACTGTTTTTTTACTAACAGCAGGGGACAGATCACCACTGGTTATATTTTAAAGAAAGATTTACTCTTGTTACCTGCCCGCAAGACAAAAGCCGTACAATAAAACTTATTTTTGCCCAATGAGTGAATTTAGATTTACAAGACCGGATCGTTTTCCGCCGATAGTTAAGAACCTGATTATTATTAATGTATTGGTTTATGTGGCACAAATGGTTTTCGACAAGCAAATGGGATTAACAGCAATACTTGCTTTATATCCGGTCGACACACCTGATTTTAAGCCCTACCAGGTTGCTACACACATGTTCACCCATTCGCCCCAGTTAATTTTCCATATTGTATTCAATATGTTTACTCTATGGATGTTTGGAAGAATTCTTGAAAATGTATGGGGTGCCAAAAGATTTCTCTTGTTCTATCTTGTATGTGGTATAGGAGCTGCTGCCTGTCATCTGCTGATTCAGCATCTACGTTATGATCCGGAAATAGTAGAACAATTGACACAGGCATATTATAACAATGATACAGAAACAATGGAAGGATTAGCTCCTAAAGCTGGTTTTTTAGCCCCTGCAGTTGGTGCTTCTGGTGCGATCATGGGGGTAATGGCAGCTTTTGCTTACCTGTTTCCCAATACCGAATTGTATATCATGTTAATCCCTTTCCCGGTAAAAGCCAAATGGGCTATGCTGGGCTTGGCTGCTATTGATCTTTTTGGGGGAGTGGCGAGAGTAAGCGGCGATAATATTGCCCATTTTGCACACCTGGGCGGCGCTATTACCGGTTTTTTAATGGTACTTTATTGGAACAAAACCAACCGCCGGTCGTTATATTAAAACTATGTCTTATACCGAAAGACAATACAGGCAGCGAATGTCGCTGGGCCAGAGTAATAATGCACTAACAAGGCTTATTGTAATCAATCTCGTTATTTTCATTACACTGGCGTTGGTCAAAGTATTTTATTATTATATGTACCGGGAAGAAGCTGTGGTTTCCTCCCGTTTTAAAAACGAAGCCTTGCCATGGGCTGTTCTGCCTGCTAATCTTAACAGCCTGGCTTCAAAACCCTGGACTCTGCTCACAGCTATGTTTACCAATATTGGAGTGTGGATGACACTTGCCAACATGCTCTGGTTATGGACCTTTGGGTACATTATGCAGGATCTTACAGGCAATCGCAAACTTATTCCCTTATATATCTACGGAGGGCTAGTTGGTTCTGCCGCTTTTTTAATTACTGCTCACCTGTTGCCGGCAGCGCAGCAACCTCTGAATATGGTTTACTTCGGATCGGCTGCCAGTATTACTGCTATCGCAGTAGCCATCACCCTGGTCTCACCAGGTTACAAAATATTTCCTTTGCTGAATGGGGGCTTCCCCTTGTGGATACTCACAACTTTTTACCTGTTGATATCTATAGCCACCGTTCCCTATTATAATGTAACCGCCTATGCTCCGCTTTTAGCAGGTGCATTTATGGGGGGGGTATTTATCTGGCTCATTCGCCGGGGTTATGACTGGAGCGACTGGATGAGTAATTTTTTTGATTGGGTAAATAACCTTTTTAATCCTGATAAGCCAAAGCGGGGCAAAAAGCATATTAAAGATCAGCTCTTTTATAAATCTGCCGGTGACCCCTATAAAAGGACGCCTAATATTACACAAAAACGTATTGATGAGATACTGGATAAAATAAACCAGCAAGGATATAACTCACTTACCAATGAAGAAAAAGACTTATTAAAAAGAGCAGGTGATGACGACGTATAAAATTCCGGCCGCTTTATTGCATTTTTTTATCTATAGCCCTGCATAAAGCAGAAAAGATCTCATCCACACTTCCTTCTCCTTTTATAGATTGAAACTTCCTGGTTTCTTTATAATGCGCAGCCACAGGGGTAGTCTCGTTACTATAAACTGAAAATCGTTTTCTTATTACTTCCTCGTTTGTATCATCACTTCTTCCGGAGGTTTTACCACGGTTCAGAAGTCGTTTTACCAACTCTTCCTCTCCCACTTCCAATGCCAGAACGGCTGCGATACCAGTCTTCTTTAAATCCAATAGCCTGTCTAATGCTACAGCTTGGGCTACTGTCCGTGGAAATCCGTCAAAAAGAAATCCTTTGGCATCTTTATGAAGATCAAAATATGAGTCGACCATTCCTATCACCACTTCGTCAGGAACCAATTGTCCTTTATCTATAAAACTTTTTGCTTCAAGACCAAGAGGCGTTTTATCAGCTATTTCCTGGCGCAGCAGGTTTCCGGTGGACAAATGTTTCAAGCCATATTTTTCTACCAGCTTATCTGATTGGGTACCTTTTCCACTTCCGGGAGGGCCGAACAATATTAAATTGAACATAAACAATTACTAATCTTGGTGTACGAACAAATATAATGTACAACAACTGAAATATCTATCATAAACCTGAAATTTAGTCCGATTATATATGCAATCAAAATGTTAACAAATGTAAGTTGGTTATTTACTGCAAACCAGGCCAACCTTGTTTCCGTAAGTTTGTTAAAGCAATAATATGAGGTCATTTTTAAAAATAGTGTTCCTGCTCTCTCTTACCTGGTTTTTGCAGCAATGCAGCTATTCGCAAAACAATAATTCAACCACCAAAACGGCCAAAATGGATACAACTAATAAAAAGAACAACCCTGCTTATTCCACTACAGATACCTCAAAAGTGAATATGAGTGAAGAAGAGTGGAAAAAAGTATTGCCGGCAGAAGTGTTTTATATAGCCCGTCAAAAAGGTACTGAAAGACCCTGGACCAGTAAGTTTGAAAATTTTAAAGAAGTGGGCACCTATTATTGTGCAGCCTGCGGCAATGCTTTGTTTAAAAGCGATACAAAATTTGAAAGCGGCTGCGGCTGGCCCAGTTTTTACGACCCTATCAGTAAAGGAAGCATACTTTATACTCCGGATCATACTCACGGCATGGAAAGAACAGAAGTACAATGCGGCAGGTGTAAAGCCCATCTGGGTCATGTGTTCGATGATGGCCCGCCACCTACAGGACTCCGTTATTGCATCAATGGTGTGATCCTGGATTTTCAAAAAGCAAAAGATGCTGAAAAAGTCTTTACTGAAAGAAAGCAGCAATAAGGAAATATGCTAATAAAAAATATCCCGGCCAATAAAAGCCGGGATATTTTATTTTTCAAAGCCCCCGTATGTGAATAAATTTACCTTACTAAAAATACTATTGTATGCAACCTCTTTCCAGGTACTGTCTGTTTATTATAATTATTGCCTATAGTCTTGGTTTACATGCCCAGATCAATCCATCGCAACCAATGCCGGTGGACCCCAAAGTGAAAATCGGGAAACTGGCAAATGGAATGACTTATTATATCCGGCAAAATCAAAAGCCGGAGAAAAGAGTAGAAATGAGATTGGTGGTAAATACCGGCTCTGTATTAGAAGATGATGACCAGCTTGGTCTTGCCCATTTTATGGAGCATATGAATTTTAATGGCACCAAACGTTTTCCGAAAAACGAACTGGTAAGTTATCTGCAGAGTATTGGTGTTGAATTCGGAGCTGACCTTAATGCATACACCAGTTTTGATGAAACAGTTTACATGTTACCGGTTCCGACCGACAAACCCGGCCTCGTGGATAAGGGTTTACAAATACTGGAAGACTGGGCACATAATGCATTGCTTGATTCTACAGAAATAGAAAAAGAAAGAGGGGTAGTGATTGAAGAATGGAGGCTGAGCCGTGGCGCCGATGAGAGAATGATGAAACAAACCTTACCTGTACAATATGCAGGCTCAAAGTATGCTGAAAGGTTACCTATTGGCAAACTGGAAACATTGCAGCATTTTTCTCATGCCGCTTTGAAACGCTTTTACACTGACTGGTACAGGCCCGACCTGCAGGCTGTCATCATTGTTGGTGATATTGATGTAAACGATATGGAGCTAAGGATCAAAGAAATATTTGGTGATATTCCGGCTCCGCCATCGGCACGCAAAAGAGAAGTATTTCCTGTCCCTGATCATGCAGAAGTGTTAACAGTTGTGGCAAAAGATAAGGAAACTGCATTCCCTTCGGTAGAGATCTTATTTAAAAAAGATGTTCAGCCAGAAACAACAATAGGTGATTATGTAAGATATATGAACGGAGCACTGTTCACCGGCATGTTAAATAACCGTTTCAGGGAGTTGACATTAAAAGCCAACCCTCCTTTTGTTGGTGCCGGCTCCTATTACGGTGAAAGTTATGCCAGAACGAAAGACGCTTACCAGTTATTTGCCAATACCAGTGATACTGGTATGGCAAGAACCTTATATGCACTGATGGAAGAAAACAGGAGAGTTTTGTTACATGGGTTTACGCCTTCAGAATTTGATTTACAAAAAAAACAAACACAAAGCCTCTATGACCGTATTTTCAATGAAAGAGAAAAGGAAGAGTCTTACAAATATGTGGATGAATATGTAGGCAATTTCCTGGTAGGTGAGCCTGTCCCCGGTATTGAATGGGAGTATGATTTTGTTAAACAGTACTTGTCATCGGTAACACTACAGGACATTAATACGCTGGCTACCCAATGGATAACAAAGAACAATATGGTGGTGACATTGAATGCACCGGACAAAGCAGGTATTAAAATACCTTCTTCAGAAGAAGTAAAAGCCGTTTTAAATACCGTAGATCTTGCCACTATTGAGCCTTATAAAGAAAAAGTACTTGCTTCCAGTTTACTGGATGCAGATAAACTAAGGGCCGGAAAAATCCTCAGTTCAAAAACCGATGATGAACTGGGTACAACATTGATGAAGTTATCCAACGGCGCTACAGTGATATTAAAGCCAACAAACTTTAAAAACGATGAAATTCTTTTCAGGGCTTTCAGCAAGGGAGGGCATTCCCTGGTTAAGGATGCAGATTATTATACCGCCATTAATGCTTCTTCTATCGTATCACAAAGTGGTGTTGGAGATTTTTCAGCCATTGATCTGGGCAATATGCTAAAGGGAAAGAATACAAGAGTTTCTCCGTTGATTGCCGGGTATAGCGAAGGAATGAGCGGCAGTACTGTGCCTAAAGAAACTGAAACGCTGCTGCAACTGGTTTATCTTTATTTCACTTCACCCAGAAAAGATGCTTCTGCTTTTGAATCTTATAAAACAAGGCAAAAGCAATTTTATGCTAATATTTCTGCTGACCCGATGTCATACTTTTACGGAGAATTGCAAAAAATTCTTACACAAAATCATCCCCGCGGTGGAACCCTGCCAAAACCAGAAGATTTCGACAAAATAAATTTTGACAGGGGCATTCAGATTTATAAAGAGCGGTTTTCCAATGCCGGAGACTTCACCTTCCTGTTTACTGGTTCATTCAATGAAGAAACCATCAAACCTCTATTGGAAAAATATATTGGCGGATTACCGGGAACTGCCAAAAAAGAAACTTTCCGGGATCTTGGTATCAGGCCACCGAAAACTAAGATCAATAAAGTGATCAATAAAGGTTCAGATCCGAAAAGTATGGTGAATATTGTTTTTACTGGTCCGGCTGTATATAATTCTAAAGACGCCTATGCACTTTTCAGCCTCGGAGAACTGATGAACATAAAATTAATTGAGCAGCTTCGGGAAGAAAAAGGAGGGGTGTACGGGGTGAGTGCTTCAGGGGGGATAAACAGGACCCCTTATGTTAATTCAACATTTAATATAACTTTTCCCTGCGCACCTGAAAATGCTGATACATTGACCAATGCAGCATTTGATGAATTGAAAAAGATCATCAAATCAGGTGTAAGTGCAGAAGACCTTGAAAAAATAAAGGAACAACAAAAAAGAAAACTGGAAGTTGATATCAAACAGAACAGTTTTTGGTCAAACAATTTATTCGACGCCTATTTTTATGGCAGCAACCCTGCTGAAATACTTAATAAGCAGAAAATGATTGACAGCCTGAGTTCAAAAATGATCCAGGATGCGGCTAAGAAGTATATTAACTTGAACAGTTATATCAGGGCTACCCTAAAACCTGATATCAAACAAGAAGAAAAACCATTAAAGGCTTTCTAGAAATAATAACTGATGAAATCACTGCGTCTTTTTTTCTTTTTCCTGTTAGCACTCTTGGTTGTAACAGCAGTTTTATCATTGATACTACCTGTATCACAGAAAATTGAGAAAACAATTATCATTGATGCACCTGCTACCATGGTATATGAAAACCTGGCCAGGCTGGAAAATTTTAATAAGTGGTCTGCCTGGAACCAACAGGATTCGACGGTAAAACATACCTTATCCGGAACTGACGGAACTGTAGGCGCTGTAAGCAGTTGGACAGGTTCTCCTGAAATTTCTGGTGATGGGAAAATGGAAATTACGTTACTGGAACCCGGCAAGAAAGTGGGCCACCATATTACTTTTATCAAGCCGCAAAAAAGAAAAGCTGATGCATTCTTTACACTAAATGAGGTCAATGGCGTTACTTCTGTTACCTGGAGTTTTGAATTGGCTACCCCACGACCGTGGAATATTTTTAATTTGTTCTACAGTATGGACAAACAAATGGGAAGTGATTTTGAAAATGGATTAAAGGCTTTAAAAGCAACTATCGAAAAGACCTCCGTTGTTACACAATCAGAGGCAAAATATGCTGTTACTCCAATGAATTTTCCTGCCACCAGTTATGCAAGCATCCGCCAACTTGTAAAATGGGCCGATATCTCTTCCTTTTATTCACAACACATTTCCATTTTATACAGTGACTCTGTAAACCTAACCCTTGAGACTGGTGGTCCGGCAGGATTATTTTTTGAATGGGATGAAAAAAATCAGCAGACAGATATGGCCGCAGCAATACCGGTTAGCGCCGGAGCAACATTTGCAGGCAATATAATACGCATTGAGGATATTCCTGCTTCAAAAGCTGTTTATGTCAATTACTATGGCGCTTATAACAAATCTGAAGATGCTTATAAATGCATAGATAAATATCTTGCCGGCAACAAGCTAAAACAAAAAAGTCCTGTAATTGAACAATATATTACAGACCCGGTGATGGAAAAAGATACCGCCCGCTGGTTGACAAAAATTATTGTGCTTGTTGAATAGCATAGCCAGCTTTCTGGTTCATCTCCGTCATTTCCGTTACTTTTGCCGCAAAGAGCAGAGCTATGAAACTGTCGCATCTTTCCGAAACATTAATTGGTTCTGAAATAGTAAAACTGGGTGGTGAGATAAGGGAAAAGATTCGCCAGGGTGAACGCATCTATAATTTCACCATCGGTGATTTTGACCCTTCCATTTTTCCCATTCCAAAAGAGTTGGAAGATGCTATCGTAGAAGCATACCGGAAACATTTTACCAACTATCCGGCTGCGGAAGGCAACCTTGACCTGAGAGAAGCTGTGCATTCATTCATTAAAGATGAAGAAGGCCTTGATTACGGTATTAATGAAATTCTGGTAGCTTCCGGAGGCCGTCCATTAATTTATACAGTTTTCCGGGCAATATGTGATAAAGGAGATAAAGTGATTTATGCCGTACCATCATGGAATAATAATCATTATACCCATTTTGTGGGGGGTGAGCACATTGTAGTTGAGGCAAAAGCTGAAAACAATTTTATGCCAACCGCTGATGATATTCGGCCTTATGTAAAAGAAGCCAACTTGATTTCACTCTGTTCGCCGCAAAACCCCACCGGTACTACTTTCAGAAAAGAAGAACTGGAAGATATTTGTGACATGGTAATTGAAGAAAATAAGAGAAGAGGTGAAAATGAAAAGAAACTGTATGTGATGTATGACCAGATGTATTGGCATCTTACGTACGGAGAGATAAAACATTATAACCCGGTTTCACTTCGTCCGGCCATGAGAGAGTACACAATTTTTATTGATGCCATAAGCAAGGTCTTTGCTGCAACAGGAGTTCGAGTTGGCTGGGGTATGGGGCCGGCAACTGTTATCAGTAAAATGAAAGCCATTCTCACACATATTGGCGCCTGGGCGCCTATGTCAGAACAAAAAGCCGTTGCCTATTATCTTGGAAACCGTGAGGCAATAAAAAAATATTTATCAAATTTCAAAAATGAAATAGAAGAACGATTGCACCACATCTATACTGGTTTTTCTCAGTTAAAAAATGAAGGGTTTTCTGTTGATGCAATTGCACCTGAAGCCGCTATATACCTGACAATAAGAATTGATCTTGTTGGTAAAAAGACTATTGACGGGAAACTGCTGGAAAACCAAAGTGACGTCACCGCTTATATTTTGAATAATGCCGGATTGGCCGTTGTTCCTTTCTATGCTTTTGGGGCAGATAAAAGTTCATCATGGTACAGGTTGAGTGTGGGTACCTGTAAAAAAGAGGAAATAGAGGAAATGATCGGAAAACTAAGAGAGTCTTTAAAAAAATTATGCTGAATAAAAAAAGAGAGATAAATCTCTCTTTTTTTAATATTCAACTAATGCTGTTTAGTTTTTATTTATGAGAAACCTGAAAGGACGTAACCGGAAATGATTGGCTTCTTTCAATATTTTTTTAGGGTTTGAAGTTATCCTGAAGCGGCCCACCAACTCATTAGCAATACAGAATTGTTCGGGGGTGTCAACAACAGATAAGATTCCTTTTAGATGCAGCACTTCCTGTTCAAAAGCCTGTTCACTCATAAACTCATCCCTGCAAAGCAATAAAATGTTCTGATTGAGATTTTTCATTAATAACAGAAATTTTAGTACCCTGTCATTCCTTTGTGACTTGGACAGCCGCAATTCTTTCCTCCTTTACCAGTGCCTGAATAATAATTTTTATTACAGGAAGCAAGGAATAAGATAAATATCAGGGCTATTGCTATTTTATTGATTGATTTCATACACTTAATTTTCTAAATTAAAACTATTTTACGAACAAATTAGTATTCTGTTGGGTCAAAAAGATGTAAAAATTAATCCTGATCAGCAGTCTGTCGCTGAAAAACAAGGGAAACTCCGCATTTTGGTTGCTCCGCTGGATTGGGGATTGGGGCATGCCACCCGCTGTATACCCATTATCCGGGAGCTGCTGAACCTTCATATCGACGTCTGGCTGGCAGGTGAAGGTGCACAGGAGCAGTTACTTAAAGCAGAGTTTCCGGATTTACCCTTTTTACCATTACAGGGATACAGGGTTCTATATTCCCGGAGAAACTGGGGTTTTGTCTGGAAAATAATCCTTCAAAGCCTGAAATTGTATAAAGCAATCCGGGAGGAAAATAAATGGTTAAAACATGCTGTTGAGCAATATAATTTTGATGCAGTTATCAGTGATAACAGGTACGGGTTGTACCACTCATCTGTTCCCTGTGTTTTTATTACGCATCAGTTGGCAATAAAATCTGGTGCAGGAAACTGGACTGCAAAAATTCTTCAGCAAAAAAACTACAAGTACATCAACCGCTTTTCTGAATGCTGGGTGCCAGATACTAATACAGAGAACAACCTGGCGGGTGACTTATCACACCCTGACAAAAAACCGGATATACCAATCTATTACATTGGTATATTGTCAAGATTTAAAAAGAGAGAAACTCCAATCGAAAAGAATCATTTGCTCGTTATCCTGACCGGGCCTGAACCACAACGATCTGCCCTGGAAGAAAAAATAATCAAACAAATAAGCCACTATCAGGGCACAGCTGCAGTCGTAAGGGGTTTACCTGGCAATTTTTCCCTGATTCCTTCAAGCAACATGCTTCACTTCTTCAATCATCTTACAGCAAATGAGTTGAACGAAGAAATGAGCAAAGCTGAATTTGTCATTAGCAGAAGTGGCTATAGCACCCTGATGGATTTACTGACACTTCAAAAGAAAAGTATTTTAATCCCCACACCCGGTCAAACTGAACAGGAGTACCTGGCTGATTATTTGTCATCAAAAAAACTGGCCTTTACGGTTGATCAGAAAAATTTTTTATTTGACGATGCTATACAAAAAGCGCAGATGTTTACTTATCATCTACCGGTTCTCCCTGAAAGCAATCAACTCCATGAAACAATCAGTCAGTTTATTGCCACTTTGCGCTGACCTTTCTCATTTATCTTTGTTCACTTACTAAACAGTTGAATACTGAAAACCAGTACCAAAGCACATATAGCCGTCTTATTTACCAATTTCTTTTTTGCCACTAACCTGAGCATGGTAAAATATATTTCTCCATCATTAGTAGGACCATACGGGTTAAATATTTTCCGGGTGGGTATCAGCCTTATACTCTTCTGGTTTATCTGGCTACCTGGAAAAACAGAAGCAGGTATACAGAAAAAGCATTTATTCAGATTTATATTATGCGGATTGACAGGTGTTGCGATTAACCAGATGCTTTTTATCAAGGGACTGACCATGACATCCACAATTCATGCATCGCTGTTAATGCTTTGTACCCCATTACTGATAACCTTCTTTGCCTTTTGGATACTGAAAGAAAAAATCACTATCCAAAAATCATTGGGATTAGCATTAGGAGTTAGTGGCGCCGTATTACTCATACTGTCCAAAGAAAAAAATGGAACTGCTTCGCTGGCTGGCGACCTCTTTATAGTGCTAAACGCAATGGCATATACGGTTTACTTCATCATTGTAAAGCCCCTGATGCAGGAATATCCGCCACTACATGTAATCAGGTGGGTATTTACCTTTGGGTTTATTATGATCCTCCCTTTTGGCTGGGTTCAGTTTACTGAAACAGTCTGGCCATTGTTTGAATGGTCCCATTTTACATCACTTGCCCTGATCGTATTCTGCGGAACTTTTCTTGCATACTCATTCAATATTTTTGGGATAAAACATCTGGGTGCTGGTGTTACAGGTTCATATATTTATACCCAACCTGTTTTTGCAACTCTTATAGCTGCTTTTTTCCTGGATGAACAATTTACATTTGAAAAAGTAGTTGCAGGCCTGCTAATATTTGCAGGAGTGTTCCTTGTAAGTCGTAAAGCGCCGCCAACAGTGGAAGAATAGCTGTTTATTGTATCGCTTTGGGGTAATCAAAAAACCAAAAATCTTTTTTGACCTTTCTGAAATCTTTCCAGCTGTTACAATGAATTTTCACAGCAAAAACACCGCAAGTAGGAATATTGTCAACCCTTGCGTCTGTAAGCATGTTAGCAAATTCAGTAATTCCATTATTATGGGAAAATATCGCAATACTATTCAAGGTATCATCCATTTCTTCAATAACTGAATAGAAAACAGATGAGGCTGGCAGGTAGAGTTCCTTTTTAAAAAGGATATCCTCCTTTCTCCTGTTATATTTCTCAGCGAATATTTTAGCTGTTTTAGCTGCTCTTTTTGCCGGGCTTGCTATAAAGGCATCAACTCCGATTCGTTTGTCAAATAATCGTTCTGCCATAAGCGGTGCATCTTTTTTACCCCGTTCGTTTAATGACCGGTCAAAATCATCAACTCCCGGGCTACCCCAGTCACTTTTTGCATGACGAATCAATAGTAAAATTTTCAAACGATTAGCTTTTGCTGTGAAGTTACTAATAGCAATTTCCAAATCCTAAATATGCCAGCATCGTTGATTAAAAAAATAACCGGGTTTTTTCGGAGGGGTTTTAGTACCCTCTTACATTCTTACCTTCCATGTAATTCAGGAAAGCTTTATTCACCACTTTATTTCCACCGGGAGTGGGGTAATTACCAGTAAAGTACCAGTCTCCCAGGTTATTGGGACATGATTTGTGAAGATCTTCAATACTCTGAAAAATCACCATTACGGGAATATCCAAGCCCACAGGAGTTATCAGTTGCGCAATTTTGCCCGATATTTCTTCAGTGGTGAATTGCTTATAGAGATATTTAACCACATTCTCTGTATGCAATTGGTTATTGCGTTGCAGATGCTTACACTTCTCAAGTAACTCTTTTAGAAAACCCTCCTTGCCATTTTCTTTCAGCAGTTCCACCGCCGCATTAAAGGCAATAAAGTCTCCCATTTTGCTCATGTCAATACCATAGCAATCCGGGTAGCGTATCTGGGGGGAGGAGGAAACAACAATTATTTTTTTGGGCTTTAATCTTCCCAGCATACGGATGATACTTTCTTTCAGGGTAGTTCCCCGCACAATAGAATCATCAATTACAACCAATGTATCCTGGCCGGGACGAACAGTGCCATAAGTTATATCGTAAACATGCTGCACCATTTCATTACGGCCCGCATCTTCCGTAATAAATGTCCTCATCTTTACATCCTTGATCGCAATTTTTTCAATCCGGATCTTACGGTGTATCATTTCACTCAGTTTTTCTTCGTCATAGTTATTACCCCAGCTTAGTATACGTTCAACCTTTATTTTATTGAGATAATCTTCCATGCCTTTCAGCATACCGTAAAATGCTGTTTCTGCCGTATTCGGTATAAATGAGAAAATAGTGTTCTTTAAATCATAGTCAATAGCATTAAGCACCTGTTCACTGAGATTGTATCCCAATGCATTCCTTTCCCGGTAAATTTTCTCATCACTACCCCTGGAAAAATATATGCGTTCAAAACTACAGGCTTTTCTTTCTTTAGCTTCCAGTATTTGGGCTACTTCTATTTCCCCGTCTTCATTTACTATCAATGCCTGCCCGGGCATTAGTTCTTTTACTTCATTTTCACCTACGTTAAAAGTGGTTCTTATAGCTGCTCTTTCAGATGCGGCCACCACTACTTCATCATTAACATAATAATATGAAGGCCTGATACCATGTGCGTCTCTGAAAACAAAGCCAATACCATTACCGGTAACACCACCTACATGAAACCCTCCGTCAAGCAGTGGTAATGCTCTCTTTAAAACCTTTTTGATGTCCATTTTCTCCGGCGATTCCTCATCTTCCCTGCACAGAAAAGTATGCATGAGTTCTATCATTGCTGCCAGGTCACTAAATCGTACAGTTGGATGGGGTTCTTTGCCAATCAGGGCAAACAACTCATCGGAATTGACAATATTGAAATTACCAGCCAATGCCAGATTGCGGGCAGGGATAGTATCCCTGTTGATGAACGGATGGCAATACTCCAGTTTGTTTTTTCCTTGTGTTCCATAACGGAGATGACCTAACAATAATTCACCCAAAAAACCCACATGCCCCTTCATTAACCCGGGGTGGCTTTTAATATTGGGATGATATTTTTCCAGTTCACCAATCTCCTTACCAATTTGTTGAAAAATATCAGCGATAGCCTGGGATGCGTTACTGCGGATGCGGTTCATAAAGGGGTAACCCGGTTCTACATTGAGCTTAACAGCTGCTACACCTGCACCGTCTTGACCGCGGTTGTGCTGCTTTTCCATCAGCAGGTACAGCTTATTGAGTCCCCATAGTACGGTACCATACTGCTGATGGTAATAGGCGAATGGCTTTCTTAACCGGATGAATGCAAGTCCGCATTCGTGTTTGATCGGGTCGCTCATGGAAGGCGCAAAGGTAGGCGAAAAAACGACGCATATTATTATTAATCTGAACCAGTTTCCCCGCTCAAGGGCACCACAACAGAAAGAATACAACCTTTTCCCGGGGCTGTTGTTATTTCTACTTTGCCATTAAACAAGGCAGCCCTCGTTCTGATATTGCCCAAGCCTAATCCCTCCTTAATAGAACTGAGATCAAACCCCTTCCCATTATCAGTAACAGTAAGGAAAATATTTTCGGCATCAGATTGTAATTTTATTTGAACAACTGTCGCATTGGCATGGCGAATGATATTACTTATTTTTTCCTGGATAATTCTGAACAACATTAGTCTCAGATTACCAGGTATCCCTTCTTCACTAAAATGCCGGTATTGAAATTCTATTGAGAATGTATGTGCAAGTCTGATAGAATCGCATAAATCCTGTACTGATTCTACCAAACCTAGGTCTCCTAAAGTTGGCGGTACCAGTGATTGAGACATATGCCTGATTTCATTAATTATTCCCGCCATATTCTTATGTGCTAATTCTAACATATCCCTCACTTCGCCGGTAGCTTTCTCCTTCGCCACTTCCAGGTAAAGACGAGTGGTGTTCAAATGCTGGTTAATATTATCGTGCAATTCTTTACCGATTTCTCTCCTTTCCTTTTCCTGCGCATCAATGGTGGCCTGTGTAACCTGTTTCTGCTTTTGAATTTCCTGGTCAATCAGTTTTTGAGCCAGTTTTTTTTGGTCCGTTATATCGGCAAATGAGCAAACCACATTTATTATGCCCCCCTCATTATTGAAAACAGGTTCTGCATTCACTAATAACCATACCCGGTCATTAGTATTTGGCCTGTAAACACCCATCACAACATCCCGTACGGATTTTTGTGTTTTAATAGCAACCGGTACCGGGTGTGTATCCCCTGGAAAATTACTCCCGTCTTCGTGTATTACATTCCATCTCGGATCAAAAGAAGTAGTTCCTAACAGCTGAGACTCGGTTAAGCCAAGCATATCCAGCGCAGCCTGGTTAGTTATTATCATTTTCCCTTTCCCATCCTGAAGAATTATTCCAAGTTTGAGATTATGAATCAGGTTCCTGAATCTTTTTTCACTTTCCCGGTGTTTATCCTCAATTGCTTTCCGCTTTGAATCATTTGTAAAATAAATTGCCATTGCGTTAAATGTGGGATTATCAAACAAATTGTGCCCCCTCACTGTGCACCAAACCCATTCTCCGCTTGCATGCAATAAACGCAACGAAATATAGTTTATAACTGATTGCTTTCTGAATTCCATATCAAAAGCCTCGATAGCAATCCTGGTATCTCCCGGATGAATAAAGTCGAAAATAGAATGCCCCAATAATCCTTCGGTACTATAGCCGGATATTTTTTCTGCCGACGGGCTGCAATACTGAATTATCCCTCGGGGTCCTGTCATTACAATCCCATCCAACGAATGAGTAATCAGGTTGCGATAGAAAAGTTCACTTTCCTGCAGGCTCGCCTCGGCTTTTTTCCTTTCTGTAATATCCTTCCCTACTCCCAGTAAACCGACTTTATTACGATCGTCGTCATACAACAATGAAATGGTTAGCAGCAAATATTTTTTTTCTCCATCACTTCCTGCAAAAGATACCTCTCCTTTCCAGATACCTTCTCCAAAAACAATATCTGCAACCTGCTCTTGTGTATAGGGCGAATAATCTGTATTTAAAACATTTCTATATGGCCGGCCTATAGCTTCTTCTTGTGTAACTCCACTTAACTTTTCTGCAACATGATTCCACGAAGTAATAGTCCTGTTAAGATCTGTTGTCACAATCACATCGGTAACGTTTCGTAAAACAGTTGCCTGGTTTCGTAACCGCTTTTCGCTTTCAACCAATGCATCTTCAGTTTCTTTCCTCTTCGTATCATCATAGAGGTGTACCACCAGTCCTTTCACATAAGGGTTTTGTAAAAGATTATGTCCTCGTATTATACACCACATCCAGTTCCCATCTTTCCTCAGCAGCCTTACCGAGATGAACTTTTGCGTTGAAATATCAGCCATTTCTTCCCTAAAGGCTGAATAAGCAAGGGATCTTTCTTGCGGATGTACGTAGTCAAAAGTATTTTCCCCTAAAATTTCATCGCTTTCGTATCCTAATACAGGAGTAATAGAAGGCGAGGCAAATGTTACTATCCCTTCTTTGTCAATAATAAGAATACCATCCCGGGAATTAGCAAACAGATTCCGGTAAAACAATTCACTCTTTAATAGCTGTTGTTCTGCTAAACGCTGTTTTGTAATATCCTGTTGGGTGCCCCAAACCCGCTTTAGCTTTCCATTTTCCACTACACCAGTCATTCGGTTTACAAAATATTTGATCTCCCCATTTTTATCGAATTCCTTTGTTTCAACAGTAGTGGTTTGAAAGCCCTTGATAATAAATTCTTTTAGATTATTCAGATGAATCGGGTCTGAAAAGTCCACCAACTGATCCAACGGCACACCAATCAGCTCTTCAGCCTTTTCAAACCCATACATCATTGCCAAGTTATCATTACACTCGACAAGATGTGAGTTTTTTTTCCAGTATTCAATAATCGCAAGGGGAGGATCGGTCAATAAAACCGGTTCCGTCGTTTCAAACATCCAGAGACCTTCTGCACTTTGTTCGAATGCTTTGTATCGTTCAGAAGTTTCTTTTGCAATAACAGGGTCGATGTTCTTTTTTGTATTTTCCGGATGTTTGATTATAACACCAATTGCTTGCACTTTTTGCCGGTCGCTTTCATTATCAGGCAATGCCATGAGTTCCCAGGAGGTTTTTACAGGCATATTCTCTTTCATTACCATCCTTAAATCTGCTCTTACTATTTCTCCCGGTTTTTGCAAACAGGTTACTAACACTGCATGAATTTTTTCTTTTTCGCTATCAGCTACAATATCTGAAAAAGACGGCATGGAGTGTTCAGGTGATAAATGGTTCAGCAGTGTCTTAAACAATGGGTTTACATAAAGGAAGTGCTTATTCTTGTCAATTAATGCATAATAAAACTGACTGGAATACTGAAAATATTCACAAAGGTTATTCATATCAGGCAATGAGGTATTTGCTGCTACTTACAAGCCCCGTTTCGCACATGAGTAAAAATAAGACGTTTATTAATCATCTCTGAAAGGGAATTTACTATGATTTTTTTAATAGTCATTATTTTATAAAAAGAAAGCCGCTACAGAAGTAGCGGCTTTCACTTGTTTCTTTGTTTATTAAAATGCCCTTGTATCAGTGGCAAATCTTCCAAGTTGGGGGCACTCTTCAAGTGTACCGGGATCAACCATTACATAATAAGTGGGGAGTTTTGACTTTAGCCATTTTTCAAGAGTCTTACTTTTCTTTTCTTCCAGGGCAAAATTAGATATTTTGCTGTAGTCGTCCTGCATATTCATCCGATGAGGTTCTGATCTCGATTTCAGGTAAACAATCCTCACTCCTTTTTTCCCCTGCTCATTTTCAAAAGAAGTGGGTTGAGAAATATCTCCTGCTTTCATCTTACCTAACATTCCTACCATTTCTTTATCCAGCATATCGATAGTAACAAATGTAGAACCCTCTCTGTCGGTAATACAAGGTCCTGTATACTTGGCGGCCTCATCATCACTATATTTTGAACCGGCCTCATTAAAGTTCATCGTCCCCGCAATTAGCTTAGAACGAATAGTATCTAATTTTCTTTTTGCCTGGCCAATTTCTTCTTCTGTAACAGGAGGAATTCGGAGTATGTGACGAACAACAGCATCATCCCCGTTTCGCTGAACCATCTGGATAATATGAAACCCGAATTTTGATTTTACCGGGGAGGATATTTCCCCTTCTTTTAAGCGGAAAGCTGTGGACAGAAAAACCGGGTCCCAGGTTTTTTCTGTGCGATTGATCTGGTATTGGCCACATCTCTCTTTACTTCCCGGGTCTTCAGACACCTGTTTTGCCAGGCGACAAAAATCAGTCAACTTATTTTCAATTTGCTTTTTATAATTATTCATTTCCCCTACGATATATTGCTCCAGATCTCTTGAAGCCTTAGGGTAAAGGATAATCTGACAAATTTCTAATTCTGATTCGTAAAAAGGAAGACTGTCTTTTGGAATTTTATCAAAATACGCTTTTACTTCAATGGGTGTTATTCTTACGTTATCGACAATTTTGCGCTGCATTGCCTGGGCCAGTTTTTGTTCCTTAACAGATTCCCTGGCGTCGTCTTTTATTTGATAGATAGTTTTTCCAGCTACTTCTTCCAGTGCATCCTGGCTGCCAAACTGGTTAATATATTGACGAATCCTATTGTCCAGATCTGCTTCTACTTCTTCATCAGTTACAGGCAAAGAATCTTTTAACGCCTGCAGCATCAGTACTTTGGAAATTATAGCTTGCTCCATCAAAAGACATTCTGCGTTTTCCGGAACAGTACCTCCCTGGCGAACAATATCCGCCAATGAGTTTTTTATATCAGATTGCAGTATGATTTTATCGCCGACAAGACCGGCAATTTTATCTGCAATAACTTTTTTGGGTTGTCCCTGTGCCGAACCGATGATAGACAGCGATAAAAAAAGGGCAGTGAATGATTTCTTCATACTAAGCATAAGTTCAAAAATACTTTGCCGGATATAACTTAAATATTATCAGGTAGGTATTTAACAAAAGTTTGATAAGAAAAGCTAATTAGCCAACAGTTACAGGTTGGTAATTTACAAAGTTCTCTTTACCTCTTCAATTTCATAAGCCTCTACTACGTCTCCAACCTTAATATCACTGAAGTTTTTAATGGTTAGGCCACATTCCATCCCGGAAACCACTTCTTTTGCGTCATCTTTGAAGCGCTTCAAGGAAGCCAATTCTGCATTGACACCCTCGCCAGTAGGATAAATAACGATACCATCACGAATGAGGCGAACTTTGGAATCTCTTTTAATTTTTCCATCGAGTACATAACAGCCAGCCACTGTTGCCTTATCAAACTTATACACTTCCCTGATTTCAACGTTAGCAACAATCTTTTCCTGTACTTTGGGCTCCAGCATGCCTTCCATTGCACTCTTCACTTCCTCAATAGCATTGTAAATAATTGAGTACATCTTTATCTCAATACCAGCATTATCTGCCAGTCTTGAAGCCTGCAAAGAAGGACGAACATTAAACGCAATTACAATGGCGTCAGAAGCTTCGGCCAGTACAATATCACTCTCGTTGATCTGACCAACGCCTTTGTGAATTACACTTACCAAAATTTCATCCGTAGATAACTTTTGCAATGAATCACTCAGGGCTTCCACAGAACCGTCCACATCACCTTTAATGATTACCTTCAGTTCCTTAAAGCTTCCCAATGCAAGACGACGGCCAATCTCATCCAGAGTAATGTGTTTCTTAGTTCGGATGCCCTGCTCCCTGAGTATTTGTGCACGGCGGTATGCAATTTCCTTTGCCTCCGCTTCATCTTCATATACTTTGAATTTCTCTCCCGCCTGGGGTGCACCATTGAGACCCAAAACAACAGCTGGTGCAGAAGGACCCGCATGATCCTCTTTCTTATTCCTCTCATTAAACATGGCCTTTACACGCCCAAAATATTGTCCGCTAACAATCAAATCACCATGGCTCAGAGTTCCATTCTCCACAAGCAACGTAGCCACATAACCGCGGCCTTTATCTAATGAAGCTTCAATGATAGTTCCTGAAGCTTCTCTGTCCGGATTAGCTTTCAGCTCCAGCAATTCAGCTTCCAGCAATATTTTTTCAAGCAGCTTATCTACATTCAATCCCTTTTTGGCAGATATTTCCTGGCTCTGATGTTTACCTCCCCATTCTTCCACCAGCAGATTCATTTGCGAAAGCTGTTCATATATTTTTTGAGAATTTGCCCCATCTTTATCAATCTTATTGATTGCAAAAATCATAGGCACCCCCGCTGCCTGGGCATGGCTTATCGCTTCACGGGTTTGAGGCATAACCGCATCATCAGCTGCAATAACAATTACAGCGATATCAGTAACCCTGGCACCCCTGGCCCTCATAGCAGTAAATGCTTCATGGCCGGGAGTGTCCAGGAAAGTAATTTCCTTTCCATTTGTCAGTTCTACCTGGTAAGCACCAATGTGCTGGGTAATACCACCCGCTTCACCGGCGACCACATTTGCATTGCGGATATAGTCAAGCAATGACGTTTTACCATGGTCTACGTGACCCATAATGGTAACTATAGGAGAACGGGGCTTAAGATTTTCTTCATCATCTTCCTCATCTTCATGCTCCATTTCCATTTGTTTCTCCATATCAATAAACTCTACATCAAACCCAAATTCACTGGCTACCAGTTCTATTACTTCGGCATCCAGGCGTTGGTTGATAGACACCATGATACCAAGACCCATACACTTACTGATGACTTCAGCAAAACTTACATCCATCAGGTTAGCCAACTCACTAACACTGATAAATTCTGTGACCTGCAGCTTGTGATCATCCGCGGCTTCGCCCATGGCTTCAGCCATTTCCTGCCTTTTTTCACGGCGATGTTTTGCCTTCAGACTTTTCCCTTTTCCACCACCGCCAGATAGCTTGGCCTGTGTTTCCTGTATTTTCTTCTGAATTTCTTTCTCGTCAATCAGTTTTTCCTCCCGACGGCCAATACCGCCACGGTTGTCACGACGGTTACCGCCACCACCGCCCGGCCCTCGTCCCCTGTTGAAATTTCCACCTCCGCCTTGTCTCTTGTCTTCATCTTTATTGATGAAGATTTCCCGTTTGGTAGTATCCTTTTTCTCTATCGGGATACGCTTTCTCTTTTTCTTTTCATCTTTTACGGGCCGGGTATCATTATCGACAGGTAATTCTATTTTGCCCAGTATTTTCGGGCCGGTAAGTTTTTCTACTTCTATATTTTCAATTACTGTATGTTGTTCTTCGGTTACAGGCTCTCCTTTTATCACCACTTCTTCAACGGGCTTTACTTCTTCAATAACTGCTTCTGCTTTCTTTTTACCTTTTGCCTTTACCGGTTTTTCCTCTTCAGCAGGCCTGGGCTCCTCTTCTTTTTTCGCTTTTGTTCCTTTCTTTGGCCTTGTAGAGGAATCTATAGATGAAAGATCGATTTTCTTAACCACTTTGGGGCCTTCAATTTCCGGGGCCTCCAGTTTCACTACGACTTCTTCCTCTTTCTTTTCTTTCTTTTCTTTTTTCTCTTCCTCTTTAACTGGTTTTTCCTCAACCACAACGGGCTTGGGCTCTTCTTCCTTTTTGCTACTTTTAGTTGCTGGTTTTTCTTCTTTTTTGAAGATTATTTCCTCTTCTTCTTTTTTCTTTTTGGCTTCTGCCTGCGCCCCTTTGGGTAATTCAAGCTGGTCGCTTTTCATTTTAGCAGCCTTATCACCCTGAAACTCCAGCTGCAGGGCACGGTACATGTCCTCCGTCAGTTTTGAAGTTGGCTTAAGCTCATCTTTAGGAAATCCTTTCCCTATCAGGAAATCAATAATGGTATCCTGCCCAACGTTAAATTCTTTAGCGGCTGCTAATAATCGTGGAAGTTTTAATTCTGCCATTCAGTTTGTTTAATTGTCATTACGTCAAACGGCGTCAGATTAGTCACTCATTGAACAAGTATGGGAACCTATTGACCTGTTTGACTAATTATGACATTGCTGACCTCATTTATTCTTTTTCAAATTCTTCTTTCAAAATTCTTCTTACATCGGCAATTGTTTCTTTTTCCAGATCTGTTCTTCTTTCTAATTCTTCTGCGGTAAGATTCAGTACACTTCTTCCTGTGTCGCATCCAACTCTTTTCAGTTCATCAATAATCCATGTCTCAATTTCGTCGCTGAATTCTTCCAAGTCAATATCAAACTCATCTTCTTCGCCCTCATTATCACGGTACACATCCAGTTCATAACCGGTGAGTTCTGAAGCCAGTTTAATATTTACTCCCCGCCGCCCGATTGCCAGCGACACCTGGTCCGGTTTAAGGTACACATTCGCATGTTTTCCTTCATTATCCAGTTCCATGCTGGTGATTTTAGCCGGCGTAAGAGAACGCTGTATTAATAATTGAATATTACTTGTCCAGTTAATAACATCAATATTTTCATTTTTCAATTCACGAACAATGCCATGAATACGGCTTCCCTTCATCCCCACACAAGCGCCAACAGGATCAATACGGTCATCATAAGACTCCACAGCAACTTTGGCCCTTTCTCCCGGATCACGGACAATTTTTTTGATAACAATAAGGCCATCAAAAATTTCCGGTACTTCTATTTCCAGCAGTTTTGACAGAAAATCAGGTGCGGTTCTGGAAAGAATAATAACCGGATTGTTATTTTTCATATCCACTTTTTTAACCACAGCCCTGATATTTTCTCCCTTTTTAAAATAATCCTGTGGTATCTGTTCACTTTTAGGTAAAATCAGTTCATTTCCTTCTTCATCCAGCAGCAAGATCTCTTTCTTCCAAACCTGGTATACTTCGGCACTAATGATCTCACCAATTCTGTCACCATATTTCTTGGCCAGTACATTCTTCTTCAAATCACTGATACGGCTTGCCAAGGTTTGTTTAGCAGCAAGGATTGCCCTGCGGCCAAAATCAAGCAGATCAATTTCTTCGTACAATTCTTCACCCACTTCAAAGTCAGGTTCAATTTTTACCGCATCTTTATATGCAACCTGTGCCAGCGGATCTTCTACCTGCCCGTCTTCCACAATCATCCGGCGACGGATAATCTCAAGGTCTCCTTTTTCGGCGTTTACAATCACATCAAAGTTCTCATCACTACCATATTTTTTACGCAACAAGGTTTTAAAAACATCTTCCACCACTTTCATCATGGTCGGGCGGTCAATATTTTCCGCATCTTTAAAATCCTGGAATGCGTCGATCAGGTTAATACTTGACATAGCTCAAAATTTTGTAATCCTGGTTGATTAAAATTTAATTTGAATTTTTGTTGTTTTTATATCATCAAAAGAAATAGCATGCCTTACTATTTCCATTTTTTTCCCTTTTCCTTTTAATTCCTCCAGTTCAATACCAGCATCAGATACACTTAAAAGCTTCCCTTCTTTCTTAGTTCCATCCTTTACAAGAACCTCAACAAACCGGCCAATATTTTTAAGATACTGCCGGTGAAGTTTTAGCGGCTCATCGAGGCCGGGAGAGGATAACTCAAGAGAAAAATCGCCATCAGGAAAAATAGCCTCTTCCTCCAGTTGTTTGTACAGCTTCCTGTTAAATTGAACCAACTTTTCAACACTAACCCCATGATTTCCATCAATATATATCTTAATATTGTTAGTAGGTTTGATCTTAATCTCCACTAAAAACAAATCCGGCTCAGTGCTTATCATGGCCGTCACTTTCTCCTCTATTGACTGTATTTGTGACTCGATGTTCATGGGGTATAAAAGAAGAAGGGAACGGCCTCGTTCCCTTCTATCATCTTTTTCCGATGCAAATGTAAGGGAAACAGTCTGTATAAACCAAATTGTATTGCCAGAAACCAAAAGCTAACTATTTCGGTAAACGGACATCAAATGCCGGTAACATAAAATTGCACGGACTTATCTTTACACTCCGATGAAATACCTTTTATTCGCACTGCTGGCATATATATTTTACCAGTTTATATTTAAACTGATCATCCCTGTTTACCTGGCCAGCCGCAAAATTAAAAAGGGCTTCAAAGAAATGCAGAACCGTATGCAAGAGCATATGCAGCAACAACAGGGTTATTCACAGCAAACTACCAGTACAGAGTCAAGGGCTAAACCCCAAACCGGGGATTATATAGATTTTGAAGAAGTAAAATAATGTATCGCCTTTATAAAAGGGTAAATGCTGCTTCTTTTACATCCCTGCTATTTCCGCCAATAAAAATTTTAAATTCCCCGGGTTCAAAGATGAATTGAAGTTTATCATTATAAAATCTCAGGTCATCCACACCCACCGGAAATTTTATTTCCTTTGACTCCCCTTTCTTTAAAAATATTTTTTGAAACCCCTTTAATTCTTTTACCGGCCTTACGACGGAACCGGCGATATCTCTTATATATAATTGAACCACTTCCTCCCCATCATACTCACCAACATTACGAACAGTAACGATCGCATCCATTTTTTCTCCCGGTTTGAATTGTTTCTTACTCAGTCTGACCTCGCTGTATTCGAATTTTGAATAACCAAGTCCATAACCAAATGGATACTTTGGATGAATAGAGAGATCAATATAAGCAGAACGGTAAAAACGATCACTATCGCTGGTGGCCGGGCGACCGGTATTGTAGTAATTATAATAGATTGGAATTTGTCCTTCTGTTCTTGGGAAGCTCATAGGTAATTTTCCAGAGGGATTGTAATCCCCGAATAAAACCTCTGCAATAGCATTACCTGCTTCTGTACCCAGCCACCAGGTGTAAAGGACAGCCGGAACATTATCTGCGGTCCAGTTAAATATCAGTGGCCGACCTGCGCTAATGAGGACTATAAGTGGTTTGCCGGTTGACATGACTGTTTTGATCAGTTCTTCCTGCACACCGGGTAATTGAATATTACTCCGGCTTTTGGCTTCTCCACTCATATCCCTGGCTTCACCAACACTGATGACAACAACATCTGCTTTGCTTGCAACAGTTATAGCTTCTGTAAAACCAGCTCTTGAAGTATCATTACTATTACAACCCTTTGCATATAATATTCTTGAATCTGCACTTATTTTTTTCTGCACACCTTCCCACAGCGAAGAAATTCTTATTGTATCATCAGGCCAGTCGTAACTCCAGAAACCATTGTTATCGCTTTTAGCTTTTACAAACGGGCCAATCAGTGCAATTGTTTTAGTTTGCTTGCTGATCGGTAATAACTGGCTATCATTTTTTAAGAGAACGATACTTTTCTTCGCAATATCTCCTGCTACTTTTATATGCTCCGGATTATTCCATTGTGTTTTCTCCCTTTCCTCATTACAATATTTGAAAGGGTCATCAAATAGGTCCATTTCAAATTTTTTTTCCAGAATACGTCGCACCGCATCATTAATCACATTCATTTTCACTTTTCCTTCTTTTACCAGTTTAACCAGGTGTTTGATATAACTACGGCTTTCCATATCCATATCGCTGCCCGCATTGGCTGCCTGCATGGCTGCCTCATAGTTATCTTTTGAAAAACCATGATTGATCATTTCACCCACACTGCCCCAGTCGCTCACCACAAAGCCTTTAAATTTCCATTCACCTTTTAACAGGTCTCGCTGTAAATATTTATTCCCGGTGGCCGGAATACCGTTCAGATCATTGAATGAATTCATGAATGTGGCTGCACCTGCATCAGCCGCTGCTTTAAATGGCGGCAGGTAAATTTCATGCAGCATACGTAAACTCATATCTACGGAATTATAATCTCTGCCACCCGCCGCAGCACCATAGGCTGCAAAATGTTTGGCACAAGCCATCACTGCATCGGTATTACCCAATCCTTTTCCCTGGAACCCTTTCACTCTTGCTTTAGCAATGAGTGAACCGAGGTAGGGATCTTCTCCCGCCCCTTCCATCACTCTTCCCCACCTGGGGTCACGGGCAATATCTACCATGGGAGCAAAGGTCCAGTGTACACCCACAGCTGCTGCTTCTGTTGCTGCCACTCTTGCTGATTGTTCAATAGCAGGAATATCCCAACTGGCAGCTTCGCCCAAGGGAATAGGAAAAATGGTTCTGTACCCATGTATCACATCCTGCCCGAATAATAAAGGAATCCTCAATCTTGACTGCAAAGCCAATTGCTGCAGATCTTTTGTTCTTGCAACACCGGTCACATTTAGCATGGATCCTACTTTCCCTTCTTTTATCTGTGATAATAAATTGCCATCATTTGTCAATGGTCCGGTAGCCGCCCAGGGGCCATTATACTGGTTCATCTGCCCGGCCTTTTCTTCCAGAGTCATCAACTGTAAAACAGAATCAACTTTTTGAGATATTGATTTTTTTTGAGCTCTTAAAACAAACAACTGGCTGCTAAATAATACAAATAAACATATTGGCAAATAATTCTTTTTTATCATAAAATTTGTTCTTATGTGCAGAGCACAATTAATTAAAAAATTATTCAATTACTGAATTTATCTTTTATTGTATTTTATTTACACAAATAAAGAATAATATTCCAATACCGGGGTTTTTGTAAATCTCAAAAATATATTTCAAATTTATAAGTTTCTAATAACCCTGCCCGAAGCCGTAAACATCGCAGCAAATTTTTTAATCATCTCTTTTAATATCCCGGTGTATTTTAATGCTACATTGTTAACACAATCCTTATCAATATTCAGGTTATAAAGCTGATATTTGTTCCCCTTCTTTAGTAAACGCCATTTCCCGCTATGTATCGCTAATATGCCGTTATCGAATACAGTCGTCTGATATAATACCATGTTCCTGACATTTTCGAACTGTGCCAACGGAATATCTTTAGTAATTTTTGCGACAAACTTTTCAATTTTAAGTCCATCAATATCTATACAAATCATAGCGGGACGTTGGTCTTCCTTAATACAATCAACAGTAAGATTATCTATTTCTAAATCTTTTACATGCCGGGCAAAAATTCCATACGATGGAACATTAACCACAGGAATATTATTTCCCAATGAAGCAATCGCTCCGGGCTCCGGATAACCTTTTCCTAATTCAGGAAAATGATACAATCCATCTGATTTCTTTCCACCTCCATTATATAGAATACTGATATTATTTAACCGTATATTTTCCAGGTAAGAAGTGGGAGTACCGGTAATATGAATACCACTCAATGAGTCATTAACGTAAGCAATAACATTGGAAATGAAAATATTTTTACCCCTTGACTTACCCGGATTCGGATCTCTTAAACGATCTCCTAAAGTGATATAAATTGGATAATCATCTGCATTGTACATAGTGATATTACTAATTGAAATATTTTCTAAAATTCCCCCGTCAACACATTCAATGGCAATACCTTTACAATTTCGAAATATGCAATTGGATACGACCACATTTCTGAATCCCCCGTTAGACTCGGTGCCGAATTTTATACGGCCATTTCGTGATGTCCAATAATAAATAGGCTCTTCCTTAAAAGTGCCATCCAGCATGGTACCTAACCTGTAAGCAGAAACCTGGCAATTTGTAATGGTCATATTTTCAGTAACAATTGTTCGCCCCAATGCAAAAGAACTTTTTGGACAGATAGCATCATCTATTGGCGAATTAATCCTGCAATCAGAAACGATAACATTGGTACAACAGTCAATGTCTATCCCATCCCGGTTAGTATCAATGGTTAGATTATTAAAAGTGAGCAGGTTGCAGCCAGTTGTTAAAATAGCAAACCAGCCGCCCTTGAAGATAGTTATACCTTCAATTTTAACGTTGGTGCACTCAATTAATGCAATGGATTTATTAGCCAATCCTGTTATTCCTTTTTTTGATTCCCAAACATGAGCCAGACCTGAACCATCAATCATTCCCAAACCGGTTATAGATACATTTTTGAGATTTCTTCCCCAGATCAAACTATTTTGAAAGTAGGAGTGCCCTTCATCCTGGTATTTTTTTTCTCCTGGTATAAATTCCGCCTTATCGTAATAATCTTTTAACTCTTCATTCTGAGGAGCCGCCAATAACACTGCCCCGGCATCCAGATACAAATTGATATTACTTTTCATCCGGATACTGCCACTCAGGTATGTACCTCCTGGTAAAAAAACGGTTCCTCCCCCAGACTTTGCAGCTGTTTCAATTACTTTATTGATAGCTTCACTGTCCATATTTTTACCATCTCCCTTAGCCCCATATTCTTTTACATTATAATAAGGCTGACAAATTCCACAAATTGAAATTCCGGTAAAGAAAAGAATTAGGATTTCAACACATAAAACATTTTTCATTAGAGCAAATTTTCCAGTATTAAAATTTAACTTCAAAAACCTGCAGTTGCTTTACTAATCGCTTTGATGTTTCAACAATAGCCACCTTATTAGTTTTGTCGTAACTGAAATTCATATTTTGAGTATTCAACATTATTTTTTTTGGTGTTTCATTGCAATGAATCTTTAATATCCATTTTCTTGACAGGGTTATCCCTTTATAACTGCCATTTATCGGATTAATATTCAAAGTGAATTTATTTGCACTGTTTTTCAATTCAATAGCTGTTGAAGCGTAATAACCATTGAGATAATCATTACTAGTACCATCATCTTCCAGTAAATTAAAAGAGCCATCCCTTCCCGGATAAACCTGCAGAGTAAGAGTATTATTATTTCCCTTTTCGACTGAAGATGCATAATTCCGCATTGGAATAATAGATCCTTGTTTTACAAACAGTGGAATCTGATTTATGGGTGCCGCAACAGTATATTCAGCATTGCCCTGCATTTGCTCACCGGTCCAATAGTTAATCCAACTTCCTTCGGGCAGAAAAACTTTTTTTGTGGTTGCCCCCTTTTCATAAACCGGTGCTACCAGCATTTGATCTCCGAAAGTATATTGGTAAATATGTTCCGGAAATTTGCCTAACATATGTTTTCCTTCAATACGGCTTCTATGAGCATAGCTATAGATGTAAGGGAATAATTTCATGCGCCATTGTGCATAAACCCTGAAATTTGAATCTGCTCTTGTGGATAATAACCATGCCATGTTTGCTGATTTATTTTCTGGTTGAGAAAATACTTCGGTTATCGGATTAAACATCGAAAATTGCAACCAACGTATATATAGTTCTTCATCCAATTTATCAGTTAATCCCATATCGAAACCACCAAGATCATTGGTTAAAAAAGGAATCTTACTACTTGCTTTTTTCGGGTCAGAAAACATTGCAATATTTTCTTTCAGTGCAACGGCAGGTACCCAGGCATTGAATTTTTTGAGTGGTTGTTCAATATTCCAATCCGACCGGGTATCATCTGTCCATTTTGTTGGGTATTTTTTATATTCTTCATTTTCAGTTTCAAAAGAATGCGATAAAACAAATCCTCTGCCTTTTGTTTCTTTACCAAATTCCTGGCTCATTTCGAACATGGTTTTGCAAACACTTATTTTCGAAGTCCGGTCCAGCTTGATGAAATCGGCACCTTCATCGAAAAAATGCTTCATTCTTTCTTTAAAATATTTAACAGCCTGAGCATCG
>JBGAPQ010000020.1:0-77353 GCA_044221225.1 Chitinophagaceae bacterium
AAAACAGCAATAGAAGAATAATAGCAGCAGCCCGAATAAACATTTTTAAAAGTAAGCAGCTGTACCTGGGCAATAAATTTTATGGAAGAAAATATTTGTTAAAGCTTTTTTGTAACAATGATAAATTGAGTCAGTCACTTTTTAGATCATCCGGATCTTTGTCATCCGTATGTTTATCATATTTTTTATAATCCTGATTAAGCTTGTCAACGAATTTTCGTTTATCCTTCCTGTTTTGCCAAATAAGTATCAATAGTAATCCTATTACTATTAGCCCGATCAGTAAATATGTGAATATGTCCCGCATTAAATTGAGTTAGAAAAAATTACCACCCTATACCATAATCTTCACCATGGTTGCTGCTGCCGCCCCAAAAGCTGCCATGTTTCCAGTCGAAGTAGATTGCATTGATGGGGCCACTGGTTCTGTCATCGAAGCTGAGGGTATATCCCATTTGTTTTAATTCATTCCTCACTTTTTCAGGTGTTTTGTCATGTAATAATATATTTCCCGGTTTAGGTTTCCGGTCATCAGTTTTTGTTCCGCCCAATGAAAGCCAAAGTTGGTTGCTATTGATATTGGCCGCCTCAGCTGCTTGTTGCACATTCATTCCAAACTCCACAACATTCAAAAAAAATTGAAGCAGGTTTTGATCCTGTGTGTCCCCACCCTGAACCGCAAATGATAAATAGGGTTTTCCATCTTTCAGTGCCAGTGTGGGTGTTAATGTAACTCTTGGCCTTTTGCCGGGCGACACCACATTAAAAGGATTTAATGTTGAGTCAAGCACAAAACTCTGCATACGCTGACTCATACCAACACCTGTGTTGCCTGCAATGCAGGCAGGCAACCATCCCCCGCTGGGTGTAACAGACACTACCCAACCCTCTTTGTCGGCCGCTTCTATACTGGTAGTACCCCGCCAGAGCCTGTCCATATATTCGTTATCAACCGATGCACTGTTTCTTATATCATGCGAGGGCATAAAGTTTCTTTTATTGGTATCTGTTACGAATCCTCTTTGTTTCATTAATTCCAGGTAAGGATTAGTTTTCCCTTCAAACGGGTAAGGGTCACCAGGACCAATTAGGGCATCATTCTTTTCAAAATTGATAAATGATGCTCTTTGCTTTGCATATTCTTTACTCAGCAAACCTTTCATAGGTTCAGACGGAGGAAAATAAGGGTCGCCATAATAAAAATCACGGTCGGCGAAAGCAAGGCTCATGGTTTGGTATAGGGTATGAATGTACTTGCTGCTGTTATACCCCATAGCTTTCAGGTCAAAATTCTCCAGTATGTTCAATGATTGAAGAAGCATGGGGCCCTGTGTCCATTGTTGTAGTTTATATACATCAATGCCCTTGTAATTTACTTTAAGGGGCTCTTCTTCTACTGGCTTCCATTTGGCAAGATCTTCCATTGTTATTAGCCCGCCCTGTTCCTGGCAACCATGAACAAATTCTCTGGCAATATCTCCTTTGTAGAACCTGTTATACGCTGCCATAATTGCTTCCTTACGGCTTTTCTTTTGCTTCAATGCTTCTTGCTCAGCCTCTACCATTTTGGTAAGTGTTTGCAACAGGTCTTTCTGAACAAAAATTTCACCTGCTTCAGGGGCCTCTCTTTTTTCCCCGGTATGTGGCAGAAAAATTTTTTTGCTATAGGGCCATTCTTTGATCCTTGCCTTACCCCTTTCCATACTATTTGCAGTTTGAGCTTCAATCGGATAACCGGCAGCTAACTGCATAGCAGGCGTCAGTACTTCTTTTAGGCTAAGCGTACCATATTCAGCCAGTAGATAACATAAGCCACCGGGTGTACCGGGTGTGGTTGCTGCTAACGGACCGTATTCAGGTGGGAAGTTGTATCCTTTATTTTTGAAAAATTCAGGAGTGGCTCCGGTAGGAGCTATACCCATGGCATTTATAGCAATTACTTTTTTGTTTTTGGGATTATAAAGTAATACCTGCGTTTCACCACCCCAGCTTAATACATCCCACATAGTACAAGTGGCAGCAAGCATGGCACAGGCAGCATCGACGGCATTACCTCCTTTCTGAAAAATACTGGCTCCGGCTGTCGCAGCAAGTGGTTTACCAGTTATGGCCATCCAGTTCTTTCCATGCAGCACTGGTTTCTGGGTTTGTTGTGCAGCAGCAAATGAAAAAGTAAACACAATGAAAAAGTATAAAGGGATTTTTAGCATAGAGGTGCTTTTGAATTATACTTAAAGGTAAGAGGAAGAATATTTACCCGGAATTACTGTTTTTCATCATCATTTAAGCTTTGTTTGCCTGATTCTTATCAACCCGCTTTTTTAGAATTGTAGGATTTATTAATTTCAAAATAAAAAATGGCCAGATCACATCACCGCAAGAAACACAGGGAGCATGTAAGACAGTTTAAACACAGCCATGATACTTCGGAAAGCCCGGCAACAGCGAAAGGCAAAGCGACCAATATTATTATGATTGTAGGAGCATTAGCAGGGTTTGCGATAGGTTATTTTGCGTCGGAAGGAGTTATCTTATGGATGACTGTTGGCTTGCTTGTGGGTGCAGCCGGTGGTTATTGGGTTGGAAAGCGGGTTGATGAAGGCAAATGATTGCTGTGGTACCGGGTAAATGAAGATAAATTGTTGAAAATGCTGGTATGATACAGCTTTAAGTTACTTACATTTGCTAAAATTAATTTTAGATGAAGCTTTTTGTGGCAGGCTTGCCTTATGACATGGATGATGCAGAATTAGAAGAATTCTTTGAAAAATTCGGTACAGTTACTTCTGTGAAAGTAGCTATGGACAGGGAAACAGGTAAAAGCAAAGGATTTGCTTTTGTGGAAATGCCAAATAGTACCGAAGCAAAAGAAGCCATTGAAGGACTCAATGATCTTCCTATTGGCCGAAAAACACTGGTTGTAAAAGAAGCAGAAGATAAGCAAGGCGGAGGTGGCGGAGGTTATCGTGGCAACAGCGGCGGCGGCGGAGGAAATTTTAACCGATATGGTAATAATAGCAGACCCCCACGCAACAGGTATTAATAGAAATTAAATATTATAAAGTAAGCCCGGCAAACGCCGGGTTTTATCTTTCACGGTAATAATAATTGTTAATGTTTGGCTATGAAAGCCCTGATTATTTCTTTAAGCATTGTTCTATTATCTACAAAAAGCATCGCACAGATAAATGAGATGTTTGTTGTGAAGAAAGATAGCTCAGGTTTTGAACTTACTCTCAAAGGTGCATCTCACCTGGCTACTCTTCCGCTAAAGTGTATTCAACAGGAATTTCCAAATAAAACCAACCATACTTCAAATAGCAGCAGTGACCATGTATTATTGCCTACCCTGTTGCATCCGGCTTTCTATGGTTGTTTCGACTGGCATTCCTCTGTGCATGGACACTGGATGCTTATCAAACTATTAAAACTATTTCCTGAATTACCAGAAGCTAATGCAATACGTAAGGGAATAAATAAAACAATAACAATAGAGAATATCCTGGAAGAAGTAAAATATTTTGATATTCCACTTGCCAAAAGCTGGGAACGTACATATGGGTGGGCATGGCTGTTGAAACTGGATGAAGAGTTAATGAACTGGAATGATATGGATGGGAAAAAATGGCATGCTGCTCTGCAGCCGCTGACAAAAAAAATACTGGAACTGTGGATGAATTTTTTGCCTAAGCAAACTTACCCCAACAGAACAGGAGTTCATCCTAATACTGCTTTTGGGCTTGTGTTTGCAATGGATTATGCCAGAACTGCAAAACATTCTGTATTTGAAAAAGCTATTATCGAATCGGCCAAGAATATTTACATGAAAGATAAAAATGCACCAGCATTATGGGAACCTAACGGGGCCGATTTTCTTTCTCCGAGTTTGGAGGAGGCAGACCTCATGCGAAGAATTTTAACTCCTTCGGAATTTGCTGTATGGAGAAGAAATTTTTTTTCCGGTAATAGCCTGCAACACCTGGCAATATTGCCAGTAGTCTCAGACAGGAACGACCTGCAGATCGTTCACCTTGATGGGCTTTGTTTTAGTCGCAGCTGGTGTATGAAGGGGCTTGCTTCTACCCTTTCGTCAAAAGATCCATCAAAAAAGCAATTACTGCGATCAGCGATCAATCACCTGTCGACTGCCTTACCACATGTAGTGAGCGGCAGTTATGGTGGTGAACACTGGCTGGCCAGTTTTGCAGTGTATGCATTGACAAACTAACAAATTGATTCAAATGAAAAATATTCTTTTTACAGGACTACTACTCTTTTCCTTTATTACAAGTAATGCTGCTGATACTGACTCTACAATCTCATACAATTTGCCTGATACATTAAAAGCTATCCAGTTCATGGCAGAAATAAGATTGGATGCCGTGAACACAAAGAAAGAAGTAGCAGCCGGTATTAAAACTGATCTTGTTTCCCTTTCTATCGAATCAGACAAAAAAGAAAAGGAAATAACATTTACATTTCCTGAATCGTCAAAAGTAATGGCCACAGGGTTGCGGGTAGAAACTGAGGAGGATGAACTGGAATGGAAATATGAATGGAAAACAGGGGTCACTTATAAGCTACTTATCTCTATTGCCCAGGACTCAGCCGGAAATTTTGTTCTGTATTCCGGCTATATATGGCTGCCCATAGAGACCAAATGGAAACTAATTGGTACCTGTAAAATAGAAGGCCAATGGGAATCTATTAAAAAGCCGGCATTATTTTACTCTGCCGGGCTTCGGAAAAAAGAACCTGTATTGAAAATGCAGGCAGGAGAAGTATGGGTGCAACGCAGAAATGGCTCATGGAAAAACCTGAAAGATGAAAATAGTAAAACTCCCGTGGTAAACGTTACTTCGCATGTTGACAGCATTGTTCAACAGGAGCAAGAGCTGGCAATAATCAGAGAAGCAATTGCTGCAGGAAAGACCGATGCAATAAACGAACACCAGGGAATTTATTATGTGCTATTGAAAGAAGGAACCGGCCGGCAGGTTGTTGTAACAGATACGGTGGTTATCTATTACAAAGGTTCTCTTTTCAGCAATGGTTCTGTATTTGATCAGACAAAGGACAAACCTGCCACCTTCCCGCTTAACAGGTTGATAAAGGGCTGGCAGATCGGCTTGCCTTTATGCAAAGTTGGTAGTAAAATAAAAATCGTTATTCCTTCTGCCCATGCCTATTCAATTAGAACAAGGGCTTCCAAAATTCCGCCAAACAGTATTCTTGTTTTTGAGATTGATATACTTGATACTACCCCAGTAATTAAATAGATTTACTGGTATGCAATAAGAAAGCTGTAGGGTTTCACAATAGCCCCGGCAACAGGGGGAGTGACAACAGAATTATTTTCGTTTTTGCCATTAAAAAAATCCCAGCGTTCTTCCGGCAAAGACACTTCTTTCGGTTTGTCAGATCCGTTGAAAAAAACAATAATTTTTTTCCAACTGTCATTTACAGCATTTCCATCAATTGAGTAACCTATCACATTTTCAGGCATATTTTCGATAAACCTGATATTGGCCGCAATGTCCTTTGCACTTATCATCCTGAATGCCGGATGATCTTTCCTCAGTTTTATTAAAGCCTGAATATATTCTGCGACTTTCCTATTTTTAGTTTTCAAACTCCAGTCAATAGCGTTAATACTATCTGGCGATTCGTAGGAATTTTCTACCTCCTTTTTAGTTCTTAAAAACTCTGTTCCTGCATGAAGAAATGAAATACCCTGAGAGGTCAGAACAATTGACAATGCCAGCTTATGCATAGATTCCCTGGATTCTGCCCTGCTATTCTTTACAGATATTTTCAGCTTGTCCCAGAGAACATGATTGTCGTGACACTCACAATAAGTAATGGTATGAAAAGGTGCCGCGACGTAAGGGTTTTTTGAATAATTTATTTTACTGTAATCGATTTGTGGATGATGACAACCTCCGGTTATTCCAAATTTAATACTCTCTTCCATCCCTTTTTTTCCACTGGCAAATCCCCTGTCCTCATGCTCAAAAACACTTCCTTTAATGCCATCACGAATATCATCACTAAAAACGGCAATACGATCCAGTTTATGTGCATTTATCTTTAAAGCCCGAAGTGAATCTGCCAAAGGCGAGGCTCCGGCAGTCCAACCCTCCCCATAAAGCAGTATATCTGGCTTAATTTTATGAAGCTCTCTGGAGATCAGGTTCATCGTTTCGATATCATGAACACCCATCAGATCAACCCGAAAACCATCAATATGATATTCCTGTACCCAGTATTTCATGGATTCCAGCATGAATTTCCGGAACATGGGTCTTTCACTGGCTGTTTCATTTCCACAGGCAGTGGCATTGGAGAATTTCCCGTCTTTTGTTTGCCGGTAATAATAACCAGGAACGAGTTGGTTAAAATTAGAGGCCTCTGTCAGCGCTGTATGATTGTATACCACATCCATCACTACTCTTAACCCATTCTCATGGAATGTTTTTATCAGCTCTTTAAATTCCTTAATTCTTGTAACTCCATCATACGGATTGGAAGAATAGGAGCCTTCAGGGACATTGTAATTTAAAGGATCGTATCCCCAGTTATATTTTGCATCAGGTTTTGTTTCATCTATCGAATTGAAATCATAGCAGGGTAACAAATGGACATGAGTAATGCCCAATTCTTTAATATGGTCCAATCCGGTGGTCAACCCATCCGGGTTACGGGTTCCTGTTTCTGTTAACCCCAAAAACTTTCCTTTGTTCTTTATGCCTGAAGTTGATGATATACTGGCATCCCTTACATGTAGTTCATAGATGATGGCATCTGTTTTGTTTTTAAATAAAGGACTCCTGTCCTTCTCCCAGCCCCGGGGATTGGTTTCCTGTAAATCAAGAACAACTGCTCTTTTCCCGTTTACTCCAACTGCTTTTGCGTAAGGATCCGGCACCTCTTCAGACCATTTTCCTTTAATCTTAACACGAAACGTATAAAATTTACTTTTCTGATCGGTATAAACGGTAATTGCCCATGTTCCATTTTTACTTTTTATCATCGGGTAAGTGCCGGCTAAAAAATTTCCTGTTCCATTATGATATAATCTTAATTCTGCTTCAGAAGCTGTTGGCGACCAAATGCGAAATGTTGTTTTGCCTGGTGAATACACAATTCCCAAATCGTTCCCGGTATAAACAGGGTATTTACTGAAATCAGTTTGCTGGGCTTTACCATGAAATAAATGTGTGATAAAACTCAACAGCATAATAAATCGTTTCATTGAGCCTGTTAATTGATATTTAAAGATACTGAATGATAATGTGCAGAAATTTGAATAAATAATTTCGGCAGCAATTCATCAAACCTGTAAATTGTTGTTCAATTTAGAAACTTCATTCTTGCAATATGGGAGACTTCCAGGTAAAGAAACAATCAAAGAAATACGATGCGGTTATCGTTGGTTCAGGAGCCGGCGGCGGTATGGCCGCTTATATTTTGGCTAAAGCCGGTCTGAAGGTTTGCATTATCGAGGCCGGTTATATGTACGATCCACAAAAGAATATTACACAATTAAAAAAGCCATGGGATTCTCCGCGAAGAGGTGCCAGTACCAAACTCAGGCCGTTTGGGGACTTTGATGCCTGTTATGGGGGATGGTCTCTTGATGGAGAACCCTACACTAAAGAAGATGGCACTGACTGGATGTGGTGGAGGGCAAGGATGGTGGGTGGCCGAACCAATCATTGGGGAAGAATTTCGCTTCGTTTTGGCCCCAAAGATTTTAAACGTAAAAGTATTGATGGATTGGGTGATGACTGGCCTATCGGTTATGAAGATGTCAAACCATATTATGACAGAGTTGATAAACTCATAGGCATATTTGGCACTAATGAAGGATTGGATAATGATCCTGATGGTTTTTTTCTGCCACCTCCAAAACCAAGGCTGCATGAGCTTTTTATTAAAAACGCTGCTACACAAGCCGGAGTAAAAGTAATTCCATCCAGGCTTTCTATTCTCACTAAAGCGATTGAAAACGATGCTGACAGAGGAGCATGTTTTTTCTGCGGGCAGTGTAACCGTAACTGCAGCATGGCCAAGGCTGATTTCTCATCCCCTAATGTGCTGATTTATCCTGCTATGAAAACGGGAAATGTAGATGTGATTGCCAATGCTATGGCAAGAGAAGTATTGACCAATAGTGAGGGATTGGCTACCGGTATTTCCTATATCAGCAAAGATGATATGATGGAATACCAGGTAGAAGGCAGAGTGATTATTGTTGCGGCCAGTGCCTGTGAAAGTGCAAGGTTATTGCTCAACTCAAAATCACAACGTCATCCAAACGGATTGGCCAACAGCAGTAATGTAGTAGGTAAATACCTGCATGATTCTACTGGCGCTGCTTTAGGCGGAGTGCTTCCTCAATTATTCGACAGGAAAAGATATAATGAAGATGGCGTGGGCGGTATGCACATCTATTCGCCCTGGTGGCTGGATAATAAAAAACTGGATTTTCCACGGGGTTATCATATCGAATACTGGGGGGGAATGAGCCAGCCTTCCTATGGTTTTAGCTGGGGAATTGAAAAATTAAATGGAAAATATCTTGTAAAAGGAAAACAAAAAGAAGCGGGCGGGTATGGTGCTTCATTGAAAGAAGATTACCGTTACTTCTATGGAGCTGCTGTGGGTATGGCAGGCCGTGGAGAAGCAATTCCGGTGGAGAGTAATTACTGTGCGATCGATCCAAATATTGTGGACAAATATGGTATACCTGTTTTGAAATTTAATGTGAAATGGAGTGAACATGAAATCAAACAGGCAAAACATATGAAAGAGACTTTTAAAGAAGTAATGCACAATATGGGAGCTGTTATTACATGGGGTGCTGACGATGATGAAAAAAATAACTGGGGTCTTAGCAAACCAGGTGAAATAATACATGAAGCAGGTACTGTAAGAATGGGCAATGATGCAAAGCGTTCTGCTCTGAATAAATGGAGCCAGGCACATGATTGTAAGAACCTGTTTTGTGTGGATGGAGGTCAGTTTGTAAGTCAGGCGGATAAAAATATTACCTGGACGATCCTTGCATTAAGTATGCGGGCTTCAGAATACATCGTTGAAGAAATGAAGAAACAAAATCTTTAATTGAAAACTAATTATATGGATCGCCGGAAATCAATCAAATTAATTGCCACAGGAGCAGTAGCTGTTCCTGTTGTTATTGCTGGCTGCAATACTGATGATAAAAAAGCAGATGCAGTAAAAGCAGGGAAATTAGAGTTTAATCTCGACCGGAACCCAGACGAATTAAAGTATGAAAAAGAGTTACTGGCCAAAGAAAAATTCTTTACAAAGCATGAAATGGCAACTATTACAGTCCTTACCGATTTAATAATTCCAAAAGATGAGATAAGCGGCAGTGCCAGTGAAGCCAAAGTACCTGATTTTATCGAATTTATTGTAAAAGATATGCCCCAGCACCAGGTTCCGTTGAAGGGGGGACTCAGATGGCTGGATTTGCAATGTACAAAGCGTTATGAAAAGGCATTTATAGATTGTAGTTCACAACAGCAAATTGAGATGGCGGATATGATCGCCTATCCCAATAAGGCTAAACCGGAAATGAGCCAGGGAGTTCAGTTTTTTAAATTGATGAGGGATCTTACTGCGACAGGTTTTTTTACATCAGAAATTGGAGTGAAAGATTTGGGATATGCAGGAAATCAGCCCAATCAGTGGAATGGTGTCCCGGCTGATGTACTGGCTCAATACAAATTAGCATATACGGAAAAAGAAATACAGGAATGTATAAGTTTCGATAAAGATTCCTGATACAGTTGAAAACGCAATACGTAATTAAAGGAGGCTGTCTTTAAAAGGTTAAGACAGCCTCTGATAAATCGGTATAATAATACTATGCCAGTTCTTCTTTTGCAGTCTTGCTGTAATCATCGATCAGTTTACGCTGCAATTCAAAAGGAACAGCCTCGTAACCATTAAACTTCATTTTAAACTTGGCCCTACCCTGCGTTATAGAGCGAAGGGAAGATGAATAACCATCCATTTCAGCTAATGGAGTTTTAGCAATTATTTTCTGAAAATGGCCCTCACTGTCGATTCCTTCAACAATTGCCCTGCGGCTTTGCAAGTCACCCATAACTGCGCCAGTCAGATCATCAGGGCAAAGTACTTCCAGTTGATAGATGGGCTCCAGAATTTGAGGATCAGCTTGCTGAAATGCCTGGCGGAAAGCCTGCAAACCTGCAATCTTAAATGAGATATCATTACTGTCTACCGGATGCATTTTACCATCATACACACATACTCGTATGTCCCTTGCGTAAGAGCCAGTTAATGGCCCGTTCTGCATTTTTTCCATCACACCTTTCAAAATTGAAGGTAAAAACCTTGCATCTATAGCGCCTCCTACAATACAGTTGTAAAACACAAGTTTGCCACCCCAGTCAAGATTATGAACATCTCTGCCTCGCACTGTAAGGTCGGTTGGCTCAGGCATGCCTTCATACCAGGGTTCTATCCGCATAAATACTTCTCCAAACTGACCGGCACCACCACTTTGTTTTTTATGCCGGTAATTAGCATCGGCTATTTTACGAATAGTTTCCCTGTATGCAATCTTTGGCTTGACAAATTTTACTTCCAGTTTGTGCTGGTGTTCGATTTTCCATTTTGCCACGGCAAGGTGCATATCGCCCTGGCAGTGTATCAATGTTTGCCTGAGTTCCGGAGAAACCTCCACTAATAAAGTGGGATCTTCTTCTTTTAACTGGTGCAATGCCTGGGAAAGTTTTTCCTCCTCTCCTTTTTTCAGTGTTTCAATAGCTACTGTCATATTAGGCGGAGGAAATTCAATAGAAGGCAACTCATAGTTTTTACCTTTCACATGCAGAGTATTGTTCACATGTGTATTTTTCAATTTCAGGGTTGCTCCAATATCCCCGGCTACGAGCTCGTTAATAGAGGTTCGCTTATTGCCTTCCACCAGGAATAACTGGGCCAATTTTTCAGTTACCCCTGTGGTTTCATTTTCCAATTCCATTCCGCTTTTTACAGTGCCGGAATAAACTTTAAAGAATGATAATTCTCCAACGTGGGGTTCGGAAATAGTCTTGTAAATAAAAATGCAGGCGGGGCCATTGGTATCACAAGGTAACTCCCCTCCTTTTTTTGTTTTTTGCGGAGGCATTTCATTGGCGCTGGGGCAAACATTATCAATGAAACCCATGACTCTGCCGCTTCCCATGTTCCGCTCTGCTGACAGGCAGAATAATGGAAACAGATCATGGTTGATCATGGCATTTTTCAATCCCACTTTCATTTCATCCTCATCCAGTTCTCCCTTATCAAAGTATTTTTCCATCAGTGTTTCGTCGTTGCTCGCAATAGCTTCAATAAGTTCCTTATGGAGGGTATCAGCTTTGTTTTGTTCATCATCAGGAATCGCCACTTTTTCCGGTTTTCCTCCATGATCGTTGAATTTGTACATCGTCATCCGCAGCACATCAATAATTTCATGGAAACCTGCACCGGTCTGTCGGGGATATTGCACCATCACCACATTATTTCCGAAATGAGCTTTAGCTTCTCTTACGGTTTTGTCAAAATCAGCATTATCATCATCAAGTTTATTTACAGCGAAAATCATCGGGGTTTTAAACTTTTCGGTGTAATCCCAGATGATATCGGTACCCACTTCCACTCCCATCACAGAATTTAACAGCATTACTCCTGTATCAGCTACCCGAAGGGCAGAAATAACTTCTCCCGCAAAATCATCATAACCGGGAGTATCGAGAATATTGATCTTGTAGCCCTGCCATTTGGTATGAAGGAGTTTGCTAAAAATAGAATTACCACGTTCCTGTTCAAGTTCGTGGTAATCGCCAGTGGTATTTCTTTCTGCTATAGAACCTTTGCGGTTGATAATGCCTGCTTCAAATAACATACATTCCGCTAAAGTGGTCTTACCGGAGCCGGCATGGCCCAGCAAGACAATATTTTTTACATGTGAGGTATCAAACTCTGGCATAGCTATGAATTTAGTGTTGAAGAAATTGTTTATGACAATTACAAATCTTCAAAAGGACAGGAAATAATCATATGAACCCGGTTAGTCGGTCGGGTGATTAATGTCAGTTTTTATTATTTACATTATTGCGTTCTGGAAAGAAAACCGTTGAACTCATTCCGGATTTCCTGTAAGGTCTGTTGCAGCGATTGGTATTCTAAGTGCAACCCTTCATGACGGCTTACTGTATCTTCTTTTGAATTGGTATTTACACCTGGTTTTTCAATACTCAATCTGCGGTCATGTTGTTTAATGGCCTGTTTGAGATCATGAATGTTGATAAGCTGAATGTGGAATTGATTGTGCAGATGTTCTACTTCCTGTAATTGATCTTTGGAGAGGGATTTGCCAGCTATCTGGCGGATCTTTTGTTCATCCTGAGTGATTTCTTCTCTATAATTGCGGAGTTGCTCTCTCCAGGCGTTGCACTCCGCGGAGAGCTGTGAGATGTCTACCTGTACCATGGAATTAAAATTTAGGGTTAAAAAATAAAGAACTTCTAAAAACAATTGCCGGAGCCGGCAGATTTTTTACGGGTATTGGATTGAGAGAGGCGGGTTATTTGCTTATAGGAAGGTAAGACCTTTCCACTTAAAATCAAATAATTGATACAAGTATTTGTAAAAAGAAATGCACAGCAAGTGCCGTGCATTTCTTTTGAGTTCAGAGTATGGATGAACCGGGCTTATTGACTTCTAACCTGTCGTGGGGTTCTGTTTTTTATAGTGTCCAGGGGCTGTTGCCTCGTGGCGTTTCGCCCTTGGTTACTGACATTACCAGGGCCAGAAGTTTGTTTTTTTCTTTCACCTGATTCGCCATCCATTTTATTCACTTTACCAGTAACCGGATTTTTTATCCACAAAAGCGAATCATCCCTCCATCCGACTGGCTGATTAGTCATTCTTTTTTGGGTGCTGCCTGCTGAATTGTTTCCGTTTGCCTGGTGCTGTGTATTTGTTGTCTTAACCTTCTTAGTTGTATCAAATGGATTTTTAAGATCGTCCAGTTTTGTATTGTTGACTCCTTCTACTGCTGCTGATTGTTTTGCCCTTGCGTTGTTGGTTTGGGCGAAAGCTGGTGAACAGAGTAAGATGGCCGCAAAGAGCAATAATAATATTTTCTGCATAGTAATAATTTTAATGAGTTAAAATTGTACCAAAGGGTAATAGCATTGTTCACCCAACCGGGTGATTTTGCAAATAAAAAGGCCCATCATCAGATGAGCCTTTTAACTTTTATCGGAATACTAAAACCTAATGTCTCCTTACTTTGACTTTTGTTGCTTTCCCGCCTTTAGGTCCAGTAACCGTTGTTCTCTTTACAGTTGTTGTTTTACCTCTGGGTCCTGTAACGCTGGTCCTGGTTCTTGTTACCCTATAATTTCCAACTGCTGCAGAATGCCTGGTACGAACTGCCACAGATGTTGCCCGGAAGGGAGTATAAACCCTGTGTGCATGAATAACCCTGTGTGTACGTACTACAACGAATGGCCGGTGATAATGAGCTCTGAACGGATGCCATACATGCCAGCCAAAAGGTCTCCAGGGCCTCCACCAGCCCGGGTAATATCTCCATCTCCAGGGAGAAATCCAGGGGCGGTAAACTGGTCCGTATACAAAACGGACAGAAGGCCAGAGCCAAACATTAATTACAATTCGCGGCGCTGCAAAATCATATCCCGCATTAGGTCCGCTGAGGTTGCTGGTATTGAAATTATTGAAGGCTTCATCTTCTCCGCCACCATCCGGCTCCACAATTACCTGTTCGCCATAAATATCTTCATCCCCGATTATCTGTATCACTGCAGTAGTATCGCCGGTTTTTTCCAGTTCGATGACAGCGATATCCTGGTTTTCTGTTTCAGAAATGGGGACCTGGAGTACAAAAGCATGAACTTCTTTTTCTGATTTGTCTATCACCTTTACATAATCAATATCCCCGTCACCATTAAGGTCGAGATTATTAACATGATTCCCCTCGGTATTGATTGCTTTTTCAAAATCTTCAATAGTTGCTGCATCCTGAAACATTTGCAGTGCCCCCTGAAGACTGAAATTATCTCCGGGAAGGCCGGTAGAATCCACACCGGATTGATTTTGTGCTTGCATGGTGACTGTTATAAGGAAAAACCCAAACAGGCTGGCCACATAATTGTATATTTTCATAAAAAAAATTTGAAATGATGAGACAATATTTGATGCATAAAGTTTAGTCAGTTATTGAAAATAGTTTTATCAGTTCATAATTCAAAGATTATTTTTCTTACAACCCCGTATTGGGGTTACTAATTTTCCACATAGATGGGTTATAAATTTTTATGGCAAGGAATATTGCTTAAACCATGCCCAATGATAAACCGCCCCTCTTAAAGGATAATTGAGACCATTTGGATATTCATGATCCATCCCCTTTAACTCCACCATTTTAAACACATTATTCGGGTTGCCGGATAATCCGACATAATCTGCTGTAACGACTGAGTTAGTATCACCGCTAACTGTATAAGTAGCCGTGTTAAGCCGAAAGGTATTGATATAAGGTTTTGGTTGCGCACTGTACAAGTATGGATACGTTGCATACAACTCTGTAAAACCCATCGGCACAGATGAACCTGCCGGAAGCCCTAAACCCTTGATCATTTTTTCATCTTTATTGCCAAACATAAGCATGGATGGCAATAACCTAACCGGATTACAGGTGGTATCTCTGGGAAATGCGCCACCCCCGCCACTGGCAATAGCTGCTGCCAGTATATCCGATATCTCTACAGAGCAGGTAGCAGTGAATTGCCCGCCATTTGAAAAACCTACCATATAAATTCGCTTCGCATCAACATTAAACCTGGCTTTTATAGCTGTTATCATGTCTTTTATAAACTTAACATCGTCCTTTTGATTAACACCGGGGCAGATGGCCGAACCGCCAGGGAACGAGTTCCATTTCGTCATGTTTGCAGTTACCCCGTCTTCGTTTGTACAATAGATTAAGGCAGTTGGAAAAACGGTGAGTATATTAACCGAATCACCTACTTCTTTCCAGCCGGAAATATTATAGAACTGCTCACCCGTCTGACCGCCGCCATGGCACATAATGACCACAGGTGTTGCCGAATTATTTGTATAGCCTGCAGGAACATGAACATAGTATTCTCTTTCTGTTCCATCAACAGTTATGGTAAAGCGATTTTTACCAACCGTATATTCGGAATTGGAACTTTTATCCTTTTGACAGGAAAGTAAAAAAACTACAAAGGACAAGGTAATTGTGAGCGACTTAATATGCATAAAGGTATTTTTTACGCTTTGAATTGATGCCACAGAAAAAAGTACCAGATTAATGAACAATTTAATTATTATGGTAAAGAATATTGCCTGAACCATTGCCAGTTTAAAGTAGCTGCATGCAAAGGGTGATTAGTAGAATTTGGATAGGCATGCGCCAATCCTTTTATCATTGCCATCTTAAACGGATTGCCGGATGTGCCGGAATAATCTGCAAAAGAAACTTTAGTAGTATCTCCACTGATGACAAAAGACGTATTGAGTGTAAAATTCCTGATATGTGCCTGCGATGTTCTGTACCATGCAGTGCTATTGGAAACAGCTATCAGTTCATTCATTCTGCTCAAAGGTAAAGCTGGGCCTGTATTACCGGGTCCATAATCCTCATTTCCCCGCTGAAAAAGAACAGGAAGCTTTCTCAATGGAATATAAGTAGTATCTATAGAAAAACTTCCGGCGCTTTCTACCACGGCCGCCAATTTATCACTAAGGCTTATGGCACATTTTGCTGCCATTTGCCCGCCATTGGAAAACCCGCAGAGATAAATCCGTTTGCTGTTAACTTTAAACTTTAATTCAAGTTCTGCAATAACAGTTCTCAAAAACTTTATGTCATCTTTTGGATTCTGCCCCGCACAAAAGACCCACTCAGCGTCCGGCGGCGTATTCCACTTTGTCGTTGTTTTCTGACCATCCTGCGGATCTATAATACAATAGCGCATTGATGATGGAAATACTGCTAAAAAATTAGCCGTATCTGCTACTTCTTTCCATCCTGAATGATTATAAAATTCTTCGCCATTGCCGCTGGTACCATGCAGCATAAATACTATGGGTACGGCTGTATTACCAGTGTAACTATTTGGCACATGCACATAGTATTCTCTTTCTGTTCCGTCAACTGTTATGGTGAAACGGTTTTTCCCTTTTACATATCCCGGATTGTTGTTTGAATTATCATCACCATTGCTTTCTTTTTGACATGAGGTCATCACCAGGCAAGTTGTTATGAATTGAAAAATTAAAAAGTACTTCATACTTATAATACGGTTTTTGATTATATTATAAAGATGAAAATGAAAAATCAAACAGGCTTAGAACTAAAGGGTGATTTTGATGCGTAACAAAAAATTATCCAAGCATATAATCCCGAAGGCGGGCAATGGCAGCCGTGCGACTGGCTACATCTAATTTGAAGTAAGCGCTATTGATATGCTTTTTCAACGTATTCATGGCAATAAAAAGTGCATCAGCAATCTGCTGGTTGGTTTTGCCCTCATACATCAGCTTTATCACATCAAACTCACGGTCAGTTAGGGTGGTTATGAGGTTTTTATTAATCCTTTCAAAAGACAAAACAGGCACATGTTTATTGGCATTAACTGCATGGTTGGATAAAGCAATTTCAATTGTAGTATACAAGGTTCTTTCGTTAAAGGGTTTTACAATGAACCCGGCCGGGTTTGTTCTCTTGGCCCTTTCCAGGGTGTCTTTATCTGAATAAGAAGTCAGGTAAATGAAAGGAATAAAATTATGCTGATTAATATAGTCTGCAATATCTATCCCGTCCTTTTCACTTTCTAGATTAATATCCAAAATGGCAAAATCGGGTGATTGCCTTCTCAGCTGGAATATAGCTTCCTCCGGGTCGTAGGCAATGCCGGACACTTCATAGTCATTATTATTCAGATACATGCCGATATTTTTGGCAATTAATGGTTCATCTTCCACGATTAAAACCTTTATACCTGTCATGTCAGCGAGTTGTTTTAAACTTTGAAATTATAATCTGTACATCAGTTCCGTCTGTCCGCTCAATATTCATCCGGGCTTTCATCTTCTGCAAAAAGGCTTTGATAATTTCATACCCAAATGAAGTGGTGCTGTCCGGGTCAAAGCTGGCAGGGAGTCCCCCACCGTTATCCCTCACCTGCAGCAACAACTCACTATTATTCTTCTTCATAATTACCCAAATGTCACCTCCGCTTTTGTTTGTAAAAGCATACTTTAAAGAATTACTGATTAGTTCATTCAGGATCATTCCAAGGGGAATGGCTGTGTCAGTATGGAGATTGAGGTTTTCTATTTGTGTATGCAGGTGTATTCTGTCTTTACGTATGTTATATGTCTGAAACAGATGATTGGAAAGCATCTGTATATATTCATTCATGTTTACACTGTTTACAGTATTGCCCTGGTAAAGATTTTGATGGATGAAAGCCATCGATTGTACCCGCTGTATCCCCTCTTTTATTATTGTTGTGGCCTTATCATCATTTAAAGATTGCGACTGCAAATCAAGCATACTTGAAATAACCTGAAGATTATTCTTTACCCGGTGATGAATTTCTTTATTAAGAACTTCTAATTCTTCTGACTGTTTATGAATAATCCTGTTCTTCTTTTTTTGTCTGTTATATTGCGAAAAAATGATTACCCCCAGCAATGCCAATGCCCCCAAACCCAACCATAAGGTTCGTTTGTTTTTTCTTTCATCATTCAGCATCTTTTGTTTTAGCCGGTTTTCACGGGTTAATGAAAGGCTCAATTCTTTCTCCTTTTTCAGCTGGTCATTCCGCAGGTTGGATTCAGTTTCCAGTGCATTCATCAGCAGTCTTTGACTGGCCAGCGAGGAGTCTTTTAAAATATTTTCCCGCAATAACGCCAATTGCTTTAATTCCTCTTTGCTTAATTGTTCCTCCTTCAGTTTATTAAGAAGGCCCAGGTATTCAATCTCCTTTTCTTTCAGACTGGTTTCACTTGCATTTTTTATTTCAGCACTGATTCTTTCAACGTTTTCTGTGCGAAATATATCTTTATATCTGTCCATCAGTTTCATCATCCTGTAAGCAGTTTTGTAATCTTCCTTTTGGCTGCTTATTTCCTCCAACTGACTTAGCCCCGATATAGCCAATTCCGGGCTTCTCACTTGCGATATAAGGCTTGCTGCAGAATCAAAATATTTTCCGGCCATCTCTTTATTTCCCTGGGCGGTGTAATAGGCGGAGGTGGCAACAAGCAGTTTGATTTTATGAAAACTATTATTTAGGCTGGCAATGTATTTCTCTGCCAGTTTTTTTACTTCTGCTGCCTCATTTAATTTCCTCTGGAAAGAAAGAATGGTCAATTCATCAATCAGAGCTTCAGTCAATACTTCCTGATTCTGTGCAGCAAGCCTTTGCACCTCTTTTATGAAAAATAAAGCGCTGTCATATTGCCTCAGGGAGAAATAGATTTTTGAAATTTTTGCATATGTATTCAAAATTCCTGCCTCATCATTGAGGCTGTTTTTGACCTGTAAAGCTCTTTTATAATGACCAATTGCGCCTCTTGATTGGCCAAAATCCAATGCGATATTGCCCATTGCTTCCTGGCATTCATTCAGCAATTTAAGCTGGCCTGTTTGCTTGAGTAATACTGAAGCGTCCCTGTAGTGATCGAAAGCCTGCCTGAAATAGCTCCGTGTGGCATAAATATCACCACTGTATTTCAGAACTTTTGCCAGGCGAAAATCATCGCCATTATCTCTCAATAGCTGTTTTGCTTTTTCATAATAACTTAAAGAACTAGTGTAGTCCTTTTGTTTAAGGTAAAGGTCTCCGAGTACAGCACAGCTGGCAGCCACCCCGTTTTTGTAATTAATCTTTTCTGAAAGAGTTAATGCTTTTTGTGCTTTCAGGATTCCATCATCAGTATTTTTAATAAGAAGGGCCTCAGACTGAGCAACCAGGTCTTTTATCAAAAGGGTATCTCCCCATGATGGTAGAGTATGTGCATTGGTTTGTCCGTAGCCCCAAACAGTGTGTAAAAGAAATACTATAAGTAATCCTGGAAACCGCATACAAGGTTTGTATATCCTGCTGTTAATTTACTGATACATTTCAGGATATACAAAACTCTGTCATATCTGGTTTTTTTATATAACACCAGGGGGTTATTTAACTCTTTTTACAATACTGTTCTTTAGTCATTTGGGCAAAGTTTCCTCCGATCGGAAAATGAATTGACAAAATTGATAGCATCCTGGTCCTGCCTGACATAGATTCCATATTCAAGTATTACCAGTTTTGTTTGTGCAACGCCTTCTATATATCCGACAGCCATCCGATCAATGGTAAATTGGGTGTTACAATTGTTGACAGCACCTGTAATTGTAATGGTCTTCCTGGTGGCACTATTGCCCCAGTTTTCTACTTTAAAAGGCGGCTTTTCACAGTACATCAGCTTATAAGTAGCCTTATTATTATAAGCAGCAGTAATTACGTTAGCAAGATTTTGCTCCTGCACTTGCTGTAATTGAACAGTACTTCCTTCCACAAAAAAGCCGGATGCCAATACCTGTAACATTACAGCTCTAAACTGGTCAGGAGTGCCATGACGCAAAATGTTATGAATAAACCTGGCCATCTCTTCGGCATTGGCAAATGCCGGAACTGTTATCGATTTGGCAAGATTTGCAGCGTCTTGCTTTGCTTTCTGCTCAGACATGGTAAATGCAAGAGTTTGCTTTTCCAGATCCTTAACCTGATCCATAGTATATTTTTGCACACCTGTAATCTTACTTTCAGAGGCATCCTGGCTTCTGTGTGCAATAAAGTTCTTCCATTCGCCTTTGGGGTCATCCCTGTAGAGCCTGACATTCCATATCGTTTCTACTGTTTCCACCTCGGTATTGCTGATGATATGATCAAATTTCAGTTTCATTTTAAATTCAACTGAATTAGGAGTGTGCCAAAACCATTTTGGATCATCAGCTAATAATGGTTCAGTATGCTCTTTTATTATTTTTTGAAAATAATAGCCATAAAATTTTTGCCAATCCTTTCCCAGGAAGTTTTTTATTTCGGCAGCTGTTGGATTGGGAATGCCAAGATACTGGTTGCTGATGGTGCGGAATTTCCAATAGCTGTATTTCCCAACTCCTGTATATTGGTAAACTACATCTCCAATGACAACCAGGTCAATTCCGGGATAATCACTCTTTCTTATCACCTCTACTCCTCTTACCCATTCCCAGTTACCTATATCACTGTTCCATTGGCGGGTGCCCGTTGATTTCGAGAATTTAATTGATTTTGTTCCTGCGTTTGTCAGTTGTTTTCTTATTTCAGCCTCTGAGGGCTGAGCCATAATCTGACATGTCAAAAGGCATGCAACAATAAATGGCAATAATTTTTTTGGCATAATCTCATATTTTAACTGGAACAATTATAAGGATATTTTAAAAATATGTTCAACTTTTCCATCATTGTTTTATCACTTTTACTATGTTGTTTTCAACAACTAAAAATACTTACAAAAGCCAGGTTGTTGATTTCATTTGCTGGCAGATTGTTTTTCTGTCCTTTTTCAATAGCCGCCTTCATTTGTATATTGAAAAAAAATGAGAAGTTTTTAATTAGCTTGTCATAAAATAGAATAAATTTGATACGCAAAGATGTTGTAATCCTGTACTTCTATTATTACCCGGCAAGGTGGTTTTTATTTCAGCATTAATTCCCTGATACGATTGATCACATCAATTCTTGTATTTGCGTCCAGTTTAAGGTAAATGTTCTTTAGATGCGTTTTTACAGTATTAATGCTAATAAACAGCTTTTTAGCAATTTGTGTGTTTGTATTACCATCATAAACCAGTTGGGATAACTCAAATTCCCTTTCGCTCAAAGAGGAAATCAAATGATTATTCAGCTTTTCATAACTCAATTTTGGTAAATCATGATTTTTTTCTGTTGCATGATTACTGATAGCAATTTCCAGTGAGGCTAACAAGGTTTTTTCATTAAAAGGTTTTACAATATAACCACTTGGTTTTACTTTTTTTGCTCTTTCAAGGGTAACCTTATCAGAGTAGGAAGTAAGAAAAACGAACGGAAGCTGATAGACTGCATTAATATAACCGGCGATATCAATACCGTCTTTATCGCTTTCAAGGTTAATGTCCAGAATGACAGCATCAGGAGTATTTAGTTTTAACTGATCCATTGCTTCCTCACTGTCATAAGCAATACCGCATACCTCAAAGTCGTTATTATCCAGGTACAAAGAAATATTTTCTGCAATTACCGGTTCGTCTTCTACAATTAGTACTTTAATTTTGCTCATGCCACCTTAAATTTTGCTATTTCCATTTCAACTACGGCCCCGTTATTGTTATAAATATCGAGTTTGGCCTTCAACTTTTGAGCAAACGCCTTTATCATTTTCAGTCCGAATGATTTACTGTTCTTTACATCCAGTCCCTCCGGGAACCCATTCCCATTATCCCTGATTAACAGGTTTAGTTTGTCGGCATTTTCTTTAAGCAATATCTGCAATTCACCTCCCTGTTTTTCTTTAAATGCATATTTAAAAGCATTACTGACAAGTTCATTGATTACCAAACCCAGAGGTATCATTGTATCCACATCAAGATTCAGGTCGTCAATAAATACATTTATTTTAATTTTTTCGCTACTGATATTATAGGAATTACACAAAGCGATCAGCAGATTATTAATATACTCTTTAACCTTGATGCCTTTAATATTACCTTCTGTGTATAAATTTTGATGAATCAGTGCCATACTCTGTACCCTGTTTTTACCTTCTTTTACAGCCTCACTGGCTTGTGAGTCGGTAATATAATGGCTTTGTAAGTCGAGAAGACTGCTTACTATCTGTAGATTATTTTTAACCCTATGATGAATTTCTTTCATCAGCACTTCCAGGTCTCCTGATTGCTTTTGAATAATTTGCGTTTTTGCTTTTTGCTTCTGATACAAAGAAAATATTGATATACCCGAAAGCAGCAGTAAAGCTGCACTTCCTGCCAGAATCCATTTGGTCTGCTTTTCCTTTTTCACTTTTCCTTTTTGTAAAGTATTTTCCCGGGTAAGTGCCTGCATCAGTTCACTCTCTTTTCGCAGTTTTATTTCTTTGAAATCATTTTCACTTACCAGTAATGCGCTATAGGCTTTTTCGTTTTTTACAATCGAATCCATCAGAAGGTTTTCCCTTGCCAAAGCATTTCTCTGGATCATCTGCTGCTGCAGTAGTAATGAATTCATTTTTTTATCGGCAAGCAGCAGGTCAATTTCCTTTTGTTTCTTTTCGGTTTCAAATTTTGTTTCAAGTGCATATAACTGATCCCTTTTTTGCAGCATCAGTATGCTATCTTTTAACTCAAAAAGGACATCTGCTAATTTGCTGGCCTCTTTAAATTTTGCCGCTTTTTTCAATAAATTATATTTTATTTTTTTACTTTCGTAAATAAAATATATTCCGCCTGTTTTAGCGGCTATATCTTCACTCGTACTGGCCAGTTCAATCGCTTCTACATAATTTTCTTTCTTTTCATAATATTTTATCAGATAATTATTCGCTATAAGCGCCTGTTGCAGCAATCCCCTCTTTAAACAATTTTCTTTTACTGATTTCATAAAATCGACACTGTTAACGAGTTTATCTTCTGTAATGGTCATTAACACATCCCTCAAAGGGTCTGTAATGTTTTTTTTCTTTCTAGCCTCTGCCAGCAAATTGTACTCTTCTATTAAATGGCCGGCATTTTCTGGTTTATTTAGTGCTAGATAAAAGTTTAGAAATACCCTGAGCAGGTACAAATGGTCAGGCTTTCCTTCTTGGTTTACAGTAAGATTATAGGATTTTTTAAAATACTTTTCTGCTTCTGTATAATCATTCATCTGTTTATATAGTTCTCCGAGTGACATATAAACCAGATAATTCCGGTAAGGCATCTTTTCGGCATTATATTGTTCTGCTATCTTGTAATAATACATTGCTGAGTCTTTTCTGCCTGTTAGCATATGATGGTTAGCCTGTAGTAAAAGCCCCGTAATCTTTACCTCATAGATATCTGCCTTTTCCAGATATGGCAAAGATGCTTCGATAAACTGCCTGGCTGTATTGTACTTTCCCTGCAAATTATACAGGTTTGCATAATCAGCATAGCAGCGTGCAATAATGTTGTCATTTCCACTTTGCAAAGCGAATCCCAGTGCTTTATCAAGATTGTTTTTAGCACTGTCGTATTTCAATTTGAACATTAATTTTCTTGCTTCCAAATCAAGGGAATCTGCAGCCAATGCTTTGTCGCTAATGACAGAAGCCGTTTTCATTTTATGTTGGGCAACAACATTACCTGTTTGCAGTCCAATCATTACTATTATAAAAAACACTTTAGAAATCATGAAAAACTAATTTGCCGGCAGTTTCTGCCTCTTCTTGCAAAAATATTATTCAATTTAAACATATTTTCACCCAGTTGGGTGATTCCTTTAATCTTTAAACTCAGGATAGCTTATATTCGCTGTCCCGATATTGTATCTGATGATTTCTCAAACTACTATACAGCAAATTCTGAGTCGCACAGATATTATTGACGTGATCGGCAGTTTTGTGAAGCTGAAGAAGCGGGGTACCAATTATCTTGGACTTTGCCCATTTCATAATGAAAAAACTCCTTCTTTTACTGTTTCACCCAGTAAGGAAATATATAAATGCTTTGGCTGCGGGAAAAGTGGCAATACTGTCAGTTTTATCATGGAGCATGAAAAATACAGTTATGTAGAAGCATTAAAATGGCTGGCCAGCCGTTACGGGATTGAGATCGAGGAAACTTTTGTAAATGACGAACAACGTCAGCAGATACTGGCTGCTGACAGCCTTTTTATCATCAACAGTTTTGCACAGCAGTTTTTTGCCCGGATGCTTTGGGAAACTGAGGAGGGGCAAGATGTAGGGCTTACCTATTTTAAAGAAAGAGGGTTCAGAGAGGATATCATCAGGAAATTTCAGCTGGGCTATTCTCCTGAACAACGGGACGCCTTTACCAAACAAGCAATTGCCAAACAGTATAACACAGATATTCTTATTAAAGCTGGCCTTGTGGCTAACCGGAATGAGCAGTTGATGGACAATTACAGAGGCCGAGTTATTTTCCCCGTGCATAATCATAGCGGAAAAATAGTTGGGTTTGGAGCCAGGATTCTCAAAAGCAATGACAAAGCCCCGAAGTATATCAATACCCCGGAAAATGAAATTTACATAAAAAGTAAAATACTCTACGGCTCTTATTTTGCCCGGCAGGCTATTGACAAGGCAGATGAGTGTTTATTGGTGGAGGGTTATACGGATGTTATATCTCTGCACCAGGCTGGCATTGAGAATGTAGTTGCCAGCGGCGGCACTTCCCTTACTCCTGATCAGTTGAGGTTGGTAAAGAAGTACACTAATAATCTGACTATTGTATATGATGGCGACGCCGCAGGTGTAAAAGCAGCACTGAGGGGGCTTGATCTGGCCCTGGAAGAAGGACTAAATGTTAAACTGGTCTTGATCCCGGATAAAGAGGATCCGGACAGTTATGTTAATAAGGTTGGCGCTGGAGCTTTTATCCAGTTTGTTCAGAAGAATAAAAAGGATTTTATTCTTTTCCAGTTGGAAGTGGCGCTGAAAGATGCTGGTAATGATTCAGTGAAAAAATCGGAAGTGGTAAACCGGATGGCAGAGACTATTTCCCGGATTAATAAGGCGGAGGATTTTACTAAGCAACAGGATTACATCAAACAATGTTCAGAGATACTGAAAATTGACGAAAGTGGTTTGCATGCTCTTGTTAATAAATTTATCCGTGACCGCATCTCCTCGATGGAGAAAAAACTGCCTTTTGAAGAGGCAAAACAATTTGAAAATAATGCCAGGCAGGCAGAACAAGCTGATTTTGACGAAGCCACTTTCAATTTGCTTTTCAAAGATGAGTTGCAGGAAAGAGAAGTTGCCCGGATATTATTGGAATATGGAATTAAAAAATGGGATGAGCAGAAATTAATTGCTGAACATATCATCGAAGAAATGGTGGATGAATCCCTTCTTGATAATACAGATGTAATCCGTTTGATAGCTGTATTTAAGGAACTGCTGCAGCAAAACCCTGATGCTGTAAGCAGAAACTTTTTTATTCACCATCCGGACACTAAACTTAGTGCTTTCGCTGTATCATTGCTGAATTTCCCTTATGAGGAAAGTGAGCATTGGCGCAGGGAGTTCAGCCAGGCAAGTGGTTATCAAAAGCATCTCTTCGAACAATCCTATGAGGATTTTATCGGCACTGTTGCTCCGGAAAATAATGAGCAGCTGATGGGCTTTTTAAAAATGGATGAAGACAAAACGAATGACGAAGTTGATTCGGCCATTAACTATCTGAAGCTTAGAAAAATTAAGCGAATGCTCCTTGAAAACCAGCTTGATCTTGAAAAAGAACATACCCAGGAGGAATTCCATATGCTGCATCAGACACATAAGCATTTGAAACAAATAGAAATAGAATTAACCCAAAAAATGGGGGCTGTAATTATCCGGTAGTATGAATTTTGTCAATCAGCAAATCACTATAAGATACTTCAATCAGATCTTTCTCTTTTATTCCCAATTCAGAAAGATAGTGATCACATTGTGCCTGTAATTGTTGCTGTGATAAATTTGCCAGTAAATTTCCAGCTTCAATTTCTATATAATATCCTAAACCAGGCACTTCATCAATATGAAACTTTACATTGCTGATATAATAGATCTCTCTTTTCTTTTCTACCACTACTTTAATGCCAATAGCTTTTGTCAGGGTATTCTTCAATCCGGCAGCATCTTCCACTTTTACAAGCAGAAAATGTGAGTCTTTAGGCCCCGCCTGATTTGTTCTTTCATAGTAAATCAGGTTATTCTCAATATTCCCTTCACGGAGCTTCAGACGTCCGTTTAAAACATTGAAATATGTATCTGTTTGTTTATCTGTGCCTTTATACACAGCGTTGTTTTTCAAAAGATAATCACGGATCAGAGAACAATCACTGCACTTAGCTTTTATTTCTACATTCAGGAAGGCCATAAAATCAATAAAAAAGGTTTGCCGGAAAAGCAAACCTGAATACATTTTAGATCAGTTAACTATTCTGCAACTGCAGCAACTTGTCTTTTCCGGCTTGTTACCACTTCCTCGCCCCGGAGGCTTTCACCTCTCGTAAACCGCATAGCGCTCCAGACATGATCTAATTCCACCCTTTCGATGCTTTCATAACCTTCACAGGTCAGGCGGTTCCAGCTACACTCCCTGTTGAGATCCGTAACAATCTTTGAAGTTGTTTTGGGATAAGCCACCCAGAACTTTGAGTCATTTTTTAATGAAGGCATTACATCTTTCAGAATACCATTTAACTGATTTTCATTTACGGCAAAAACAAGGGCAAAATCAATCTTCCGGCTTTTTAACAGCGGGGTCATGTTTTTTGCAAAAGACAGTTTACTGAATTGTTTTTCGATAGATGAAGGCAAACCCTGAATTAAAAGATTCTTTTCGTCTGCCAATTGTAACTTTTCAAAAACAGTTTGTGACATACTTAGAAGCTATTTTAATGGTTCCAGCCGGCTTATTCGACCTTAACATGCCGACCGAGTTCTCAAAGCAGGGACTGCAAAGGTATAAATAATAGTGTGTATTTTTTACACCAAATCAATAAAAAACCCGTCCAACGTAGTTTTGAGTGGGTTTATTGAACGAAATCAATTATTTATTTACCTATGGGCTTATAATACTGCAGCGCCTCGGGCATGTATTTCTGTAATTGTTCAATCCTGCGACCTTCTGAAGGGTGTGTACTCAGAAACTCAGGTGGCTTCTGATTTCCAGAAGCTTTTTCCATCCTTTCCCAAAGATTGATTGCTTCCTGGGGATTGTAACCAGCCATAGCTGAAAATATCAGGCCATAACGGTCTGCCTCTAATTCATGCTTTCTGGAAAAAGGCAAAAGTATTCCTAATTGAGACCCTGCTCCGTAAGCTGTCATAAACAGGTTTTGTGTCTCCTGTGGCTTGTTGGCAACGGCAACAGATAATGCCACGCCGCCTAATTGCTGCAACAAACCTTGGCTCATACGCTGGTTACCATGTTGCAGCAAAGCATGGGAAACCTCATGACCCATTACTGCAGCCAAAGCGGCTTCATTTTGAGTGATAGGCAAAATACCGGTGTACACAACAATTTTTCCACCGGGCATACACCATGCATTTACGGTTTTATCATCTACCAGGTTAACTTCCCATTTAAATCCTGATAATTTTTCACTCATATTTTTATCTGCATAAAATTTCTCTACAGCACTCACAATACGATTCCCCACCCTTTTCACCATATCCGCATCCTTATTGTTATTGTTAGCTACTACTTTGCTGGAAGAAAGAAACTGTGTGTACTGAGTAGTAGCCATCGCCTGTAATTCTGACTCAGGCAATAATGTTAATTGTTTTTTCCCGGTAAGTGCATTTTTAGAACAGGCTATGATCAGCGCTGATAAAATCAAAAAGCTGGTTATCTTTTGTATCATTTTGAGATGTTTTTTCAATGACGTTCAATCATTATACCAAGTTGGTAAAATAAAAGAATTATTTTTTGCAGCTTTAAGGTAAGTAATTTTCTAACGATATAACTAATCGTTGCTCTGTGACGCTTCTCTGCGGCGCTGACGCCGGCGGTCACGGTTTTTCAAGATAGGGACCTTGCTTTCATTTCCCCTTAATAACCGGCTAATATTTTTTTGATGGGTTAAGAGTACCATCAAAGCCACTGCAATAGCGAATATCCTGTAAACCGGGTTGTCAACATTAAATATTATAAGTATAAAAAAAGGAAATGCAATACTTGCAAGAATAGAACTCAGTGAAACAAACCTGGTAAGATAAAGGACTATTGAAAATATTCCAACACAGCTCAAAGCAGTCCATGGAGATATTCCTAAAACCAGTCCAAACAAAGTAGCCACGCCTTTCCCTCCCCTGAAATCAGCCCAAATAGGAAATATATGACCTATTACGGCGGCAAGACCCAAGCCTGTTTGCAGGTTTTGCAGATTCACCTCACTATCGGCATATTCAGGCAACAGTAAAGCAAGTTTTACAGCTATAACACCTTTCAACATGTCCATGGACATTACAAACGTACCCCATTTAGGACCTAATACCCGGTAAGTATTAGTGGCACCAGCATTACCGCTTCCATAATCCCTTATATCAATATTAAAAAAAGATGTACTTACCCAAACAGAGGTGGGTACGCTGCCAATCAGATATGCGACAATAATTAGAAGTAGTTCGTTCATAGAACCTTGCCCTTATCTGCCTGATTACAACCAGATGGGAGTACGAAAATAGCTAAATTTTAGCAGAGATAACAATAAAATAACCTGTAAATGATGAATTGTTAATTTTTAAATAGTAAACAAATCCAATTATTTTGTTCTTGCTTATCAATAAGTTGCAAAAAGTGGCTGTTCGTTTCAGTTATAATGCCCGCTTCATCTTCTTTTAATAATCCACTAATTAGTAACATACCATTTGGCCTGAGATGCTTCTTCAAGGCCTGAAGATTGTCAAGAATCACATTCTTATTAATATTTGCCAATATGATATCAAATGTCTTGTCCAATAAAACAGAGTCTGCTTTGATAGTTTGAACTAATATGCAATTATTTTTCCCTGTATTTTCAATGGTATTTTCAATGCTCCAATCATCATTATCAATGGCAGTAATGCTGGAAGCACCCATTTTTTCTGCCAGTATGGCCAGTACTCCGGTACCTGTTCCAAAATCGAAAACAGTTTTACCGTCAAATTCTATTTTCCTCATTTGATGTATCATCATGTAAGTTGTGGCATGATGACCCGTACCAAAGCTCATTTTAGGAGTGATGATAATTTCATGCTCCACCCCTTCAATTGGTTTATGAAAATCAGCACGGATAGCAACAAAGTCACCTGCTATTACAGGTTGGAAGTTGGACTCCCAAAGAGCATTCCAATTAGTTTCTTCGATAACTGTTTTAGTAAACTTGCAGCCAGTTCTATCAGCAATTTCTGCTAAAGCATTTTCATCAAACTCGCCGACCTTTATGTATGCTTTGAGGCTGTTTCCCCCTTCCTCAAAGCCTTCATAACCAGCAAAATTTAATTCGGCGATTAGTAATTCCGATTGATCAGAAGTTATTGCAGTAAATTCAATCTGAATGTAATTGCTCATCACGAAATTAAAAACCCTGATTGCTCAGGGTTTTGGTATTAGAGATTAATTATTTTGTGCCGGTGGCGGAGCCTGATCTTCCCTTGGCTTTTGCTCAGGCTTAGGTATCAAAACTTTTCTTGACAGCTTGAACTTACCTGATTTTGGATCTGTTCCTATCAGTTTTACTTTCATTACATCTCCTTCTTTCACAATACCTTCCAGTGTCTCAAGCCGTTTCCAGCTTATTTCACTAATGTGAACCAATCCTTGTTTACCAGGCAGGAACTCAACAAATGCACCGAAAGGCATGATAGATTTTACTGTTGCTTCATATGTATCGCCGATCTGTGGTACTGCTACAATTCCTTTGATCCATGAAACCGCCTTATCAACTCCATCTTTACTAGTACTAAAGATGCTAATTTCACCACGTCCATTTACCTCTTCCAGGTTAATGGTTGTTCCTGTTTCTCTTTGTATTTCCTGTATTACTTTTCCCCCGGGTCCGATAACTGCACCGATGAATTCTTTATCAATAAACAGTTTCACCATTCTTGGTGCATGAGGCTTTACATCAGCTCTTGCTGCGGGAATACAATTGTACATTGCATCAAGAATATGTAAACGTCCACGTCGGGCCTGGTCTAATGCCTGTTGCATCACTTCCATTTTCAGGCCATCCACTTTGATGTCCATCTGCACCCCGCAAATACCGTCTCTTGTTCCGGTAACTTTAAAATCCATATCACCCAGATGATCTTCATCACCCAAAATGTCTGTCAGGATAGCATATTTTTCTCCTTTAGTAATCAAACCCATTGCCACACCACTGACATGTTTTGGAACAGGAATACCGGCATCCATCAAAGCCAGCGAACCAGCGCAAACAGTTGCCATAGAGGAAGAACCATTTGATTCTAAAATATCACTAACAACCCGAACGGTGTATGGGAAATCGCCTGTTGGCATCATTTGTTTTAAGGAACGTTGAGCGAGGTTACCATGCCCCACTTCCCGGCGGCTCTGTCCCCTCATCATTTTTACTTCCCCGGTTGAAAATGGTGGGAAATTATAATGCAAATAAAACTTTGAGTCAACAGATTTTGCCGCACTCTCGACTAATAACTCATCTAAAGGGGTACCTAAAGTAACAGTTGTAAGCGACTGTGTTTCACCTCGTGTAAACAATGAAGCTCCATGCGGAGAAGGTAGTACATCTACTTCCATATCCAGTGGACGAACTGTCTCAAGATTGCGGCCATCTAAACGAACTTTTTCATCTAAAATCATATCTCTCACCACATCGTACTGAAGATCGCCATAATAAGTTGAGGTTAATTTTTTAGTAAGATCAGGAAGGCTTTCACCCTCAGCCAGGCTCAGATCTTTTTTCAAGTACTCAATTACTTCCTCTTTGATGGCATCAAATTTATCACTGCGTTCATGTTTACTAAGACCGCCTTTCGCAATTTGATACACTTTTTGCTTTGCAAAAGTATATATTTTGTCTCTCAATGCTTCATCAGTGGCTGGCTTTGTATATTCCCTTTTTCCTTTGATGCCAACCAAGTCTCTCAATTCCTCCTGGGCTTTTACTTGTATTCTAATAGCATTATGAGCAATTTCTAACGCTTTTACAAGATCAGCTTCACCACACTCCTGAGCCTCCCCTTCTACCATCATTAGGTTCTTTTCAGTGGCTGCAATGAGGAAATCCATATCTGTTTTTTCCATCTGGCTGCGGGTTGGGTTCACAATAAACTCACCATTTATCCTTGATACCCTTACTTCAGAAATTATTTCCTTGATAGGAATATCAGAAACAGCCAGCGCTGCAGATGCCGCCAAACATGCCAGCGAATCCGGCATCACTTCGACATCGCTGGAAATCAGTGTTACCAGCACCTGCACATCACAAAAATAATCCTCCGGGAATAGCGGACGCAAAGCCCGGTCAATCAAACGACTGGTCAACACCTCATAGTCATTCAATTTAGCTTCTCGTTTAAAGAATGAACCGGGAATACGTCCCGCAGCTGCAAATTTTTCCTGATAGTCAACGGACAACGGAAAAAAGCTCTGACCTTCCTTAGGTTCTTTATTAGCAACCACAGTTGCCAGTATCATACAATTGCCCATAGAAACTGTAACGGCTCCATCGGCATGGCGGGCAAGGCGGCCGGTTTCAATAGTCACCATGCGGCCATCACCTATGTCAAATGTTTTACGAATTGGTTGTTGTAACATGTTGTTCGAAGTTTGAAGTTGGAGGTTCGAAGTTTCGAACACTCAAACGAATTGAAGATTTATTTATCGTCCTAACTGCCTTATCATATCGTGCCGTTGGCTAAATATTTTGATTACCTGACGACTCTTTTAGCATTTCTGAGGAGTAACTACAGCGGAAAAGCTGATGGCCCATAAAACAGTTATTCCCAACATCAGGTGAAGTTGGGAATAGCTTATATAACTGAGCTTCGTTTTTATGTGAAACTTTTGAAATAAAAGCATTCCCGATTCTACCCTTTGGGGTTGGGATTTACTTTCTGATTCCGAGTTTCTCAATCAACTGGCGGTAACCAGTCAGGTTATGCTTTTGCATGTAGTTCAGTAAACGTTTACGTTTACCAACTAGTTGCATAAGTCCGCGGTGAGTAGAGAAATCCTTTTTGTTTTGTTGCAGGTGGCCACTGATCTGGCTGATCCTTTCAGTAAGCAGGGCAATTTGACCTTCGATTGAACCAGTGTTCTTTTCAGAACCTGCATAGGTTTTTAAAACTGTAGCTTTTTTTTCTTTTGTTAAAGGCATCTTTTAAATTTTTAAATTTCATCCGATTTTTTCATCTCTTATTAAGGCGGCAAAGGTAAGGCCTGGCAGGCTAACAGCAAAGGGTTTTCATCTCTTTTTTTAGTGTTTTGTGAGGCTTATTGGAGTTGGTTTTCAAAGGTTAAATTACTTTTGTTATATGGAACTATCCCAAGACACAAAAAACATACTCGGACTTCGACTCCCCACCGATCCCCGTTGGGTAAACCTGGCCGAAAAATCATTAGAAGAAATCCTTACTGACCATGCTTATTGTGAACAAAAAGCAGCTACTTCCTGTATATCCCTGATCCAGCGATATAGTGCTAAACAGAAACTGGTCGCTGAACTGTCTCCTATTGTCACCGAAGAATGGGGACATTTTCGGCTTGTGCTGGCTGAATTGCAAAAAAGAAACCTGAAATTAGGAAAGCAACGTAAAGATGAATATGTAAATGCACTGATTGATTTTCAGCAAAAAGGCGGTGATGCAGAAGGCCGAATGCTCGATCAGCTTCTGACGATGGCTTTAATAGAAGCCCGGAGTTGTGAACGGTTCAAAAGACTCAGCGAAGGATTAAATGATGCGTATATGCAAAAATTCTACCGTCGCTTTATGGAAAGTGAAGCGGGCCATTATACTCTGTTTATCGAACTGGCAGAAACCTATATTGATAAAGATAAAGTTCGACATCGGTGGAAAGAATGGCTGAAATATGAAGCTGGTATAATGAAAAACCTGGATATAAGGGGAGACAGAATACATTGATATAAAAAATTAAGAGATTAATCCCATTCCGTTTTTCTTAAAATTTCCGCAATCGATTGTAACACTTTTTGTTCCGGTCATTGGTTAATTTCATTTTCTAAATGAAAGAACCTTCCTATAAAGAAGCACTTGAAGCATTCATAAATCCTTTTCATGAGTTTTCTGCTGAACCGGTTACCAACGGTTTGATTAATGAGTCATATAAAATAACCAATAGGAATACGGGTGAGTCATTTCTGCTTCAACAGATTAATCAGCATGTATTCAGAGAGCCTGAAAAAATTCAGCAGAATTATGTGGCTTTGTGGAATTACCTTAAATCGGAACGCATCCCCTTTTTCATCCCAGCGTTGAAATATTTTGCAGATAATAAACTTTTTTATAGTGATCAGCACAACAGGTGCTGGAGGGTATTTGCTTTTATTGATGGTACAAAGACTCTGTTCACAGCCAGAAACGAAAAACAGGCAGCAACCGTTGCTGAAACATTTGCAGCTTTCACAGCCTGCTTCCGCAATTTTTCCGCTGAACAATTACATGTAACTATCCCTGATTTTCACAATGTTTCATTGCGGTTTTATCAATTCAGCCAGGCAGCAAAATGTGCAACGAAAGAGAGAGTTAATAAATGCAAACCGTTAATTGAAGATTTAAAAGCCCGGGAAAAATATGCAAATCTATATGATGTGTTTACTGAATCCGATGAATTCCTGCTGAGAGTAATGCACCATGATGCCAAAATCAGTAATATTCTGTTTGATATAGATTCCGGAAAAGTAGTTTGCCCTGTGGATTTCGATACAGCTATGCCAGGATATTTTTTTTCAGATATTGGCGACATGATACGATCGATGTGCTGTACCGAAGATGAAAACAGCAGTGAATTTGACAATATACAAATCCGCAAAGGATTCTATGAAGCAATAATTTCGGGGTACACAGATGTATTAGGAGAAGAGTTGACAGCTTCGGAGCGAAAATATATTCACACAACCGGACTGCTGGTGATTTACATGCAGGCCCTGCGCTTTTTAACTGACTACCTGAATAATAATATTTATTACCGGATTAGCTACCCTGAACAGAATTATATCAGGGCAATAAATCAAATTACGCTTCTAAAAAGTTTAGAGGATTTTTTATCCAGGAATTATAACTTTAGGTACTGATCACCGCAACATCAACAAACGATCATCAAAAATGAATATTATCTTATGGCTATAAACAAACAATTTTGTAGCACACATTCTTCCGGTAAAGAAATTTTTGAATTTAATCTGACTAATTCCAGGAATACAGAAGTAGTTATTACAAACTATGGTGCCATCATTTCTGCTTTTAAGGTGAGGAATGAGGTTGGCTCGGTAAATGACATTGTTCTTGGTTTCGAAAATGCAGAAGGCTACACGGCGGAAAATTATATAAGTAATTATCCATGGATGGGCTGCGCTGTGGGAAGAAACGGGAACAGGATTAAAAATGCAGAATTTGAGATTGATGGGAAAAAATATTCAGTTTCCAAAAATAATGGCAGGAATCAACTGCACGGGGGATTTGAAGGATTTGACAAGAAAGTATGGGAACTGGTAAATATGGGTGAGTCACCTGTCACTTTCCTCGAATTAAAATACATAAGTCCGGATGGCGAAGAAGGTTACCCTGGCACACTGGAAGTAACAGTTCGTTTTGAATTAACTGAGGAAAATGAATTAAGTTATCAGTATACAGCCATTAGTGATAAACCTACGGTAATAAATCTTACCCATCATGGATATTTCAACCTGAATAATGGAAAGGGTACTATACATAATTATGAATTAAAAATATATGGGTCGTATGTACTCGACCAGGATGATGATCTTGTAACAACAGGCACACTGACAAAGGTGAAGAATACTGAATTTGATTTTCACAATTTTACCAGGATTGGAGACCGGCTGGCACAGGTTTCAGAGTATGATAAAAGTTATGTTGCTGATAAAAACGACGGAGAATCAGCACTCTCTCTAATGGCGGAAGTAAGATCGCCTGAATCAATGCTTTTATTACAGGTTTATTCCACAGAACCAGTAGTGCATTTTTATACAGGCAAATGGCTTCCTGCATTAAAAGGCAAGAATGGAACAAACTATGGCTCTTTTTCAGGATTCTGCCTGGAAACGCAAGTACACCCCAATGCAATAAATATTCCCCATTTCCCCAACACCATTTTAAGGCCCGGGGAAGTATATTCCAGTAAAACCATTTATAAAGTGATTAATTAGTTTTTCTTTCTCAATTTTTCATCCATTTCGTTTGGGCCATAAATTCTTGAAAAGAAAATACTCAACCCTATCTTCCTTCTGATGTATTCTGCCAGTATTACTCCTGCAATAATCCCTATTACTAATAAGATATAAAGAATTTTTTCAGAGCCGATAAGAAAACCTGTTATTCCTGAAAGAATAACAGGACTGATAAAAGCATGTAACCAATATATCGTGTTAACCAGCCACATTACTAATAGTTTAAGTCCGGGAAAAATAAATTATTTCATCTCTAAAATCAAGGAAAGGGTATTTATCCTGTAAAACTTTTACTTTCTCAAAATGTGATATCAAAAATTGTTGATGTGCTTTTGTGGCAGGCTGAAAAGCTTTGTGTTTCCTTGCGATAACAATCTTTTTAATTTCCTGCATCAGTTGCTGAGATTCCTCATTAATACATGTTTCTTCAAATTTTTCAAGTACAAACTCCGTTGCAGAATAATTAGGATGAACCATGTCTATGTCATAAAAACGATAATCCCTTAATACATCAATTACCAGTTCGTATGCAGGAAAATAAAAGGCTGAATCAAATTTGCTGACAATGTAATGAACTGCCTCAATCAGTCTTGCTTTGCTGCGGTTATTTTCCACCACACCATCCCGTATATGCCGTACGGGGCTTACAGTAAATATAAGTTTCAGTCCGGGGTTAATTTGTTTTAAACTTTTCAAACAACCTTCCAGCATTTCTTTTATTGCATCTGTCTCCAGCATTTCTTTGCTAAACCAGTTTGCCGGTGCCCGATGACAGTTTGCTACAGTCTCCTTATTCCCGGACTGTCCGGTAGGCAGGTCCTTCGCAGGGAAGTCGTTAGTAGTATCTGCATCTGCAGTTAGTTTGTATGTGAACGATGACCCTAATGTAATTATCAGAAAATCTGCTGATTTTAAAAACTCATGAGCTTTTGCTTGTGAGCTATTGATGCCTTCCAGACACTTTGTTTTAATGATATGAGAAAATCTTGAATGATGATTCCAGCTATTCCACACTTCATTCAAATAAAACAATTCATCTGGTTGATATTGTTTATTCTCAACATAAGAGAGAAGGCTTTTGCAAACACTATCCGGTCCGAAAAGAATGCCATTGGGGTTTTGAAGAACATCAAACTTCAAATCAAGCAGCGCATTGCCGATATGCTCTGTGAAGCAGGAACCAACCAGCATTATTTTATCCTGGTAGGAAATTGGTGTTTCTATCCTCTTCAAACTGATATTAACCATAAACTCCATAAGCCTAAATAAATATTTCTCCCGCTATACGAATACTTTCTGCAAGAGCTTGTTTGTTCAGGTTATTTAATAACTGTTTTTTTTCAAAGTAATTAATCATTAGCTCGCTGTTCATGTTCCCGACCAGTTCATTACCCGACATTGGGCAGCCACCAATTCCTTTTAATGCGCCATCAAATCTCTTGCAACCAGCATTTACAGCTGCTTCCAGCTTCTCCTCCCAGTTTTTGGGCGAACTATGCATGTGAACACCGATTTCTGTCCCGGGTAATGATTCCACTAAGTAACTGGTAATATCATAAACCTGTTCTGGTGTGGCCAGCCCGACCGTATCTGCAAGGGAAATAATGCCAATATCCATTGCCACCATTCTACTTACCCATTCAAAAACAATTTCTTCGTCATAGGGGTCATTATATGGGTTACCAAACCCCATTGAAATATAAACGACAAGTTGTTTTCCGCTCTTTATACAGAGATTTTGGATATCCTCTACCCTGTCAACCGATTCTGCAATTGAAGAATTGGTATTTCGCTGTTGAAATGTCTCCGAAACAGAAAAAGGAAACCCCAAATAAGAGATTTCGTCAAAAATACACGCCGCCTCTGCTCCCCTGTAATTGGCTGTTATTGCCAGCAGTTTTGAATTTGAATTTCCTAAATCTAAATTTGGGATTACTTCGGTAGTATCTGCCATTTGCGGTATCATCTTCGGGGATACAAAACTTCCAAAGTCTATAGTATCAAACCCCACTCTCAGTAATGAATTAATGTATTCAATTTTTCTTTCTGTCGGGATAAATTTTTTCCAGCCCTGCATGGCATCACGGGGACATTCGATGATTTTAATTAAAGGATATCCGTTCATACCATACGTTGTTTCATCGCTTCATACAGAATTATCCCTGTAGCCACAGAAACATTGAGTGATTCAAAATCACCTGCCATCGGGATTTTTATTTTTTCATCACAGATCTTCATCAATGCCGGGTAAATACCTTTTTCCTCACTCCCCATTACAATGGCGCATGGTTCTGTAAAATCAACTTCACTAATGGGTTTGGCAGCGGTCATCTCACTGGCAAAAACTTTAATGCCGTTCATGTGCAGTTCATCTACTGCCTTCATGAGGCTATTAACACGGCAGACCGGGATCTTTTCCAGTGCTCCTGCTGATGTAAGTATCGCATCTTCGTTTAAAGCCCCCACCCCCCTGTCGGGAATAATAATAGCATGTACACCGGTACAATAAGCAGTGCGGGCAATACCGCCGATATTACGAATATCAGTGATGCCATCTAAAATAAGCAGCAGAGGAGTTTTCCCGTTTTCAGCTACAAGTGAAATAACATCCTGCAGGTTTTGGTATTGCACTTTGGCTATCTGTGCCACACAGCCTTCATGGTTGGTAATATTAAATCCACTTAGTTTGGCTGCCGGCACATAACTTATAGGTACTCCGTTTTGTGAAGCCAGAATCTTTATTTCATTAATGCCTTGGCCCCGGGCTTTAGTATCAAGATATATTTTGTCCAATTGCTGGCCTGATCTCAAGGCAGCTGACACAGCTTCTCTTCCAATAACAAGTGATTTTTTTTTGGGTCGATATTGATGCCTGAAATTTTTCACTCTACGAAGTTATGAAACAAAAGACCCTGCCATTTACTAAAAATCGGCAGGGTCTGATCAAATTTTTATCTGATTATTTAAGCCCGAACGCTTTTTTAACTTTGGAAACATAATCCAGTTTCTCCCAGGTAAAAAGTTCTACTTTTTTTGTAACCTTTTTACCATCAGGAGATGTGAATGTTTTTTCAACAAATTCAGATTTGCGGCCCATGTGCCCATAGGCTGCAGTTTCGCTATAAATTGGATTACGTAGTTTCAGCCTTTGCTCAATAAAATATGGACGCATATCAAACAAACCTTGAACAATCTTACCAATCTCTCCATCAGTCATATTTATTTTAGCAGTGCCATATGTATTTACGTTGATGCTGGTTGGCTGAGCTACACCAATTGCATAGGATACCTGCACAAGCACTTCATCTGCTAAACCGGCCGCTACCAGGTTCTTTGCAATATGTCTTGTAGCATAGGCAGCGGAACGATCAACTTTGGAAGGATCTTTTCCGCTGAAGGCGCCACCACCATGAGCTCCTTTACCGCCATACGTATCTACAATGATCTTACGGCCGGTCAACCCCGTGTCTCCGTGAGGTCCGCCGATAACAAATTTTCCGGTTGGGTTAATGTGATATTTAATATCTGAATTGAACAGTTTTACATATTTCTTATACTTAGTTTTTATTCTGGGTATAAGGATATTGATCACATCATTTTTAATTTTTGCCAGCATTTTAGCTTCATTGTCAAAGTCATCGTGCTGCGTAGAGATAACGATAGCGTCAATTCGTACAGGTGTATTATTATCATCATATTCAAGTGTTACCTGGCTTTTTGCATCCGGACGCAGGTAAGGCATCTTCGAATTTTTTTCACGGCGGATTGCGGCCAGTTCAATAAGGAGGTTATGAGCAAGATCCAGTGCCAGAGGCATATAATGCTCTGTTTCATTGGTGGCATACCCGAACATCATTCCCTGGTCACCGGCTCCTTGTTCCTCTTTCTTTTTTCTGTCAACGCCCTGGTTAATATCAGATGACTGCTCATGAATAGCCGAAAGAACGCCACAACTGCTGGCTTCAAACATATATTCACTTTTGGTGTATCCTATTTTGCGGATAACACCCCTTGCAATTTCCTGAACATCCAGGTATGCTTTAGATTTTACTTCACCAGCTAACACAACCTGCCCGGTAGTAACCAAAGTTTCACAGGCCACTTTAGACTGAGAGTCAAAAGCAAGAAAATTATCGATAAGGGCATCAGAAATCTGGTCAGCCACTTTATCGGGATGACCTTCACTAACTGACTCTGAAGTAAATAAATAAGGCATGAGTATTTAATTTAAGGACGCAAAGATAAGGGTGCATCTATTAAAGAAAAAGTCCTTCTGAAATGACAGAAGGACTTTTGAACATATCTTGATAACTCATTACAGCTTGGAATATATAATTCGCAACCGGAGCCGTTTGGCAGCGTTAATATAATTACCCCCGGCCAGTACAACCCTTCCATACCCTGGTCTGTCTGTCACATATACCTGGTTGATTGCCTTAAAACCCGGAGAGTAAACATAGGCCCTTATTGGTGAATACAGCCGAAGTTTGTAATTGATGTTCCTGGTGGTTACAATATTTTGAACATACCTTGAAATATTAAACCGGTAGGTACTGTCCGTTTTCAAAAGCCCCCCAAAATAGGAAATATCATACGAATATGTGGTATAGTTATTAGAGAGATTCATGTCTATATCGAAAGTAGAAGCTGTATCTCCTGTAGGATTGATTCTGTCCAAAAACAGGCTGAGAGGCTGTACAAAGACTTCATCCTGTGCTGAACGCAAAGGTGTTGCTATGATCTCAGCACGGTGAATCACTGAATTTTTAAAGGTATCCAAACCCGGAATCAGAAGTGAAGCATAAGAACCGGGGGCACTTTGCAGATATATTTTGTCATCAGTCGGATTGCCATTTGTCAGGTAGGAGTCCCAACCTCCGCCTGGTGTTCTTTTTATTATATTGGCCTGCCCGCCTGTAAGATGTGAAAATTCGGTTGATGTTGTATCTATCACCCCATTTTTGGTAACACGGAAATACACAATAAGTTTTGTATTACTGTTATCTGAAGGTGAAATGTAAGTCAACGCCTCTCCTGAATTATCTGCTTTTATCGCAAAACCCCTGAAAAGTGTTTTGAATATTGAATCATTTCTGAATCCGCCATTGGCTGTATTAGTGGTGTCATAATTTTTCAATCTTTCGCCAAACTGGTTGGTAATCGGAATACGGATAACATTGGCCAGTTTTGTAGTGTCTTTTTTACGGATATGCAGCACAGTGTCGTCTACACTTTTAATCTGGTATGTTTTAGAGCCTAACTCAGATCCTGTGGTAAAAAAGTCCGGGTGGTCATATTTGTAAGCCGTAGTATCATTGAACCCGGCATTTTGAGCAATTTCAAATACCCGAACTGTCTGAAAGCTGTTTGTGTCGCCATAGGCCTCATGGTAAGCTAAAGAAAGAATTACGGAATCGATGATAACAGAGTCTTTATTGATAAAGGGGTGATAAGCATAATCATACCCCTGGCTGATATTAAAATAAGCATCAGCATGTGTGTAGCCGAATTCAGGGTCATTTCCAATATTACCTAGGGCTAAATCATCACTGTAATACACTTTGGTTGTATCTGAAAAAAGTTTGTTGTCTGTTTCAATATCCAGGTAGGTTTCAAATGTATTAATGTTGTCAATCGGGGGAATAAGCCCCCCGCCAAGTTCCGTGGCTTCATTTATCTTCTTACAGCCAGAAAACAGAATAGCAACCGTGCCAACGATTGCTATAATAAGCAAAGCAGTTTTATTATTCTTCACAAAGTAAATTTATGGTCAGGGTTAGTGATTTCTATTTGCCTGCAAGGTCGCTATAGAGTTGTAAATAGTCTGTTAAATCTCCTTCAGGATTATAGGGTAATGTCTTTTTCCCTCTCACTTTTGTAAATTCTTCCAACAGTTTCTTTTCAATTTTCTCAGCACCAAAAGTGATGGCATCGGCAAATGAGGCGCCACCTCTGAACAATGCAGTGTTAGTACCTTCTTTATAAATTTCGAGGTCTTTATCTTTCAAGGAAGCATGGATCAGCGCTTTTTTAATGAAACTGCTACCCAGTTTTTCCTTGAAAGTATTGGGGCCGATGGTGAACACAGTTTTGCTATGAGCAAACACAGGTTCTTTTTTGTAAACTGTTTTAAGATAGGCCGGTATAAGGCCAGTCATCCAGCCACTGCAATGAATAATATCAGGAGGCCATCCGAATTTTTTCACCGTTTCCAAAGCACCCTTACAGAAAAATACGGTTCGGAGATCGTTGTCATCAAACCACTTTTCATTTTCATCATGAAAAATGAATTTTCTTTTAAACAACTCTTCATTATCGAGGAAATAAACTTGTAGCCGGGCACTTGGTAACGAAGCCACTTTTATCTGCAAAGGCATATCGTCGTTGTCTACAGACACATTAATTCCCGACAATCTCACCACCTCATGCAGGCGATGGCGCCTTTCATTAATTACACCAAACCTTGGCATAATGCAACGGACTTCAAAATTGTTGTCATTAGCTTTAATCGCCAGTTTATTGACTATCTCAGAAAATTCTGTCAACTCAAGGTAAGGTGACATCTCATTGGCAATAAATAAAATTCTTTTCTTTGCTGACATGTGTCCCGGTTTAAGTACCGCTTTATTGTAAAGCGACAGCCATTCCATTGCTGACAGCCGGCAAACGTAATCGTCTTGAACTGTCTGTATCTTTGGAAGGCGGGCAAAGGTAACTATTTTAGGCTGAATTTGGTTACTCAAGCTCTTTTATGGCTCAAATTGCATTGTTATATGATTGTATTTAAAAAAACAAGTGACCTTCGTAAACATCTTGACTATCAGCGACAAATTGGGAATAGAATAGGATTTGTGCCAACTATGGGAGCCCTGCATGAAGGTCATATATCTTTAATTGAAGCATCGAAAAAAGTTAATCAGCTAACTGTAAGCAGCGTATTTGTAAACCCTGCTCAGTTTAATGATCTGAAAGATTTTGAGAAATACCCTGTTACGATTGAAAAAGATATTGAGAAACTTATTAATGCAGGATGTGATGTTCTTTTTCTGCCTTCAGTTACGGAGATGTATCCTGAGGGCTTGTCATCACCGCAGCATTATGCCCTGGGCTACCTCGAGGAGATATTAGAAGGAAAATTCAGGCCCGGTCACTTTCAGGGGGTATGCCTGATTGTTCATAAACTACTTGATAAAGTACTGCCAGATAATCTTTACCTAGGTCAAAAAGACTATCAGCAATGTATGGTTATTACCAGGTTGATTGAACTAATCGGCTATAACAATACGATCAGAGTTAATATCTGCCCTACTCTTCGGGAGACTGACGGCCTTGCTATGAGCAGCCGGAATATCCGTTTGAACAAGGAAGAAAGAGTCACAGCGACATCAATATTCCGGGTTCTTAATTTTATTAAAGAAAATATCAAGGCGGGAGATTTGGCGGGTGTAAAAATTAATGGAATAACTCAGCTTCTTAAAGCAGGTTTCAAAGTGGACTATATAGAGATAGCCGATGCAAAAACCCTTACTTTACTAAAAACATGGGATGGTGAACAAAAACTGGTAGTAGTTGCAGCTGTTTTTTTGAATGAAGTCCGGCTGATAGATAATATGCTGCTTAATTAACCAAGAATTGATTTCACCTGTTTTGTTATTCAGCGGCATCGGTTTACTTTCGATGCCGGATGAAAAAAGGTTTCAGCATCATATTTCAATATTTGCTTTTTCTGGGGTTAGGAATATTCTTTGCCTGGCTTTCGCTGAAAAATCTGGACAAAGAAAAAACGGAACAAATAAAGCTGGCCTTTATTAATGCGAAACATTGGCTTGCCATCCCTGTTTTCATCATTTTGCTCTCCAGCCACCTTGTCAGGGCATTCAGGTGGAGGTTACTCATGGAGCCGCTTGGTTACCGGCCATCGGTACACAATTCTTTTTTTGCAGTGATGATTGGATACCTCGTCAATATGGGTGTTCCCAGGTTAGGTGAAATAGTAAAGTGTACAGTACTGGCCCGCTATGAAAAAATTCCGGCAGACAAACTAGTTGGAACTATCATATTGGAACGGATGATTGATGCGATTACCCTGATTTTCGTTTTTGGAATCACCATAATCATTCAGCCACAACTTTATTCACAAATACTGGAAGCCTTCTTTAACCAAACAGGAGGCAAAGAAGAAAAAAAAGTTTCTGCAGTAGTTGTTACTATCCTGCTCATAACCGCTGTGATGCTGCTAATTGGCTTATGGATGCTTATTAAAAGGAAAACATTCAGGGATCTGGCTTCTTTGGTTAAAAAAATATGGAAAAGCGTAATACAGGGCATCAGCGCTGTACAGCATCTGAAAAAACGAAGACAATTTGTTATCCTGACATTCCTGTTGTGGGCTCTCTATCTTTCCGGAGGCTTGATTGGCTTTATGGCATTTCAGGAAACAGAACAATACGGCATTACAGAAGCATTTACCATTTTATCCGCAGGCAGCATTGGTATGATTGCATCTCCGGGCGGCATAGGGGCATATGCCTACCTGATTGAAAAAACTATGCAGCTTTATGGACTTAATTATACAATCGCTTTAGCCTTTGGATGGATTTTATGGCTGGCTCAAACTACGATTATTCTGCTGGGAGGAATAGTTAGCTTTGTGGCATTACCTTATTTTAATAAAAAGAAAAGCCGTGAACAGATCTGACCTGATACCAGAAAAAATTTTGACTATTGAACAGGTCGTTCAAAAAGCTGCACAATGGAGACTCCCGGGTAAAAGGATTTCGTTTACAAATGGAGTTTTTGATATTCTCCATCAGGGACACATTTTCTCTCTGTCCCAGGCAGCAAAAGAAGCCGATTTTCTTATTGTAGGATTGAATTCAGACGCTTCTGTAAAACGGTTGAAAGGCGAAACCCGGCCAGTGAATAACCAGGAGTCAAGAGCTTTAATACTTGCCTCGCTTGTCATGGTGGATGCAGTTGTTCTGTTTGAAGAAGATACCCCGCTGGAACTGATTAAAGCTGTTATGCCGGATGTACTGGTAAAAGGCGGTGATTATACAGCAGAGCAGATTGCAGGTGCCAAAGAAGTAATTGCAAACGGCGGGAAAGTCATCATTAATCCTATTCTGGAAGGCTTCTCAACCACTGCGATCATTGAAAAAATGAAAGACCACTGAAGTAATCATTTTCTCCGAAACTTAATATTTCTCTGAGCATCTGTTTGCTAACTTTATGCTTAACAGGTATTAAAACAACAGTATGACGCAGGTTTCAAAGAGAAGTACGATTGCCCGTGATATTAGCTGGCTTTCATTTAACGCAAGAGTTTTACAGGAAGCTGCTGATCCTACGGTTCCTCTTCGTGAAAGGATCCGGTTTCTTGGTATTTTTTCTAATAATATGGATGAGTTTTTTCGGGTAAGAGTCGCTACACTTAAGCGGATGATCCAATTTGGCAATAAAGCCAATATGCACCTGGAAAATAACCCGCAGCAGATTATAGATGAAATACAAATGACGGTACTAAACCAACAAGGCGAATTTAACAGGATATGGGAAGAAGTACTTTTTGAATTAAAAAAACAGAAAATTTATATACTCAACGAAAAGGAACTAAATCCGGCACAGCAGGAATTTGTGAGAAATTATTATGAAGAAGAAGTAAGTTCTGATATTATTCCTTTGATGATTGAAAATATTCCGGTGTTCCCCAATCTTCGGGATAAATCCATTTACCTGGCAGTGGTGATGTGGAAAAAAGAGAGTGCTTTTAAAAAAAAATATGCACTGATCGAGGTGCCAAGCCGTGTTTTGGGAAGGTTTAAAATATTGCCTTCTCCAAAAGCAGATGAGCAGCATATTATTTTACTGGAAGATGTTATACGGTTCAACCTGCCTGATATTTTCTCTTATTTTGGATACGACCATTACCAGTCTCATATTTTCAAAGTAACCCGTGATGCTGAACTGGATATTGACGAGGATGTATCCACCAACATTATTCAAAAACTGGAAAAGGGTTTAAAAAACCGCCGGAAAGGTAAACCTGTACGTTTCGTTTATGACAGGGAAATGGATCCAGGATTGCTTGAATACCTGGTACGCAGACTAAACCTTAGTAAGAAAGATAATTTAATACCGGGCGGACGAATACATAATTTCCGGCACTTCATGGATTTTCCTGAAGAAGTATTCAAGGAAAAAAGGCATCGCAAAAAACCATTTGATCATCCCCTCCTTGCTGTACGCCGGGTTACAGATGTAATCCTGGAAAAAGATGTGATGCTGCATTTCCCTTATCATTCTTTTCTGCCATTGATAGATCTGATTCGTGAAGCAGCATTTGACCCGGATGTGACAACTATAAAAATCACCTGTTACCGGCTGGCTTCACAATCCAAAATCATTAATGCCCTTATTAATGCTGTTCGTAATGGTAAGGAAGTTATAGTAATGCTTGAACTCCGGGCAAGATTTGAAGAAGAAGCTAATATAGAATGGAGAAACAGGCTGGAAGAAGAAGGAGCCAAAGTGCTGGTGGAAATACCCCGGATGAAAGTGCATTCCAAAATTTGTGTGATCAAAAAAAGAACCAAAGACAATAATACGTTGCTGTATGGGTTTGTCAGTACCGGTAACCTGAATGAGAAAACTTCAAAAATTTATGCCGATCATTGCCTGCTTACTGCTAACCAGAAGATAATGACGGATGTAAACCGGATTTTCAATTTCCTGGAACAGCCTAAAACAGGAATGAACTTTCTGAAAGATTGCAAAATTGTAATTCCAAGCCCATTCTTTGTAAAAAGGGAAATGATAAGACTGATGGATGAAGAAATAAAGCAGGCCAAAAAGAAAAAACCTGCATTTATTACCCTTAAAATGAATTCGCTTTCAGATGAGGAAATGATCGAGAAACTTTATGAAGCAGCCAGGGCAGGCGTCCAGATAAAGCTGATAATACGAGGTATTTTTTGCATGTTTTCAGAAAGCAAAAAGTTTATCCGGCCGGTACGGGCTGTCAGTATTGTGGATGAGTATCTTGAACATGCAAGAGTGTGGGTATTTCATAATAAAGGCAAAGAGAAAGTTTACATATCTTCGGCCGACTGGATGCTCAGAAACCTGGAACACCGTGTAGAAGCTACCTGTCCTGTCTGGAACGAGGATTTGAAGCAGGAACTAAAAGATATTTTGAATATACAACTGGAAGATAATGTGAAAGCACGGTGGCTGGATAATGAGCTGAATAATGAATATGTAAGGACTACGAAAAAGAAAATCCGATCTCAGGTAGAAATTTATAACTACCTGAATAAAAAAACACTAACCCAAAGTGAGACTGGCAGCCATTGATATTGGAAGTAACGCAGCAAGATTATTAATTACAGACGTTATATCAGGACCGCAGGATCTTCCTCAATTTATAAAAACTGCACTCGTCCGTGTGCCATTACGACTCGGGTTTGATGTATTTGACCGGGGTGAAATTTCTGACGGCAAGGTTGAAAAAATTATCAAAACCATAAAATCTTACAAATTATTGTTGGATGTTTATGAAGTAAAGCACCTGAAGGCTTGCGCCACTTCTGCCATGCGGGACGCATCTAATGCCCGGGAGATTATTAAAAAAATAAAAGCGGAAACAGGAATTGATATTCAAATTATCAGTGGCGACAATGAGGCTTCTTTAATTTATGAGAATCATGTAGCTGAAAGCATGACCCGGGATGAATCATACCTGTATATTGATGTAGGAGGTGGTAGCACTGAACTTACTTTCTTCAGTGACGGCCAGCTGATATTTAAAAAATCTTTTAATATCGGTACTATCCGTTTGTTAAAAAACCAGGTGAATGAAGCCAGTTGGGATGAGATGAAAGAGTTTATCCGGAGTAAAGCAAAAGGTTATCATCATGTAACTGCAATAGGTTCCGGCGGTAACATTAATAAAGTATTTTCTATTTCAAAAAGAAAAGACGGCAAACCATTGTCTCTTGAATTATTGCGGGACTACTACAAAGAGTTCAGCAATCTGTCGCTTTCGCAACGAATAAGCCTGCATAAACTAAGGGAAGACAGGGCTGATGTAATTGTTCCGGCTTTGCTTATTTATATTAACATTATGCGTTGGGCAGATGCCGATGATATTTATGTTCCTAAAATCGGTTTGGCAGATGGCCTGATACATTCATTGTATGAGGAAGTAAGGTTAAAAGAAATTGAGATCTGATTTTATCTTCAACTACAAATCACAACCATGTCAGTCAATAAAGAAATAAAAAGGGTTACCACACATACCCTGCAAAAAATGAAAACGGCCGGAGAAAAAATATCCATGCTTACTGCATACGATTTTTCATTTGCAAAAATTATTGACGGAGCAGGTATTGACGTGATACTTGTCGGGGATTCTGCCTCGAATGTAATGGCCGGACATGAAACAACATTACCAATCACCCTGGATCAAATGATCTATCATGCGTCTTGTGTCATCCGGGGCATTGAAAGATGCTTCGTGGTGGTCGATTTGCCTTTTGGATCTTATCAGTCCAATTCTGAAATCGCTTTAGCTTCTGCCATACGAATTATGAAAGAAACAGGTGCTCATTCTGTAAAAATGGAAGGCGGTGAAGAAGTTATTGATTCAATTAAAAAGATTGTTTCTGCCGGAATACCCGTAATGGGGCACCTTGGCCTGATTCCGCAATCCATTTACAAATTTGGTACGTATGAAGTGCGGGCCAAGGATGATAAAGAAGCCGGGAAACTGAGAAGAGATGCACAATTGTTGCAGGAAGCAGGATGTTTTGCTATTGTACTGGAAAAAATTCCTTCCGGTCTTGCAAAAGAAGTTTCTGAGAAACTGACTATCCCAACCATTGGCATTGGTGCTGGCAATGGATGCGACGGGCAGGTGCTTGTCATGCACGACATGTTGGGTATTAATACTGAATTTAAACCCAGGTTTCTCCGCCAATATCTTAACATACATGAGCAAGCCACTAAGGCTGTTCAGCAATATATCAGCGACGTAAAGGTCAGGGATTTTCCCAATGAGAAAGAACAATATTGAGCTTTGTAAGCTTACTGTCATTCCCTCCGGTTTCGATCCTCTGTTAAGACCGTACCCCCTATTTTTGCGCCCAAAACCAACTCATGAAATACTATAAAAGTATTTTCCTTACTTGTTTTTTTTGTTATGCAGCAGCAATATCCGCACAGGATAGCACTCTGCAAATGGAAAATGTGATTATAACAGCTAGTTTAGCGGCTCAACAACAAAAAGAAAGCGGCCGAAACATCATTGTTTTAAATGGAGAATCATTTTCAAAACTGCCTGTTCATTCGGTGGATGAGTTGTTTCGTTATTTACCCGGTATCGAAGTACAGCAAAGAGGGCCACAGGGCTCACAAAGTGATATTGTAATAAGGGGTGGCACATTTCAACAGGTGCTTGTTATAATAGATGGTGTAAAGCTGAACGATCCGCTGACAGGCCATTTTAACTTGTATATACCCATACATCCTGCAGAAATTGAGAGAGTGGAAATATTGAAAGGCGCTGCATCCGCAATATGGGGTTCTGAGGCCGTCGGAGGAGTGATAAATATCATTACAAAAACTTTTTCAGCAGATAAATCAAAAAATGAGTTAAAAGCAGGAATTGTTGCAGGCGAATATGGTCATTTAAATGGAAATGCGTATTTCAGCCGGAAGAAAAACAGAACAACAGTTGCAGGTGGAGTGTTATCTAATAATGCAGAAGGGCAGATGCTTAGAGGAACAAAAAGTTTTTTTCATTTAACCACTGCCATTGTTTCATTTTCACAACAATTGCAACGGAACTGGAAATTAAGCTTACGTACAGCTGCTGATTTCCGAAAATTCAATTCTCAGAATTTCTATACAACTTTTGCCAGTGATACTTCCAGCGAAAAAGTAAATAGCAGCTGGATGCACCTAAACCTGCAAAAAAAATATACCAGAGGCAGTGTTCATTTTGATGCAGCGTATAAACTGCTTCGTGACCAATATTGGTTCAGGCCATCGTCTGTACCTAATGCCAACAAAACAAAACTTTTTATGGCGCAAGTGCATCAAACTTACTTTTTCGATAAAAATCACAACTGTACCAGCGGGTGGCAGGTGCAGCAAAAAAAGATAGAATCGAATGACAGGGGCAATCATTCCTTGTGGCATGGAGCAGCATATGCCATTTTCAGACACAGGCTTCCTGCTCATTTTTTTTTGAATGAAAGCCTCCGGTTAGATTGGGATGAAAATTATGAATGGGTGCTTGTACCACAGATAAACATTGCCTGGTCATATTCAAAATTTACACTAAGGGCGTCAGCAGGAAAATCATTTCGTGATGCTGATTTTACAGAACGTTATAATAATTACAACAAAGAATTGGTTACCAGCGGACGCATTGGCAATCCAGATCTGAAAGCAGAACAGGCGTGGAATGCAGAGGCTGGCGCTGATTACAGTTTCTCTGTAAAGTTTCGTGTTAGCGGAACAGTTTTCTACAGGGACCACGACAACCTGATTGACTGGGCCAATACCCCTTATGCCAGTATGCCCCGCAAAGACAATCTGGTTTCAACGGGTAGTTATGCCCTGGCTAAAAATGTTGAACAAATAAAAACATCGGGAGCTGAGATTGATATTGTATTTAATGAAAAAACAGGCCAAAATGCTGCCTTGCTGGCAACAGCCGGCTTTACCTGGTTAAAATCTAAAAATGATGACCCGGTACCTTCTTTTTATATTTCCTCTCATGCAAAATTTCTTGCAAATTTTTCTGTGGCATATACCATAAAAGCATTTTCATTTTCAGTCACTGGCATTTATAAAAAAAGAGTGGAGCAGAAATCGGCTGCCATCAATGCGGAAATAACGCCGTCTTATTTCATACTAAATACAAAAGCAGTGTATACACTACCGAAGAAGTTTGGGAAAATATTCTTTCAGGCAGACAATCTGTTTGATAAAAATTACAGCGATCTTTTAGGTTCTCTGATGCCAGGCAGATGGTTATCAGCAGGATTTGAGATAGCTTTGCAGCCTTAATCAATCAATAACTATGGATTTCTTAAAGACACTCAAAATCGGAAATACGAATAAAGGTATCAGTACCGGAACACAATGGATTGCTTCAAAAGGTGAAACAATTGATTCCTTCTCTCCTGTGGATGGTAAAAAAATTGGCTCTGTTGTCGCTGCAGATAAGGAGAGTTATGACACTGTGATAAAAAAAGCAGAAGAAGCTTTTAAAACATGGCGGTTAGTACCTGCTCCAAAAAGAGGAGAAATAGTAAGGCAAATTGGAGATGCCCTGCGACAATACAAAGAACCATTAGGTAAACTTGTGTCCTATGAAATGGGAAAAAGCCTGCAGGAAGGGTATGGAGAAGTACAGGAAATGATTGACATTTGTGATTTTGCTGTCGGTCTTTCAAGACAATTGCATGGTCTTACGATGCACAGTGAAAGACCCGGACACCGGATGTATGAACAATATCATCCGATTGGGATTACCGGGATAATTTCATCATTCAACTTTCCGGTTGCTGTGTGGAGCTGGAATAGTATGCTGGCCTGGGTTTGTGGCGATGTATGTGTGTGGAAGCCATCGGAAAAAGTACCGCTCTGTAGCATCGCCTGTCAAAATATTATTTCTGAAATTTTTTCAAGGAATAATATTGCTGAAGGTGTATCCGGCTTAGTCATTGGCGGCCGTGAAGTGGGCGAATGGATGGCAGCTGATACAAGAATACCGCTGGTATCTGCCACCGGATCTACCCGGATGGGAAAAGCCGTAGGGACAACTGTAGCAGCAAGATTGGGCAGATCAATATTAGAGTTGGGCGGAAATAACGCTATTATCATTTCTAAAGATGCTGATTTGGATATAGCAGTTCTCGGCGCTTTATTTGGCGCAGTCGGAACTGCCGGTCAGCGATGCACTACCACCCGCAGGCTCATTATTCATGAAGATGTGTACGATACGGTAAAAGCTAAATTAATATCGGCTTACAAACAACTACGGATTGGCAATCCTTTAGATCAGAAAAACCATGTTGGCCCGTTGATTGACAAAGATGCAGTGAATATGTATCTTGACTCCATAGAAAAATGCAAGTTGGAAGGTGGTCATTTTATAGTAGAAGGAGGTGTGCTGAATGGTGTTGGCTATGAAAGCGGATGCTATGTAAAACCCTGTATTGCCGAAGCGAAACCTGGTTTTAAAATTGTGCAGCATGAAACTTTTGCGCCTATACTTTACCTGCTGAAATATAAAACAATAGAGGAAGCAATTGCTATTCAAAATGAAGTACCACAGGGTCTCTCCTCTTCTATCATGACACTAAATCTGCGGGAATCCGAACAATTTCTTTCTCATGCCGGTAGTGATTGTGGCATCGCCAATGTAAATATCGGCACCAGCGGAGCTGAGATAGGCGGAGCTTTCGGAGGCGAAAAGGAAACCGGCGGTGGCCGTGAAAGCGGAAGTGATGCCTGGAAAGCTTATATGAGAAGGCAAACCAATACCATTAACTACAGTATTTCGCTACCGCTGGCACAAGGCATTAAGTTTGATATATAGGGGAGTTTCTCAGAAATTACTTTATTTCAGTTGTTGTCATCAGATTTCTTTGATTTACAGGGAATATTTGCAATTTTTGTGGGTCTAAACCGTTTGTAGAAAACAAATTCAATCCCATGAAAAAAGCTATCCTACTGGCTATAATCATATTCAATGCCTCAATCATAACAGCCCAAAACCGGATTGCATTGGTAGCTGGGGTTCATCAATCTGATGTAATTGAAACCAACAACCTGCCCGATTGGGTGTATACTGGCAGCCTGCCCGATTGGGATGTCATCAAAAAGAAGTATTCTCCAAGAATTGGTATGCATATTGGCTTTATTGCTCAAGTACCTTTTTCTGAAAAATCGAAGTTATTTTTTATGCCTGGCGCTATTTACCACAACAAAGGGCGGAAATATGATTTTACGTCAGATACTACTGCCTTGTTAGAGCGAAGCAGCTTGCCCGATACGCTTATCAATACAAAATATAATTATCAGCAAAAACAATATCTGAATTATATAGACATTCCTTTAAACCTGGTTTATAAATTTTCTCTTGGAAGAAAGGTAAAATTTTTGATAGGCGCCGGACCTTATTTTTCTTTCTTTTTTAGTGGCTCCGATAACAGAACACATGAAGTAGCAGGAATAAACAAAAGAACAGAAGAAAACGAAGATCTCCCCGTTGGAAAAGGCAAGGGCCAGTATTCAACGATTGATTACGGGGTAAACGGATTGGCCGGGTTTGAATTCGGCCGTATATTCCTTACCGCGAAGTACAGTCGTGGAATAAATAATTTTTATCAATCAACAGCTTATGATGGAGGTTTTAAACATGAACTGATTGGAGGCACACTTGGTATATTCCTTGGCAAGCCTGTAGCTGTGGAAAAGAAAATAAAGGATAAAGACAAAGATGGAATTCCGGATGATAAGGATAACTGCCCGGAGGAAGCAGGACCTTCCGTAACAAACGGTTGCCCCGACAAAGACGGGGATGGAATTGCAGATAATAATGATAAATGCCCCGATCAGCCAGGGTTAACAAAGAACAATGGCTGTCCTGATAAAGATAATGACGGCGTAACAGATAAAGATGATAAATGCCCGGATGTTGCCGGCATGATAAAATACAATGGTTGCCCCGTTCCGGATAGTGATAAAGATGGAATTAATGATGAGGAAGACAAATGTCCCCTTAAGGCCGGAATCATCAGATATGGTGGTTGCCCGGTACCTGATGGCGATAGCGACGGAATAAATGATGATGATGATAAATGCCCTGCTGTAAAAGGAACAAAAGAAAATAATGGATGTCCTGCCGTGGAAATAAAAAAAGAAATTGTAGAAAAAGTGAACTATGCTGCAAAACACATCCAGTTTCAATCGGCAAAAGCAGTATTACAATCCCAGTCTTTCCAGGTGCTTGATGAAGTGGCCCAGATATTAATGAATAATCCGGAATTAAAATTACTCATAGAAGGTCACACCAGCGCAGATGGTACCCTGGCTTCAAACATGAAGTTATCGGTTGACCGGGCTGAAATAGTAAAAAAATACTTGCTTTCAAAGGGCATTGAAGAATCAAGATTGACCACAAAGGGATACGGACCAGCTCGGCCGCTTAATAGGAGTAAAACATCCGCAGAGAGATACCAAAACCGGCGGGTAGAACTTAAGTTGAGCAACTAAACTAATCCTGAAATAGTAATATAAAAGCCTCCTGAGTGAGGCTTTTTTTGGTTCAGGCATAAACAAACCTTTTAATTCGTAATGAACATAGCATTACCTCCCTCCCTTAGGTAAAACCTGTTCATGGGTTTTGCACATATTGCATTTGAAGCCCATGATGGTATGGATATGACGTTTTTTTTCGTCATTTTTGTCCGGATAACCCATAAATAGATTAAACAAAGCCTATGGAAAGGAATATTTCATTTCTGATCATTCTTCTTTTTTCTTGCTTTTTCACAGAAGCGCAATTAAGAGTAGCAGTGGTAGCTGGTGGTCAGCTATCAACTATTGTAGAAGATAATGATCTGCCCAACTGGAATGATTTGAAAAACAACTATTCAGGCCGTACTGGCTTCCACACCGGTTTTGTTTTTGATGTTCCCTTTTCCAAAAAGTCGAAACTATTCTTTCAGCCTGCTGTTATGTTTTATAACAAGGGCCGCAAATTTTCGCAGGACTTTGATCCTCCATTTGGTACTATTGTTAATGAAAAACGTACACAGAACCTCAACTATATAGATGTTCCCTTACATCTGGTGTTGAAGTTTGGTAAGCGAACAAAGTTTATTATCGGTGGCGGGCCTTTTGGTTCATTTTTTTGCAGCGGAAAAGAAATAACTCAAACAGCCAGTACTTCCGGGATAACTGAAACCACCGAAAACAATGATCTGTCAATAGGCAATCAGCCCGGGCAATACAGAACTTATGGCTATGGGGTAAATGGACTGGTTGGGCTTGAGTTCCGGGGCTTTTTTATTAGGGCAGACTATAGCAGAGGCTTAAGTGATTTATATGAATCCACACTTTATACCGGAACTTTTCACCATGAAGTCTTGGGCGGTACTTTTGGTGTTTTTCTTGGTAAAGCTAAAAAGACGGAAAGGAAACCTAAGGATAAGGACAAAGATGGTATTACGGATGATAAAGATAATTGTCCGACAGAGGCGGGTACAACTGTTACTAATGGCTGCCCGGATAAAGATGCAGACGGAATAGCTGATAAAGAGGATAAGTGTCCTGATGTAGCCGGACTGGTAAGGCACAATGGTTGTCCTGTTCCTGACACGGATAAGGACGGTATCAATGACGAAGAAGATAAATGCCCCAATGCTTCGGGTTTGGCCCGATATGCCGGCTGCCCCGTTCCTGATACTGATGGAGATGGCATCAATGATGAAGAAGATAAATGTCCGAATGTGAAAGGAACCAGGCTAAAAAATGGCTGTCCGGTTGAGGAAATTAAAAAAGAAATTGTAGAAAAAGTAAATTATGCTGCTAAACGAATACAGTTTCAGTCTGCTAAAGCAGCTCTGCTCCCGCAGTCGTTAAAAGTCCTTGATGAAGTTGCCAGGATACTAAAAGACAACCCGGGACTTAATCTTGCTATTGAAGGGCACACTAATGTAGATGGTATTTTTGAAGCAAATATGAAGTTGTCATCCGAAAGAGCTGAAAATGTAAAAGCCTACCTCGTCACAAAAGGTATTGATGCATCACGGCTTACAGCCAAAGGTTTTGGCCCTACAAGACCCATTTATAGAGGCAAGAACCCCGCTGAAAAAGCACAGAACCGGAGGGTGGAATTAAAACTGAGTAACTGATAACGCCTGCCTTTTGTCAAAAAAAAGCTAAAGCCCCGGTAAAACGGGGTTTTATTTGTGTAAAATTTAAGTTGTTGTCTCTAATAAGGCATTCATTATCATTTCGAAACACTGAATATTTCATAAGAGTGATACCATCAACCAATTGTCATAAAATAAAATAAAACTGATGAATGGTAATCATTATTTTTATGCCTTTACCAAATTTGTAGTATTAAATTAAACAAATGAACCTGACAATGAAACGTACCTGTTTACTTACGATTGGAGGATTCTTTTCTGCAGCCCTCTTTGCCCAAAAAGATGAAGTACCAAAAGGTTGGCACATGCTCGACAAAAACACTTCCGGTTATCATGGAATTAGTGTGGACAGAGCTTATGGCTTTGTAAAATTAAAAAAACTGAAAAGCAATACTGTCATCGTGGCGGTTATTGATTCAGGTATTGATACCCTTCATGAGGATCTGAAATCCGTTCTTTGGAGGAATCCAAAAGAAACTCCGGGTAATGGTATTGATGATGACAAAAACGGATATGTGGATGATATATATGGTTGGAATTTTCTGGGTGGCCGTGATGGTCGTAATGTGGAAAAGGATTCCTATGAAGCTGCAAGGGTTTACCACAATTTTAAATCAAAATACCAGGGCAAAGTAATTGATATTTCTTCTCTCAGTAAAGAAGATGCATTTGAATACGAAATGTGGAAACGTTCGGAAAAAGAAGTAGCAGGAGACAGCAAGGACAGCGGCCTTGAACTTATTTTCCTGAAAAGAGCCTACACAAATTGCCTGAAGAGTGACAGCATTCTTCGCAAGGCGATGGGTAAAGAAAAGTATACTGGTAAAGAATTGGGTGAGTTTAATTCAGACGATGCAAATATTAAAAAAGCCAAAAATGCCTTATACAGTCTGATGTCGGGCAACGATGCACTGGAAACTACTAATGAAGAATTCCTGGAAGGCTTTGGCGATTATGTTTCCGGCGAAGAAAAGAAGGCGGAAGCCGGCAGTACTCCCCCTACTCCTTACAGGACTGATATTGTAAAAGATAATTACAGTGATTTAAATGATAAGTTCTACGGCAATAGTGATGTGATGGTAAGTAATAAATCTGCATTACATGGCACCCATGTATCTGGTATTATTGCTGCCGCCCGCAATAATGGAAAAGGAATGGATGGTATCGCAGATAATGTAAAAATTATGTCGCTTCGTGCGGTACCCGATGGCGACGAACACGATAAGGATATAGCTTTAGCAATCCGATACGCTGCAGATAACGGAGCAAGAGTCATAAATATGAGTTTTGGGAAAGGCTTTTCTCCCGAAAAAAAATGGGTGGATGAGGCAGTAAAATATGCAGAAAGTAAAGGAGTATTGTTAGTTCATGCCGCAGGTAATGATGCAAAGAACCTGGATACTACTTTCAATTACCCAACACCACAGTTGCTGGATGCCACCCGGCCCAACAACTGGATTACAGTAGGAGCCAGTGGTGATCCCAAAGCCGGGGGACTTACTGCAAATTTTTCAAACTATGGTAAGAAAGAAGTTGACGTATTTGCTCCCGGTGTAAAAATCTATGCAACTGTGCCGGGTGGTAATACATATCAGAATCTGCAGGGAACAAGTATGGCCTCCCCTGTTGTTGCGGGCCTGGCTGCATTTATTATGGAATACTATCCTAACCTTAGCGCCAGACAAGTAAAAATGGTTATTGAAAAATCAGCACAAAAACCCGGTGATAAAGTGAAAAACCCCGGAGATGATGAAATGGTAAACCTCGATGAATTAAGTAAATCTGGCGGAATAATAAATGCTTATGAAGCTATTAAGCTGGCTGCAACAATAAAAGGCGAAAGAAAACCAGCCATGGTAAAACCATCTTCCAAAGTCAAAGCAAAGACAAAAAGTTAAATAAATAATGCCATTTACATGAACCGGCCTAAAGCCGGTTCTTTTTTTGTTTACTTATGAATAACTTTAAGAGCAGAATAATTTCAGAACTGCCGCTCATGAATCTTTTCAAACCCGCATACTATTTCATTTGCTGGCTGCTGCTCGCCACCCAACTGGTCTTTCTGGGTATATTGGCATATAGCAAAATAAGAATCGGACGGGTACTTTTTTTTGCTAAAGGAGAAGAATCCAATAAAGGTTTTGAAAATTACTTTAAGATTTTGATCCTGTTACTTCAGGCTACATTCGTATTACTGGTTTTATGGGCTTTATTGACTCCTGTCGCCATGATAATAAATAAACACCATAGCCGCAGTAAAAGAATCAACTATCTAACTGGCCTGTTAGGTTTTACTGGGGGAGTAATTTTGTTAATTATTGACCCTTTCGGAATATTTGAATGGTTTACCCGATAAACAAAGTAATAAGGCTATTAATTTATGAAGAAAATAGTAGTGCTATTTGTTGCAGCTTTCACACTTCTGCTAACCACCTGTAATCAAAGTAATAAAACCACTATGAAGGATCTTGATGAAAGTATGCTGGACTTGCGGATATACCAGGAAAACCTGGGCGATATGATAAAGACCGGCAGATTAGCAGATGCAAAATGGTTATTAGACGGAGCTGACAGCCTTTTGCAAGTATTATCAAACACTTTTAAAGAACACCGGAAACTTACCGACCCTTTTTCCTATCATTATAAAACCAAACTTAAGCAACCTCTTAGAGGAATTAATACTGCTATCAGGGATAATGACACTGCGGCTGCACTCAATAACTATCGTATTCTTGTAAAACAATGTAATGGTTGTCATATTGATCATGATGTCAAAAAGGATGTAAAATTCTGATACGATAATCTACATAGCCTCATTCTGTAAATACCGCTTATTTTTGAAAAAAGATTTTGCTATATGATCTCTTACAACACAAAAGACTGGTTCACTTTTATCACCCGGTTTCATAAAGCCGATACTTTCAGGCAGCTATTACCACTTATACTTGCCATTTGTGCCTATTCAGGTATAATCGCCTGGCTTGAGCTATATTACTGGAAACTATCAGAAAAAGATTATGTACGCAATATTCCCGTAATGCATACCTTATTAGGCTTTGCAATTTCAATGTTACTCGTTTTCAGAACAAACACCGCTTATGACCGATGGTGGGAGGGCCGTAAACTCTGGGGAAGCCTGGTAAATAACAGCCGTAATCTTGCCATGAAACTCGACACAATTCTTCCTATTGGCGAAAAAAGCAATCGTTTCTTTTTCAGAAAAATTATTCCGGCTTATGCTATTGCTTTACATAATCATCTGCATAAGGAACAAACAAGAATTGAGCTATTCGGGGATGACGAGCATAAGCATGTTTTTCAAAGCATTGACAAGGAAAAACATATACCTAACCAAATTGCATTGCTCATGTACCGGCATGTTCAGCAATTACATAAAGAGGGGCATATTAGCGGCGAACATTTATTGTTTTTAAATGCAGAATTGCAATCCTTTACTGATATCTGTGGCGCCTGCGAACGGATTAAAAACACCCCTATTCCATTTTCATACAGCGTTTTTATTAAAAAATTTGTATTCTTCTATGTTATGACGCTACCTTTTGGCTATGTATTCCAGCTTGGATTCTATGTGGTTCCTGTGGTGGCCTTTATTTTTTATGTGCTCGCCAGCCTTGAGCTTATTGCCGAAGAAATTGAAGATCCGTTTAGTGGTGACTCTAACGATATACCAACAGAAGTGCTGGCGCAAAATATCCATCGTCATATTGCCGAAATAATCTAAACGGAAAAAAAATCCTATTAGAGCAACTTTGGCCAAACTTTTGCCGTTATGTATTATCTGTAACTATGATTAGTAGTAATATGTACACTATGCAAAAGCCTATTTTTCACACATCTTTTTTTTGCCTTACCATATTAGTTTTTATTGCCTGCAGCAAGGATAAAGACAATGGAAATTCATCCCTAGATTGCAATACCGTCACTAACAAAGCATTTTCTGCAGATATAAGCCCGATATTTCAGACTACCTGTGCCTCAAATGTGAGCTGTCATGCCAGCGGAAGCACAAATGGACCAGGATCTTTAACAAATTATACTTCGATTTTTAATGCCCGTTCGGCTATTCGTTCAGCGGTCTCTTCCGGCTTCATGCCACAGGGCAGCAGTCTTTCAACAGCACAAAAAAATTCAATACTCTGCTGGATAGACAGTGGAGCTCCTGATAATTAATTATACCGTTGATCCTTTTTGTTTTAACCGGATATTTAGCTACTGGCTTTCTCTATATATTTATAGCTAAATACTTATATATGCGGATACTAATTACCCCATTCCTGCTGTTGATTTCAGTTATAGTATTCTCTCAGCCAGGACTTGACAAATTAACCGTTGAAAAAATTATGCGTGATCCGAAGTGGATGGGAGCCCAACCCTCATCCCCTTTCTGGAGTCATGACGGACAACTGCTATATTTTATGTGGAATCCTGACAATGCTCCTTCTGATTCCCTTTATTACATTTCGGTTATCAATAAAGTTCCGGTTAAAGCAACTGTCGCACAAAAACAAACCCTTATTACAACGGGAAATTATGTATACAACCTGGCAAGAACTCTTTTTTTATTTACCCGTAATGGTGATATATATTTTACGGATGCTAAAAACGGGAAGACAAAACAAATAACACAAACAACGGATACCGAAAGTAACCCTCAGTTTGGTTTTGATGATGCAAAAATTGTTTATACCCGTGGACAGAATCTTTTTGCCTGGGATATAAAAAGTGGCGAAACGATTCAACTGACAAATATCCGGTCAGGTGAAAGTGCTTCTTCCGGAACAGGAAGTTTTCAAAGATCTGCCGGCGGAGTACCTACAACTGTAAGAGCCGGAAGCAATTCACAGGAACAATGGCTGCAAAATGACCAGCTGGCTTATTTCCAGGTACTGAAAGAAAGAAAACTTAAAAGAGAAAAGGCGGAAGCATACACTAAGTCACTACCAAAAGAAAAAGAATTACGAAGTATTAATATAGAAGATAAAAACCTGCAAGGCCTTACTATCAGCCCGGATGGCCGTTTTGTAAGTTATCGCCTTTTTAAAGCAGCTACCGGATCGAAAACTACCATTGTTCCTAGCTATGTCACAGAAACCGGTTTCACCACTGATATTCCGGCAAGGACAAAAGTAGGTTCCTTGCAGGGAAATTCGGAGCTGTACATTTTTGACAGAGAAAAAGATACTATTCTCTACATCAAAACAGATTCACTTCCTGGTATTAAAGATTTACCGGACTATGTAAAAGATTATCCCAAACAACTGGAAGAAAGAACTAAGAAATTATCGAACAGACCTGTTTCGTTTAGTAACTTATCCTGGTCACCAAAGGGAGGCAATGCTGTGATTGAAATTCGTTCGCAAGACAATAAAGACCGCTGGCTGATGCTATTTGATGATTCAACCGCCGGATTAAAACTTTTGGACAGGCAAAGAGATGAAGCATGGATTGGAGGGCCTGGTACTGGTGGTTTTGGCGGAACTTCTACCGGGTGGATCGACGAAAATATTTTCTGGTACAGATCAGAAGTAACCGGGTATTCTCACCTATACACTGTCAATGTGATTACAGGTGAAAAAAAGGGGTTGACCAAAGGGAATTATGAAGTATTGCAGGCTCAACTTTCAAAGGACAAAAAATATTTCTATATCATCACTAATGAAGTACATCCTGGCGAGCAGCATTTTTATCGGTTAGCTATTGCAGATGGGAAAAAGGAAAAGATCAGCACAATGACTGGTGCTAATCAGGTAGTTGTTTCTCCTGATGAAAAGCAGTTGGCTATATTGCACTCCTACTCTACCAGGCCCTGGGAGTTATATCTGCAGGAAAATCTTCCGGCTGGCAGGCAATCAAACCAGGCAGAGCCAATCCAGGTAACCAACAAATCCCAAAGCGTAGAATTTAAATCATATTCATGGAGAGATCCAGAAGTGATAAGCTTCCCTGCAGCAGATGGAGCGACGGTGTATGCACGGCTATACAAACCTGCAAACCCGCATCCCGGCAAACCGGCCGTATTGTTTGTGCATGGAGCTGGCTACTTGCAAAATGCTCATAAATGGTGGAGCAGTTATTTCAGAGAATATATGTTTAACAATTTGCTTGCGGATAATGGTTATTATGTAATGGATATTGATTACAGGGGCAGCGCCGGTTATGGCCGCAACTGGAGAACCGGCATCTATCGCCATATGGGAGGTAAAGATTTAAGTGATCATGTGGATGCCGTTAATTATCTCGTAAAATCTTTTGGCGTAAATCCAAAAAATGTCGGATTGTATGGTGGTTCTTATGGTGGTTTTATTTCACTGATGGGTATGTTTACCGCAGCTGATGTTTTTGCAGCAGGCGCAGCACTAAGGCCTGTTACAGATTGGGCTAATTATAATCATGGTTATACATCAAATATTTTAAATGAACCATTTACAGACAGTTTAGCATATCGCAGAAGTTCACCTTTTTATTTTGCTGAAGGACTAAAAGGTCATTTGCTTATTTGTCATGGCATGGTGGATGTGAATGTACACTACCAGGATGCAGTTAAATTAACACAGCGCCTTATTGAATTAGGTAAGGACAACTGGGAACTTGCATCTTACCCAATGGAGGATCATGGATTTGTAGAACCCAGCAGCTGGACGGATGAATACAAGAGAATCTTCAGGTTGTTTGAAACAGTATTAAAGAAATAAGTAATGAAAAATTAAAATGAACAGTTGTTTACCTGCTGCAAAAGGCTTCAACTATAATCTGCTGACTATAAACGGCAAACTCTATATATTTGTAGCTCAACAATTGGTTATGGCTAAACAATTTGAAGATTTTGACGCCAACCTGGCTGGTGATGAGAGCAAAGCAGAAGATACGAGATCCAGTTGGTTTAAGCGTATCAAGAAAGGCATTAATACCAAAACATCAGAAAAAAAAGAAACTCCCGAAGGCCTCTGGGTTAAGTGTCCGGAATGTAATTTTATTTGCACCGTTACTGAGTTAAAAGAAAACCTTTTTGTATGTCCTAAATGCAACTATCATCATCGCATCAATAGCCAGGAATATTATGATATTTTGTTTGACAATGGTGAATATTCAGAATTATTCGAAAATATCCGCAGCAAGGATTTCCTGGAATTTACAGATCTGAAACCCTACAAAAAAAGACTGGAAGAAATATGGAATAAAACTGATTTAAAAGACTCAATGAGAGTTGCAGTAGGAAAGGTGGGTGGAAATGATATTGTAATTGCCTGTATGGACTTTGAATTTATCGGCGGTTCATTAGGAAGTGTAATGGGTGAAAAATTTTCAAGGGCCGTTGATTATTGTATCCAGCATAATATGCCATACATGGTCATCAGCAAAAGTGGTGGCGCCCGGATGATGGAAAGTGCTTTTTCCCTGATGCAGTTAGCCAAAACCAGCGGCAAACTTTCGCAGCTCAGTGATGCAAAACTTCCTTACATCTCGTTATTAACAGATCCGACATTCGGTGGTATTTCTGCTTCATTCGGCATGCTTGGCGATCTGAATATAGCAGAGCCTGGTGCATTGATCGGTTTCGCCGGCCCCAGGGTAATTAAAGAAACGATCAAAAAAGACCTGCCGGAAGGTTTTCAGCGGAGTGAATTTATCCTGGAGCATGGGTTCCTGGATTTTATTGTTCCAAGAAAGGAACTGAAAAATAAATTGACATCCGTTTTGGATTTATTTAAAAATTGATAGTTAAAAATTGCTAATCAAGTAAGAGGTAAATTTGCCTCTTATTTTATTTTATAGATGGCAGAGTTAAAAAACAGGCAGGCTTATCATGAGTATTTCATAGATGCAAAATATGAAGCCGGTATGGTACTGCTTGGAACCGAGGTTAAATCTCTGAGGGCAGGAAGAGCCAGCTTCAATGATAGCTATTGCCTGATACATAAAGGAGAGATATGGGTGAAATCGCTGCACATTGCTGAATATTCGCATGGAACAGTCAACAATCATGATCCTCTTCGTGATAAAAAATTGCTGCTGGAAAAAAAAGAGATCCTAAAAATTGAGTCCAAACTGAAAGAAAAGGGATATACCCTTGTGCCCTTACGTATCTTCTTTAATGAGAAAAACCTGGCCAAAATGGAGATAGGACTTGCAAAAGGAAAAAAACTCCACGACAAGCGGGAAAGCATCAAACAGAAGGAGGTAGAAAGGGAAATGAAGCGATTTCTTAAGTAAAAAGGATTTATACTGTGTAAAACTTCGTTTTATTGCGGCATAAGTTTTGCCGATATTACAAATTCATGAAGAAAGGATTCCTGATAACTTTTATACTCATCTCACTCTGCAGCCACTCCCAATCCGTATTCGGTTACTGGTATGGCTATGCTAATGTAAAAACCAGCAATTCAGCTAACAATTATCTTGTTGAAATGGTATTGCAACCTGAGAAGAATTATGTAAAAGGCATCCTTAATTATTACTTCAAAAACACATACCGGAGCATGCAGGTTAAAGGCAGCTACAATGCAGCCACCCGTCAGCTCAACATATATGATATTCCGGTGGTTTATCACGGCTCCGCTGCAAACTTTGAAGTAGACTGTATAATGGATATGGTGGGTATTCTCCGGGTATCTCAGGCCAAATCAGTACTCACAGGATCTTTCTATGCCAAACCTGACTACCGGTACACCTGTGCGGCTATTAATTTTAAGCTATCGCTGAATGCTGATATCAGTAAAAAAGACTCTGTTCTTAAAGCAATCAGTGAATACAAAGAAAATTACCAGGTATGGCAGCCTGCGGCTAATGATACAGCGATTGCAGCCAATGTAATTCCCCGTAAAGTGGTCAACTACGTAATTGAAAAAGAATTCACAGAAAGGGAAAACGTGGTAACAAATGAAATTGAAGTGGAATCTGATTCACTCATAATTGATGTGTATGACAATGGCGAGATTGATGGAGACATTATTTCAGTTTTCTATAATCAAAACCTGATTATGTTTAATCAGAAGCTGACCCACAAATCTATCCATATTAACCTGACGCTTGATTCTGCAAAAGCTGTTAATGAAATAACCATGTTCGCTGAAAATATCGGTCTTATAGCTCCTAATACGGCGCTGATGCGTATCCATGATGGGAAAAAACAGTATGACCTGCGTATTTCCAGCACTCTTAAAAAGAATGCAACTATCCGGATTAAAAGAAAGAAGCGAATGAATAAAGCAGAGGAATAAGTCCTCAGAATAATTCCGGCTGCTTATCTACTTCTTTTGGTTTCACCCGGTTGTTCTCTTACAGCTTTTAGAAAAGATTTTCCGTAGTCTTCCCATCAACAATAATTTAAAAAAGCTATAGGAAAGTTGTTATGAGTTTGCAACTCATGACTGAAAACATACTATATAAACTCCACTGCCAGCAAACCACATTTCTTTGTCAACACATAATCCTTTGCACTACTATACAGATAATCTTCCGGCCTTTCTACAAGGCCTGCCTCCACTGCATTATTATGTATATAATTAGTTTTCTGAAACACAAATGCCGCACTATATAGTTCCATAGGCCGGTTATCCTGGCGCCAGAACTGGTATTTGCTGTTACGACTGTTCTTTGCACCTTCTCGCCTAAAAATATCCAACATCCACTCTTTTCTGCCTTCTTTAGTATTACTCTGTATAGCTGAAATTATCTTTTTGCTTGTAAATTTTTTAAAATCTCTCAGCACATCACTCAGGTCTTCATTTTTGGCTGATAGAATAAGATGAATATGATTACTCATTATGCACCAGCTATGCAGCAGCATTCCCTTTTCTGACTGGCAGAACCTGATGCTTTCCAGGACAATGTCACGATAATCTTTTCTGGTAAAAACGTCCACCCATTCTACCACCGCAAATGTTATAAAATGAATAGCTGCCTGATTTCTTATCTTGTAACCGCCTTCACCCATTACTTTTTACTAAAATTACTGTTTTGACAGCTTTTTGCAAAGCTGATGGTTAGACACAGTCTAACCACAACTACCCTATATTTTTATTTTTCGGATTGATTTAACAGAACACTACGGACAACGGGGATATTATCTCCGTCTTTTTTAATAAAAAACTGATCATGTTCAACCAGAAGCTGACACATAGATCTATTCATATTGATTTGGTGCTGGATACTGCCCGGAATAATAATGAGATATCAATGTTTGCAGAAAGCCTGGGGCTGATACCTCCCAATACAGCCCTGATGCGGGTTCATGATGGGGAAAAACAATACGATATCAGACTATCCAGTAATATGCAAAAGAATGCTACAATAAGAATCAAAAGAAAGAAAAACTAAAACTATCAAAATAGCTCCGGCTGTTTGTTTTCATCTTTTCGTAGTACGGCGAGGCCACAAAACCCACTCACAAAATCATCTGACACATCGCCTGTGAAGTGTAATGCACACTCGGCAAGGAAGAGCATGCCCAATTTCGGCTGCATCCGCACTATGCTATACACCGCCAGACATGGGCGGGAACGTTTACGGTGGGTTGGCGGGAGACGCCGGGCAGGAAAAGGCGCACCTAATCTGCTACATTGCCCAGGACAACTGGGCCCTATAATAATTATAGCTTTCATTCTTCTGAATCGCTGGAATGGAATTTTCTATGTCGTCAACCATTTTTTTTGCTAACTTTTGAACAGAAGTTTTAAACTCCGATAATTCGACCATAAATTCATAGGTAGAGAATGAAAAACATATAATGATAATTTCACTATTTCGTCTAAAAAAAATTTTCTCATCTGACTCTGTAAGCTCAATAGAATCATCAACCGCTCCTTGTTTGAAATTTTCTAAACAAGTATTTAAACATAATACAAAATCGAAAAGAGGAATGTCTTCAATAAATATTTTCTGATTATTTAGGTTGAACATTATGTCTCCAATGAAGAAATCGTACCTCAAAAAAGACGTATCTATTTCCTTCTGATCTATTAGAAAATTTCCTTTCCTCAAGTAATACTCCAGTTGAAACATCTACAATATTTTAATATGGAAACGCTGTTACAACTTTGCCATTATTTATGATAACTCTAAGGCTTGATGCCGCGGCCCCTTTTGATGTAGTCCCAATAACTTGATTATTAAATGTGTATTCTGCGATTACGCCTGGTCGTCCTTTTGTATTTAACCTATATGTTCCTTTGACTGCAGTTTCGTTAATCATATTAACTAAGTCATCAATTTTTGTTCCTTCCAAAAACTTCCCCTTAAAAGTTCCTGTACTGAACCAATGTTCGCCGGCAATGTGTTCCAATCTTTCAAGTGTTAAAGTAGGAGTTGCAGGAGGCAATACTTTAGTTGAAGCATTAATAGTTTCGCCAGCCATTTCAACTGTTCTTTCTGCATTCTGCGCTCTTTTAACAGCGATATATGTCCGAACTGAGGTATAGCCGTATCGCAGCCCCATTATGACCCCCTCACCAGCCAATGTCCATGCAAGAAACTCTGCTATCTCACCCTCAGTTTTCCATGCCCTATCTCTTGCTTGCCTTATTCTGATTGCTGCTGGGTCAAATGCTCTATTTATGAGCATTTTACTTTTACTAGTAAATGCATCCCAGTTAACATTATCAAAGCCCAATCCTTGGCTTAAAAGATAGTCTACAAAAATTGTAGCACCAGTATAATTTCTTACACTTTGTTTATTGCTCTGAATGACGACGTTGCCTAATGTTGCATCGTCAACTCGTTGTTTTTTTCCATTAATTATTGTATCCTTAAATTGCCGGCCATCCGGGTCTATAAATCTAGTTGGGCAATTAGCAACATACACATAAGGGCTTAATGTAGGATAAACATCTCCAAGTGGGTCAATTACATGCCACCGTCCAATTTGGTTATCGTACATACGACTTCCAAAATCTAACCAATCCAGTCCGCTACCATCGCTGAACTCTTGCCTCTGTTCCTCTTTCCCTCCGAACTTAATTTTGTTTGTTGGATTTCCGAAGTTTAAACTTTTTGAACTTATCCCTTGCATGACCAATCCGAACGGATAATAATGCGTTTCCTCCAGTATGGCACTTCTTGTATGTACTACCTGAAGATTGTCAAAGAACACATTTACAGGACTCTCATTACTCACATAAATATACACATAACCACTTTTTTGGGCTATTAAATTTTGCAGCTCGCTGTAGTGGTCTTTTAACTGACTGTTCGTTCCTACAGGGCTAAATCCATACTGCCCCCCTGTGGTTTTAAATTGCTCATCAAAAAATATGTAATTGATATAAGCTTTTGGCCGGTAGGGGTTGCTGCTACTCTCAGTTGTTTGATCTCCCAATAATGCATTTATTCCTCCTGTGGTACCAGGCAGTCCATTCAATTGCGTACCTGTCACTTCTCCGTGCCCTGCTGCACCTATCGTACCTCCGGGTGTTCCAATTAATCCGTTCAGCAGTTCAAGTACCGGTATTGGGCTATTGACTGCACTACCCCCTGTATTATTCTGAAAATAATAACTTTTACCCAGTACATCTATCTTATCTCCCGCCATCACTTTCAGTGTAATTCCCAATCCTGTTTTATTAGTCGTACTGTTCAGTTTATACAGTTTCTGGCTATTAGCCTGCTCAAAACCAGGATCAGGTGGAGTGTTACCAATTCCGTTATCGTTAGTATATGCAGGTAATCCGGTAACCGTACTGGCCTGTACGATCTTGCTTTGGTCAATGGTATAATAATCATCTTCTATACTTATTTTGGCATCTTCCATACTGGCTACAGGGTATTTATCCTGCTTTTGTTCTTCGGTCAGCACCATTCGTACATTTCCCAGATGATCTTTCAGCATGTAATCATAATTGAAGCCTGTAGCACCGGGTCTCATTCTTCCTTCCTCATGGCCTATAAACTGCAACAAGTCGTTTTCATATATAGCACCTGCCATATAATCTGTGGTTGTGATCTTTACCGGGTTTACTGTATTATCTGTTGTTACTTTCCGCAGCTTGTTTCCACCTGCGTCGTAGGTATAGGTTATCGTTCCCTTACCGGTTATGGTGATGACAGATGGCAGGTTCAGGTGATTATATACAATACCGCTGATGGCTTTATTATTATCCAGTACAAGGTTGCCGTTTGCATCATAACTGTAATCATCCGTACCGGTATTGACTCCATCCTTAAAATCTCCCAGTTTTGTCTGAGCATCTGTATACACATCCGTTACTCTTGCCAGTTTGTTGCTTTGGGTTTGGTATATATATCCCAGGTCATCAATCTGTGTACTACCTGTAATCTTTAATCCCCATTGCTGCATACGTTTGATGTTGCCGTTATAGTCATAGGCACTGTTTACATCTGTGCCATCACCCATCTTCATATTGTAATTAACTCCCGCTGACTGGTTAAAACTTCCCCCCGTATACTGGGTAAAATCTCCTTTCAGTAACCTGTTGGCGGCATCATAGTAAAAATCATATTTTCTTTTCTCTCCATCACCCTTGCTCTTCCATACCATACCTTCTATATTGCCGTTGTACTGCGGGTTCAGGTAAGTTTGTCCGCCTACAAGATTGTTATTTGCTTTATCATATCCCAGGTCAAAGCCAAAATAGTTGTTGCTGCTGGCATCTCTTGCATAGTCCCTGTTCATACCCAGCATCCAGCCACGGATATTGTAATCATAATTTAATGTTTCAAGCCCCGCATTGTTATTATAGGCAGGCGCCAGTTTCTTTTTCTTCAGCTGGCCCAGTTTATCATACTCATTCTCTGCAATGGTTTTATACGCTGGCATGTTGCCACTATTAATAAGGGTACTGGCTGCTTTTTTCTCCGTCTTTACCAACCGTCCCAGGTCATCATAACTCAGCTGGGTTACCACTGTATTTGTCTGGGCACCTGCCCCGGCCCGCTGGTTTACCTGTATCATTACCAATGGCTGTCCTGCCCAGGTATACTGGGTGGTTACTATATCAGTACCTCCGCTCAGGTTGGTGCTCTGTACCTGTATCACTCTTCCTTTTTCATCATAAAAACTTACCGTGTACAGGTAGCTGGATGTTCCCAGTACTTTTATCCTGCTACCGGTGGCTATTCCTTTCAATTGTGCTGATTGTGCATTGGCTTGTGCATAAGGCCAGGAGGTATTACTTACAGTTTGAAAATAGGTATTAAAACTACTATTGTAGGTTGATGGAAGTGGATTACTGTAGCTGGCTAACCATGTATAGCTATCATAAAATGTTCTTGTCAGTTCTTCATTCGTATAACTGCTTACAGTTGGATATGCAATACTACTATAAGCTGCGGTTAAATGGAAAGCATGGTCATTATAATTGGAAGGGTCTGTGATCAATCCTGTTGCTTCGGGCCTGTTCAGGTTGTCATACGTGGTGTACATCCATTTTTGCTGGGCCCGCATATTGGCATCCTGTGTCATTACTAATCTGTCCCTGCCATCATACACCATCCATATCTCTCCTGCTCCGGGTACTTTCTTTTTTATCATTCGGCTGCGCTGGTCATATTCGTAACGGAAGCATTGTTCATTCAGCAGATCGCTGCTAAGGCTCCAGCCATTCCCTGAAAGTGTTTTTACCCCTTCAGGCTGTATTACACAGCGCAGGTTATTCATCTCATCATAGATATAATAGGTACAGAGCCAGTTTGTATAGCCTGTTCCGTTTCCATCATCTGCGGTTACGGTGAGCTGCACTTTTTTCAATATCACTTTTCCCTCTTTATCCTTGAACTCTATGACCTGCTTGCTATGTTCATCCACAGTTACGTTTTTGAACAGTGTGCCGGCAGGATACACAGCAGTTGAGGAGTAATTGCCAAATCCTCCTGCTACATTGCTTACATTCCATATCCTCACCTCATCACTGGCCGTATTGACCCAGTATTTTATTTCAACACCTCTTCCCCCATTAGCTGCTCCAACCCAGCTATTACCGGGTGACATAGATTTTTCTATTCTGCTCAAAGGGCTGGCTTCAAAATTAGTCTGACCATAATACCATGTCTCATTTTGTGATCCGTACTGCTGGTTCATAAAGCTTGCCTGGCTGACAAAGGGGTTCATCTTAAAACTTCCGTCTGCTGCGGTGGCTTCTGCATAGGGCAGGTATTTGAATGGCTCTCTGCCAAATGCATCATATTCTACCGGGCTTACTATGTCAGTGACGGTGCCTCCTGTTGCTAAAGAACCTTGTTTGATTACTGTTTGTAAGGGTCTGCCCAGTCCGTCAAGATACTGGGTGGCCATCTTTACATCTTTCAGTGGCCTTGTCATCAGGTTATTCCCGTCCTGTTCAGGGGCCATCGCATCCCAGGTACGAACATAGTTTACCTGTGTTCCTGCAGGGTAAGCAGCTGGTACAGTACGCTGGGCCTTTACTGCTGTTAACTGGCCTGTTACCAAAAGCACAGTTATCAGCCCCTTTATTTTCCAAACAGTAGTAAATCTCATCTCTGACAATCTTTAGCTTTAAACTTTAATCAGGTTTTCTTTAATTATAACTGCAGTGTCCGCTGCACGGCCATACTGCTCATTTTTGTATGGGGTCTTAATACCCCTACTAATTGTCCTGTTGCACTTACAAAAAATTTATAGCCGGGTGCATCGGCATCTATATCAAAATTTTCATTTTTTTCAAGCCTGGTCAGCCATGCAAATACAGGATGCTGCTGCACTCCTGATGCTTTTCGGGTATAAAGCCCATCTGTTATTATAACCTGGTTACCGAGCCTGCTGCGATACCATTGCTGCAATGATGTTTTTTGCGCTGCTGTAAACCCATCTTCAAAAGCCGGTACTGCTATCACCTGTAAACCGGCACTGCGGGCAGCACTTAATGTATCTAAACTGTATAGCAGGGAATCGGCAGCAGTTGTTTGCTGTATGGGCAGTGTTATTATCAGCAGCTTTTTTCCCTGGTAAGCGGACAGTGGTTGACTGCCCCCTTCTATTTTAGAAACCGAATGACTGTATATACTCTCCGTATAAACAGTAAAGGACAACAACATCAGTATAAAAATTCCTTTAATAAGTCTCATCTTAATTGTTTTAATAATCATAACCAATTATTACCGTATTGCAACTGCTGACGTTTACTTTTCCAAAAAAGGCGGAAGTGCCTGACTGAGTAAAGCAGCCAGATCCAAACAATGTCCACATAGTATTGCCAGACTTGGAGATACTGAGTGAATAGATTCCGGCCGGCACACATCCCAGGCTGCCGTTCCCTGATGCCGGTACATTGAAACTGTAAGTCTGCCCTGTACTGTTATTGGTATATAATGCCACAAAACCGGTCATAGGTGTTTCATTCTGGTAGGTGATGGTTACATCTGATCCTGACGTACAGCTACCATTTGTATTGGCATAATTTTGCCCATTGGCATTAATATCATTCTGCGCTAACTGATCGGCTGCCCCCTGGCTTGTCGTGGAGCTATATGCACCCTGTGGTACTGTATAGGTAACCTGGCTACCCGTCTGGCAGGCCGGACAATTATTACGGGTAAAGGACTGGCTCATCTGCACATTATAATAAACATGTGGAGGCGCTGAAACAGAACAATCTTCTGGCTGACCTGCATAATTGTAACAGATTATTTTCAGGATGTTATTATCATGATCTCTGACCAGTTTCAACCGGCCAAACAAATCATATTCATAAAAAGATCTTCTTCCCCTTGTATCTGTTGCACTGCTTATTCCTAATAAAGGCTTATAAGTATACGTTGTACTCATAGCCCCCTGCAGGGTAAGTAATTTATCAAGTTCTGTGCGCAGTGCACTTTCACTGGCAGGGCTATTGAGAATAGATAAATTAATCCCGCTTTGATTAATTACATCGTCATATAATTTTCCTGTAATTTCTGCTACCGGGCTTTTACCGCCATAGCCCCATAAGTAACTTATAATAGTTCCACCCCGGCCAATTGCCTGTAACAAGTTTTCATTACTTGATTTCAGTTCTGCTTCTGTCTCATAACGGCTATCCCTTACTATCGTAACGCCGGAAACACTACTAGGTTGAAAGCTGACAGAAGGAGCAGCGAGGTTTATTTTATCGATATACCTTACATACAACTGATCGGCGTTTCCATTCAACATGTCGTAACGGTAAAATTCAGCACTTGTGAGTTTTCCGCTTTTCCAGCTAGTGGTTTCAATCAATGGGTTTCTGCCTTTCTTTTTGAGCCAGTATACAGGTTTAAGCATTCCATCTGCAGCTGCAATGGCATTATCAAAGCAATTATCATAGATATTAGAAGAGTTAGTAAAATTATTTGCCCGGCAATTGAGATAGCTTACTCTTATCTGTGCACAGTTTATCCGATAAGCTTGGAAAGCATTCCACTTACATGCGTAATTATTCCCGCATGATGAAAGTGCTGCCTGGTAATTACCAGTATGATAAGCCAGATCTCCTGCATAGGTTGTGTAGCAGTTGCTGATTGCCTCACATCCTGCATTGACATAATCAAACGCATACTTATATTTTGACTCGGTAGTTTCACCCCTGGAATCTGTTGAAACAATTCTGGTCAGATTATTATGATAAGGACTTTCATAAAAAGATGTAGAAACAGTTGAAAGTATCGTGCCGGTAACTAGGTTATAATTTCGTTCGGTTACACTATTATTTATCTTCTTTTTTGCAACAAGATTGTATTCAGTCGCCCTACCACTACCACTTCCCATTGCATAAGTTATAACCCTGGCTGGAGTAAAAGTTGAAAGGATTGTTTCATACTCACAGGTATACCATTTCTCTGAAAGTATATTCCCCTGTTGATTAAAATATTGTTCTTCCTTTAATTCTCCTCTTTTGTACTCAAAAGGAACAGGAGGAGGGGGCCAATTAGGTAAATCGGCAGGACAAGGTGGTTTAAGATTTACATTTTTATAAGCAATATCATCATGTAAATTCTCCCATAAATCAGAACCAAAATATTTATAGACACTGTAACCATTTCCCGTTTTGGCAACTTTTACCTGGCTATAACCAATATGGTTACCCTGTGTATTTTTCATTGGCACCAACGGGCTGCCGGATTTTTTGTAAAACAATTGTCCGACATCACAGTTGATGCAGCCATTGGGGCTACATGGTGTTGCGTCATAACATATTCCATCATTTCCTGCACCGGTGCAAACGCCAACTTGTTTTGTTTGCTCGTTGCGGAGAACCTGTACATATGTCGGACGACTATATAAAACACCAGCAGACTGAAGGTTTGCATAATCATAATTAAAGCTGGTTACAATAGGGTCGGCATTGATATTGTCATATTGCTTCAGGTTTTTAATCCGGAGACCCCCGACAATTTCATTTCGATTATGGGTGTAAGAAGGCATTTCATAAGTGCTGGCTATACAGCCAGTTCCCGTGTAAGTACCCTTGTCTTTAAATAACTCAAAGCGATAAGTTCCCTGAGGCAGATAAACAACCTTAGTACCGGAACTGTTTACAGGTACTGTCATATAAAACACTTCCTGATTTGACGCATTATAAATACGTAGTGAGGACAAACAGGTGACCCAAGTTTGATATCCGGGAGGACAATCTGTATTTTGAATAGTAATCTTGTGATAGTTGGCGTTCAGAGTTTGATATTGCGTTATGGTACTGCTACCTCCATCAAAGCCCATCTGCATCGAGAAAATAAAATTTTCATTGTACTTGGTACTGCTGACCCAAGTAGTATGAGGTTCAAACTCAAATTCGGTTTTTCCCCCCGTCGGATAAATAATCTCTTTTAATGCCGATGCCCGCATTTGTGGCCAGGATGGCTCCCGGTTGGCGCCTGCTATTGTTGTAAAAGTATCGATAGTATAAGATGAAGTAACTTTCGTGTTACCAGTGGCTCCGTTATTAAAACCCCAGTGGTCGGAGGCAAAGCTCAATCGTCGTGGCAGCTGTTCAGTAAAATAGTTAAAGGATGTAACAGCATTGGTTGCGGTATTATCACATGTTTTCTCCGTTACACTAAGCAGTTTCAGACGACGCCTGTCATTAGACAATGATGCAGTAGTCAATGTAGAAGGGATGCTATTTGCATTATCTTCAAAATAGCCATAACTGAAATCATATTTCTTACAAAATCCGTCACCTGTTATCTGAATATTACCGAGAGATTTGGCTTCAGTATTGGCTGACTCGGTATAAATATCTTCTCCATTGACATAACCTCCGAGATCTGTTCTTAAAGTTCCGGCATTAAACAATATTTGGCCATCTGAAAAAACAATTTCCTTTAACCGAACACCTTTAATAGCTGATTTAATTAAACCATGGTCATATTGAAATTCATCTGTTCCGTCTAACTGGGGCATTGATATACCATAGTGAGTATATTTTTCTTCTTCGTATATAAACGAAACTGATCCGCTTGAACTGGCATTCGTAATTTTATTAAGGTACCAGCTTGAAATTGTATTTTGATTGATCGCTGTCCCGGAACTTGGAGTAAGAACATTTGTTAACTCTATAGGATCAGTGTCAGTTGTTGAAGCAGTTTTACCAAATTCATATTTCAGGCCATCAGGAGTGATGATAGTAAAAGAGGTGATGTGGATATTGTTCGTGGTTGCCGGAATTATTTTTATATCCTGTTGTGGCACCAGCATTGGTGTACGGTCATCCCGAAAATAAAATTTGCCGGAATAGCCATTGAAATTGAAACTAAACAAATCAGGTTCTGAATCCTTATAACCGTTTAAAAAACCGGCATCATCAATATTGGAAGTACTTGGGGGCGTACCATTAAACAGATAATTATTAAATCCATACTCAGAGAAATGCCCGTGTGTCTGGTTGGATAAACTGGCCCTGTCATCTGGTAAGCTATTTACTGATCTGGAAATAACACCGCCAGCATTGAGCGACCATCCCAAACCCACCCATCCGGCCACTTCAGCCACTCTTATACCCGATGCATGGTAACTTAAACTAACTGGAACCTGAATTGCTCCCTCTTTAACCGTATAAATAGGGATACTAATATTGGGTACTGCTGTATGATAGCTAACAGGCATATCAACATACTTCCCTAATTCAGATGCTGTTGGTGAAGCGATATTTACCTTTTTAAGTACTTCATTTTGTGATTGCCCGTTTACCTTATAAAATATAAGGAACATACATCCAGTGATGAAAATTCTTTTCATTTTTTCCATTCTTTAAAAATTATAGCCTACTCTGAATACCACAGGTTGCGTCCTCGGCACCTGCTGATAACTCAAAAAATCCCACAACAGCTTTAGCGATGTTTTCTTAAAAAATTTACTCTTTACAGGCACCGTTTTACTGATACCAATTAATCCGCTCTGCTGCCACGCTGAATAGTTTTGCAACACAGTAAAATTCCTGAACTCACTTCTGTAGTTCATCTCAAAACCACCACTTACCCATAGAGATCCTTTCAGCTTCCAGTCTATAAAACTTCTGGCCGATATTCCCTGGTGGCTGATACGGATATGTTGAATATTCCTCCCCCATCCCATTTTATAGGAAGCGCCGACACCTACTATACTATTATCATTGAGTTTATACCCGGCACTTACACCTATATCACTGGTCACTGGTAAAAAACCAGTGGATTTTTGCGACTGTATATTGGTACCCAGTTCAATCCTTTTCAGAAATGACTTTGTTTTCTGGTTATTGGGTTTGAATCCCTCAGGCATCTCTGCATCACTGTTGCCTCCCCCGGATTTTAATATTTTATCCTTTAATTCATTCAACTGAGATTGAGCCGCCTGCAGGTTCTGCTGAAACTGGGCCTGGGCATTGGGACCTCCGGCAGCTATTTGTGTTTGTATCAGATTATTCACCCGTACCCTTGTCTGTAAACCAGCCAGGCTTGCCTGACCAGAAGGGTCGTTAGCATCACCTGGTATCCTGAACAAAGAAGCCAGCATACTGTTCTTTCTCATAAAATCTTTGAACAGTTTTGTCTTACTTAAAAGTTCAAGTGCTTTTTGCTCTGCTTTCTTAGGGTCTTTTAACACCTGCTTATACTCATTTAGCTGCTGCGCATAATAATATACCTGTTTATTGATCTTCTTTAGCTCTTTAGCTAGCCCGAATTTGCTTAACTGCTCCTTCAGGTATTGTTTCCTTTCTTTTAAAAACTGTTTGACATCCTCCGCTTTTTGTAACTGGCCTTTCAAAGCCTCCATCTTGCTCATGGCTTCCTTCAGTTTTTCTTTCACTTCGTTTGCCTGTGAAATAAATGGCGGATTGGCTTCTAAGAATTTCAGCGAAGTACTGAGGCTGTCTATTTGAGGAATGTACTGACGGAGCTTATTATCCTTCAGTTTCTGTTCTAACTCTTTGTATTTGTTTTCTGCACCGGCAAAGACATTTTTTGCTGCTATGGAATCAATCTTTTCAAGTTTACTCCTGAGTTTTGCTTCTTGCTTTTGCAGCTGATCCAGTGCCTTCTCGGATTTTTTATCCAGTTTTTCTTCCAGGCCTTTTGCTTTTTCAGCTACTACATCGATATAGTTGGGAGAAACCTGTTGTATAATCTGAACACTATCCTGAGCAGATAAATCTTGTGCAACACAAAAAAGGATAAGCAGTATCAGGATTCGGTTCATCATACAAAAAATTATGCGATACCTGGAAGCAATAATCGAATATGGTTAAATTTTCAATACCAAACAATACCACAAAGTGGTAATTCTGATTATTTTTTTGACACACTACTATCTTATTCAAAATTTTTAATGGTTTTTACTTACTTCTATTGAAGCTTGTAAAACTATCTAACGAAGACAGATAAAATATACCTGAAATAATATAACGAGGAAAAAATGGAATAAAAATGTTTTTTTCTCGTTGCTTTGTCAGTTAAATCTTATATACCTATATTGTCTATAGACGCTTTAAATTTTCTTTTCAATAACCCTGGCCTTTTTACGGGTAATATGAAACTCAATGTTGAAAAAACTATCTGGTTTTTTTTAAATAACCGAAATACTAATGAAATAACCATGTTCGCTGAAAACCTCGGTCTGATAGCACCTAATACAGCATTGATGCGTATCCATGATGGGAAAAAACAGTATGACCTGCGTATTTCCAGCACTCTTAAAAGAATGCAACTATCCGG
>JBGAPQ010000021.1:0-74527 GCA_044221225.1 Chitinophagaceae bacterium
CAATGCAAGACAGAAAAAAATTGGACAAGAAGTAATTAAAGAAATTCGAAAACGCATACAATTTCTACTGGATGTAGGACTCGATTACCTCACACTGAACCGTAGCAGTAAAACATTGAGTGGCGGCGAATCACAACGTATAAGACTGGCTACGCAAATCGGCTCCCAATTGCAGGGGATAACTTATATTCTTGATGAACCTTCTATCGGGCTGCATCAAAGAGACAACCATCGTTTGATAGAGGCTTTAAAAAATCTCCGGGATATTGGCAACAGTGTGCTGGTGGTAGAGCATGATAAAGACATTATGCTGGCCGCGGATCATTTAATTGACATTGGCCCTAAAGCCGGCTTTCATGGCGGAAAGATAGTAGCACAGGGTGAACCCAAAGAATTACTGAAACTGGATACCCTGACTTCGGGCTACCTGAATGGCCACAGGAGTATTGAAGTGCCCAAAGAAAGAAGAAAAGGCAGTGGAAAATTCCTGGAGCTGAGAGGGGCAAAAGGAAATAACCTACTGGGGGTGGATGTGAAGTTTCCGTTGGGGAAATTTATTTGTGTAACAGGAGTGAGTGGAAGCGGCAAATCAACGCTGATCAATGAGACATTGTACCCAATCCTTTCCAAACATGCTTTTGGTTCAAAGATGACCCCGCTGGAATATAAATCAGTAAAGGGACTGGAGTATATAGACAAAGTAATAGAAATAGATCAGTCACCAATTGGCAGAACACCAAGAAGTAATCCCGCAACGTACTGCGGATTCTTTACTGAAATCAGAACTTTATTTGCCTCCATCCCTGAAGCTAAAATTCGTGGATATAATGCCGGTCGTTTTTCTTTTAATGTGAAAAGCGGCCGTTGTGATGTATGTGAAGGGGGAGGAATGAGGGTAATAGAAATGAACTTTTTGCCAGATGTATATGTGCATTGCGAAAAATGCAATGGTAAAAGATATAACCGGGAAACACTGGAAATACGATACAAGGGAAAATCTATTGCTGATGTGCTGGAGATGACGGTGGAAGAAGCAGTGGCTTTTTTTCAAAATGTTCCCTATATCTATCGTAAGATTAAAGTACTGGAAGAAGTAGGGTTGGGTTATATCACTCTGGGACAATCAGCCGTTACATTGAGCGGAGGAGAGGCCCAGCGGGTAAAACTGTCCACAGAACTTTCCAAAAGAGATACAGGGAAAACTTTTTATATACTTGATGAGCCAACTACCGGCTTGCATTTCGAAGATATAAAGCACTTGCTTGATGTATTAAACAAACTGGTTGACAGGGGCAACACTGTATTGGTAATAGAACACAATATGGACGTAATCAAAGTTGCTGATCATATCATTGATATTGGCCCCGAAGGTGGTGACGGAGGAGGCAGAATAGTATTTGAGGGTGCTCCAGAGGAACTGATAAAAAATAAAGAAAGCTATACGGCAGCGTTTTTGAAGATGGAATTGTAAAAAAAACCGACAATTTCATTTAGCCGGTTTTTCCTTTAATCTATAGTAATAAAGAAATTATGCTGATGGTTTAGCTGGAAATTTAATAATACCTAGAGTAAGCAATACACCTACCACCCCGGCAACTAGTGCGAGCCATAAGCCAATACCTGCACTAACAGCACTGCTTAAATGACCTCCAAATGAATTCAATCTTACAAAGAATAATAAGGCGCCTAATCCTATTCCGGCAAAACCGCCTAAAGCTATCTTTTTTGTATTGGCATCAAATTCTTTTGTTTTATCTCCGAGGAAAAAACATGCAACTACTACTGCAATTACGCCAAGCATAGATAATAGCCCCCAACTACGTAAACCATTTGCCGAGCCTCCTCCAAAGCCACCGAACTTAAATGAAATCCATGGTAATATCAATGCAATCAATGCAACACCTGCAATAATTAGTGAATAAAGCTTTGACTTGTGAAGATTTAAATTTTCCATGATTAGTTTGGTTGTTTTTTGATTTTGGCCTACTCGTATGGCTTTTCGGCATTCCGCCCCTGTATTTAAAAGGTTCAGGTGGTCCTTTATGCTTATGCTGAACTAATATAAGACAGTTTTATAACAACAGATAAAGGAATGCTTAATTTTTTTAAACCTGTTAGTAACAATAACTTAATGGGGAAAAGAATGGAATAAAAGAGTGATAGATACAAAACCCGTAGCGTAAAGGCAGGAAGTGATTGAAAAAATTTACAGTCGGGGGTTCCAGTTTTTCTCCCGGATACTGGATTTAAACAATTTCCCTGCCTGGTACGGGTTTTCTTAGTTATGACAATTAAAAGAGCTCAGGGTTGATAGTATGCCCATAAGCAGGGCAGAGAGTAATTAATAAAATTGCATACGAATGAGAGTACCAATAGAGAACGGATTAGGTTTATTCAACCAGGTATCAGATTTTATTAAGCTCCCTGCCGCTTATCGGGACGGCATTTATTCTAACGAATTTCAAATTTTCCGGAGGCTGTTTCCTCATCACCATTGAAAACACTATACACATACTGCCCTTTCTTTAAACCGTTCAGCTTATAATGGCTTTTGGGTTTCATTTTATAGTGCTGTATCAATGTGCCCTGCAGATCAAAAACAAAAAAATCAACCTGGTTGCCTTCATTTCCTTTTGCCACCACATGCATTTGCCTTTTGATGACAGCAGGATGAATCTTAACAGAACTGTTATTGAGTGATGAAAATGCTTTTGACTTTGCTTTTTCTTTTTTAGCCGGTTCTTCTTTTTCAGGCTCATTATTTGCAAGGTCAGTTTTCCGGAATGCTTTGCCAGAAGCAAATACTGGCTGAACAAACAGAAGACCTGCAAACAGTGTTAACGCAATAATTGATTTGGGTGTAAAATTTAGTTTCATAGTGGTTCGGCTTACGGGTGATTTATAGTTAATAAAACACCGGGCATTTCAGGTGCCTGGTAGCACTGTTTCCCCCCAGTCTCCATCCAAAGCGAAGAATGCTGGAAAAATAGGCATCATTTTCACTTGGATCACCTCTTTCGGCAAATTCTTCATAAGGACGGGAGCTTGGAAAACTATAAGTGCCGCGGTAATATAATTCTCTGGCTTTTACTGCATCAGCTGCTGGTAAGTATTGGTCAAAATAGATAGGGTCGATATAATAATTGTTGCTTACATCATCTACATAGTCTGTAAACAGCTTTCTGTGCAAGATCTCAAAACCTATGTAGGAATTTTCTTTGATATAATATTTAAAACCCACACCCATCAGCACATTCATCTGGGTGAGCTTATATGGTTTGCTGTCAGGATATTCAGCAAAACCCTGGCCTTCCAGGCGTAGTGGCGCTGTTTTTACCCAATTGCCACTATTGTCTTTGGTTTCAGGATTAAAATTGAACATACCCACTCCGCCAAGTACATACGGACGAATCTTGCCTAATAAACCATCATATTTTTCGAGGAAAAAAGTAGGGTATAATTCAACGGCTGCATAGGCTTCTTTGATTTTCGACCGGAAGTTCAGATTTCTTTCCCTTCTGTCCATTTCGGCGCCGCCTTTTGCCGGGGCTTCTGCATCATCGCCTTCCACATAACCCAGGTTTCCGGCTAATCTGAAACCTACCCACTCAGCAGGATAATAGTTAAAGTAAAGCCCTTTGTTGAATTTTGTAAGCGGAAAGTCAAGATCCTTTACAAAAGTTTTTCCCACGCCGGCACTGCCGCCCAGGTCGCCAAGAAAAAACATGGGGCCCAGCCCAAGACCTAATTCCACTTTGCCATTACTGGAAGTGATGGATTGTGAATGTGATTGTAAGGATAAAATTGTGAGTAAACAAACTAGTACGGACAGCCGTACCTTGAGTAAACTTGTTCTCATTGGTATCAGATTTCTGGTTTTTCTACTATTGGATTTCAGGACTAAAGTAGAGAAAGAAAAAAGTTTGCAGTTAATTTTTTGCTGATTTTTTTAGAATAAGCAGCTTGTAAAAGTTTTTATACTTAGTGATTCTACTAAAATGAACTACGGAAGAATCATTTCGATATGCTCGATGTTATCCTCAAGATAAACATCGCCGGTGGCTTCGAAACCAAGGGAGGAATAAAATTTTTTCAGATATAACTGTGCCCCGATTTTGATTGCGGTTTTCCCGAATAATCCATAAATAGTCTCTATTGATTTTTCCATTAGTTCCCTTCCATAACCGCTTTTCCTTGCTGAAGGCGAAGTAACTACTCTTCCAATAGATGGTTGCGGATATGCAAGCCCCGGTGGAAGCAGGCGGGTATAGGCAATTAATGTATTTTCCTCCCATCCCATGAAATGATATGAGAGAAGGTCTTTATTATCTGCATCCAGGTAGGCACAATTTTGTTCTACTACAAAAACTTCGCTTCTCAGTTGCATGATAGCATAGAGTTCAAAGGGGGTGAGGTCTTCAAATTTTTTTAGCGTCCAGTTCATAAAAGGATGGGAATAGTAAAACAGCAAATATACTGCTGTGTTTCTATTCAGATTATAGCTGTCAAATTGTTAACTTTAGAAAAACCTGTTTTATGGCAATAAGAGATCTTAGCACAGTACACCAACTCGTCGGCGACTTGTTTCGCTGGCCTGCTTCTGAACAGGAATGGGAGCAATTGAAATTGTCACGGGAGCAAATTGACTTTTATAATACAAACGGTTATCTGAGCGGCGTAAAACTGCTTGATGAAAGACAGGTAGAAGTTATACAAAAAGAACTGGAAAGCATTGCTGATACAAGGCATCCCGGTCATCATTTGTTTTATGAATTTCATTCTAATGAATCCGCCGATCCCTCTACTATACTTTTTCATGCTTTAGGTGCATGGCGAATTACTGAAGGCTTGCATGATGTATTGTGGAATCCACGGTTTTTGGTAGCTGCCAGCCAATTACTCGGTAATGTTCCTGTTCGTTTCTGGCATGATCAGCTTTTCTGGAAACCGCCCAAACAGGGCGGTGTGGTAGCATGGCACCAGGATTATTCTTACTGGACAAGAACAAAACCTGTCGCACATCTTACTTGCTGGTGCGGTCTGGATGATGCAAGAAAAGATAACGGCTGTCTTCAATATATTCCGGGAAGTCATAAGTGGGGATTACTACCCAAACCGGTAATCGCCGGAGAACTGGAAGGGATAAAAGATTTTTTAAATGAAGAGCAGAGAAAACAATTTCAGCATCCGCAATATGCAGAAGTAAAAGCAGGGGAGGCTATTTTTCATCATTCTCTTACCCTGCATGGTTCGGGTGCTAATACATCTTTGGGGCCAAGAAGAGCTTTTGTGATAAATGTGTTTGCAGATGGAGTAATATCGGATTCAGATGAGCCGATGCTGGATGGAGTGCCTGTTGTGAGGAAAGGGGAAAAGATGGACGGACAATTTTTCCCATTACTTTATCAGCCCGGTAATCAGTAATTATTCTGAGTCGTCAATATTTGTACTTATCCTTCCAGAGGCTGCGCAGAAATTTTCTCAGTTCTTCTTCCCTTGCATTTTTACCCGGTTCGTAAAATTTTGTACCTGATATTTCTTTAGGAAGGTATTCCTGTGGAGTGAAACTATTCTCGTAACTATGGGAATACTCATAGTTTTTTCCATAGTCAAGGTTCTTCATCAGTTTGGTGGGCGCATTGCGGATATGCAAAGGAACAGAAAGATCCCCTTTATTGCGAACGGCTGACAGGGCTGCGTCAATAGCGGCATAAGAGGCGTTGCTTTTCGGAGAAGATGCCAGGTACACGGCGCATTGCGATAAAATAATCCTTGCTTCAGGGTAACCAATTTTATTCACTGCATCAAATGTTGCATTAGCCATCACCAGTGCTGTTGGGTTGGCATTTCCGATATCTTCGCTGGCCAGTATTAGCAGGCGGCGGGCAATAAATTTTACATCCTCACCTCCTTCTATCATCCTGGCCAGCCAGTACACAGCCGCATTAGGATCGCTTCCCCTGATTGATTTGATAAAAGCAGAAATAATATCATAATGCTGCTCGCCACTTTTATCATACAGGGCAATCTTCTTCTGAGCTATTTCCATCACGTAGTTATCAGTTATCGCCACATCATTACCCGAAGCATCGCATACAATTTCCAGCAAGTTGAGCAGTTTTCTTCCATCTCCTCCTGAAATAGTTATTAATGCAGATGTTTCTTTTAGTTCAATTTTCTTTTTCGACAGGAACTCATCTTTATTGATAGCTGTCTGCAACAACCAGGTAAGGTCATTTTCACTGAGTGGCTTTAATACATAAACCTGGCAGCGGCTCAGCAAGGCGCTGTTTACTTCAAAGGATGGATTTTCAGTGGTGGCGCCTATTAATGTAATAATTCCCTTTTCTACAGCTCCCAGCAATGCATCCTGCTGGCCTTTGTTGAAGCGGTGTATCTCATCAATAAAAAGTACAGAGCCGGCTCTTGTTTTTGCTTGTTCAATTATTTCCCGGACATCTTTAACGCCTGCACTGATGGCACTGAGCTGAAAAAATGGAACCTGTAGTGTGTTAGCGATAATATTGGCAATCGTTGTTTTTCCCGTGCCCGGAGGTCCCCAGAAGATCATGGAATGTACTTTGCCATGTTCTATAGCTGTTCGTAGTATACTTCCTTTGCCAACAAGATGCTCCTGCCCCATTAATTCATCAAGTGATTGGGGCCGTATTCTTTCTGCCAGCGGTACCTGCGGGTTCATGTATCAAAGTAACAAAAAAGGAGATTGCCATCGCTTGTATGGATTGTATTTTATTTGACAGTTAGTAATAAAATATTTATTAGTTCCCGGTGCCCTTACTAAACTAATTTTGCAATAACCGGTTGCAGATTTTACAGTTACTGAATAAAACGGCATGCGGGCGGGGAATACATTCAATTATTATCAGGTATGAAAAAGAAATTTGCTGTACTACTTTTTTTGTTTCTCAGTTTATCAACTTTTCTTTCCTTATCAGGGCAGATAAAGCACTTTTTTTCATTCAGTGAAAATGATTTCCTGCTTGACGGCAAACCCTGCCAGCTTATCAGTGGAGAAATGCACCCGGCAAGGATCCCAAGGGAATATTGGCGGCAACGTATTCAAATGGTAAAAGCGATGGGATGTAACACAATTGCGGCGTATGTTTTTTGGAATTATCAGGAAACAAAAGAAGGGCAGTTTGATTTTGCCGCTGGGAATAAAAATATTGCAGAGTTTATAAAAATATGTCAGCAGGAGGGTTTGTGGGTGTTACTCAGGCCGGGGCCTTATGTCTGTGCAGAATGGGACTTTGGAGGATTGCCCACTTACCTATTAAAAAATCCTGATATAAAAATCCGCTGCATGGACAGCAGATATATGGCAGCTGCGACAAGGTATATCAACAGGCTGGCTAAAGAAGTGGCTCCGCTTCAATGCACCAATGGTGGCCCTATATTGATGGTGCAGGTGGAAAACGAATATGGAAGTTTTGGAAACGACCGGGTATATATGGAAACCTTACGGAAATGCTGGGTGAAGAATGGCGTTAATGTTCCTTTCTATACTGCAGATGGCCCAACAGCTTATATGCTGGAAGCCGGAAGCTTGGATGGAGCTGCAATAGGTCTCGATAGCGGAAGCAATGAAAAAGATTTTGAACAGGCAAAAAAACATAATCCCGGTGTTCCGGCATTTAGTTCAGAAACGTATCCGGGTTGGCTCACACATTGGGGAGAAAAATGGGCAAGGCCTGATACAAATGCCCTCAAGAATGAAGTGGAGTTCCTGCTGAGGAATAAAAAATCGTTTAACTTTTATGTGATACACGGAGGTACAAATTTCGGATTTACTGCCGGAGCAAATGCATTTTCCCCTCTGGCCTATCAGCCGGATATCACCAGCTACGATTATGATGCACCAATTAATGAAATGGGTGAACCCACCCCGAAGTATTTTATGCTGCGTAACCTGATAGCCCGGTATGTTAATTATACCATTCCTGAAATACCAAAACCTATTTCGGCCATTGATATTCCTGCTATTGAAATGAGGAAGGCGGATGCAATATGGAATCACTTGCCTTTGCCGGTTATTTCCGCTCAACCTCAACCGATGGAAATGTACGGACAAAACCAGGGGCTGATTGTATACAAAACAAAACTTATTGGCCATAAAAGCGGTAAACTAAAAATATGGGAGCCACATGATTTTGCATTGGTATTTCTGAATGGAAAATTTATTGACACCGTTTACAGAGATGGTGGTAAATGGGAAGTAGATTTACCTAAAACGGATATGAAGTACCCGGTTCTGGAGATTGTGGTGGAAGGAATGGGGCATATCAACTTTGCCCAGTTCATGATTGATCTGAAAGGAATTACTGACCGGGTTACTTTAAATGGTATGACGCTTATGAATTGGCAAACATTCCTGCTGCCTATGGATGAATCATTTATCGCTGCACGGAGAATTGGTACAAGTAAGTTTGGAGAAAATGAAAAGCTTTGTAATTTTTTTAAAGGTGAGTTTATACTTTCGGGTACAGGGGATACTTTTTTTGACATGAGTAACTATGAAAAAGGAATTGTTTATATTAACGGACACAACCTCGGCCGCTTCTGGAATATCGGCCCGCAACAACGATTGTATTGCCCTGCTTCATGGTTAAAGAAAGGGAAAAATGAAATTATTGTATTTGATTTTTTTAAAACTACTGCTTTTGGGGTTGAAGGGAAAAAGCAGATGAATTGAGAAATAAGCAGGATACAATATAAATAATGATATAAGTTTTGCGTATGAAATCAACAAGCCGGATTATTCTAGCTATACAAGTAATACTATATTCTTCCTGGTTGAATTTTTCTTCAGCACAGTCAAACTATGCAGCATTGGTAAATCCCTTTATCGGTACTGGTGGGCATGGGCACACTTTTCCCGGGGCCAGCATGCCTTTCGGGATGATGCAGCTGAGCCCGGATACCAGGTTGGAAGGATGGGATGGTTGCAGTGGGTATCATTATTCTGACTCCATAATCTATGGATTTTCTCATACACATTTAAGCGGAACGGGGATAGCGGACTATTGTGATATACTGCTCATGCCCTTTACGGGAGAAGTGAAATGGGATAATAAAGAATATGCTTCGGCATTTTCCCATCAGAATGAAAAAGCCGCTCCCGGTTATTATGAAGTGCTATTGAATAAAAACAACATTAAAGCCGCTTTGACCACTTCGGTTCGTTCAGGAATGCATGCTTACACTTTTGATGCGAATGCAACAGAGGGAAATATCCTGCTTGATTTGCAGCACCGGGATGAAGTATTGGGAGCATCTGTTGAAATAGTAAATGAATATGAAGTAAAAGGAATGCGAAGCAGCAGATCATGGGCAAAAGAACAAACACTTTTTTTTTATGCCCGGTTTGAAAAACCCGTTAAAGAATTTGCATTAGCAACGGATGGCATGCCTGTAAAGAATATCAGTAAAGCTGCCGGAAAAAATATCAAGTCATTTTTTGTATTTGACACAAGGGAGAATAAAACGATTCAGCTTAAGGTCGGTATCTCTGCCGTAAGTATGGAGAATGCAAAACAAAACCTGGATACTGAAATACCTGGCTGGGATATTAATGTGGTGAAAAAGAATGCTGAAGCAGCCTGGAATAAAGAGCTCGGTAAGATTGAAATTAATGGCGGAAGCAGAGATCAACGGGTTGCATTTTATACTGCATTGTACCATACCATGCTAGCGCCAAATATATACACAGATGTAAACGGAGAATACCGCGGTACTGACTTGCAGGTTCATAAAGCAGAAGGGTTTTCCAATTATTCAGTATTTTCTTTATGGGATACTCACCGGGCTTTGCATCCTTTAATGTCCATCATCAACCGGGAGAGGACTAATGACTGGATCAATACCTTTTTGGCACAATATAAATATGGAGGAATGCTCCCGGTGTGGGAACTTAGTGGTAATGAAACATTTTGTATGATCGGCTATCATGCCGTTCCTGTAATTGTAGATGCGTACCAGAAAGGCATCCGGAACTTTGATACACACCTGGCATTGAAAGCAATGACGGATTATGCAGAAGGTAAAAGGTATGGCTTGCCAGCTTACATGCAACAGGGCTTTATCAGTAATGAGGATGATCATGAAAGTGCATCTAAAACGGTGGAGTATGCATATGATGACTGGTGCATTGCACAGTTTGCCAGGTGGACAGGGAATATAAGTGTGCACCAGCAATACCGGAACAGATCCTTATTGTACCGCAATCTCTTTGATCCCCGTAGTAAGCACATCCGTGGCAAAGTGCAGGGATTCTGGTATAGCCCTTTTTATGCAACAGAGGTTAATAATTTTTTTACAGAAGGTAACGCCTGGCATTACTCCTTTACAGCACAGCAGGATATTGACGGATTGAAAAAATTATACGGCGGTAATAAAGCATTTGCGCAGAAACTGGAGGAATTATTTACAACTCAGCATAAACTAAGTGGAAGAGAACAGGCTGATGTTACAGGTTTGATAGGTCAGTACGCACATGGTAATGAACCCAGCCATCATTTGGCTTACCTGTTCAATTATGCAGGCAAACCATGGCGCACCCAGGAATTGGTGCATAAAATTTGCACCGAATTTTATCCCAATGATCCGGATGGGCTTATCGGAAATGAAGACTGCGGGCAGATGAGTGCATGGTTTGTGTTTAGCGCTATGGGTTTTTACCCTGTCACCCCCGGAAGCGGTGATTATGCATTAGGCACAGCATTATTTGACGAAGTGAAACTGCATCTGGAAAATGGCAAAGAATTTACCATCAGGGCCAGAAATTGTTCTCAAAATAATTTTTATGTAGATAGTGTATTGCTGAATGGCAAACCGCATCCGGCCACCTTTATCCGCCATAGTGATATAGAAAATGGAGGAGAGTTAGTATTTGAAATGAGCAGTAATCCGGATAAACATCGGGGGGTGCAGGAAAAAGATATGCCGCATGCCGTTACAGGAGATGATGCATTTGTTGCGGTTCCCTTTTTTGATATGGAGAAGTATAAATTCAAAAAAGATTTGGTGGTGAACCTAAAGCATATTGATGCTGGCGCAGTACTTTATTATTCAGTAATGAAAGAGGAAAGGCTGAAACCGGTTTATGTGCGGTATACAAAACCTTTTGTTATCAGTAGCACATCTTTAGTGAAAATATTCGCTGAAAAGAAGGGAATTAAAAGCCCGGTAGCGTACCGGCACTTTTATAAAGTGCCTTCTGACCGAAGTATAACTGTATTAAGTGAAGTTCACCCGATGTACACGGCAGGAGGCAAGGATGCTTTGATTGATGGCATTACAGGAAATGAAAACTGGAGGACAGGCGACTGGCAGAGTTATTATGCAAAAGATTTTGAGGCCATAGTGGATTTAAAAAAGGTAAGACCTGTAAATTATGTAGCTGTACATGTATTACAGGACGTCAGCCCATGGATCATCTATCCATCGAAAATAATAATTGAAGCAGGTGATGATGGAAAAAACTTTGCTCCTTTAACAATTATTGAAAACAAAAGAGGGAAAGAAATAAAAGGGCCGGAAGTACAATTTTTAGGTGCCGCTATAAAAACAAAGACCAGGTATCTCAGGATAAAAGCTGCAACAGGTGGCGGATTGCCTGCCTGGCATGAAAGCGCCGGAAGTCCGTCGCATTTATTTATTGATGAGGTAATAATAAGATAACAAGGCAGAGGTTACCAGTAGGGGCAGTATTTTAGTTACAGACTGTTAGAGTCTGCAATGTCAATTATCTTATCTGCGGGAAAATCGTCTCTATCATCTGGGAATAAAAAAAGCCCTGAACAATCAGAGCCTTCTACAAGTAGCCCTGGTGGGACCAATTTCGAACCAAATAGTTGAGTCTCTAAAGAAATTATATGAGCTAAAAATTAAGTTAATCGCTTGTTGTTCAATTCGTTGAGGATAAATTAAGACTTGGTGCTTTGACTGTAAATCGAATATTAAAAAAAGCCACTGAAAGAAATTTTAATAGAAATTCCTATAATCCAAAAAGCTATTATTTCATCGAGTTCATTTTTATCAATTCACTTTTGGCAATATTCTATCGTTTAAAGATTGTCTTAAACAAATTCTTATTACCAACAATTATCTCAATTCTCCCGTATGCAGCTTGAGTACTCATGTATTCAAAAGTATTGATAGGGATGCTATCATTTAACTGTATGTATAAGGAGAGTCTGTCACCGTGAGAATTGCTTTTTTTGATTTTCCCTTTCATTTCTTTTTTTACATTTCCAAGGTGTAAAATGACCAGATGGTTTTCTACAGAAATTTGAGTTAATGGAATTTCAACTTCAATATCTGCGGACAGATTCTTTTGTTCAACAGATGAAATGAATTTTGCGTTATAAAAAGACGTATTGTAGGTTTCAGGATATCTAATATAAATACCTCCCATAATCAATAGAAATGAAATTGCAAAAAAAGTGAACAATCCTCTTTTCTGTATCCAAGAGGGCATTCCTTTCAATATTTCTTGTACCTCCGCACTTTTTTGATCATCCTGTAATGTGCCCAATATTTCGTTCCTGCTTTGCATATTGGTAAATTATACGCCTAATTCCAACTGATTTTTTACAAGTTCAAAATATTTTCCTTTCTTAAAAGTAAGATGCTGATGACTTCCTTTTTCAACAATTTCACCTTTATCAAGAACAATTATATTATCCGCATTTTTTACAGTACTTAACCGATGTGCAATTACAACCACGGTTTTCCCTTTAAAAAACGTGTCAAGGTTTTGCATTATTCTTTTTTCATTATTTGAATCAAGTGCACTTGTGGCTTCGTCAAAAAAAATGTACTCCGGGTTTTTATAAACTGCCCTTGCGATCAATATTCTTTGTTTTTGGCCTGTGCTCATCCCATTCCCCGCACTCCCGATCTTAGTATTATAACCGAGCGGAAGATCCTCAATGAAAGAAGAAATATTCGCTATCCGAGCTGCTTCCTTTACACGATCTAAATGTGGGGTTGTATCCGCTACTGCAATATTATTCGTTATTGTATCAGAAAAAATAAATCCCTCTTGCATTACAACACCACACTGGCCTCTCCAGACTTTAGGAGAAATATCAGTCATATTTTTATCTTCAATGGTTATTTCGCCTGTAATGGGCTGATAGAATCCGAGTAATAACTTTAGCAGTGTTGTTTTCCCACTGCCACTAGTTCCTACGATCGCAGTTACTTTGCCTCTTTCAATCGTAAGGTTTATATCTTTCAACACAAGAGGTGAATGCGGATCCCCATAGTGAAACGAAAGATCCTTTATTTCTATACTATGACCTTGTTTTCCTTCAAAGAATTCCAACTGCCCTGCCAGATATTCTTTTTCGCTATTCTTTTCTTCATTCGATTTATGATGTACTTCGTTTAACCTTTCGAGACTGAGTTTTGCATCCTGGGCAGCTCTGAAAAAACCAAGTATTTGCTCAATAGGACTATTGAGCTGGCCTATAATATAACTAATGCTTAACATCATACCCAAAGTCATATTTCCATTCAACACTTCCCTGGCGGTAAAATAGGATACCAGGATGTTTTTTAATTGTGTAAAGAACATGTGTCCTAACTGCTGTGTTTGTTCCAATGTCAATTTACTGACATTGGAACGAAAGAGCCCTGCCTGTATCCGTTCCCATTCCCATCTTTTTTTTGTTTCGCAATTATTAAGTTTGATCTCCTGCATGCCTGTGATCAATTCAAATAACCCACTTTGATTGGCGCTTAGCTGCTGAAAGTATTTGAAATCAAGTTCTCTTCTTCTTTTGAAAAAAAGTGCCATCCAAATAATGGACAGAATACTGCCTGCAAGAAAAATAAATAATATCTTAAAGCTGTAAAGAGCAAGTATGACAGAGAATACAATTAGTGTAACAAATGAAAAGACTGTATTGATCGTATTGACAGTTAAAAATCTTTCGATTTTATTATGATCACTGATACGCTGACTTATATCCCCCGTCATTTTAGTATCGAAATACTGTATCGGTAGTTTCATCAGTTTATGAAGGAAATCCGAAACAATTGATATGTTGATCCGGCTGCTCATATGAAGCAAAAGCCAATTCCTGATAACATCTAAGATGGTTGTAGAAGCAAATAAGATAAGTTGGGATATAAGGATCAGGGTAATAAAGCCAGGGTTAGAATGATTTATGCCATGATCAACGAGGCTTTGGGTTAAAAAAGGAAATAGAAGCGACAGAAAATTTCCCAGTAACATTCCCAGGAAAAGTTGAATTATATATTTTTTGTATGGTTTGAGATATTGAAGTAAAAAAGAAAAACCATCGTTCTTTTCTTTTATGTCTTCTTTTATGGGAAATGAATTGGTAATGTCAAAGGTTAAGACAAATCCTTTGTTGTCCGAGACATCGATCCAGTTTTGCAATAATGTTTCTTTGGTAACACTTACCAGCCCCTGGGCGGGATCAGCAATAACGATTCTTTCATGTTTATTTCCTGAATAGTTTTGAGGAGGTAATACTACAAAATGACGTTGTTTCCAAAACAGAATACAAGGAAAGGCAATATTTTCATTAAGTTCATCAAATGTTACTTTGTAAGAATAGGGTGAAAGACCTATTTTTTCAGAGGCTTCACTTATAGATAAAAGACTTACGCCTTCTTTTGTGATATTGCAAAGTTTTCGCAAATAATCTAATGAAAAACTGCCGCCATAATATTTAGCGATCATTCTCAGGCAAGACGGCCCACAGTCCATCGCATCTAATTGCCTGTATATCGGAAATCTGATCATGATCTAAATACTTATTGAAACATTTGATTTACTTAATGCCTTTTTTCTTCCAAGCTGGTACCGGTAATGTCTTTCGAGAAGATCGTACACAACATATTCATGTAAGCGATTCTTTGATCTGAATACCCGGTTAATGTTCATATGAAGAAAACTGGACAGTAAGGAAGTTTTGAATAAGAAAGAAAGGTTCAAAACTTCTGATATCTCGACGTGTAGTTTTTTACTGCGTTCTGATAAAATATCCAAGATAGTAACATAATCGGGAAGATATTTTTCAATTATATCTGCATCAGGGGACAGCCATTGTTCTATGGTCGATTTATACCGTCTGAATTTTTTATCTAATTGGCTTCCAAATTCTTTATCTGCCATGAATTCACTAGCAAAATTCCCTCTCAATTCATCGATAAAACTATGTTTTTGTTCAAACGAAAATTGAAACAAACTCAAATACTCATCAACACTTCGCAATGCTGCCAGCCATTTTATATGTTCACCTTCTTCTCCTTCAATCATGTCTAAGATTGATATAATTGTTTCACTGTCTCTAAAAAAAATCGTTTCCGCCTGATCTATATATTCGTTTCCATATCTTTCTAATTCTTGTTTGTAAGAATCAAGTTGAAGATTCCAGATAGCCCCTGATTCTTTGAACGGCGTTATCATTTCATTAAATCGGAGTATTATATCACTACAATTTTTTTTGTCTTTCAGTAATAACCTGAACCTAATATGGAATTTGGGGTCGTTGTAGCGAATAAAAAACCATTTGCTGATTTTATCTTCATTTATGAGGTCGGCAGCAAACGGCCTGATGATTTTTGTCAATATTTCATCCGCAGTTTTATATCCTGCATAAATCTTAAAATAAAGCCACTTATCACCCGGGAAATATTTTCTATCAATTTTTTGACGTTCCTTTTTTATTAGATCCACTTTTTGTTGCTCTTTAGCTTTATCTCTGTAGTAGCATAACACTATTTCATTCGTATGCTTGCCGGAATCACTTTTTATAAAGCTTTGTGACGAATCAAAATAAAACTCAGTTAGGATGATAAATTCTTTTCCACTGATTTCATTCACGAAAAGTTTGATCGATTCTTCACTGGAAGTGTCGATCACTAGCTCGTTATCAGCCTCTGTTATAGAAAAATAACCCGGTAGTTTCCATTTATTCTTAAATAGTTCGAAAGTATTAACTAAGTCAGCTTCTTCGCAATCAACGAGTGTTTTAATATCTGATTTTCGTAATTGCCATTTTGCCGGATGTAAAATGATGTCCTTTTTGAAACTTATACGAGGAATGAATTTTGAATTTGCGAAGATGACACCCAAGTCAGTTTGTACACCCCATAAACAATCTTGGTTTTGTAAATCGCCAAGAAATTGATATAATGGAAGGCTGTTATGACTAAAATTATGCGCTGTTGTTAACCGGGGTATGATTTCTTTATTTAATTTTTTTGAGCGTAAGAAAACCCTGTTGTTTCGAATGCTGACCATAAGGTCAGTGATTGCAATTTGTTGCCCGCTGTGAACACCTGATTTAGCTAAATATGGGATCTCATATTTTCTCATAACAGGCCTGAATATAACGTTGCCTGTTCTGGATTCTGGCAAATGAATGATCTCGGCAATGATTTTATCTTTATAAAAATCTTCTTCCTTATCAATCATTTCTTGTGTGAAGCTGTAAATGTCAGCGTCGTCATGACAAAACCTTCCAAGTAAATAAGAAGAACAGCTTCCTCCAACAGCTTTTAAATATATCCGGTTTTCATTTATATCTTTGTTGTTTGGTTCTAATACAGACATTAAAATTGAAAACGAGTCTGCCAGCTGATCAAGGCGGGATGGCAGCGTCTCTATATCCTTTTCTTCCAGTTCAATTTCATACGAATCAGTTTTTACAGCATCAGTATACTTATTGTGCCAAAACTGAAACAATCGACCACTGAACTCTGCTTTTTGTTCATCGGGAAATGCATAAGGTAATACCAAATCATCTACAAGCGGAGCAATATCAACCCTATCACCAAGATTTTGCAGATAGCCGATTCCCTGGTCCGAATCAAGAGCGAGAACAAGAGGCACTTCTTCATCTTCCCATCTTTCATAAAAAGCCTCTTTGAAAACATTCATGTTAGTTTTATTTATCGTCTTTGTAAAACGGCTTAAAATGTCTGCGCCTTTCAATGCTTTTTCCGTGATGGATTTATTTAAGGTTGCACTTTTAGCTTTTGCGATCAGGTCGCTCTGAAAGAGAAATTTTTTTTCATAAGGAATACCAAGCTCCTTGATTAACTTCTCGATCAATAGATAATCAGAAATGTTTTCGTCAGATATTATCCTTTTATCAATAGTTTGCAATATCCTCCTGATATTTTTTGTCTTTTCAAGTATTGCCTGGATGCCCAACTTATCTTCTTCATTGTTTGCTTTATCTAAAATTTGGGTAAGGAGAGCTTCCGCTTGCTCTTCCATCTCGACACCAGTTACACTCGGCTCTAATTCGCTAACCAGGAGCTGCGAGCGGATCAATTCATCAATAAACAATATCTTTTCATCTGTTTCGATATCTTCATCAGCAATACTGTTTACAAGCTCTGCAATTGTAGCTCCATGAGTAGCGGTATATAAAATATTATCAATGTATGGATTGGTTTCCACACCGGTTAAAAGATGGCGCCTGTTATTATTCAGGTAATAATATTCTGCATATCGAAGTTTATCACCCACTGAATAAAGGCTATTGTTAGGATAGAATTTGAGATATTTTTTTATGAACTCTTTTTTTGCAAGCTCTTGTAAAAAAGCGCAAATACAATTCATATCGAGCCTGGTGTTCCTGCTGAATTTGGAAAAATGATGCAGATCGACTTCCGATTTACTATCACTTAGTGAGCCGATTCCAATACTGGCAAGCAAACCAAAAGGGGTGCATCTGAATTTTGAGCGAAGGAAATATTTGAGTAGGGAAAAATTAAGCTTGCTCTCCTTCTTTTTATCTTTTACTTGGTTAAATCCTGAAATTAGATCAGTAGATGAAATATAGATCACATCTTTATAAAAACCGGACTCCAGTAGGATTTTTAAATCGTTAGAATAATTTCCACCTTCCGCAGGAAGTAACGAGGTACGATAAGCAAATTTGTCGAAGGGTATATACATAATTTTTTGTTTCTAATTATGACAAAAGGAAATATTCATCCCAGCAGGGCTCTTTTGTGGCAATAAGTGCTAAAAGCACCAGGGATGTTCCGGCAATTCCATTTAGGACATCCAGCCGCTCATGATTATTTTTAATACTTTCAATGTATGCGTCATTGTTTAGAAATTTCAGCACAACTTTTGTCCAGTTAATGGAAGCATTTTTAATTTCATCAATATTCGAATAATGGAACGCTCTGTTAAACATATGAGCAATGCCTGCAGCACCATGACAAATAAATGGATCTGTCGTTGGATGTGGTTCTGAATGTAATTGGCGAAATGCAGCTTTTTTAAGTACTTCATAAGTGAATTCAAGCACCTTATCATCTTTAAAAAGCCTTGCGAATTGAAGCAGGCTCATTGCTATACCCAGGTCTCCATAACACCAGGCCAAACGACTATAGCGATCCTTATGTGCTTCGTGTTCTGTAATAAAATTCGGGAACACAGAAATATCACTTTCGTTTTGATTCTTGTTTGATATGATGAAATCAACAAATTCTCTTGCTAAAGTTTTTGTTTTATCAGGTAAAATGTTTTTCCTGAATGCTTTTACTAAAAAAACTATGATTGCGGGCAGACCATGGGCTAAACCGAAGTTCGTTCCAATAAATTCAGGTTCATAAGGCTCGAGCTGATCGAGTCGGCGACCGGCTTCAGTTTTAACAGATACTTTTTCAATCTTTAGTACAAGACTTTCAAGTTGAGGAAGGTATTTCGGGATATTTTTGCGCTCCAATAAATAAATTCCTAACCCCGTTGAACCATACAGAAAGTCAAAATTGTTACTATGTGTAGAATAATTAATTGCTTCCAAAATGGGAATATCCAGTTCATTTAAAATTTCTTCTCCATCCAGTTCAAATACTTCATGGTCCATTAAGTATTTTATCAGCATACCAACACCTGCGAGTCCACTGCAATAACTTCGATCATTGAATTCACTAGCTTCTATTATATCGAAAATCTTGTTAAGCAATTTTTCACTGTCTTGATAATACTTTTCATTGTTAAAATATTTCCATAATATTATTTTATGCAAAAGGTACCCACTTAAACCTGTGTACAGGCCTATGTCCTTCACGGAGTCGAGGTGTACATCTACGATCTGATCTATTTCAACAACCCTATTTTCTATTTCAACCTTTTCTGAAGCTGATGGAAAAAGAGCTTGCCATTGTTTTTGCATGAGATCATTTTTTATGTTGATTTATATATTCCAACGCTTTCTCAATTATTGCATCTTTGTCTTCCCTGAACAACTGGAGGGAGTCTTCCACATATATATCAGGAACAATTCCGATTCTCTGCGTTTGTTTCCCATCGGGGAATAGCACTACATCCCTTGTATAATAGGTTAGAATGTTATCTTGAAGAAGAATTGAAGTTGCTGCCCCGTCAGCTCCGGCTGTATTTCTGCCAATAATGACAAGATCCGGAACTGCTGCTTTAAAGATCATCAAATTGTATTCAAGCGAGCTTTGTACTTTTTCATTAGCCAGGATGATTAACTTGCCTGAATATTTTTTATTAAATAAAGAACCGACCGGATTCTTGTACATACTTTCCTTCTCAAAATATCCGGGATAAGTAAACGAGCAATGATAATAATTTGCTACATGTACACGGGTATTGATAAACTTACCCGTTAACCAATTCCAATTAATATTTAATCCCCCCGATCTAAGATCAAGGATCAGACATCCTCCTTCATGGTCCGATTTTTTAATAGCTTCTTCCAGTTGTTTTTTCTCTATGGCGGACAGTTTTATATAGACTGCATCTTCCGATGGAAATTCTTTAAAAGGATTACCAGTTTTGAACAATGATTGCTGAAATGCTAGTTCATTCGTAAATGTAAAAGATGTAACTTTTTTTTCATTTTTTGAATCCAGGTATTCCAGCTCGTATTTTTCTCCATAATTTCCTTTTAGTAATTCTGCATCTATGTTTCTTTGCGTGGCTCGCTCAGTGCTTCCCTCCCAGTAATTTTTGAGCTCATTACGACAGGCAAAAATCTCTTTGCCGTTAATTTTTGTAATTATGTCCCCTTTGGAAATTCCTGTAACCTTATTGAGAGTATCGGAAATATAGGTCACCAGGTTATATTTGTTTTCGTATAAAGAGGTTATTATTCCAGGTTTGTGTAATCCAAGTAGTGAATCAAATTCATAATTGTTATAGAAAGCATGACCATCATTAATGCTCGTTGCTAACGAGCCAATTGTTAGATATATTTCTTTTTTAGAAGCAGTTTCGAGTACTAATGGGATATACTGTTTTAATGTCTGATCCCAATTCTGGTCGAATAGTTTCTTGTGAGGATCAAAATAGTTAATGACATTCCAGAATTTTGCTAAAATAAGCAAGCCATTAGCACTGTCTGGAATGTAGCTTGATGGGTACCAAAATTTTTCAAGTGCTGTGTTTAGGTAAAATTTATTAATTTCTTTTCGAATATAAACATTTGAAGATGGCTGATAATTTTCCACAACCTGTTTCAGCCAGTTTTTATCCTCCTGAGATATTAGCAGATCTTTTTCCGATATCCAGTCAAAATCCAAGTTGGAATACGGACTATTTTTATATTGATCAAAGAGATTTGATCTTGTCGTAGGAATTTTATCTCTTCCGCAAGTTTTTATCAGTTCCTCTATAGCTGATTTTTGATTATTAGTGGTTTTAAAAATAGAGTTTATCCCATTGATAAAGACCTTGTTCCAGTCCACTCTTCCTTTTTGAATTTCGGGATGGAAATATTTTAGTTCTCCCCAAACCTTAATGAAATAATATATATCATCATTTTTTTCTGCCTTTAGGGAGATCGAGAAAGATACCGCGACTATTATTGTTATAAAAAATCGTTTCATAGCGTTTAATTTTAAGTGAAAGGGTAAACGCCTTACCCTTTCACGATGTAACATTAGGTAAAATGAAGATGATACTACCAGCATCCTTCACAAGTACATGCTACATGATGGGTATCAGTGCCGCAACAATTATTGCCACACGTACGTCCATTGGTAACGCAGCTAACTATACTAAGGAATTCTTCGTCTTCCGTACCTCCTTTAATACTTATTAACTGCTTTAGCTGTAATTCACAGATCCTTTCTTTTTTAAGGTTTAGCTTTCTTTCAATTTTATTTTTCTTCATAATGAAAAAGCTTTAAGGATAAACTCTAACCTTTTAAAGTTGGGTAAAAGAAGGGTAAAAAATATTTACCCTTCTTCGAATTTAATCTATAGGAACATCATTCATTATGCACAACCACAACAAGTGCATGCTGCATGTCTTGTGTCAGTTCCACAGCAGTTAGTGCCACAGGTCCGCCCATTGGTAACGCAGCTAACAATGCTAAGGAATTCTTCGTCCTGAGTTCCTCCTTTAATATTTCTTAATTCACTTGGCTGAAGTTGAGAGATCCCTTCTTTTTTGAGAGTCAACTTCCTTTGAAATTTTTCTTTTTTCATAAAAATTAATAGCTTTTAATGGAAAGCCATACCTTTTCAATTAAAATTTCTCTCTGTCTCGCCGTGAGATTTCAGCGCTGCAAATTTTGGTGAGTTGCAGGTCACCCGCAGTTTTATAGTTTGGCGCCGTTAATAAAACTGCATCTCTTGCATACAACTATGCTAATGGTTTAAAAATCTTTCCAATCCCAATTCCATGAACTTAGTATGTGCCGTACATCTTCAACTGTATAAGTGCTTGGTAGCTCATGCCCGTTTACAAAAAAAGTCGGGGTATAGCTTATCTGCATTTCTTCACACCATTGTGTCATAGAATTTATTTGGTCATCATTTATCAAAGAGTTTTTATTTAAAGGATATTGCTGGCTGAACCCTTTATAATCGTTTTTTTGTGCATATTGCCACCAATCACTTAAGCTGGGTTCAATGGATGATTGTTCATTTTGTTTCTTGTATAATGCGAGGAGATGACGCATTGGCTTTTCATTCCTTTCCCTGTCTGAATTGAGTAACGAAAAAACCAATTCAATCCTTAAATCGTCAGTCGATTTAAGGATATCGTTTATTATTGGATGAGCAAGTGCACATGGCTTGCAATAAGGGCTGCAAACCATTGTAATGACATTCTCTGAATCTAAATTTCCCCAGGCAATACTATATGGAGGGGTTATCAAAAATTTTTTTTGTGCAGCGACATGTGATTTGAAGAAATCAGGATCATGTTTCAAACGAAAGTATTCTCTTTTATTATGCTCTCCTGCTTTTGCATTTATTAATTTTTTTTTAATAAAGATCCAGAAAAGAATCGGCAGCAAATAGGCCAGTATAAATAAAAATGTTGTTGTACCGAAAGCTTTATTTGAGACAATAATATAAGAGAAACTATTAGCACTTAAGTGTACAATAAGTTCGGTAATAAAAATAAATTGTACGATAAGACAAAGTAAACACCACTGACGGGCAATTTTCCATTGATAAAAGATTGAAAAGAATATATAAGGTATTGCTACTACAGTCAATGTTGCCAGTATAAATAACGTAAGAGCAATATCTCCGCTAAATAAAAGAAATAAATATCCTCCTGAGAAATAAAAGAAACCTAATTCACTCCAGCTAAGCCAGCCAAATAATTTTGAAACAGGAGAGTTTAAAATTGCAGTGCAGTTTATTTTCTTTCCGGGCTTGCATACAAATCTCAATACCGGATTATTTTTATCGATCTCATATGTTAATAGTGCGCCGGTTACGAAACAACCGATAAGCTTTGCCCACAAAGCAAGTATAATATATAATGAAGAGCCTGCAGCCAGGTTAATTGTAGTAAACAAAAAGGTAAGCAGTAAAAACCCAAGAAGCATTACTGGAGCTCGGAGGTTATCACGCAATTCTGTCTTTCGGTTCGCACTATACTCAAGTTCACCAGAGTGATCATTGGATTTTGCAAATAATGCGAGGCCGGTCCATAGTTCAAAAAAATTGCCCTTAGAGATCCTGGCAGGAGTGATTTTATAGTGCGGTTTCAAATATTCAATGTGCTCTTTTGAAACTTTTGTAATTACAACAAAAGCCCCATCATTGAATTTAAGCCTGGTTATAAATGGAGTTTCGAGTTTATCAATATCATCCCAGGCTACCTTAATGATTGAACTATCTATTTTATATTTATATAATACATCTGTTATACTAATGATACTGGGATAATCGGGGTGTGCCGTAAGTGAATTTTGCAGTGACTCTTGTGTTACATTAACATTAAGTAAGCGCAAAAGTTGTGCAGTAACGACGACAGAATTTTCTGTATTTCGGTTAAGCGAGAAGATTTTCATAATGACTATAAGGATCGATCATTAATGGTTCTTTCTATTCTTTTATTATTTTCTCAAGTTATTATCGTGCATCTCAAATATTTTCTCTTCATGTTTTTCCCTATCTGGTGATTCTATGTACACAAATTTTTTATTGTTGTCCGTAATTGTTTTTTGTTTGCCTTTTGACAAAAAGTAGACTCTTTTAAAATCACCATCGAAATAGGGATCATCAAGGTTGTTTCTCATGTTGGTTAGTTAATGTTTAGGCTTTGGGTTTAATTTATAAATACGTCAGAAAAGGAATAATGACTCCTTTCCCCCAATTTTTTTAGGGTTACCAATATTGTTGAAATTATATATGAAAGTGAGAAGACTATATCTTTTTAAAATATTTGTTTGGATGTCTGTTATATAATTTTGATTGATAAATCTTGAATAACTGTTATTCCGATTCAAGATATCGTAAACTGAAAGCCGGAATTGTCCTTTGTTTCCTTTAAGAAAAAGAAGATTGGCTGCAACATTCCAAAGAAGGTTATTTGCTGGTAATCCTGCTGCAATATTCTTATTGTGGCGATAAAAGAGATTTGATTCAAAAATGATCCTTTTTGGCCATCGGATGACGATCTCATTTTCAAAATTGCGGGTCGTATTTCTTATATTTTTAAAATCATCGGTAGAATAAGTGACATTTTCCGAATTAAGGGAATATTCATTCCGCATCTCAAAAATATCTTTCCAATTTATACGGGCTGTGATCCTTGGCACAAATTGCCAAAGTGTTTGAATTGAAATTCTATCATTCAGTATAGCATCTTTTCTTTCAAAATTTATAAAAGTGACCGTGCTTAAGGTAAACGTGAATTTATTGATCTTTTTTATTTCTTTGCTATAAGCAAGATTTGTTCCGGCAAAATGGGAATGACGGATATTTACAGGCACAATTTCCTGAACACCCTGTTGGTTTACATATCTTGCAAGAGCTATATCATTACTGGTTTTTGTTCCATTTAATCCAAAGCTAAAAGTGGTCCTTGTTTTCACAAAATATTTAAAATAGTTTGCTCCTATATTGGTTCGTTTTGAGGGAAGAAGATCCAAATTCCCTTTGCGTATATAAATAAGATTAGCCTGGTCAGGAATGGTTTGCAAATAACTGAACAGAGGTTGTACCACTTCCTGGTTTAACCTGGCGGAAAATTGATCCTTCACCAAAAAAACGACAGGAAGCGGATCATATCTGAATTGTTTTTTATGGATCGTTTTATCTGAATAATCTAATACCACTTGTTGAAATAGATTACTTAAGCCTAATGTCAATGTGATTTTTTTGATTTTGATTGCAAAACTTGGTGTAGACGAAAATCGATTTTGATGGCGCTTGAGATAGTTACTTTGCTCATCTATTATTAATGTATACTTATTGGAAACAGGATCTTTGTCATAAGAGACAATGTTTTGAGATTCTTTTATATGATCAAAAGAATTGGTCCATCTTAAAGTTATTTTTTTTGAAAGCGGCTCTGTAATTGTAGCAGCAGCATTGATGGTTAAAGCCGGGGACAATTGGTTTCGGTATAATTGAAACAAAAGGGTATCAACATTGGGATAATAATAGTAGTTAAGGGACTCATTGGTGGCGTCAGACCGGCTTTTCTTCCAATTCAAAGAATGGGAAACGATCAGCGATCTTCCCGCTTTAGTTTTATACCTTTTGCTGAGAGAAAAACTATGAGAATAATTAAAATTATTTGCTTCACTGATTTGAAAGCCGGCGGCTTTATTTAGTAATCCATAAATGCTGCTGCTGCTTACGGTCTGATTTAAAAAATTATTTTCAAGTGTATTGCGCATATACGCAGCTTTAGCTATGATATCGGTAAAGGGGTTTGATTTAAGTGTAGTACCGATACCAATATTATGGGTTATAAATCTTCGTTTATTCGAAGAAGTCACCCGGGTATTAATTGAAGTATCTACAATGAATTGCTGGGAATTGTTTATTTCATCGATATTATTGGTCGTTAAACCCACCAGGTACTGTAAATAAAAAGTATATTTTTGGGAGGGGGCATGATTCAAATTGAAGCCGGCTCCTTTATTATTGGCTATGCCACTCTCCAATCCACCAAAAGAAACACCATTAAGATTAAAGCCCTGGTTTCCTCCTCTTTTACCGCTATTGAGACTTTGATACCCACTTCTGTTAAACCCGCCGAGGTCCTGTACTTCTTTCATACTAAATCCACTCCTGTTAATGTTATTACTAAATCCTAAAACACTTAATTGCAATGTATCTCTGAACATATTGCCTATCCCACCGGCTTCATATCTGTCTTTGTTTCCGACACCTGCATAGACTTTACCAAATAATCCTTTCTTCACGCCTCTTTTCAATTTAAGATTTATAACTTTCCCAAAACTTGTTAAATCACCCGTGATATTCCTGTCAATTTCTTCTTTGTCATCCGATACCTGTACTTTATCAATTATGTTAGCAGGAAGATTCCGGGTTGCCATCTTAAGATCGTTTCCAAAAAAAGATTTTCCATCTACCAATATTCGATTCACCGGTTTTCCATTTACGTAAATACTTCCATCTTTTTCTACATCAACACCCGGTAGCTTTTTTAATAAATCTTCCAGGAGTGTGCTTGGTAATGTCTTAAAAGATGCTACATTAAACTCAATGGTATCCTTTCTCACAACGATTGGTGGTCTTTCCGAAAATAGCAAAACGTCATCCAACGATGTAGCACTTTGGCTAAGTAGAATATTGCCAAGGTCAAGCGTTGATTGATCTTTACTCAAAATAAATTCCTTTCTGTAAACCTCGTAACCGGAATAAGAAATAATAACTCGACAATTGAATTGTATGGGAATATTCGGCACTTTAAAATTTCCGTCAGGAGTACTTAGCCGGTAAGAAACTAGACTGGTATCTAACGCTCCGTAAACAGAAATTGTTGCTAATTGCAAAGGTTGTTTTGTAGCAGAATCTTTTATATTACCTTTTATAGACCCTTGACCTAATATTGAAGCATGAAAGAGTATAAGAATTGCAGACGAAAAAATGGTTCTGAATGAAAATTCCGTATTGACTATACAACTTTCGCAACAGATAAAATGTTTTAGAAAAGATTTCAGCAATGCAAGAATTCTCATGAGTAAATTAGTTTAATGTTGAAAGTACATCCCCTTAATCGGGTTTGCCTGTTCAGTCAAATGATCTGTGAACTAAACCTTACTTGCTTTTAAAAATAAAAACATGAAAAAAACAAAGTCCGAATGTATTTTCGGAATTCTTCTGGTGTTTTCACCATCGAATAACCTTGTTACTACTTTTGGAGCTTAACCTTGTAGGAATCCTGTAATTGATTCGGTAACGAACATAAAGATAAAAAGAATTCGAGTAAAATTTTTTTGTTAATTGTGATACAAGCTTCACAAAATTTCGACATAAAGCATTCGGGTATCCGATGAGGCAAAATGAATTAAACAAAAACCATAGAGCTTGCTTGGCAAGTTCCATGAAAATTTTGATCTATCGGAGACTTTAATATTTTCATCAGCACCGTAACGATAAAATAATATTTGGTTATATCCGAAGATGAAATTTATAATAAGTGTTTATACTTATTTTGTCCGGATTATTTATTTCTGACCAATAAACCTGCAACGATACCTTACCAAGTACCTTACTGACATCTTTAAGCTGCTTATGATTCTTCTTGAATCACCTATGTCAAACAAGGTATATTCAGGTGTCTTAATTTTAAAAAAGTGAATGCGAGGAGGGAGTATAATGATTTTGATCACAACACCTACAATCATCAAAAGATAAAGTGAATCATTTTTCACTATGTTGAAAGAATATGCACCCATAGTCCTAAATTGAAACAGGAATTTTCTTGTGTCCGTAATGATCTATTTCAATAAATAGCTTTGCTCAAAGTTTGTGACATCAGCACCTGCATCTGTATCCCAATTAGGAGTTTGATAAGGGGGCATTAAGGGCAAAATGGTGTTGAAAAAGTTCTTATATGATCCATCAAATGTTCCATCAGCATAAACTTCTTTGAACTTTGTTGTAAAAAAACCATTTTTCATTATTGAACTTCCATCATCGGCCAGTTGATTATCCTGGCAGGCCGATATATGAATTATTGAACAAGGTGCTTTACTATTTTCCGAAGCAATTTTTATGCTCGAATAAAAACCTCGGTTTTGTTCAAAATCAATCTCTGTCTCAGATTCATCAATTCCTCTGAACAGATGGTCAGGCCATACGGAATCCATAAAGCCTCTATTCAGGCTTAAAAAACGGGAAACAGTGCCGTTATAACAACTGTCATTTATAAAAAAGACTTTAGAATCGGCGGGAAATAGTGCCCAGCAGTTCTGAAACTCGTCATCAATAAATAATCTATCATATAAAACTAAAGCCTCATCATATCCATCTGATTCATCATTGTTCAAATCTTTTACTCTACTGCCATGTCCGGAATAAGTTAGAAAAAATAAATCACCGGGCTTTAACCTTTCCGCTGAATGTTTAATATTTAGAAGAAGATTGTCACTTGTGGCATCTTTTCCAATTAATAGTGTGGTTTCAAAATTTTTATCCTTTGCAATTGAATGGTAATAGTTCGTGTCATTTTCTGCATTCCTCAAAACCCTGTACTTGCCTTTATATTTACTCTGATCAACGGCATTAAGGCCTATGTGTAATGAAAGTTTAGTCGCCATTTTATTTTTTTTCTTTCAATTTTTCAATCTCACGCTTGATTTCTTCAAGCGCTTTTAATGCTTCAAGTTGGTTCTTTTCAGCCTCCAATAGACTTTTATCCAGTTCCAGTTTTAATTTTTTCAGTTCGATCTCATTTGATTGAGAAGTCTTTTGTATTTCAAGTTTCACTTTCTCAATTTCTGATTCTTTTGATAAGGCAAATTTTTGGCTCTCTTGAATAGATTTTTCAAGATTCAACTTTTCTTTTTCAAGATCATTCAGTCTTTTGGTATTATCTATTTTAAAGGTCACTAACTGGCCTGGTATTGACACAATGGACTTTGCAACATTAATAGGAATGGAAACAAAACCTTCTACAGAAGATGGTTTATTAATTTCATTCGATAAAATTATTCCATCGGCAATCCCGATTTTATTTGTTCTTTTCACGAAGGCGGTTCTGTTTACTGGAATCGTAATCAATTTAGAAATATCAGCAACGACAACATTAACTGGCAGTGCTTTACTCAATGTGCTATTTTTGGATTGAATAGTGAGTTGCATATTCTTTATGGGTCTTGTAAGAATACCGTCAATTTCTACAGGAGGATTAGTAGCTGCTCCATTTAGTATTTGAGTCACTATCTGTGGTGTGATCGCTGCATCTGAACTGCTAAGATCAAAGTCCCCCGAAATGGTTAAGAAATCATCTTTACCTAATTCATTTGCTACAATTATATTCCACCCTACTGCAGTTGCAGTGGAACTAATGGCGGATGCCTTAATAACAAAATCGGCACTATACTCTCTTATTTTTATGAGTATTCCGTCAGCTTTGGGCTGTCCTGCGCTTATGCCGAGGACAGTTTGAGGAGCCTCGGCAAGCTTCGCAATAATATCGGAAGTTCTGTCATCAGTTGTGATATTTACTGTTTCCAAAAGCCCTTTTGAATTTACCGCATATTTAATTTCATCACTCATTAAAGCATTAGGCTTATAATTTAATGCCAGCAAGTCCCTTGTGTCAGCAATCATCTCTGTAGCCGTTGTAAAGCTCTGTTCAACTATTCTTGTTGAGCCATTTAACGAGCTGTCATCCGCATTGTACACAACTGCCATTTTTACTAATGATTTTATTTTGATCAAGCTTTCTGGCAAATAGTAATATACAGTAGCTTCTTTTTTTGAATCGTTTGAATAGTTTGTTTTGACTACTGTGCATCCGGAGAAAATGCCAGCAAGAAGTACCAATAACATGACTCCGAGGATAATATATACCCATGTCATAAATTTATGTTTTAGGATGATAAGCATTCGCATAATAGAAAGGTTTGCTATGCTAATGTAGTCTTACTATGCCAATCTAAAGGAGGGTGTTTTTCCGGTATTTGGGGGGATAAACCACTCACTGTGTTTATTACCGGCAAAATAGATGCTGAATGTATTACCTCATGAAAGTTTTACCATCCCATTTTTAACTGCATACATAGCCAGGCTTACCCGGCTTTTAACATTGAACTTATGGAAAAGTGATTCTCGATACCCGTCAATGGTTTTCGGACTAAGATTCATTTTGTCTGCAATTTGATGATAGGTCAGTTCTGTACAAGCGAGTTTGATAAATTCACGTTCATTTTCAGATAAATTATTCGATTTCCCTGTTTTGACTCCACCTTCGCTATTACTGCTTTGGATATTTTGCGCCATTACTCCTGTCACTAAGTCCGAATAATAAAACCCCTTGTTAGCAATGGCTTCAAGTGCTCTATGCATGTCTTCGACTTCAATATCTTTTGATAAATATCCCTTTACGCCCAATTGTAGCATCCGCAGAATGGGTTCTTCGGACTCAAACATGGATACTACAAGAATACTAATGTCGGGATAATATTTCCGGAGCCAATCAACAGCTTCGTAACCATCCATATCTGGCATATCAATGTCCATCAGAATTATATCGGGTAACGATTTCTTGTTTAATTTATCCTTCAGGTCATTTCCATTCTCGGCTTCAAACAAAACAGTGTATTTATTTTGGGTATCGCCTAAATTTATCAGCTTAATCAATCCCTTGCGGAAAAGATTGTGATCGTCAACAATTGCAATTTTCAGTTGTGAATTTGATGCTGCCATAAAGTGGTGATTAAACAATTATTATTTTGGGATTTTTATCTTAACGATGGTTCCTTTGCCTTCTTCGCTATTAATTAGAACATCTGCATTTATTAGTTTTGCCCTTTTTTTAATGTTTAGCAATCCCGTGCTTTCTTTTTCCGCACTTTGCTGTTCCGCAAGGTTTACATTAAAGCCAATACCATTATCAGCTATGTCAAGTAACATTTGCTCTGCTGAATAGGTTATTGTAACTATTACTGATGTCGCCTTTGCATACTTGACAATATTATTCAGAACTTCCTGACTGAGACGAAACAGGATGATTTCATGCTCAGGGCGAAGACGAAACTCTTCTCCTGATTTTGTGAAACTGATCTGGTATCTTTTGGTTTTTGATAACCGGCCTAATTCATTGTCAAGAGCCTTTACAAACCCAATATGCATTATGTGATCAGTGTTAAGGCTTGCACTCAATGCTTTTAATTCTCCAAGAAGTTGTTTGGCCAATGATTTTGTCTCAAGAATACTTTCTTTCATTTCACTCGAACTCTGCGGAATAATCTCGGATAAATTTATATTGATCAAAGAAACAAGGTGACTAAAGTTGGCGTGAAGCTCTTTTAAAATATGATCAAGCGTTTGCTCTTGTATTTCCAATTTTGACTGAAGAAGTGTTTGGTTAAATGCCTCCCTTAATTCTAAGACTTCTTTTTGATGTCGGAAACGTTTTCCCTGATAAAGAAATAAAAAATAGATAATGATTCCTGCAAAGAGCAATATCAAAACGGTGGAAATGATTATGGTGAGGGCGGTTACTTCAGAGAATGAGGTTTGCATAAAAAGGATGTTAAGTAAAAGGTGTACATGATAATGTTGAGCGCATCGTTTATGTAGAAATAGGAAAGGGCCATAGAAAAATGTTCTTTTATCAGGTAATTAAAAAAGATAAATAAAGGAAGAGTTCCCGAGTGGTAAATGAATGCTCCCAATGCTATCCAAGTTTCAGTGGAGAATCTTAGCTTTATAATTTTCTTATCCTTTAAAACCTGGCGAAAGAAATACAAAGTGAGCAAGATGGTAATGGTGTTTGCAAGAATTATAGTGTAATTATTAACCCGGTGAGGAGTTTGAATAATGGAATAATTTATGCCAGCAAAAACAAGGAATGGGATTACTGATAGCCTAATTATTTTCTTCGCAAGACCTGTTGTAAGGATTTCATGAAAATAAGCCAGAATAAAAAGATGTCTTATCATGAGAAATGCATTATAAATCCACAAGTTTGATGGAGAATAATTCCAATATTCCGTTTTACACAGCCCCCATTTCCATGCAATGGCAAACGCTTCAGCAACTAAAGTGGATAAAAGAAAGACAGAAAAAATCTTAAATGCCCGTGGCCATTTCAGCCTGAAACTCCTCAGGCTGAAAATGGCACTCAACAAAAGAGGGATGAGGTATATATAACTATAACTAAGCAATTTCTGCATCCACTGAAGTTACATAATAACAGACACATGGTTATTCCGGGTCATCAAAACCATCGCAACGGGGAGGGCATGGTGACCCATAATTGAAATCTTTTATAATAGGAGCCGATAAATCATCTCCAGGGAACAGTATTATATCTCTGGGGAGGGAGGAACGGTCGGCATAGTCACTTTCATTTTCCAGCACTACTTTACTATGCACAACGTTGTCGCCGACTCTTCTCTCTCTTGTTGTATTCATAACAAGACAAAGCTGACCGGCAAATTCGTGAGATGATTCGTACATACCAAGCTGAACTAATAAACCATCCCCTCCTGCAAATTCAATCTCCTCCAACAATTTTGTAATATGCTCTTTGGAGTACCAGATATTTTTCGTATCTGGTTTACTGATACCTTGACTCAAAAGATTATGTTTTTGCGTCAGGTAGTTATTAACTCTTTCCGTCGTAATGTCTTTTCCTATAAAAAAGAAAGGCAACGGTTTGGTGGAAGTTTGGGTTCCCATAATAAAAGTTTGAGGTTATAAAAATTGTTTGAAGTACTACTGCTCATTGCAGTTGTATTTCTGATGCAAGCTAAATGGCAAATCAGACGTAAAAGACATCTGGATTGAATTCCCGGAAAAATCCCCTTTAATAGTCAGACAAAATACCCCGCTCCGATAAATAGGGGAATTTTCCTTGCAGGTACAGGTTTTTTCCTATCAGTTTCTATCTAAGCTTTGGATAGAACAATAAAACAAAATAATTATGGCAGATCCAAGAGCGTTTATCAGTTTCGATTTTGATAATAACAAAACAGAGAAAGATCTCTTTGCAGGACAAGCGAAAAATTCCAGGACTCCATTCAATATTCAGGACTGGTCATCTAAGGAGCATTTGCCCCAAAAGGAGTGGGAAGATTTAATTGAAAGTAAGGTGAGTAAATGCAATATGTTGATTGTACTTGTTGGCAAGAAAACCTACACAGCAAAAGGAGTGGCAAAAGAGATTGCCTTCGCAAAAAAAAATAGTGTCCCTGTATTTGGAGTGTATGTGGGAGGAGCCGGCACATCAACAACACTGCCTGATGGCCTTTATTATAGCAGAACTATTGACTGGGACTGGGATGAAATCGCTGATTGGGTAGACCAGTGTATGAAAGAAGGGAGAAATAAATAATAAGTCATGTTTCAGGAAATACTTGACTGGTTATTTGGGGACGATAAGCCCGAGAAAAAGAAAGAGAAATTAAAAGTCTTCATAAGTTTTGCGATGGAAGACAAAAAGTTCAGAGATTTTCTCGTAAGTCAGGCCAAAAACAGTAGAAGTCCCTTCGACTTTATTGATATGTCAGTAAAGGAGCCCTGGCCGGAAAAAGAATGGAAAAGGAAGTGCAGAATTAAAATTAGGAAGTGCGATTCAATGATTGCTCTGTTAAGTAAAAACACATGGCATTCGAGCGGTGCCCGCTGGGAAATAAAATGTGGGAGACAGGAAGGTCTTAGAATGATCGGGATGCATATCAAAAAAGAAGACAAAGGCGCTATCCCTACTGAATTAAATGGAAAAAGGATCATTGTGTGGTCATGGGAAAACTTAGAGAAATTTTTGAAATAAATAATTATGGCATTATATACCAGCTTATACCTGAAACAGCTTTCAGCAAATAAATCTTATACTGTGAGAGAAAGGATTCTCAATGAAAGCAAGAAACAGCACACCGGCTTTGATATTTTTTTATCGCATAGTTTTCTGGACAAAGATGAAGTAGAGGGCATATACATAGAATTAACCAATCAGGGCTTTACTGTTTATGTTGATTGGATTATTGACCCTCAGCTTGACAGGATCAATGTTACTAAAGAATCAGCGGAGCTTGTAAGGAGCAGGATGAAAATATCGGCGTCATTACTGCTCGCTATGTCTGCTAATGCCTCCATGTCGAAATGGATACCTTGGGAGCTTGGGTTTATTGACGGTCATACTAATCAATGCGCCATTTTCCCTGTTTCAAAAGAGCAGGCGGCTCCATCAACATTTAAACGATCAGAGTACCTTCTCTTATACCCCTATATAAAAAAAGCTGCTGTTGATTATTCACCTGAAATCTTTGTTACAGAGTCGTCCAATTACTATACTCTTTTTGAAAAGTGGGTCAGGAGAAATGCAAAACCTTCCTATAATTATAAAAACATTGATCTGTTATGAGAAAAGCAGTTTTTGTTGGTATTAATAACTATGGACATCCTTCCCGAAATCTGAGAGGTTGTATAAATGATGCTTCTGCCATGTCAGCTATTTTGGAAACAAACGGTGATGGCGCTCCCAATTTTGACGTAAAACTTTATACAGATGCGGATGTATCGAAGAAATCTTCATTAACTGGTATTGTGTATGATCTTTTTAAGGGAGAACATAATCTTGCACTACTTTATTTTTCGGGTCATGGGGTCAAGAACGAAATTGATACTTATCTGGTAACCCCCGACTTTGATAAGTATAGTCCAGGCCTTTCTGTAACAGAGCTTCTTAAAATTGCTAACGAAAGCAGATGTCAAAATAAGATTGTCATACTCGATTGCTGTCATTCAGGAGCTACGGGGGGCTTGAGTATTATAGGAAATGAGGCTGCCTTTATAGGAAAGGGGGTAACTATATTAACTGCAAGTAAGTCTGATGAAGTTTCACTGGAGGTAAATGGACATGGTGTATTTACTAATTTACTATTGGATGCTTTACAAGGCGGAGCTGCTGATATCAGCGGTAATATAACTCCCGGATCTGTGTATGCTTATATAGACAAAGCTCTCGGTGCTCATGATCAGCGACCTGTATTTAAGACCAATATCACAGAGTTTATCAATTTGCGAAAAATGCCTCCAAAGGTTTCCGATGATATCCTGAGGAAGCTTGTAAAATATTTTCCGACACCGGATCATGTGTTTGGTTTAGACCCCTCATTCGAAGACACGAATTCTCCCGACATTAAGCCATTAATATACGAACCATACGCAAGAGAAGAAAATGTTTCCATCTTTAAAGATTTGCAGAGATTTCAAAGTGTAGGATTATTGGTTCCAGTGGATGCTCCGTATATGTATTTCGCTGCGATGAATAAAAAGTCGTGCAGGCTTACTGCTTTGGGGTATCACTACTGGAGGCTGGTTAAAGATAAAAGGATTTAAAGTATCATATAAAAAAGCATGGGCAAAACAGTTTTCATAAGTTACCATTTTAATGATAGGTCTTTCAAGGGAGAGATACAAAAATGGTTGAAAGAAACAGGAGTTAATGTTATATCTGTTGATGAAAGGGATCTTCGTCCAGAAGGCAGTAGTCAAATTGAATCTGGAATTAAAGAGCAGATAGGTAACTCTGATTTGGTATTGATCCTCGTTGGTGATGATACTCATAACAGACCCTGGGTGGACTACGAGGTGGCTGTCGCAAGAACTAAAGGAGTACCCACATACTGGGTCAGACTTAATAATAGAACAGGTGCTGCCCCAAAGGAAGTACGAGGAATAGAACCTATCCGATATGATAAAAACGATATACTTAGTCTTATTAGCAAATAAAGGGCCTTATTGTAGCCACTGAACCTAATAACCAGAATATGGAATACAAATATGATGTAGCAATATCATTTGCTGAAGAGGATCGGAATGCAGCACTTGCATTGGCCCTGGCGTTGGAACTACAAGGAATCAAAAATGTGTATTACTATCCACTATACTATGAAGCGACATGGGGAGCTGATCTTGAACAAAAGCTGACAAAAATATATTCAACCGATGCAAAGTATGCAGTTGTATTTGCATCGGCCAGATATTTTCAAAAAACGTTTTGCCACATCGAAATGGAAGCGATTCAAAAAAGAGCGCAAAGCAACAAAGACCTTGTATACATGCTGCCTGTAATAGTAGAACCTTCTGTCGTTGAAGTCACCAGTAATTATTTTTCGGTAGGATATGTAAGTTGGAATTTTAACCCAAAAGAGATTGCACGTTTGGTAGCTGAGTTGTTAGGTAATAGTATAACGGAAATTGAAAAGATCAAAGAAACGACAGGTGTGGATTTTACATTGTTTACCGGTAATATCGTAAAGATGAAGAAGGTCATAATTAATGATGGAGACGGATCGCCAGGCAGTAAAGTAAGTTTGAGTGTTATTGAGAATAGTAAGTTCTTGGATGGGGACGAGTTTATTGTCAACCGAAAAGGCAAGAACCATGAGTGATAATACAAACGAACCGGCTTCAGATCAGAAGCCTGAAATTGAAGTGGAAAAAATTGTAGCTGCCGCCAAACCGGGGAGTACGATTGCAATTTTTTCAAAGAACGAAATAACTACAAGAAGACTTGGTGTTTCATTTGAAGAATCAGGTGATAAGCCTAAAGCCTCAAAAGAACAGGAAGATTTTGACATATTTAGTTATATCTATGATTTTAAACCTGCATCAAGAATTTCGGGGATTTGTCCTGACTTAAGTAATGAGATTAATACGATTATCCGGGATAGGATCGTGATAATAGACTCTTATGATCACAAAATTTTATTAAGTGCCATAACAAAATTTTTAGAAGATGAATGTTTTTCAGGTTTAAGTAAGAAACGAATGAATTTTGATAGGGGAGATAAAAATGGCGTAGGGCTCTTATTTCAAACTCTAATCTATGATGTTTTTAAAACGAGCAAGGATACGATATTGACACTTTTTACAAATGCTTCGGTGGCGTGCGAGCATTTCATGAATCAGATATTCACCAACGATTTTAAAACTGCTATTGGCGAATACCAGCGTATCCTAAGTGAAACTAATTCATATATCGTTTTCGTTATTAGCGAACCCAAGTTTATAAGTATATTAAATGAAAAGGAGTCTGAAATATTTCTTTCACGAAAACATCTGGCTTTTCTCGAGTTTCTCCTGGCCGAAATATATGAGAAAAAAGATATTGAAGATTTAACAAGGATAATTTCCGAACAAAGAAGGAAAGGTGAATGGTCGAAAAATGATGAGGTGTTTTATATGGAGATCAGCCGGGGCTTATCCAAACTTGGAGCCGAAGAATTTAAACGAATAGTATCTGATAACACCAAAGAAAAAAATGAGCTTTTGTATAAAAGTATTATCGAAAAAGATAGAGAAGAAATTAATAAGTTTTTTGAAAAAAAGGATGACCTGCTTAAGTGCATTTCATATATAGCGGTCAACTTCGAGGGAATAAGCGTGAATGAATTTAATTACCTGATGCAGGCAATCTTAGCTGACCCCGAAAAGAAAGAGGTTGTTGATAATCCTTTGAAAAAGGAAGAAAAGATTGAAAAAAAGTTGCTCGAAAGATGGAATCATGATGCTGATATATTATTGAAAGAAATACATATAAAAGAAATAGGCAACAACCAGGCCGATGGCAAGATAATAGATTTTGATAAGAGCGGCTTCAGGGATGTTTTTAAAGCTGAATTCTATTCTGATCATACTTGGTTCTCACACCAGCAGTTCAGTTATTTATATTTTAATGAGGGACTGCTGTTCAGGAGCGATATACCTTACCGGATACAGGAAAACTTTATAAGAATCGCAGCAGAGATTAGTACTAATGAACCTGATTTGTATTGCCAGAAGCTTCTCATTTATACTTCCTTTTATATTATTAATCAAAAAGCAAAAATTGATTTTAAAATCAACCCATACGAAGATGACATTGAAATTGCATTTGAAAAATACCTAAGAGAACTGGACGCTAAAAAGATGGAAGTTGAATGGCGAAAGCAGGAAGCTTTAAGAAAGATAGGATTATTGATTGCTGAAATGTACAAATACGAAAACCTAAGGGACAGGATCAATGCTTTCTTCAATTTGTTTATTGATTATTCATTTCACGATGTTGTCTTCTTTTTTGTTAAGTACCTACGAAAGGTTCCTGGTTTTGATACGCTGTATTGGATAAAGCAATTGTTGAACAGAGGGCCTGATCCTCTTAAGCAAGATACTTATGATCTTTTGACAAGATATTTATTGGAAGATACCCCCATACAGGCATACGACGCTCTGAAGAAGATAAAAGAATGGTATTCTTCAAAGGAAAGGCTCGACTCTTTTTCTGACAGCGGAGGATTATGCGTTCTTCTTGATTATATGTTTGCAAGTATTAGGAGAATTGAATACAAGGATTATGGCAAATACCCGACAGATTTCCATTTGTTCTCAGTCTTTGATAAGCCCGGTGATGAAATTGAAATAATAGAATTCGTTACTGAATGGCTATTGCATCCAAAACTGGCGGAAGCTTCAGATACGATTGACCGGTTATTCAATGCGGATGACTCCTCGGATTTTTATGTAGAAACGCTTGCGAATCTTATCGTGATGATAACGACAATTCTTAACGGAATACAAGTGGGAAAAAATGTAGATAATGGCCGCAGTTCAGTAAGGATAAGTCAAATGATACTTGCCGAAATTAAAGCAAAAGCAGGCAAGACGCAAATTAAAAGCTTAAAGGAAGGCTTCAGAAACTGGAGAGACTTTTATGATGCAAGAAAAAAAAATGAAAATAGCGGCTCTAAAGAATTTCGACAAATATTCTTTTCATTAAGTAAAACCTCTGCGGGACTGTTAAACTATTTTAATAAACAATAAACTATTTAAAATGAATCGCACCATCTCTCCGCTTGATAAGGTAGTAAGAAAGGTAGAGAAAGGTTCTCTACCACCTCCCGGGTATAAGCCTATTTACTTCGATGAGAGATCCGGTGAAATACTTAAAAAAGAGCCTTCCATATTTGGTGGGATAGGAAAAAAAGTGGGAACATATATTGTATCAGTAGACGATATTGTTAATTGTCCCGGGTTTTCATATCTATTTGATAACGGGATCGGTCTGAACATAACTTATACTGCCAAATGTGCACATGACCAGGAAGAGAAAATACTCCAGGAGCTTTTTGATGAGGACAAAGGATTTGAAACTATCCTGAATGACAAGCTCAAGAATTATTTGCGGACATTTCTCGAACAGCATCAAAATAATATTACAAGCGGATTACTAAAAAATGCTGAAGATGATATTGCCAGGCAATGTTTATCCGAAATAGGGCTTGTTGTAACACCTGTGATCAGTTTCCAGGCTGAACCTAATTTGAAACGTTTGCAGGTAAAAAGTAACTCTTTTTCTATACGCCTGCAGGACTATAAGGAAACTATCAGTATGGAGTATGACATTGAAATATGGCCGGACGAAAACAGGTTGGAAAAAGCGCTGTTACGAATACCTTCTATTGATCGATTGAATAACAGCATACAGGAAATTATTAAGAATGAGTTGTGGGGAAAGGTGACACTGAATCAATTTTGTCTGTCCCTTAATGTCGCTAATGAAGGATTTCCCATCGTTGCCGGGAAACAGACAGTAAAGGATACGCTTATTGCACCCATCAATAAACTTTTACATGAAGAAGGCAGAAAAGTCGGATATCTCGAATTAAGCAGCGTTGCTATTGAAAATATCAAGCCCCAAAATCAACTGGAAATTGAACATATTTATTCTTACAGAATAGCAGATGAAAATGAAAAGGTAGGTGTTAAAAGCCGGGTCTCCCTGCGTCTGTTTGATATAGGCGTTTTTAAATTGGCAGAAGAAAAATATAGGATCAGGAAAGCTAATTCCAGCGTGGAGAACTGGTTTAAAGAAGAGGTGATAATCCCTTTGATCAAAGATGTTCTTTTTGAGAAGACATACAAGCAAATATTGTTGCGTCCTGATAGCATTAAAAAAGAGATTGAAGCCAGTATTATTAGCAAGGCAAATGAAATCGGATACTCGGTAAAGCTGCATACCCATCTTCCCGATATTAAAAAACTAAAGCTACGGGAAGGTTTTACTATTTCTATGCAGGACGAAGAATTTGAAACAAATAGTTCTGACGTTAAAATAAAGTTGAATATAACAATTAAGGGAAAAGTGATCAATCTCGATGAATTGGAGGAAAGACTTTTGCATCCTACAGTAGATATCGAATCTGAAATGAAAGTCGCAGTCAGGTCTGTGGTTGAAGATGAAATTCATAAAATGGATCCACAGAGAATCTATCTCAGATTTTCCTTTACAGATATCAAGCGAGAACAGCCGGTTGATGAAGTATTAAATGAAAAGATAACTGAATATCTTGTTGATAAATTTCAAGTCGAAGAAATCTCATTAAGAAATGTGATTAAGCTAAGTCAAAGTGAAGATGAGTTTATTAAAAAAACCAAAGAGTTAAGAAAAGAACTAAGGAAGTTTGATATAACAGTTTATCCAGTTAGCAAAGATTCTTATGTAGAGCCCCTTGTCTTTGAAATTCAGTACCGGATACTTGGAATTCATGAAATGAGCTGGTCAACTTTTTTGTCCAGGATTTCGAAGGAAGTAACTATTCAGTTTACCGAGCTTGAAAATGTGTTGAAGGCATTGATTACCGAAAGGCTTAATTCTATTGATTATGCAACTCTCAAATCTGAAAGAAAAGAAGTAAAAGATGGTATCAAGTATGGTATCAGTAACCTAGCCGAACAGGAAGTTGCAAAAAAATTTGGATTGCTGATAGAATTCTTTACTGTATTAAGAGCAAGATCAGAAACAGAAATAATTGCTATCAATACATCACTTGAAAGATTTAAGCTGGAAGAGACAGCTTTGATCGAGGATAAAAAAAATGATATTGAAAATATGCAGGAAAAAGTAAGGATACTCAGGAAACAGGAAAAAGAAGCCATTGAAAGAGAGGATCTGGAAAGTGCTGAAAATTTCAGACAGCAGATTGAACAATTAAAGAACCGTTCCGGGACTATTATCCCGGATGTTGGAAATATAAGAGCGCAGATTGAAGATAGTAAGAGTGAATCGGATGTTTTAAAGGACCTGTTTGCCGATGTGCCAAAACAAATAGAAAATAACAAATCAAGTGATAAGCTGGGTAAAGGTTAAATTTATCTGTAATGAATCAAATCAGTCAAGGAAGTTCATCCAAGGGTTCATACAATTTTACATTATTTTTGTATGACTCAATTTCTTTTTTACTTGTATTCGTTCTTTTTGACTATGTTAAGCCTTCTCCGGAAGAACCGGTCTCTTACCTTAGTTACTTTATTTATCTGATTGGCATTATCGGTCTCCTCCTATTTTACATTTATTATTCCCGCCTTAAAAAGGAGCTAAGTTGTGCTTTATTAACTTATAACGAGGCGGATAACTTTCTCATTGATGTCAAGACTAACGGACTCGAGTATCAATTACATCAGTTCAAGGAATTGGGTACAAAGGATGAAGATTTGACTGTAAACCGGATCATAAGCCATATTCATACAGAGGCCGAGAGTAAAAAATTTGAATCAGGTCTTACTATCCTGGGTGCATACAAAGATGAATTTGCATCAAAAACAATGAGATTATTCGGATTTCAAAAGGTAGCTCTGCAACTTGGAATTTTAGGAACGTTTATCGGGTTGGCAATGGCTTTTAAAGATATCAGTGGAAGTAGCATAGATGATAAAGCAGTCGACCATTTACTTCGCTCTTTAAAAATCCCATTCTCTGCCAGCATAGCAGGTCTCCAAGTAGCTTTTATTATGTGGCTGCATATTGATTATCTGCAAAAGAAACAGGAAGTATTATTTAAAACAATGGAGAAATGTGTTGATGGCTTGGTCAACCTGGCAAGACATGCAATCTATAAAGATTCAATAACTGTCGAACTGCAGCATGTCAGTTTAAGAATGGATGAGCTTGCAGGAAAAATTGAAAAAAGTAACGAGCTTCTTTATTCACAGAATGGTCAGATTTCAGAAGGAATCGGTAGGTTAAAAAGCGCTAACTCCGACCTGGACATGTTTCTTTACGGCATTGCGAATAAGCAGCAAGAATTTTTAACAACGGTGAAGTCTCTTTATGATAGTCTTTCTCCAGATTTAATCAGTAAAGAACTGAAGCATAGTTTAAGTAATGGTGCTCAGGAGATTTCAGGTGTTATGAGCAAACATCTTAACGACACTTTGGACAGGTATAGCGAAGTGGAGCAATCAATGGTAACTATGAACGATCATTTTCGGGAACTCCAGGTATATCTTGAAAGCCAGGCCAAACAAGGAGAAGAAAATATTTCCCGCCATAAGCAGGAAATATTTGAGTCATTTAACCAAATGATGACAATGCAAAAGCAGTATATGGAACAACTTTCAAAAACTGATATGAGAGAACAAATAAAAGAGGTGCTCAATTCCGCTGCCAGTAATATTACAAGAGAATTAAAATCAGATTTTGAGAAGTTAGTCCCACAAATATCCTCGCTGGTAAATGAAATGACAGTTTTTAATAACTATACTACAAGAAAACTATCCTGGAAAAAAAAATGGAGAAAGTGGTTAAACATTTTTTGGAGTAAAAGAAACATACAAGTAGAGAAAACATAATGGTATGAAATCTCTTTTTCATCTTTTTACTTTCGATGATACTTATGGCCCAGGCACCGACCTTGCTATGGCCTTGCTGGGGATATTCATACTAAGTACTGCTATAACAAAAAAAAATGATGTTACAAGAAATAACCGGCTTAAGACTATCGCTGAAAATCAAATTATGTTGATAAATGAACTTGCTAAATCCTATAAAACTAAAGCAGTCTATCAGATCACTGCAGAAGACAGTTTATACCTAATTTCTACTGATCAAGGAGACAAGAATACAATTGCAGTCAGGAATTCGGAGATAAGCCAGTTGTTTACATTTGGGGAAAGCCTCCTATTTAAAATCGGAGAAGCGAGGTTAAAGCCGGAAGGTGTGAAAGTAATAAGTGATATTGGCCAAATAATAAAAAATAATTCACAGCTAATAGAGGAAATGCAGATTCAAGGCCATGCAGATACAACTATTCCTGATATTTCTGACTTTTATAAATCCAATATAGAATTAGCTTCTGCAAGAGCTACAACTGTATTTAGTTTCTTTAAGGAAAATTCGGGAATTGATCCTTCTGAAATACTTATGTCAATAGTTTCCTATGGAGAATTTAAGCCTGTACAGAGAAGGAAAAGCCAAACGGCTTGGAACAGGAAAAGCTTAAACAATGCAAATAATACCCAGGAAGAGAGGAGCCGGAATAGGAGGATTGAGATTGTAGTAATATATAAATAATACAAATAATCCCTGTCGTAATTTCTAGAATAATGATACACTATCCTGAACTGTATTATTGAAATGTATTGTCATAACTGCGCAGATATCCGCCCCTTACTTACGTCTCCGGTATTGGTTGCCAGTATATCATCAAACATTGCAGTAGTTTTTCATTTTTTACAGCTATCTTATATTGAACTGGTTATCCTTTTATTTTATACTCCCAATATAACGGTCGTTTGCGGCCATCATCGGTTGTAATAATGATCTTTGACTCTGTAACGCATTTGTTGAACTGTTGTCTTTGCTGTTGTGTGGGTTTAGCTCCTTCAGGTATGTCTGAAACATCTTTCTTTAGCAGATTGCCATCATCTGCCCGGATAATGCGGCCCTTAGTACGTTCCAGCAATCGCTGATATAAATCTTCAGCAGGCATTTTCCATCCCTTTTTGCCTTGTTTCTTGGCCACTTCCTGATCTACGGGTATCATTGCCGCCAATTCTTTACTGTTCATTAGTTCAAGGCCGTGTTTTTTTGCAGTAGCATTATGGCTGGCATGATGACCAACCTTATAGAAAACTGTCTGCTCAAGCAAATCGGATGCAGTGATTTTTTTACCTCCATTATCAGTCTGCCATTTAAGTTTGGGTATTGTGGAGCCTTCAGCTTCGGGTTCTGTCCAACTGATCCAATTGCCAATTTGTGCATCAGCAGCAAAGAGTAAAACTTTGCCAGTACTTTCAAATTCCATTGCTATAACCAGGCTGGTATTGTTTGTATAAGTATCAAGGTGCAGGGCAAGAGTACCTGCATTTTGCAGCCAATCAGTAGCAATGTTTCGCCATTCATTTTTAGTATGATGGTATAAGTTCCATACATGATCATCATCTTTTAAATCTGATTTGGGTATATCTTTTTCTTTCCAGTTATATTTATCCTGAAATGGTGATAGTGCCGCACCATCTTCAGTAGCACTTTCAGTTAATGCTATGTAAAAATTATCGGACAGTGCCAAATCAGAGAGATACATTTCCACATGTTCTTTATCATCCATCTTTCTTAGTAATTCATAATTTTTAGGCGGGCCAAGGAAATAAAAGTTGATGCCTTTTATTCCAGTTGTTTCAGCATTTGCAAAATCTCCGGGATTCCAGAAGCTGATATGAGGTGTACCATTAGCTTTATTCCGTTCTATAAAATAACTCATGGCATCCTTCATAGTAAGACCTAATTCATCTCCTGATGCGTTCAGTGATTTGTTTACTTCATCGGGGCCGATGTCATAAAAGTTCAACAATTGCTGGAGGGAGTTGGCATAGCGTTGCTGTGCAGAATGGTAATCAGTTCCCCGAAATTCACTTTCCATAAGTGTTTTGTGAGAGACCGCATTAATCCGTTGGTTATATAGTCCTAATGCTTTGGCTAATGCTTTTTTCTTTTTCTTGAATTTCTCTTTCAGGTCAATGGCGAGATCATCTCCCCCAGGGGCTATATTTTCCGTCCAGGCCAGCCATACATTGTCCACTTCTATTGCATCCCACAATAGCTTTTTGTCTTTTCCTTTTAAATTAAATCCAGAAATATGATCCTTATGTTCATGGGTTTGAACAACGAGATCTAATTGCCCTCCGCATTCATTACTTATATCAGCGATTGCTTGTTTTAATGTATCGGAATTACCGGTAAGCATTCCACAATCAATCACCATACGATACACAGGATTGCCTTTGCTGAGAAAAGTGATAAGGAAGCAATCTCCAAAACCGTGGCAATACATTCGTATAGCGATTTCGTCCACCCTTTCTGTTATCTTAGCAGGCTTTTCTTTTTTACTATTATTTTTTAGTGTGGTTTTTTTTGCACCCTTTTTTCTGGGTATTGTCTTCTTTTTAGAAGCAGCTTTTTTATTTACAACGGTCTTTTTTTTTGGTGCCATGATAATATGTTTAAAGTACTTTGTGTATGATTGCAAAAGGTTCGGCCTCCAGGTTATCATAAGCAGAACCAAAATAGGTGGCGTTTAAACTATGCTCGTCCATTTTATATATCATGCTATATTGTCGTTTCATCCGCACTTCATCATCAATTTCTTTGCGGATAATGTATTTTAGCTTCACATTATCATTGCTATTGGCATAGTCTAAGTCAAATATCAATGTGCTGCCACCTCGGAAAATAAACCATCCTTTAGGCAATACTTTTTCGCTCCCGGGCCCACTCATTTCTGTTCCCTTTCCAGAGAAAGGTCTTTTAATGTAGGTAAAATTTCCTCTTGCATCTTTCACTCTTTCGTGCCATCCGTTTTCTGCTTCATCTGGCACAAAAAAGCCCTTTACGGTTACGTTCCCGTATTCATCTTCTCCACATACCACACCTCTCTTTTGGGTCAGGGTTACCAGGATTTGGTTTACCAGTTTTCCATTTGGGCCCACCCGGCTTGCAATTTTAAGATTGTGCACTTCCACTAATGGCATCCCTTTTGTATTCTGCGCCTTTGATTTTCCAATGCCCAATCTTTCAGCCTGAAAATCTAACAATATTAGTCCGGTTAATTCTCCAAACCTGTCCTTGCTATCGAACTTGATGTGCAATCGCTGGTGCAGCCCCATTATACGTTCCGGTTTATTTTTACTTACCCCGGTTCTTTTTGAACTGGGGTTATTAATATCGCCACCAATTATGAATATTTTGGTGAGGTCGTACAATTCTTCTCTATCGGTTATATAGCTTGCTTTCTCTTTAAATATCTTAAAGAATTCTATCAACGTACCAAATCTACTGTCAAAATCATCGCTTATTTCATCTGCCTTTAGCAAAAGGCTTTCTACACTCATGTTTTTCAATCCATCAGGATAGATACCTCTTTTCTGAAATGCCTCAATAATTGCTACACGGTAATCCCAACCATCATCATCTACCAAGTCGAAGTCAGAAGTAATTAATGCCCTCAGGTAATCACCAAAATTTATATCCATAGGCGGGCAATAATCTAAGGCCCTCACACACATATTCAAAATATGACCTGATGTTTTACTGGCTTCCTTTGCCATCCTGTTTACCAGGTCAGGATGCAGAGAGCCTTCTGGCAAAATACCACTGCCTCCGGTAGCTAATCGCTGCAGATCGGCCACCCGTTTGCGATAAATACTAATGAATACATCAAAAATAGTAGCAACAAGAATGGCTCCCCGGTCATGTGGTTCTTTAATAGTTTGATATTCGGTTGGGTCTGGCTTATGTGCCTCCCATCTTTCCTTTTCTTCATTGTATTTTCCCAACGCATCCCGCAGGCTTCCATAGTGACCGATAGCTTTCCCAAACTCTTGCGCTAATTGCCCCAATAGATTTTCACTCGAGAGATCGCCTCTTGTCCGGGCTATTTGTGCCTTTAACACATCAGGAAATGTAAAATGCTGAAATAAAGAAACAATATCTGCAAAGGCTTCATGAAATGCAAGAGAATCAACATGGGTAGCTTCTACATAACGACGATGCATTCCATCCAGCAATGCATGGGTTACTTCATGTGCGATGATATCATGGCTCAGGCATGTATAAACAATAGCGCCGGGCAGAATGATACCAGGAGATTCAGGAGTAGAATTGAAGTACCCGAACAACACAGACTTTTTTAAAGGGCTATAGTACGCATTTGCCTCACGCAACGCATGAGGGTAAATGCGGAGTCTTTTTACGTAATCCGTCGGCTCCCCTTGCCTATTCCTGTAGGGGCTCCATTGAATTTTTCTACCAAGGGCTCTTTCAAAATTTTTAATAGTGGTCATGGCCACGGCATAAACCATTTGCTGATGAAATTGCGGGTTACTTTCAGCAGGCTCAAGTCCATCCTGCGCCAATACATACATATCATTCAGGTCAACAGGTCTGTAAAAACAATTGCTCGAAGGGTCATAATCCACCACTTCCACATATTCTCCTACCGGTCCGGTTTTCAGTTCTTCCCAGGGAACTTTATAAGTTATATTGTTTATAACTGCATTATCCAATTGAAGGGACAACGAAGGGTCAAACGCATAGGCTTTCAATTTCCTGAATGCTGGTTTGGTTACCCTGCTTTTTGAATCTTTAGGATTCATAATTTTTATATTAATGATGGACAATATAATTTTACCTGTAACTCAGTTAAACAGGCTGCCTGTTTCATTAAACAATCCACTTGTATCTTACTAAGAGATGTAAGATTGGTCCCTACATTTCTTGCAATCTTTCTTTCTTCAGGAGTAGGTTTGTCAATAGCAGCATAGCCGGTTTTTGTTTTCAGATATTCGGTAATTGCAATTTCATATTCATGTGGATTGGCTACCCACTCCGGTTTCAATTGGTGGGCTTCAATTACAGATTGAGCAATTTGCTTTTTAGCAAGGTTATTAATAAACCCGGGAATGCAATTTTCTACGTCCCATGCAAGTGAGAAATAAGCAATCTGCCTGTTTGCCGTCTCAGCATTCTCATAAACATCTTGTACCATTTGTGCTTTCTTAATGCGAGACATGAATACATCCACTGTTGAGATGAGAAGTGAAATAGTATTGCTGAATTTTACTTCGCCGGAAGATCCGCCACCTGCATCGCTTGTAATGATATGGGAACATTCGTAACTTCCCTTTTGCACTATTTTATGAATGCCCTGATTATCATAAACACCTCCATCAACCAATAGAGGATGGATATCATTTGCCTGTTCAGGATTCTGGAAGTATTCTTTACCAATCTTAATTGGTGTAAAAGCAAATGGAACACAGGATGAAGCCATAACAGAACGGGCAATAGGAAATTTTTCAGCTCTGAATTTTACCGGATTCGTCCTGAATTGATAACTTGAATCCTGCATCCAGTGTTTGGAGAAAGTAAATGGCCGGGCTGTTTGAAGATTAGTGGAGCCCACTACTAAGACAGGCTTATCAGGAAGTTCTCCCAATTTCTTTTTGAAATAGAAGAACTCATCATAAATATACTCAATGCGTTTACTAACGGGGAAAATTTGAAATTGAAATTTTAATAAAAGAAATGTCATCGCTGCTAAGAGAACGGGGAAAAGCCAGGCAGGGCCTTTTAATAAGAAGTAAAAGGCGGGCACCAAAAAGAGTAAAACAAATATCACAAGTTTTAAAAAAGTGAAAGACCAAAGAACTTTGCTTATAATATTTTTCTGCTGCAGCCCTTCATAAAGTTTTTTTTCAAAATCAGGATAGTTGTCTTTATTCAAACAATAATACGCTCCTGTTATTGAGCCTCCCGAAATGGTAGAAAGCACATCTACCTCCGGGAGAATATTCATTTCTTGTAATTTTTTTAGTGTGCCTAAGTGGAAACCAGTAGCTCTGTAGCCACCGCCGGACAATGATAGTCCAAGTTTATTAGTGGTTGAAGGCATAGGATGGTTTTGGGGTTTGACTGTCCGAATGTAAACTAAATCTATGATTCCCGATTATACCACAAAGTGGTTATTTTTTCTTAATCTGAGACCGGGAAATACGCCCTTTTTTTAAGGGTATTTTTCCCGTAAGTTGAAGCCCGGTTTATAACATCCCGTCTAAAATCGTTCTGAATTTTGAAAGTATATCTATATTTATAGTCTCCAGTAAGACATACTTACCAAGCCTCATCAACCTTATATAGAATATGATTATTTCCCTGCCAAAGCTTGAAAAAACTGTCTATAAAATAGTTGACTCAAAAAATTTAGTTAAGCAGCAATTAGCAATAGAAACTAGAGTTAATGCTACTATTGTTAATAGAACGAGAAGCGGATTAAAAATTTCAGCAAATGGAATCGAGTACTATCTAACCAGAAATAAAGCTGATATTCCGGGTGATGTTTCTTATGTATTACTTACAAATTTTCGCCCAACGGAAGAGAAACTTGAAAATGGGGAAGTTGTATTTCGGCAATGGCTAAAGCATCCGGCAGATAAAGATTATTCTGCTGAAGAAATACTAAACTCCTGGGAAAATTCATTCTCATATATTGAAGAAGATATAGTGAAAGGAATTAAAGGACTCAGGCAACCACAGATTGGGGCATTACACATGATAATGGGACATCTAAAACTTCCTCTTGATACCGGCAACATCGTTTTGCCAACCGGAACAGGGAAAACGGAAACAATGCTTTCTGCCCTTATTGCAAACAGATGTTCTAAATTGCTTGTAGTAGTACCATCTGACTCATTGAGAATTCAAATTGCAGAAAAATTTTTATCTCTTGGGCTTTTAAAGAAATTTAAGCTGATTAAAGAAACCGCTCTTTGTCCTGCTGTTGGAATAATGAAACAAGGGTTTAATTCTACTGACGAGTTAAAAGGATTTATTGAAAAAAGTAATGTAATTGTTTCTACTATGGCAATTCTTTCTGGAATGTCGCCAGAGCAAATTCTTATTTTAAGTACTAATATTACAAATGTCTTTATTGACGAAGCTCATCATGTTAAAGCATCTACATGGAATGCATTTAAAACCAGCTTCCCTCCTGAAAAGACCATTCAGTTTACAGCCACGCCCTTTCGAAATGATGGTAAAAGGCTTGATGGAAAGATACTATTCAACTTCCCATTAAGAGAAGCACAAAGGCAAGGCTATTTTAAACATATAGACTTTCTTCCTGTTCGTATTTATGACTCTGCTAAAGCAGACAAAGAAATAGCGGATAAGGCTATTGAGAGACTAAGGCAGGATATTGAAAATGGTTATAACCACATCCTGATGGCAAGGTGCGCTACTAAGGAAAGAGCCAAAGCCATTTTTGAATTATATAAAGCACATGCCGATTTGAGACCTGTTATGCTTTATTCAGGCGCCCCAAATTTTAAGGACACATACGAGAAGATAATAAATAAGGCAACAAGAGTCATTGTTTGCATAGATATGCTTGGGGAAGGATTTGATTTGCCCGAATTAAAAATTGCGGCATTTCATGACATTAGAAAAAGCTTACCTATTACTCTCCAATTTGCCGGCAGATTCACACGGACAAAACATGATGAAGAATTGGGTAATGCATCTTTTATTGCCAATATCGCTGATCTGGATGTTCGTGAAGAATTGGCTGATTTATATTCAAGAGACGCTGATTGGAATCAAATCTTATCGGATATAAGTTATGGGCGGGTGCAAGATGAAGTTGAATACAAAGAGCTGATGTCCGGGTTTTCAAAACTAAGTGATTCGAAAATTCCTTTTCAGAACATTAAAGTAAAACTTAGTACGGTAGTTTATAAAAATAAAACTGACTCCTGGTTTCCATCTAATTTTAAAGCCGGAATTCCCAAGTATGATGAGCTGCCATATAAATTTGACGATCTAAATCGTAATGATAATATTTTAATAATTATTACAGCCGACAAAACTGATGTTGAATGGATTGAAAATAAAGATATTTTTCAGATTAATTGGAATATAATAGTAGCTTATTGGGAAACGAAAAACAATCTCCTTTTTATTAATAGCTCGGATAACTCCAGTTTATATCAGGATTTGGCGAAAGCTATTATAGGTGATAATGCAGAGTTAATCAGAGGAATTGATATTTTCAAAGCATTTTACAACGTTAAAAGAATAAGGCTTCAGAACGTGGGGTTAAGATATTTCTTAGGTAAGAATGAAAGATTTAGAATGATGGTTGGAAGCGATGTAGCGGAAGCTCTAAGTATGGCGGAGCGGAAGAAAGGAGAAAAAGCATTTGTTATGGGTATTGGTTTTGAAGATGGCGAACCGGTTAATCTTGGGTCATCGTATAAAGGCAGAATATGGTCAAAACAGGAGGATGATTTAAAAGGATTTAAAAACTGGTGCGCTGCTCTTGGATATAAATTAGTGAACGAAGCCATAGATTCTGACCAGGTATTAAAAGAAACGTTAGTACCTACAAATATTTTTGAAGTACCCGATGTTTATCCTGTGTGGATAGATTGGGATATTGAAATGTATTTATTTTCAGAAACAAAATACAGGTTTGAAATCAATGGTGAGTATGTAGATCTATCTGCAGCAGAATTAAGTTTAATTGAACCAACACCTGGTGGGCCAATAAAATTCTCAGTTAAAACAGAAAATAATGAAGCCCATTTTCAAATCGAACTGTTTCAAAATACATCTGGTGATGAGCCTTACGCCGATTTCAGAATTAATCAACTATCTGTAGTTTCTGCTTCAGTTAGTTTTGGCTCCAAGAAAATGCTTGCCAAAGATTTCTTTCTTATGTATGTGCCTACTATCTGGTTTGCAGATGGCTCAGCGTTAACTGGAAATGAATATGTTGAGCTGAAACAGTCTATAAATGTATTTTCAAGAGATGCAATACAAGTTTGGGATTGGGCTGGAATTGATTTAAGTTCAGAATCTCAGCATGTTAATCCGTTGATTCAAAATTCTATTCAGTATAATGTCATTCAAAGGCTAATAGCTGAAGATTTTGATATTGTTTATGATGATGATTATTCAGGCGAAATTGCAGATGTGATAGCGATGAAATTGTATCCTGACAAGTTAAAGGTAAATATGTATCATTTGAAATATGCAGCAGATGGGGTTGTGAGTAACCAGATCAAAAATTTATACGAAGTCTGTGGACAAGCTCAAAAGTCAATTCATTGGAAACATAAAAAGGGCACTGACTTTATTAATCATCTTTTGCGAAGAAAAGTAAAGACAAAGAACAATGATAAAAGAAGCAGGATTGAGAAAGGCACTGAAAGAGATATTGAGAAACTCTTATCAATAGTGAAAAGAGAAATCCCTGTTGAATTTGAAATTTGTATAGTACAACCAGGTTTCTCAAAAGCAAATGCAAGTAATGAGATTTTGACCCTGCTTGGTGTTACGGAAAACTATATAAAAGAAATAGCCGGAATTAATCTTAAAGTAATTGCGAGTCTTTAATTTTCAGTTTTAAAATTTATACTGAAAGTGTCTGAGCTATTACATTTCACAAGTGTATCAAGGGGAATACTTACTTTCTCTTACTTGCCTTCTGCTTTTTCTAAAGGCTCCCTATCTTAGATGTACTTTAATACGTCTCCTTATCAATTCTATATTGGTTAAGTGGCAAGTAAGAAATCAAATCTTTTAAGTGGTGTGTTGGTGAAGCTATTACACAAGCATAAAACAATACTACCCAAGGCGTGGAAATTCAAATCGGATCGAGCTTACCGGATTTGGGCTTATGGCTTATTAAACTAAAAATGAATTTCAGAATAATATTAATATCTACATCAAAAAGCTCGGCAATTCTAATAAGTTCATTTGTAGTAAAATCGCCTGGATTATTAACCTTGTTTCTAAAAGTTACAAATCCCATTCTCAATTCAGCAGCTACTCTTGATTCAACCATAACAGCAAAAATCTGTTCAAAGCTTTTAATTCTCCCCGCTTCAAAGTCAGTTTTTATTGAATTAAGTTTATGCTGCCTTTTTCTTAATTCTTCTTGCTTTTTTTCCTTTTCTGTAATATTCTTCTTTTTTCTCGGCATTCCATCAATTTTTTATGCCGAAAAATTAATCTTGTAAATCAGATTATGAATAAAATTTGATATTTTCTAAATAAATAATTCCGTATTATTAATAAAATAGTTTATTTTGGAGTAAATAATTTCTATATTTAGCGAGTTAAAATATCACTGGATAAGAATATTAGAAGTAAAATATAAGGCAACTCGCCTTTATTATTAAGGAGATGAGTGCTTAACAAGTCTCGCCCTCGAATCTGACAATTCCTGAACTGCGAGAGTAGGTTAAAGCGCCCAATCCCTATATTGCAATAGGGTTGGGCCTACTTACGCATTTGCAGTTCAACCTTCCGAAAGGGAGGCGGCTTGTCAGAGCCAGAGGGCAAAGGGCGGGTAGGTTCCGACCTTATTGTATTTATAGCCTGACTCTTTAGCGGGACTTGCAGAATTTCTATGACCGATTCAGATGAAGACAGAAACTGCAATACAAAACTTTTTACTTGAAACACAGGTTAACCACCTCTGTGAACCTATAATTCCAATTCTGCATTCTTACAAAATTCTGTTTGCCTGTAAGCCAAAGAACCCCGAATAAAGATTAAGGCTCTGATTTTTTCCATTATCATTTTCTAATTCAAACTAAACTGCATGAAATACAAACTTTGCTTACTGGCTTTGCTATGGCCGGTAGTGACCTGCTTTTCACAATCATCACCTTTGGCCAATTCACTTAAGGTCGGTGATAAATTGCCGGATGTAGAAATTAACCTATTAAACAGCCCCGTTTTAAAATCCAGTTTATCCTGTTACAAAGGCAAATTGATCATTCTTGACTTTTGGAGTACATGGTGCGGAGCGTGCATTGCCCAATTCCCTAATCTTCATAAACTACAGCATCAGTTTCAGGACAATATAACTATACTTGCTGTTACCTACCAGGATTCTGCGACAGTGTCCAGGTTATTCAAAAAGATCAAATACCTGGAAGGGGTACAATTACCTATCGCAATCAATGACACTTTGCTTTGGAACCTGTTTCATCCGCCCTCACTTCCGCATGAAGTATGGATTTCCGCTGAAGGAAGGGTCATCTCCATAACATCATCTGAATACGTTACCGCCGCCAATATTCAGAGAGTTTTGAATGGTGAACAAACAACAAACTGGATTCAAAAAAAGGACGATCCTGATTTTGATTATAATAAACCATTGTTAAACAAACGAAGTCAGCTTTATTATTCCCATATCGCAGGCCATATTGATGAAGCTGAAAAAAAAGGAGGTTACTCAGTTGACAGCATTAAGAAAACAAAACGGTTTTATCTTGTTAATTATGGTCTGCTTCACATGTATGGTCTTGCCTTATCAAAAGGATTTATACTTACACAACCTAACCGGGTAATACTGGAAGTAGCAGATAAGTCCAGATATATTTATGATGGTAATTCAGGCTATCGGCAGGAATGGACTTCAAAAAATACCTACTCGTATGAATCCATCTCACCTGTAGATATAACAAAAAAGCAATTGCTGCATCAATTAAAATCCTCTCTTGACAGCTTTCTGAGTGTCCAATCATTTATAGAGGAAAGAGCAGTTCCTTGCTATCGTCTCGAAATTCAAAACAAATTTCGCCACCTCTCTGCCGGTGGAGAATCACTTGTGGAGTTAAGCGATGAATATCCGGTCAAAAGAATAAAAAACGCAACAATAGATGATTTGGTAAAGGCATTGAATGCCACAGCAGGAATACCGCTGATCATAAATAAGACAAACATCACGGGCAATGTGGATTTAGAATTAAAGTTGGAATCATTGCGTAACTGGGAAGAAGTACAGCGGGAATTAGGTCGAAATGGATTTAAACTTATACCGGCTAAAGAAAAAACCGAGGTTTTTGTAATTAAGGAACAAAGCATTGTTAGTAAGACTAAAAACTAAAACTCATGAAATTAATATTATTTATATGCCTTGTTGTACTGGCTGCGCAATTAAAGGCTCAAAATCAGCAAAAGGCTGTTATTAAAAAAATTACTGGGCGGGTATTGAACAATAAAAGCAACGATCCGATTGCCGGTGCAACGGTGAGTACGTCCGATCTGAAATATACAACACAAACAGACAGTAGCGGATACTTTCAATTAAGAATTCCTGATACCATTGATAGAATTATAATCAGTAGTTCGGGATTTAATACGTCAAATATCAACGTAACGAATGCTGCTGAGAGCTTGTCTGTTTATTTAACAGAGAACTATTCGTTATTGGATGAAGTGGTAGTAAACACTGGATTTCAGCAAACACAAAAGGGAAGAACTCCCGGCTCTTTCGAACAAATAAACCAGGCTTTGTTGAGCAGGAAAGTGAGTTCTGATGTTTTAAGTCGCCTTGATGGAATAACCACATCTCTCTACTTTGACAAAATTCAGGGATCGCCAACGCCATTAACTATTCGGGGATTAAGCACTCTTACATCAACAATAGCGGCTCCCCTTATCGTCATTGACAATTTCCCCTATGAGGGCAATATTGAAAATATAAATCCCGAAGATGTTGAAAGCATCTCTATATTAAAAGATGCAACTGCCAGCTCCATTTGGGGGGCAAGAGCAGGTAATGGCGTAATAGTTATCACTACCAAAAAGGGTGGTTATAACAAGAAGATGAACATTGGCTTCAATATTAATACCTCAATAGGAGAAAAGCCAAGTCTGACGAAGCTTCCTCAAATGTCCTCACCAGATTTTATTGATGTTGAAAAAATGCTTTTTGACCAGGGGTTTTATGATGCCGATCTTTCAAATATAATGTTCCCCCCGGTAATATCACCGGTGATAGAGATATTAAACAAACGCAGGAATGGGTCTATTACTCAGCAGGAGGCAGATGAAATGATTAATGATTACAGGTTGTATGATCTTAGAAATGATTTTAGCAAATACCTGTATAGAAGATCAACGCAGAGTCAGTATAACATTAACATAAACGGCGGAGCAGCCCATGCGAGTTATTATTTATCGGCAGGCTACACCAGGAACATTTCCGGGGCAAAGGGTAATGAAGATGAGAGATTCACTGTACGGACTGAAAATACTTTTAAACCGTTAAAAGGATTGGAAGTACGGGTCGGTATGATTTATACTTATACTGCAAGGCAAAATAATGGTTTTGGTGATTTTGGGAGTCTTATCCCCGGTGGTGGAAAATCACAATATTACTCCTATGCAAGACTGGCTGACGACAATGGCCTTCCATTAGCATTACCTATGGACTATCGTCTTGCCTATATAGACACGGCTGGCGCCGGAAAATTGCTCGACTGGAAATTCAGGCCGCTTGATGAAATAAGACTAAGAGATAATAAAAGCACAGTACAGCATTTGCTTATGAGGCTTTCGATGCGGTATGATTTCACTAAAGAACTAAACGCAGAAGTTTTTTATCAAAAGGAAATGAGCAACGGCTCTATACGTGAATACAGCAGCCAGGGAACTTACTACACAAGAAATATGATCAATCGTTTTACACAGATCAACGGAAATACAATCACCCATATCATTCCTCTTGGCGGAATTCTAAATCAAACAGAATCGGCTTTGAATACATATTCAATCAGAAGTCAATTGCGGTATCAAAAATCCTTCACTACTAATCATCAATTTATCCTTTTTGCAGGGGCTGAAGTCCGGCAAGTAAAAAGTAATGGCAATACTGTTGTTAATTATGGATATAATGATGATGTTTTAACGACGAGCAATATTGACTTTGTAAATACATATCCTATATATGGAAATTTATTCTTTCCCTCCACGATTCCCAACAACCTGAATTTTGATGAAAAGCTGAACAGAGTTGTTTCAACGTATGCAAACGCAGAATATCTGTTCAAAGAAAAGTACAGTTTTGCTTTGAGTATGCGTAAGGATGCTTCAAATGTTTTCGGAGTTAGCACAAATCAGAAATGGATTCCTTTATGGTCAGTAGGAGCAGGATGGCATATTTCAAAAGAAGGTTTTTATAAGTCAGGTATCCTGCCTTACCTGAAAGCCCGGTTTACCTTTGGCTATTCAGGCAATGCAGATAATTCATTATCGGCACTCACTACATTGGCTTACAGAACACCGGCTGCTATTACCAATCTTCCGAGAGCAGCGGTAACTGAACCACCCAATCCACAACTACGAGCGGAAAAAGTCAGAACAATAAATGCAGCTATTGATTTTTCTTTCAAAAAGGAGATTGTAACAGGATCGCTGGAACTATATTGGAAAAAATGTACTGATTTAATCAGTCTCGTTCCTTTTGATCTCACAAGCGGATTTAACCTTGTCAATATTAATAGCGCCGTGCTTGCAGGAAAGGGAATTGATCTTACCATTAACGCTAAGATCCTCCGCAAAACATTAGCATGGAATTGTTATTCCCTTTTTGCATATAACACAAATAAGGTTAAAAAATATCTTTATAAGCCCGGTTCTTCCAAAAGTTATGTTGGTTCTGGTATATTAATTAATCCAATCGAAGGAAGTCAGGCATACTCAATCCTTAGTTATTCATTCGGAGGGCTTGATCCTGCAAACGGCGACCCGCAAGGTTATGTCAACAAAATAATAAGTAAAGACTACTTATCAATTATAGATAACACTCCTATTACTGAACTCGTAAATCATGGTTCAGCACGACCCACTATTTACGGTTCGCTAAGAAACGAACTTGCCTGGAAAAGTTTTAGCTTATCATTTAATATCGCTTACAGCATCGGTTACTATTTCAGGGTGGGGACTATTTCTTATACTGACCTGTTCTCTTCATGGGTGGGTCATTCAGATTTTTCCAAACGTTGGCAGCGACCCGGAGACGAAGCAATAACAACCGTGCCTTCAATGATATTCCCGTCCAATAGCAACAGAGATTTTTTTTACAGCAATTCAAGTGCAACTGTCGAAAAGGGCGATCATATCCGCTTTCAGGATATCCGCTTGGCCTATCAATTTCATGGGAAACCAGAGCAGCCAGTTTTCAGGAATCTTCAATTGTATTGTTATATAAATAATATCGGCGTGTTGTGGAAAGCTGCCAAATCCAGAATTGATCCTGTGACAAACGGGTATCTGCCACTTCCCAGAACTTACTCTTTCGGTTTAAGTACTAACTTCTAAAAATAGATTTATGAAACAGACTTTTAATTTCACTATTGCATACATTGCCTTGTTTCTAATGCTATGCTCAGGATGCAAAAAATTTCTTGAAGTGAAGCCGGATAAGAAGCTTGTGCCGCCATCCACATTTTCAGATTTAGAAGCTATACTCAACGGCGATTTTATTATGAACAGCGCCTATCCAGTTGGAGGAGAGCTTGGCTGCGATAATTTCTATCTAACCCAGGCAGACTGGAATTCACTTACAGATATCCCTTCAAAACAATTTTACATTTGGGATGGAGCCTATCCCAATGAAAGAGATTGGAAAAATGGCTATGATCAGGTATTCAATGCAAATGTGGTCCTGGATAATATTGAAAAGATCAGAAAAACAAGCGAAAATGAAGCGAGATGGGGTCAGGTAAAGGGAACGGCACTTTTTTTCAGAAGCCATTCATACTATTATCTGGCTCAAATATTTTCGGAGCAATATGACAGTTTGTTAGCTAATAATAGATTAGGAATACCTCTTAAGCTTATAGCAGATATTAATACCCCAACAGTAAGATCAACTCTCAAAGTAACATATCAGCAAATTTTTAATGACTTGGTAGAAGCGGCGAAACTATTGCCTCCAATTAGAACTTACAAAACTCAACCATGTAAGGCAGCCTGTTTTGCTCAACTGGCAAGAGTATTGCTGGCAATGGGAAATTATCACAGGGCATTTCTCTACGCCGATTCGTGTCTCCAGGTTACAAACACTCTGATTGATTATAATACTATAAATGCGGGTTCTGCCTTGCCATTCAGTATTTTTAATTCAGAAGTAATATTTCACTGCACATTACAAACAGGCAACAGCCTTGCACCTGCAAGATGTAAGGGCGATACTTTGCTATATAAAAGCTATAAGCCAGATGATCTGAGGAGGGTTATCTTCTTCCGCCAAAATACAAATGGGTCCTATGCATTTAAAGGGAGTTATAGTGGTGCAAACAACAGTTCTTTATTTGGGGGCATTGCTACGGATGAAGTTTACCTGATAAGAGCAGAATGTAATGCACGAATAGGCAATTTGAACGCAGCGTTGGCCGACCTGAACACACTTATGCAAAAAAGGTGGAAGAACGGGTTGTTCGCCCCGTTTACGGCCACATCACCTGGGGAGGCACTTTTACTTATTCTCAATGAAAGAAGAAAAGAACTTTGTTTCAGAGCTGATTTAAGATGGTTTGATCTAAGGCGATTGAATAGGCAACCAGGATTTGAAACAACTTTAACCCGAACTATCGGAAACCAAGTTTACACATTGCCTCCCAATGATAAAAGATATGTATTCCTCATACCGCAAAGTGTGATAGACTTAACCGGGATACCACAAAATGAGCGTTAATAAACAGAGGGGATTGTAAGAATCCCCTCTGTAATTTTTTTATTGTTTCAGATAAACGTCTCCCTCAGTTTCATCCCTTTCATTAATTCGTGTCTGGAGTTCAGTGGGAATAACGGGATGACCAGAAGTCCCATTTTCCAGGGCCATAATGCCACAAATATTATCGCCTGAACTACACTCACCAGGGGAACCGACTTCAAAATAATTATTTGGATTGCTTTCACCACCAGTGCCGGGTACATACCTGAAAAAGGTATTAACTGTACTTTTTTTACTTGTGAAGGCTGCTGCGGTAATGATTCCAAAAGCAAGAATTGATATTGGAATCAACAATTTGATTCTTTTCATAAATAAATATGCTTTTATAATCTCAAAAAGCAATAAAAATTTTAAGGCTTAAGATTACCTGCTTCAGCCATGACCGGCGAAAAAGCCGGTCACAGCCAGCAGGTCTTAACCTATGAAAAAGTATATGCCTACTTTTTTCTACAGGTTTTCGGCTTTGCCTGCTTATTGCAATAAAGAATTTGTAATTATTATTTCAGAAAGTACTTTCAATAACTTCCCGTAAAGTTGATAAGCGCATACCTAAATAAAAAATAAAACAGTAATGCGAGTGGTATAAATTTATATGCAACTGGCTCTTGATAATAAAAAAACCAATAACAAGAGTGATGATAATTGTAACAAAAATGTATAGCCTTATTATCCTACTGTGTAATAATTGGATTCTTCCTGTATTGGCTGATCATTTAACAGGACACATAATTATTTCGACAACTTGATTTCAACTACTCCTCATCCCTATTAATTATTCCGTATTCACTCCTCAATTGCTCCGTAATTATTGCGTAATAATTCCATAACGATCTGTAACCTATGTTCGAAAGCATTCAATCATGTAGGATAAAAATTTTCAGGTATTAACGTGAAGGAAGAGGCACAAACGCATCCAAACAGGAAAGTGACATTTTGCAAAGCATAATATTTGTATTAGGGAATTGGTGACCTTAAATAAATCTTTATGCAGCAATACTTGAAAGAAATTCTTTACAACCTGGGACATGTTACCCCCACAAAATAAACCGGGTTGCAGACGAAATAAGACGACCCTGGCTCAGAAACTTGGCAGACTTAGATTTATGCCTTTTCAATACTAAAATATTTTTATTCAATTGATTATCAATTATTTAGTAAATTTGAACTCCTTCCTATGAAAACTAATGTCATACCTATTCAAAGGCCAATTAATAAGGAAAGGGAAGATAAAAACCAAATGCCGCTTTCGGAATGTCGGAAAATCTTGAACAGAAATGGTAATAGGTTTTCTGACGATGAGATAATTGAGATCAGAGATTTTATATCACAATTAGCTGATATTTTTATTAATCATTATAGCTGTTCGGAGAACAAATCAACCAAAGTAATCAATCTGGAAGAAGCTAAAGAGTTACATTATGATGAAAGCAGTTATTTACGTGCGGGTTAGCACTGATGAGCAAGCTGAAAAGGGATATAGCCTGAAGCACCAGGAAGAAAGATTGCGTCAGTATTGTCAGCAGAACAATATTGAGATCGTAAACCTGTTTAAGGAAGATCATTCTGCGAAAACATTTGACAGGCCATCTTTTACTGAATTATTAAACTTCATAAAAAAGAATAAAGGAACAGTTGATTTATTGCTGTTCTTGAAATGGGACAGATTCTCAAGAAACGCAGGTGATGCTTATGCTATGATTAATCAGCTAAACAAGCTGAATGTAGAACCTCAGGCAATTGAGCAGCCACTTGACCTGAACATTCCTGAGAATAAGATCATGCTGGCCTTTTATCTTGCTGCTCCTGAGGTAGAGAATGATCGCCGCTCACTGAATACAATTGCAGGAATGCGCAGAGCCATGAAAGAAGGAAGGCATTGTACTGCTGCACCAAAAGGATACAAAAATGCCCGAAATGAGCAGAATAAACCCATTATCATTTCTGGGAAAGATGCTCATCATATCCGTTATGTTTTTGAAACGATGGCAACCGGGCTTTATCCCGTAGAAGAAGTGTCGAGAATGGCAAAAGCTAAAAGTTTCGACTGTAGCAAAAATCAGTTATGGCGCATTCTGCGCAATCCTTTTTATTATGGTAAAATTATCTTGCCAGCTTACAAGGACGAAGAAGCAGACTTGGTAAAAGGACAACACGAACCGCTTGTCTCTGAAGAATTATTTAATGCTGTGCAGGATATATTGGATGGGCGAAAACGGAATCATCGCCGACACAATCAAAAAGAGGAACTTTCTTTAAGAGGGTTTTTGCAATGCAGGAAATGCGGTCGCAATTTATCTGGGAGTGCAAGCAAAGGGAATGGCGGAAGATATTTTTACTACCATTGCACCTGCGGTTGTAATGAGAGATTTAAGGCAGAAACTGCAAATCAAAAATTCGAAAGGAGGTTAACGGAAATCAGTTATATGCAAGAAGCAATAGATTTATTTGTTTATGCCGTAAAGATTAAAACAAAATCTTCTACTGGTGAAAAACAAAAAGCAACTAAAGAGATACAGCAGGATATTGACAAGAATACAGCAAGAATTAAAGAAGCTCAGCGTATGCGGCTTGATAAGGAAATAGACATGAAAGAGTATTTAGAGATAAAGAATGTTTACGAGCCAATTATAAAAGGGTTGATGCAGCAACAAGTTGAATTGTCAGAATTAGATGATAAACTACCCAAATATGCAGAAGAAAATGGTGAACTGCTGAAACAATTTTCTAAATATTACAAAGGCCTCAACCCGAAAGGCAAGCAATTGTTCCTTGGTTCGGTGTTAGCTGAAAAATTGATTTTTGAAAATAATGACTTTCGAACCATCAAGCTGGAAAGGGTCATTGAGCGGATATCCTTTATCAACAAGGGTTTGCAGGAAAATAAAAATGGGACCTCTCAATTTTCAATTGAAAAGTCCCATCAGGTAGCCCGTACGAGATTCGAACTCGTATCACCACCGTGAAAGGGTGGTGTCCTAACCCTTAGACGAACGGGCCTTGTGCAGATAATCAGTTCCTGCGCCGTTTTAAGGGACGGCAAAGATAGGTTTGCGACACTTTTCAGCCAAATGTTTTTGCTCCTGTTTTCCACACATAAATGTCAGCTCCAAAACAGAGTAAAATCAGTCCCCGTTTTGACTGCATTGCTGTAACTTCGCCCCGCAAAACAAAAAAACCGGCCTTGTTTCGGCATTACCGGCGCAGTTCTTAATTAGTTCTGCTTTAATAAACTCTAAACTTTAAAACCTACCATGAGCACAATTAAAGTTGCCATCAATGGCTTTGGCCGCATCGGTCGTCTCGCTTATCGTCAGATATATAATATGGAAGGAATTGACGTGGTCGCTATTAATGATTTGACAAGTCCTAAAGTACTGGCACATTTGCTGAAATACGACAGTGCTCAGGGCCGTTTCGACGCCGAAGTAAAAGCAACAGAAGACGCAATAGTAGTGAATGGGGATGTATTGAAAATTTATGCGCAGAAAGATCCTTCGCAGATTCCCTGGGCCAGCCATGATGTGGATGTGGTGTTGGAATGTACCGGTTTCTTTACCGATAAAGACAAAGCCTCAGCGCACCTGAAAGCAGGGGCCAAAAGAGTAGTGATCTCTGCTCCCGCAACTGGTGATTTAAAGACCGTTGTTTTCAATGTAAATCACAACATTCTTGATGGTAGTGAAACAATCATCTCTTGTGCCTCCTGCACTACAAACTGCCTGGCGCCGATGGCCAAAGTATTACAGGAAAAATTTGGTATTGCTGCCGGTTTCATGACCACTATTCATGCCTATACCAATGATCAGAATACCCTGGATGCTCCGCATGCCAAAGGAGATCTTCGCAGGGCAAGGGCCGCAGCAGCTAATATTGTTCCGAATTCAACCGGCGCTGCCAAAGCAATCGGCCTTGTATTACCCGAACTAAAGGGTAAACTGGATGGCGGCGCACAAAGGGTACCTACTATTACTGGTTCTTTGACTGAACTGACTTCCATACTTAATAAAGCAGTAACTAAGGAAGAAGTAAATGAGGCCATGAAAACGGCTTCCAATGAATCGTTCGGCTATACTGAAGATGAGATTGTGAGCAGTGATATCGTGGGTATCCATTTCGGCTCACTCTTCGATGCCACTCAAACAAAAGTGATGACTGTGGGTGATAAGCAATTGGTAAAAACTGTGAGTTGGTATGATAATGAAATGAGTTATGTAAGCCAGTTGGTGCGAACAGTAAGTTTCTTTGCAAAGTTGATTAGCAAATAATATAATATTATTCGGGGGTATGGTAAATTCAGCGTTACTATACCCTTTAATCTGGCATATGAAGATTAATAATATTGAGGGACTTTCTGCATATGATTTGCAGAAAGAAGCGGAAAAAGGGGGAAAGTTTGTTTACTATGCGTTTACAGTTTCCTTGCTGGTGATAACATTCAAACGTACCTCTGGTGTGTACCTGATCAGGTCAGGAGAAAGTAAAATAAACAAAGGATGGCCTTTTACAATTATTTCACTTCTCTTTGGCTGTTGGGGCATCCCTTACGGGCCTAAATACACAATGGAGAGTATCCGCACCAATCTCAGGGGTGGAAAAGATGTTACAGATGAGGTAATGGACACAGTGGCCGGGCATATCTTGTTCAGAGAAACGCAAAGAGGAAAAGTACATCCGCAATAAACAGATTGTTCATTTCAAAGAAAATAGTATGTCAAAATTTGCAGCACATGATTTTAAGGGACAGAAAGCTCTGATTCGTGTTGACTTCAACGTACCCCTTAACGATAAATTAGAAATTACGGATGATACAAGAATGAGGGCTGCAGTTCCTACCATCAAAAAAATATTGAATGATGGGGGCAGTGTCATCCTTATGAGTCATCTCGGCAGGCCAAAAGAGGGGCCCTCTGAGAAGTATTCGTTAAAACATTTGATACAGCATTTAAGTGACCTGCTTGGAGGTACAAGAGTACTCTTTGCCAATGATTGTATTGGCGAGCAGGCATACCTCACCGCAAGTATGATACGTCCCGGCGAAGTATTGTTGCTAGAAAATCTTCGCTTTTATAAAGAAGAAGAAAAAGGGAATATGGAATTTGCAGAGAAGTTATCAAAGCTGGGTGATGTTTGGGTAAACGATGCATTTGGCACAGCGCATAGAGCACATGCTTCCACAGCGGTTATTGCTCAATTCTTTCCTGCCGGCAAACGATTATTCGGTTTGCTGATGGAAGGTGAAGTATCCAGCGCAGAAAAAGTATTGCACCAGGCAGAAAAACCATTTGTGGCAATCATAGGTGGTGCCAAAGTGAGTGACAAAATACTCATCATTGAAAACCTGCTCGAAAGAGCTACCGATATCATTATAGGTGGCGGAATGGCTTATACATTTATGAAAGCAAGGGGTGGTAAGATCGGTAATTCTTTATGCGAAGAGGACCGTCTGCAAACTGCGATGGATATTTTGAAACTGGCAAAAGAGAAAAACGTAAGTATACATCTTCCTGAAGATTCAGTGATTGCTGATAAGTTTGATGCGAATGCCAATACCAATGTGACATCCAGCGATGCAATTCCGGATGGGTGGATGGGGTTAGATATTGGCCCCAAAGCAGAAGGAATTTTTTCAGAAGTGATTAAAAAATCAAAAACGATTTTATGGAATGGCCCGATGGGGGTTTTTGAAATGGATAAATTCCAGAAAGGTACGAAGGCCATTGCTGTGGCTATCGCCGAAGCCACGCAAAGTGGCGCTTTTTCATTGGTGGGTGGAGGAGACTCCGTAGCAGCGGTTAACCAGTTTGGCTTTGCAGACAAAGTAAGCTATGTTTCTACCGGTGGCGGTGCCATGCTTGAATATTTCGAGGGAAAAACATTGCCCGGTATTGCGGCTGTTAAGTTATAAAGTAAAGGAAATAATCTATTATCCTGTCCGTACATTCTGTTTATCAGACATAAACCTGATCTAGAGGTAAGAAGTACATGTTGCTTAAAAAAGCCGGTGAGAAGCAAGCTATAGTCAGTATTGGTACGCAAGGAATTTTATCATAAACAGGAAATGGATAAATACGACCTTTTTGATTAGAAAAGCCGAATAAACAATTGTTTATTGTTTACTTACTTCAATGATACGATCATTATTGTTACCATTACTGGTACAGATATAAACTTTGCCCGCCGGGGAAATACATACATCCCGCATTCTGCCATATTTACCAGTGAAGTAATCATTAGCTTCAGTAATGCTGTTAAAGCTACTGTTCAGTTTCATCTGGTATAATCTTGCATCCTTCAATGCCACCATCAGTAATGAATTTTTCCACTGAGGAATCAGGTCGTTGTTATAGTAATCTAATCCGCAGGCAGCTGTGGTAGGTGTCCAGGCTTTTAGCGGTTCCTTTACATTATTCGCTGTGCAAAAAACCTGCTCGGTCGTTTCATTACAAAAACCTCTTACATCCGGCCATCCATAGTTGCCGCCTTTTTCTATTATGTTTACTTCATCATCTGTACTCGGGCCGTGTTCAGAACTATATAGTAGATTATTGGCAAAAACTAATCCTTGCGGGTTGCGGTGCCCCGAACTCCAATAAGCATTCCCTGCAACAGGATTATCCGATGGTATGCTGCCGTCAAGATTGAGCCGCAGAATTTTTCCTGCCACAGATGATAAATTTTGTGGTAATGATGTATTGGTTGCATCACCCGTGGTGATAAATAATTTCATATCAGGGCTAATTAACAGCCGGCATCCATTATGGTTAGAAGCAGCTGGTATATTTTCAATAATGATAACAGGATTGATAAGAGTCCCCCCGCTGTAAGTAAAGCGCACAATTTTTTCCCTGTAATTACTTCCGTTGTTGTAGTTATAGGCTATAAAGACATGAGGGAAAAGAGTAAAATTCGGGTGAATAGCCATACCGAGCAAACCACCTTCGCCATTTGTTACAACTTCGCTGATGGTATGAAGAAGCGTTACTGCTCCTGTAGAGGGATTCACCCGGCTGATTTTGCCACCTCTTTCTGTCATCCAGATAAAATTATCCGGCCCCCAGGTTATTTCCCACGGAAAATTTAGCCCCTGTACAATTACAGAATCTTTAATAGTAACAGAATCAGAAGGAGGTTCATTATTGCCTTTTTTTTTGCATCGGGATAATGCAAAAACTGCAACAAGTGAAAATAACACAAGTTTCTTCATAGTATGCTGCTACTGGCTTTTACCGGTAAACAATATGAAAGTACTAAAATCATGCCGTTGCAGGCTATAGTTGCAATTAACCTGTAAACAGAGTAGGGTTACCGAAAATTTACATGGATGATCTGCTAAAAATCCTAATTTTAGTATCTAAACAAAAACACCATAAAATGAAAGGAACCCGCAATGTCGCCTTATTAGCAATACTTGGCCTCTTACTCATACTCGGTGTATGGGGATGCAATGGATACAATGGCGTTATTAAGCAGGACGAGAATGTAAAAAAAGCATGGAATAACGTAAATACTGAGTATCAAAAAAGAGCAGACCTCGTAGATAACCTGGTGAACACTGTAAAAGGCGCTGCCAATTTTGAGCAGGAAACACTAACCCAGTTAGTAGAGGCTAGGGCAAAAGCCACATCCGTTAACTTTACGGCTGATCAGCTCACTCCGGAGAACATAGCAAAATTCCAGGAAGTACAGGGACAAATGACCGGAGCATTAAGCCGGTTGCTGGCTGTAGTAGAAAATTATCCTGATTTGAAAGCGAATCAGAATTTTACCAAGTTACAGGGACAGTTGGAAGGAATTGAGAACGATGTTCGTAATTCCAGGAAAATCTTTAATGATGCTGTAAATACATACAATACAAAAGTAAGATCATTCCCCGTGAACATGCTGGCTGGTATGTTTGGGTTTAAAGCAAAAGAGGGCTTCAAAGCAGATGAAGGTGCTGAGAAAGCTCCCAAAGTTCAATTCTAAGAATAGCCTGTATGCAGCAAAAAAAATATGCCGGCTACATAGTTGGAGGTACTATCTTGCTTATTTTGGTTACATGGATAGTTACTTCTTACAATTCCTTTGTAAAGAAACAGGAGAAGGTAAAATTGCAATGGTCAGAAGTACAGAATACTTACCAGCGCAGATTGGACCTGATTCCTAACCTCGTAAATGTTGTCAAAGGAGTTTCAGACTTTGAACAGACTACATTAGAAAAAATTACTGAGGCCAGGAGCAAAGCAATCAAAGGATTGTCAAACGATGAACTCACTGGAGAAAACTACCGGCAGCAAAAACAATTGCAGGATACATTAGCTGCTGCAGCAAACAGGTTGATTATTCAGATAGAAAAATATCCAACTCTGAAAGGTACAGCTGCCTATTCGGGGTTGCAAACTCAGTTAGAAGGAACGGAAAGGAGGATAAAAGTGGCTCGTAGCGATTTTAATGAGGCTGTGGCCAATTACAATAAGAAAGTAAGAGGCTTTCCTTCTAACCTCGTGTCGGGCTTATTCGGATTTAGAAAAAAAGAAGGATTCGAAGCGGATAAGGGAACAGAAAAAGCAGTCGAAATAAAATTTTAATCAAATACAAATCAATTGAAACTTTTTCCATGGCAAAAAAATAAGTCACTCTTCAATGAAGAAGACAACCGCCTGATCGTTAAAGCAATCCGGCAGGCAGAGAAAAGAACCAGCGGCGAAGTCAGGGTTTTTGTAGAAAATCGTTGCCGCTTTATGAATGCTATTGACAGGGCGGCAGAGGTTTTTTTCTCTTTGAAAATGGAGAAAACAGAAGAAAAAAATGCAGTGCTGGTATATGTGGCGCTAAAAGACCACCAGTTGGCGGTTTTTGCCGATGAGGGAATCTATAAAAAAACCGGGCAGGAGTATTGGAATAAAGTAGTAGCAGAAATGATTCAAAGTTTTAATAAGAATGATTATGCAAAAGGCATAGCTGAATGTGTGATACAGATTGGAGAGGCACTTACATCATATTTTCCTTTCGAAAGCGACACAGATAAAAACGAATTGCCCGATCACATTGTATTTGGTAACTGATATTCATGAGAAAATTCTTATTTATACTGCCCTTCTTTCTTTCTTTGTTTGCCTCGGCACAAATGGAAGAGATTATTACTAAACCTCCCAGCCCTCCCAAACTTGTTAATGATTATACTAAAACATTAACAGCACAACAGGCAGAAGCACTGGAACAAAAACTGGTTAGATATGATGATTCTACTTCCAACCAGATTGCTGTTGTTATTGTAGAGTCAACAAATGGTTACTCCATTGAAGATGCTGCTATCGAACTGGGCCGCAATTGGGGTGTGGGTAATAAAGAATTCAATAATGGAATTGTAATACTTGTGGCAAAGGCCGACAGGAAGATGACTATTCAGATGGGGTATGGCCTGGAAGGCGCCATATCAGATCTTACCTCAAAAAGTATTATTGACAATACCATTACCCCTCGCTTTAAGGAGGATAATTATTACCGTGGACTGGATGAGGGAGTGGATGATCTGATCAAAGCCGCTGAGGGAAGATATAAGGCTCCGGAAAATTATGGTAGCAGAAAAAATAAAGGCCCCAGTATATGGGCGATTATTTTTATCATTATTGTTCTTCTGATAATTTTTGGTTCAGGTGCAGCCGGTGGTGGTACTTATGTATCAAGGGGAGGATTTGGTGGTTGGACAGGCCGCGGTAGTGGTTGGTCTGGTGGGGGAGGATGGTCCGGAGGTGGTGGCAGTAGTGGCGGTGGCTTCGGTGGCTTTGGTGGAGGTAGTTTTGGTGGAGGTGGTTCCAGTGGTAGCTGGTAATAAAAATTGGTTAACCAGGAACCAGGATATTTTTTGCTATTACCCTGATTACCTGATTAACCAGTATCTAATTTAAGTGAACTAAAACCCTTTTTTATCAGTCTCTGGTAGCTTCTCTTTTATGTAGTCAGCTAATTCCTGCAATTTAGCATCACTTACATTTTCTTTTGCTTTTTTACTTTTATCTGCAAAAAGCCCCTTTAATATCATTCCATTAATAAATGGATCGGTTTGGTTTTTAAAGTTTTCAGGAATAGCATCTCTGAATTTCACAATTTCATCAACTCCCCATTTGATTTTTTCCGGGTTTTTAATGGCTGCTAAATAAGTTGACAGACCATTCAATGCCTGAAACTTGCTCTGGCTCAATGGCATTTTAGCAAAATCACCAATGATCTTATCTGCCATGCTCTCATCGCCTGATTTTAATATTTCATTCATTACTACTTCCTGCAGCACTCCTTTCATAGGTGTGTCAGCCAGTTGCTTTACCATTGTGGCCGATGCTGCTGGATCAACCCTGCTCAATGCTTCCAGTGCATTTCCGGCAACAGTATAAGAAGAATCATTTATGGCAGCTTTAAATAGTCCCGCATATTCTGGCTTCTCATAATCGCCTAATTTTTGAATAGCGTTGGCTTTAACAGTTGAATATTTATCTGTTTTGGCAAGGGTAAGCAACACAGGTTCAAAACCATTTTTTACAGCCTCTCTTTTCAGATCAGCTTTGCTGACAGCAAAATTTCTCAGACCATGATACCTGTCATTCAAAGCAGTTCTGATCAGTTCAACAGCCTTGGGATCATCCATTTTTTTAGAAGCAAATTCAATAGCTTCTCTTCTGTCGATATAGTTACCAGCATACTTGTATTGATGAATATAATTATCCAGTGTTTTATTATCTTTTTTATTCCATAACATTATTTTATCAGCATCTACATTTACCAAATCTGGTCTTTTGGTGTAGCTAAAGCTAAATGTATCGGTAGCATTTTTAACCCATATACTATGCCTGGTTTTTTCTGCACCTGTATAAACATCAATAACCAGCGGTAAAGTGAATAGTTTTCCGCTTTTCTGCGTTTGTTTGATGATCACATTTACTTTTCCGGCCACATCATCATAATTATAATCAATGTCCACAGTGGGGTGGCCGCTTCCGTAATACCACTGGTTGAAGTACCAGTTCAGGTCCCGCCCTGTCACTTCTTCTACTGCCATTCGCCACTGATGAGCTTCTGCTGATTTAAATTTATTAGTTGTGAGGTAAACATTCATCGATTTAAAAAAGGCACTATCTCCAATATAGTTTCTGAGCATGTGGAGAATGCGGCCACCTTTCTGGTAACTTACTGCATCAAACATATCCTCCCTGTCTTTGTAATGAAACCGTACGAGATTTTTATTCTCGCTTCCACTCATCAGGTATCCTTGCATACCCTGGTAATTTTCAGCATCACCGGCATCTTTTCCATATTTATACTCATCCCATAATGTCTGGCTGTAATCAGCAAAAGATTCATTAAGAGTAAGGTTACTCCAGCTTTCAGTAGTTACATAATCCCCAAACCACTGATGAAAAAGCTCATGTGCGATAGTTCCTTCCCATCTATTTCCGTCCACCAGTTCCCTTGCATCTTGTTGTGCACTTTCCTGGTGAATAGTAGCTGTTGTATTTTCCATTGCGCCGGCTACATAATCACGGCCGGTTATTTGGGAATACTTTGCCCAGGGAAAATCTACACCTGTGATCCTTGAAAAGAAACTCATCATTTCCGGGGTGTGGCCAAATATCTTTTTAGCAACTGGGGCATATTCTTTTTCTACATAATAGTTTACTTCCTTACCTCTCCAGCTATCTTTAGTTATGGCGTATTCGCCCACACCTAAAAAGAACAGGTATGGAGCATGAGGAAGATCCATTTTCCAATAATCACTTCTGGTACCATCTGCATTCTTTTTTTGCGATACGAGTTTGCCGTTACTCAGCGTCACATATTTACTTTCCACCGTAACAGTTAACTCCTGGGTCGACTTCTGGTTTGTCTTATCTATTGTAGGAAACCAGGCAGAACTGGATTCTGTTTCCCCCTGTGTCCATATTTGGGTGGGTTTGTCTTTTTCCTCCCCTTTAGGATTGATAAAGTACATGCCCTTTATACCAAGCATGGCACCATGAGCATATTTTTCTTCAAACTCATCAGGCTTGGCGATATAATCTATATAGATAGTATAGCTTTCATTTGCTTTATAGGTTTTATCCAGATTAATACGTACCTGCCAGTCATCATACTGGTACTTTAGTGGTAATTGTTGCGAACCTTTTACCAGGGCAATTCTTTTAAATTCCATTCCTTTTGCATCAAGAGTCAGAGAGCCTGTAGCGTAAAAATGTGGCCTGAGTGTTAGCCATGCCTTACCATATAAATAAGACTTACTGAAGTCTGGCTTTACTTCCAGTTTGGTGTGTACCAGGTTATTGATCTTAGCGGGGGTTTCCTTGTATTCTTTTTTCCAGGCAGTGTCTGCAGGAGGTTTAATCTGTGCAAACATGGTGAAACTCAATAAGAAAACTGAAAACAAAAGCAATACTTTGTTCATATTAATGGTTTATGTGTGGCAAATTTATAGCAACGACATCTGTTTAGGCGTGCAAATGGGATGAAAGGTTACAGTATTTAACAAGTTGTTGTAACTGTCTTGAATGAAGTCGTAGGAATTCAGTTAAATTTGCTTACCACCCAATACCGGAAAATGAAAAAAATTCTTTTGGTTTTTCTGTTGGCGGTTTCTTTGTTAACCGCATCCTCCCAGAAAGTATACTTTATATACCTGCAGTCAGAAACAGATCAGCCTTTCTTTGTAAAAATGAGTGATAAAATATACAGTTCAACTTCTTCGGGGTACCTTATTCTTTCTAAATTATACGATACAATTTATAATCTCAAAATAGGCTTCCCTCAAAATAAATGGCCGGAGCAGGATTTTTCTGTACCTGTTAATCATAAGGATCACGGTTATTTATTGAAAGATTTTGGAGAAAAGGGTTGGGGCTTGTTTGATTTACAATCATTAACCGTTCAAATGTCAGCAATCTCGGCAACGAAGGGTATCGAAAAGTCAAAAATCAGCAATAAAGAAGTATCCGACTTTACTGAGATTTTAGCAAAAGCATCAGATGACCCCTCGTTAAAGGAGAAACCTGCAATTCAAAAAACTGAAGATATAAAAGTCTCAAAAATAGAACCAAAAAAAGTTGAGTCGGAAGCGGAAGTCGTGAAACAGGAAGATCCAAAAATTGAAAATAAGGAGATTGTTGTTGCAAAGACGACTGAAGAACAGAATCAGGCAGCTAAAGTTGAAAAAAAGGAAGAATTAAAACCTGTTCTTAAAGAAGCTGAAGTTCCTAAACAAGTTGAAAGTATATCCCTAAAGGAAGTAAAGCCCGAAACCAAAGAGCCAATCGTTATCCCTGTTCAGAAAAAACTCGAGGAGACAGAAGTAAAGAAAGAAGATCCCAAATCAATAATAAATGAACAGGCTCCTGTTGTTACTAAAATCGCAAAAGACCTTATTGAAGATACATATATTAAATCGGTAGTTACAAAAAGGTCTGAGAGTTCTACTACAGAGGGGTTTGGATTAGTGTTTATCGATAATTATGAAAATGGAACAAGGGATACTATTCGCCTGCTTATACCAAACCCCAAAGTAGTTACAATTGACCTGAAAGAAGAACCAAAGGAAGAAAAAAAATTTCTTGACATTACGACTGATGCTTCCCCTAAACAGGAAGAAAAACCGGTAGAACAAAAGCCAAAGTTTGAAGAAAAGCCCGCACCTGCAGAGAAGCAGATGGAGAAACCCATCTTGCCTGTTAATTGTCCCTCTGTTGCGGACGAAAATGATTTTTTCACTTTGAGAAAAACAATGGCAGCGGCGGAAGGCGATGACGATATGGTTGCTCAGGCAAAGAAGTATTTTAAATTGAAATGTTTTAGTACTGCACAATTAAAGAATCTTAGCACATTATTTCTAAATGACGAGGCTAAATATACTTTTTTCGATGTTGCATATAAATATGTTGCTGATAAGGGAGAGTTTGGCAGCCTTCAAACTGAACTGAAAGATGAATATTTTATTAATCGCTTTAAAGCAATGATCAGGTAAGATTTGTTTATTAGATTTAATAATTAGTTGGATTGAAAACTATCTGCTGTTTATGTTCCGTTATTTTTTAGAAGTTGCTTACAAAGGCACTGAATTCAGCGGTTTTCAATTGCAGCAGAATGCAGATACGATACAATCAGAAATCGGAAAGGCTTTTGAAATTTTACAGAGAAATAAAGTGCTGTTGACAGGTTCTTCTAGAACTGATGCAGGTGTTCATTCACTGCAGAATTATTTTCATTTTGATTTTGATGGCGCTGTTAATCTGCAGTTTATTTATAAGATGAATGCAATTCTTCCGCCGGATATAGTTGTTAAAAAACTGGTGCGGGTGGTTTCTGATGCGCATTGCCGTTTTGATGCTGTCAGCCGTGAATACAAGTACTATATCTATCGTCATAAAGATCCCTTTCTGAAGGATAGGGCATATTATTTTCCATATAAACTTGATATGGATAAGATGCAGGTAGTAGCAGGTATTGTCAAAGAATATAACGATTTTTCATCTTTTTCTAAAAGAAATACCCAGGTCAAAACTTTTAACTGCCAGATTCAGGAAAGTCAATGGATAGTGGAAAATGATTGTTTAGTATATTATGTAAAGTCAAATCGTTTTTTAAGGGGTATGGTAAGGGCTCTTGCCGCTACGATGCTTAAAGTCGGAAGAGGTAAATTGTCTTTGGATGATTTTAGAGCAGTAATTGAGTCGAAAGATTGTACCAAAGCCAGTTTTGCCGTTCCTGCACATGGGCTTTTTCTTATCTCTGTCAATTATCCGTTAGGGTATTTTGATAACACGACTTTACATCCATTCTAACAGATTTAGGATAAATGATTTATATTTCAATCGGTTTCAAATTTAGTCATTCGCTTTCAGTCCCGGTCTGTTTGCAAGGGTATTTGCTTAGCTTTCAAAAAAGCGAATTCGGATTTGCACTTTTGTTTGGCAGTTTCTTAGTTGTATTAAGTATCCAGATAAAATGATAGGATCAATTTAGAAGAGTTTTGGCAAAAAAAATACCCCCAAAGCCGCATTGAAACTGCATTTTGATGATTCTTACGATATTTTATCTCAAATAGAATTGGATGATAACTTCCGCAACCTTATCTTTGCCGCCCGTTCGGATAAAACGGGTAGATCTCTGAAAAAGCTGAAAGAAAATGTGCGGCAGATGTGGACAAAACTTAACTATAAAATTTGCTGGTAAATAACTAAGCCTTACCTTTGCCGTCCGCCTCAAAAAAATGAGGATAGTTTTTCACAAAACAAGTTGATTTTCACTCCCAAAGATTCTGATTTTATTAAAAAATAAATAAGGAAAAATTTGGTAGAAATAAAATGGCCCTTACCTTTGCACTCCCTTTTAAAAGGGGTGATTGGTAAAGCCAAAAGATCTTTGAAAGTTAGGAAACAATAGCACTTTGTCCATCTAGCCGATGGACAAACAAATAGGTAAGTCAAGCTAAACACAATTTAGATTTGACACGTTTAATTTTCTATTGAGAATTCTACGGTCAGTATCAAACAACATTTACAATGGAGAGTTTGATCCTGGCTCAGGATGAACGCTAGCGGCAGGCTTAATACATGCAAGTCGAGGGGCAGCATGGTGTAGCAATACACTGATGGCGACCGGCAAACGGGTGCGGAACAAGTACTCAACCTTCCCGAAACTGGTGAATAGCCCTCCGAAAGGAGGATTAATACACCGTAACATATAGAAATGGCAT
>JBGAPQ010000022.1:0-67779 GCA_044221225.1 Chitinophagaceae bacterium
CGAAACGGCCGGTTTAATAATTATTGGCGTTCCGACCCTTTTAGCTATCCCCTTTATTGATCCTTTCTTCTCTGTTATCACCCGCCAGTTAGCCGAAGACACTCCTGCCTTCTCGAAGGCTTTTTTCATAGGGATCTTAGAAGTAGTAATGTTGTAAAAATGTTTGTCTGACCCGGTATATATCAGTCCCTGTTTTTCAAGCTCATGAATAACAGAAACCCCTGGTGTTCCATTCACTTCATCACCATCACAAAGATTTAAGATAAGCGGTGTTTTACCATTTTTGCTTTGGGCGATAGTCCTGATAACTTGCTTATAGTTATTAATGGTAACAGGCTGCCATTTCCAATCAGCCTTGAACTCTTCAAACACCTTACTGTACTCAGCAATGCTTTGAGTAAAATCGTAATAGTATTTAAGATTCGGATCCTCTGATTCCAGGTGAGGGGCCAGCACCCAAATAGTATATGGTTTTAGTAAACGGGTCGCTTCGGTTGTCTTCATCAGCAATCAGGCTACTTTTCGTGCCGCCCGTTTGGCCAGTTGTTGTTGAATAAAATCGGTAAGCCTGTATTTTTCTTGTGCTTCCTTAGAAAGAAAGGCTGCTCCTTTGATTTCGCCAATGCAGGCCTGGCATCCGCAATAGCAATTAAAAGACTGGGTCATTTCCCACTCTGTTGAAGGGTAAAAGAAAGTCATTTCCTCCTCCTTGCTCAGCTCCTGCAAAGCCACCAGTTGCATAGACCTGGTGTCAAAGAAAACATTGGGATCACAACTATGATTAATATACTGGAGAAACTCTGGCTGTAATGTTATGTGCTTGCCAACACCAACCTGTACTGTCAGGTATGTTGGTTCGGCAGATATTGTTCCTGCAGAAAAATCAGCAATCACTTCTCCGGGTTGATAAGACCTGAGAGAAAATAATGCATTTTGTTCGTTGGAAATTTTTTGTCGAACCTCAGCAATAACATGGTTGCTTATGGTCCTGTAAGCAGGGGTTGTAATTGTCTCCATAAATGAATTAGTAAGTATTCGAATAGAAAGATATAGATATTGTTTAACGTAACAAATTCATAACAGTTAAATGTGAATAATTAATATACAATGTGAACTATGCATGACATTTACCCATTTCGTTTAATGACCCGTTAAGCTCTTTGTTTCACTGGTTCGTGTCAGATAAACCGTTAGCCGTACATTTGTTATTTGCGTACTAAGAAGATTGGCATAGTAGCTGAATGCAAACAACGATGAATAGGATTCTATATTTATTGGGATTATTGTTAATCGGTCTTTCAGAGCTTAAGTCACAATGCGGTGCTCCTATCAACAGCTTTCCCTATACTGAAGGTTTTGAAACAACTGACGGCGGATGGGTATCGGGAGGTATCGGCAATGATTGGGCCTGGGGTACACCAACGAAGCCGGTTATATCGTCAGCAGGTGGTGGTGCTAAGTGTTGGATTGTTGGCGGATTGACCGGCAGTTCCTATACTAATGCCGAAGCTTCCTGGATACAAAGTCCTTGTTTTGATTTTTCGAATCTTAATTATCCCTTTATTTCTTTTAAGATACACTGGGATACCGAACAACAGTTTGACGGAGCATCTTTTCAATATTCCATTGACAACGGAAACAGTTGGACAACAATCGGCCCGGCAAATTTTTCAGACTGCCTGCAAGAAAACTGGTTCAACCAGGATCCTGTTACATATCTGTCTCCTCTTACTGCTGAACGAAGAGGATGGTCTGGCAATATGCAAACCACATCAGGCGGTTGCCGTGGAGGAGGTGGTAGTAATGGTTGGGTTACAGCCACCACTATTGCACCCGGACTAGCTTTCCGGCCTTCTGTCATCTTTCGATTCATTTTTGGAGCCGGAACGATATGTAATAATTATAATGGCATTGCCGTAGACGATATATGGATAGGTGAGGCTCCTCCCAATGAAGCTGATTTTACATATACCTGCGCAAACAATAATACTATCAACTTCACCAATACTTCTGCTCTTTGCCCATCAACCTTCAGTTGGAACTTTGGCGATCCGGTATCTGGTGTCAATAATACGTCTGTCGAAGTCAATCCATCACATATGTTTTCTGCACCGGGAACTTACAATGTAACCTTAACAGTGAACGGCCCCGGCAATGCCCCCTCAACAAAAACAAAACAAGTAACAGCCTTAAATGTGATAACAAGTATGCTGACAATGTCAGATTGCCTGGCCAACACAGGTGGTTCGCTGATAGTAAGTGTAGAAGGAACTACTGCACCATTAAACATACTATGGAATACCGCCCCTCCGCAAACAACTACCATTGCTTCAAATCTTGCGGCAGGTGATTATTCAGTTACTGTTTCGGGAACAGGTGTTTGTACAGTAACGGCACCCGGCAAAGTAGAAACTGATTTATCTTGTATTGCTATCTATTTTCCAACTGGCTTTACTCCTAATGATGATGGTAAGAATGATAGCTTCGGTCCCTTAGGCAGCCTGGGGTTAATAAATAACTACCAGTTCAGTATCTATAATCGTTGGGGAGAAAAGGTGTTTTTTTCAACTGATCCATTTGAAAAATGGGATGGGAGAATAAATGGTAAACCAACAGACGTAAATATGTTTGTTTGGAAGGCCGAGTTTACTCTGTTAGGAAAACCAAAAGAGTTCAGAAAAGGGGTTGTTATCTTACTAAAATAAGAAAACCGCTTCCGGGGAAGCGGTTCATAATTAAAAGTCTTGAATACGGTTTAGTCTGTTGTCTTTGCGCCCAACAGAAGCAATTCATTCACCTGTATCTCGGTAATATATTTTTTATTACCTTCTTTATCATTGTAGCTGCGGTTGATCAGCTTGCCTTCGATAGCTACTTCTTTTCCTTTGGTCAGGAATTTCTCTGCGATCTCGGCAACCTTTCCCCAGGCTACTAGGTTGTGCCATTGTGTTTCGGTTACTTTCTCACCTTTAGCGTTACGGTAGTTTTCGCTGGTGGCCACGGAGAAACGGACCATCTTTTTACCACTTTCTAATGTTTTTACTTCAGGTGCATTACCCAGGTTGCCGATCAGTTGAACTTTGTTTTTTAAAGCGTACATAGTTGTAAGTTTTGTGCCTCCGTTCCGTTATGGTGTTTCGGAAGCGATTTTTGAATTTTGTTATCTCAGTCAACCGGCGACGTCATTTCCGATTGACAACACAAAGATGATAGTGGCGAAAAGCGATAGCCGGTTTTTACCCGTTTCTTCCCGAAGCTAAACGTGTAGAAACGTTTGCACACGGATAATTTTGGCAACGACATACAACTTCCCACAAAATTGCAAAAGAATGATTTATAGTAATTTAAGAGTCTTAAAAACAGTTCTCAGATAGCGAAATATCTGAACCTTTTGGGGGATGTTTTAGGTAACATCAAAACCGTTTCTAATTATGGAGTAGAGCTTCTGCAGTCCTGCTATTGTGTTTCTTGTTCACCATGGCTGGTACGGCCAAAACCGGGAATTGCTATTCAAACTTACGAAAGCTATTTGTTATTCTAAAAAAAGCAGTTCTATTAGTTTCGTAAATTTGTAAAATGGTAGAGGTATTTTTACGAATCTATTTAAAGTAGTAAAAAAAAATAAATAAGAGAAGAGAGAAAAATAATAAATTAGTAGAATAAATGAAAATAGGAACAGTTGGCGCTGTCCCTATTAATGAGTTTAGGTTATTTTTTGAAAATAGTAACAGCTTGGCGGCTTTACTATTGTATATTTTGATGGTTTAAAAAAACCAACTATTTCGTACTACGAATTTAGTTCAAGTTTTTTTAAAACAAAAATCTTTTGTCATGACTCAAATTGCAATTAACACCCAAGTTAACGCCATCAAAAAAGCCACCCAAGACGCTTTAAAATCAAAAGAATCGGCCTTGAAGTTTCTTGTAGATGCTGGGATTGTAAAGAAATCAGAAAATCCAAGTACTAATACGAAAGTCGAAACACCTAAGAAAAAATAGAGTTTGGCATATCATCAACCTTTTCAAATTACTGGTTTTCATAGTTGTGACAGAGAAATAGGGCTTAAAATCCTTAATGGTGAATTAGACCTGAAACAAAGTAATAATCCATGGGATTGGCTTGGCCCAGGAATCTATTTTTGGGAGCAAAACCCGGGACGGGCTTTAGAATATGCCGTTGATGTTGCAGAGAGCCGACAAAAGAATAGCGGCCCGATTAAAACCCCTTTTGTAATCGGTGCAATAATTGAACTGGGTAACTGCCTAAACCTTCTTGAACCAAATTCTCTATCTATTGTAAAGGAGGCTCACGCCTCTCTGGAAAAAATGATGTCGGAAACGGGTCAAGTTATGCCTCAGAATAAAGGGCCGGTTAGAAAATTGGACTGTGCAGTAATTCAGACAGTTCATGAAACTAATAAAAGAGAAAAAATAGCCCCGTATGATTCAATTAGATGTGCGTTTGTAGAGGGTTCAGAGATTTACCCAAACTCCAATTTTTCAGATAGACTCCACATAGAAATATGTGTTCTCAACCCGTCTCTTATAAGAGGTTATTTTCTCCCAAAGCCAATTCATGAGTTTAATCCATACCTCAGAAAAGAGTATTCAAAAGAGTAAATAATAACTATCAATCTATTGCATAGGATTACTGTTTCTTTTTCTTTTCTTTCTTGGGCAAAGGAGTATTAAGAGCCTTTTTAATGGCTTGCTCAAAAGTTAGATTCAACTTAATGGGTTCTTCTTTCTTTTTTGGCTTTCCCATGCAGGCGTAAAGTTACTTATAGTTTAATTGACTTGGGCACCTCTTAGCGCAAACCCTTTTCCCTTTTATTCCCTTTCGGGGGAAGTTAATGACATCGTGAATAAAGTTATTATCCTCAATTAATGCGAGTCTTCTTTCTGACAAGAATATAAGGGCAATATGACTGGTATCATCGCTATTTTGTCTTTTGCTTTTCAAATTTTTCCAAATTTTTTTCGAAAAATAGGTTCTTTGAAAAGCCGCTATGTCATAATTATTTTTCCCATTTAAACGCCCCTGTTGCTGAAGTGTATAAAAGATAGTAGAAATAGAAAATTCTTTTTTCGAATCTTTATTGCTTCTCAAATACTCAGTACGTAATGAATTTGATATTGCCAAAAAAGCATTGTTTTCTGGGTTTTCCTCGTCCTTATGCAACAACCATTTAATCAAGCATAAAAGATGTTCATCTTTAGTATTTGCAAATAATATTGCAACTTCATTATCTATGAAAATATCTTTCATAAGTCGGCATTTACAGCTATGTCTCGTAAATCCATTAGATAAGTATCAAAGAACCCGCTTGGAGCATTTTCTATTTGCCCCTTTTTATTAAAAATTAATTCATAAATCTTTGTTTCCCCTTTTGTGTTCTCTAAATAATAAACTGATAAATCTTCCTCTTTTAATTCACCCTTTACAATAGCTAACCTTATTCTATTTAAGAAGCATTCACTATGAGTTTCTATTATATAATTTTTTTGATTCTTATCAATTTGTCCAACCAAATAATTTGCGAACCCTGCGGCAACATTGGGATGAAGATGAATTTCTGGTTGTGCAACTATTAAGGTTGAATTTTTGCTTAATTGTAAATCTGCTACTAAAATTGGTAAGAATTGACTTACGCCAAACCCAACGTCACTTAAAGACACTTTTGTCCCATTTGGGGTAGTGGTTACAAGCATATCATATCTCCCCCCTCTGATTCTATCGGTCTCAATTGAGTGTAAGAGGGAAAGTTGTTTTAAATGAGTAATTAATTCTGACTTCTTCTTGCTATTTCCGGTTTCCCATCTAATAATTTGGTCTAAATATCCTTCCCCAAATTTTTTAACTTTATTTGAATCCTGAGAAGATTCCAAATGAGTTCTATTTGGGTGTAACCTAAATGAACTTATTAAATTTGCATTACTCGAAATTTCGTTAAAAACATCAATTAAATATCTGAATCTTAACCCTATTTTTTGGTCTTTAATTAGTGCTAATCCATTTGCTCCTATTTTTAATGGTATATCCTTAATATGCACTTCTGCAAAATGTTCTTTTGTAATTTCGTCTGGACTTTTTTCTTTTTTCTTTTTCTTTTTTTTCTCCGACCCTCTTGTGCTTATAATAGCTGACACAATGCTTTGAAATGTAGTTTGGCTTTTTACATCTGCTTCAGGGTCTTTTTCTGGGTAATAGTCGTAACTAAGATTATACGTCTGCCCCTTCCTTTCTAATTTTAGATGAAAGAAGCTTTCATGCGCTTCAAATGTGTTAAGCTGACATAGCTTATTGCTCCGATTTATTTTCCATCCAGTTTTAACATACAGTTCTTGCTTCTCCTCCACTTCAAGTAGGCGAAAATTAATAGCTATTTCTGCGGCCTTTTCATGCTTATGGGAAATGTCTATAAAATCTCCCATGTTTATAAATTTTCCGTTTGTTGAGAAAAGAAAAGGGAAAGCATTAGATTGTAATGCCCCAACAATCGCTTGTATAATTGAGCTTTTCCCACTACTATTTGCTCCCGTGAGTATTGTCAGTTTTTTAAATTTAAGCTCATTTGAGTGCTTAAAACTTTTGAAGTTTTCAAGTTGAAGCCCTTTAAGTTCTATACTCATTTTAGACGGTTGTAGATACATAAATGTATAGTTTTTTTTAGTTAGGCAAAAAAATTCAAACCCGCTATTTTTTGGTTAATTCTTGGTATTTAAGCCTCCCTTCTACATTGGAAATGGTGTGACGAAACCTTTCGGCATCTGTTATCTTTCTGAAATTGAAACGGTAGGCCGTTTCGGCGCAATAACGATGAAGATGTTTTGGGCTGACTTGGTGATATATACCAAAAATTGTCCGCTTGAAGATTGAAAAGAAGCCCTCTATTGAGTTGGTATAAACTAAGCCTCTTTTATATTCTTTTATTGAGTGGTTTACCGCATCATGCCCCGCAAATTCATCCCCCAAACCAATATACCCCAAATGTGAATCAGTGTAAACCGTAGCCGTTGTAGATACGTTTTGTCGGACTACTTCTTTAAAGCTATTCTTTCCTATTACCGTTAACTTAGCCTTGCCATCCCTTTCTAATAAACCCATAACAGCAGTCTTGTTGTCTTTCCCTGTTTCTTGGTGTCTTTTACGCCTGCCCCTGTTCATGTTCTCAAATTTGCCTCCAACATAGGTCTCATCTATTTCCACAATGTTTTGCAATGGTTCCGGGTTCGGGTCTCCCATTATTAGCCTTACCCTATGGTTGATAAACCATGCTGTTTTTTGGGTAATCCCCAAGTCCCTTGCTAACTGGTGAGAGGATATACCTTTCTTATGCCCGGTCAACAAGTAAATGGCAGCAAGCCATGTTGATAGTTTGACCTTTGAGTTTTCAAAGATTGTCCCAACGGTTACGCTAAAATCTTTTTTGCACTCTTTATTTGAACAACGATACCCCTTCCCGTCTTTAAACCTGTAAGGCTTTGTAGAATTACAATGAGGGCAGAAAGGCGAGCCTCCCCATCTCATTTGCTCCATGTACTCTCGACATATTTTTTCGTCCGACAGGTGGAGCATTAATTCTTTCAAGTTTTTAAATTCTAATATCGGTGTCATAAAACCAGTTAGTTAAAAGTTTGGGGTATTAATTCTATTCTTTGCGCTTATGTAACCCAACATCATTAATGTATTTTTAAAATGTGAGTTTGTACTGTGGGAAGTGGTATATCGTAGCCATAATTTTTCCTACCTTACTTCTCTGAAACCTTTACTATGACTACATCTGAAACGAAAACATGTCTTGCCTGCGGAAAACCTTTGAAAGGCCGGGTTGATAAAAAATTCTGTGATGATTATTGCCGGAATAATTACAACAACCAGCAAAAAGCAAAGGGTAGTCACAGCAATTTTGTAAGAAATATCAATAATACTTTGCTAAAGAACAGAAAGATCCTTGAGTCTTTGTTGCCTGATGGAGAAGAAACGGCGAAAGCTAATAAGGACAAATTGCAGCGCCTGGGTTTCCAGTTCAAATACCTCACCCATCTTTATACCACCAAAACCGGCAAGACATACTATTACTGCTACGACTATGGTTACCTGCCGTTAGAAAATGATTGGTTCCTGATCGTGAAGAAGAAAGAAGAATAACTCTTTGCTATTACATTTGCAGCATGTCAAAACCCGTGATTTGTATAGGTGCCGCCTTAGTGGATGAGCTATTTCATGCCACCGACAATATGTTGCTGGCCACCACCAACGATGCTACAGTGACAAAAACTGCAGGTGGCGTAAGCCGAAACATTGCACATCAATTAGCTCTGCTGGAAGTGCCGGTTCAGTTGATCAGTGTTTTCGGAAATGATAGTGATAGCGATTGGCTAAAGCAAGTTTGTCTGGCGGCGGGTGTTAAACTCGATGCTTCTATTACTAAACAAGGGCTTTCAGGAAAATATACCGGCATCCTGAATGTGGACGGCTCTTTGTTTTCTGCTTTTCTTACTAATGCGGCTAATCATTTAATAACGCCTGAGCATTTAGCCCAACACCAAGAGTTGTTGAGAACCGCATCCTATTTATTGGCAGACGCCAATATCAGTGTTGATACGGCTGAATGGCTGCTGGTTTTCAGTAAAGAAACCGGGATACCGTTCGTCATAGAACCGGTTTCCGTTCCTCCGGCCAAAAAATTTATCAATGTAAACCTGGATGGCCTGTATATGATAACGCCGAACGAAGATGAATTACCGGTTCTTTGCTCTGATAAATCCTTTTTGACACAACTACAGGTAGAAGAGTTATTACAAAAGGGAGTAAAAAACATCTGGCTGCACAATGGTAAACATGGTTCTGCATTGTACAGCAAAGACAAAACAATAACCTTGCATGCTCCAAGCATAGAAGTATTGGACTGTACCGGGGCTGGCGATGGTTCATTATCCGGCTTTATCCTTGGCCGGCATTTAGGCAAAGAAGATATTGATTGTTTGAAGCTGGCACATACGCTGTCCGCTGAAATATTACAGGTATCCGGGGCCATAGCCACTCACCTGAACCAAGAAAAACTTTTGCTACAGGTAGGTAAATACTATCCCAATTAATGAAAGAGTTTCTTGAAATACATCCTGAAGTAGAAAAAGCGCTGGCAAATGGCAAAGCTGTTGTTGCCTTAGAGTCTACTATCATTTCACATGGTATGCCTTATCCTAAAAATGTGGAAACAGCATTAGGGGTGGAAGAAGTTGTGAGAGCCAACGGCAACGGCGCAATACCTGCCACCATCGCCATTTTTAATGGTAAATGTCATGTGGGCCTTACCACCGAACAGCTGGAGTATTTTGGCAAAGCGAAAGATGTTTGGAAAGTGAGCCTGAGGGATATGCCTTATGTGCTCAGTAAAAATTTATACGGAGCAACTACTGTGGCGGCTACGATGCGTATAGCCGATATGGCCAGGATAAAAATATTTGTAACGGGTGGTATTGGTGGTGTGCATCGTGGTGCAGAAACCAGTATGGACATCTCGGCAGATCTGACAGAAATGGCACAGACTTCTGTTGCCGTTGTATCCGCTGGTGTAAAATCAATTTTAGATATTGGGTTGACATTAGAATATTTAGAAACAATGGGTGTTCCTGTTGTTACTTACGGACAGGATGAGTTTCCCAGTTTCTATTCCCGTAAAAGCGGTTTTAGGTCGCCACTTCGTTTAGATAGTATAAAAGAAATTGCCGCCTTACTTGATACTAAATGGAAATTAGGATTGACCGGTTCTGTTTTAATTGCCAACCCTGTCCCCGCTGAACAGGAAATTGCAACGGATGAAATGGAATTGCATATTCAAAAGGCATTGAATGCGGCAAAAGAAAAAAACATCTGCGGCAAGGATGTAACACCCTTCCTTTTAAAATATATAGCGGACCATACAAAAGGTGAAAGCCTCGAAGCAAATATTGCTTTGATCAAACATAATGCGAAAGTGGGGGCGGAGGTTGCGGTGGCGTATATAGGTTAAAACAAACACCCCAACATTTCTGTTGAGGTCTTGTGGTGTGGGGCGGCCCCGAAACTTCGGGGGAACCGCCGCATCAGGCTACTACAATCTTATATTTTTCGAGAATAATTTCTTTAAACCTGCTTAAGAATACTGGGTTTTCTATAAGGTTTCTAATAAAGACTTTCGACTTCATGGATTTTATATGTCTTTCTACCACCAATGCTTTACTCCTGTCTTTTAGATTTAATATCAGTTTTAGTTCCCAGTCTTTTGCAAAGTAGGTGCTGGCGTTTTTATAAAATCCTGTTTTGTGTTGTTCTGTTCTTTCTGAAGGACAAACACTTTCTCCGATATAATACTAATCGTAGTCGGCCGAATAAATGATGTAGACAAAGTGCATAAAATAAAAAAGCCCCAACTACTTTAGTCGGAGCCATTTCTGCTTTAGGGTGGTGTGGGGCGGGATCGAACCGCCGACACAAGGATTTTCAGTCCTTTGCTCTACCGACTGAGCTACCGCACCGTTCCTGAAACACATCAACTTTGAAAAGTGGAAGCCTTACATCGTTTTTGTGCTTCGGGGCTGCAAATATAGAAGGAATTCACAAAAAATCCACACTTAAAGGCATTTATGTTTACGCCTACATCCCGTATTCACTCAAAAACTTGATCCGCATGATTTTCAACTGTTCCCAGTTAAAATTATATTCAGATAATTCGTCTTGTGCTACCTGTAAAGAGGATGTTTCACAGCCCTTGAAGTACTCAATAATTTCATCTTGGTCGTCTTCGTCAAGCATTTCATCAATAGCATAATCCAGGTTGAGTTTGGTGCCGCTGGCGGCAATGGTTTCCATTTCTTCCAGCATCTCATCCATTCTCCATCCCTTATTTTTGGCTATCGTTTCCAGTGAAACTTTCTTATCTGTATTTTGAATGATATAAACTTTATTGCCGCTCTTATTCACGACACTCTTCATTACAAAATCATCCGGACGTTCAATATTATTTTCCTCCACAAACCTTGCAATCAATTCAACAAAAGGCCGGCCATATTTTATTGCCTTTCCTTTACTTACCCCCTGGCATTTCTCCAATCCTTCCATGGTAATTGGGTAGAAAGTGGCCATATCCTGCAAAGACGATTCAAGGAAAATAACAAAGGGTGGCAGGTTTTTCTTCTTCGCCTCTTTCTGGCGAAGTTCCAAAAGCATCGACATCAGCCTTTCATCGGCGGCAGCCCCTACTGTAGCTTCCGTACCCTCTTCATCATCTGCATTTGCATCATCATACAGTTTATTTAATACTATCTGGAACGATTTCGGTTTTTTCAAAAACGCTTCTGCTTTTTTGGTAAACTTTAATACACCATACTCCTCGATATCCTTTGTCAGCAACCCTTCCAGTATCATTTGCCTGATCAGCGAGTTCCAGAAGTGTGCATCCCGGTCATTGCCGCTGGCAAATGCATCAAGACTGTCGTGCCGGAACATTTGTATCTGCGGTGTCAGCTTTCCGCTGATGATCTGCACCACATAGTCGGTTGCAAACCTTTCATCTAACGCTTTGATGGCTTTTAATACAATTACTGCTTCGTCTTTTGCTTCGAGCCGTTCTTTCGGATGCTTGCAGTTATCACATTGTCCGCAATTTTCCTTTTCATACTCCTCGCCAAAATAACTCATGAGTATTTTCCGCCGGCAAACTCCTGTTTCGGCGAAGGCAACCGTTTCATTAATCAATTGTGCGCCTACTTCTCTTTCACTAAGCGGTTTATCCCTCATCAGGTGTTCCAGTTTACTTACATCTTTATGAGAGTAGTATAACACACACTTACCTTCCAGCCCATCACGGCCGGCACGACCGGTTTCCTGGTAATAATTTTCAATAGACTTTGGAATATTATAATGAATGACAAACCGGATGTCGGGTTTATCAATACCCATTCCGAAGGCAATAGTGGCGCAGATCACCTGTACATCTTCTCCCAAAAACAAATCTTGCCTTTCTGCCCTTAGTTTACTGTCGAGCCCGGCATGATAGGCAACAGCTTTGATGCCGTTAGCCATCAGAATATCTGCCAGTTCCTCCGTCGTCTTCCTGTTGAGGGTGTATATGATGCCGCTTTTATTTTTCATCCCTTTAATAAAGCGGACAATGTTTTCGTCTGTTTGTGCTTTTTTGATCTTAGGCAATACTTCATAATAAAGATTTGCCCGGTTAAAAGAAGAAATAAAAATATTCGGTTCCCGCAGATCGAGATTCTTTACAATATCGCTTTGCACTTTGGGTGTGGCTGTTGCCGTAAGAGCAATGACCGGTGCATCCGGATTTATTTGTACCATCATTTCCCGCAGGCGGCGATATTCCGGCCTGAAGTCGTGCCCCCATTCTGAAATACAGTGTGCTTCATCAACAGCAAAGAATGAGATCTTTAAATCAGAGAAGAACTCAAGATTCTCTTGTTTGGTCAATGTTTCCGGGGCTACATAGAGCATTTTAGTTTTGCCGCTCAGCAAATCATCATGCACTTCTTTTATCTCTTTTTTATTTAAAGTGGAATTAAGGAAGTGAGCCACTTCGTCATTGCTGCTATAGCCCCGCACCAGGTCAACCTGGTTTTTCATCAGCGCTATCAAAGGGGAAACGATAATAGCAACTCCTTCGCTGACCATGGCTGGCAGTTGGTAGCACAGGCTTTTTCCACCACCTGTTGGCATAATTACAAACGTATCATGCCCCGCCAACAATGATTCTATTGCTTTTTCCTGTGTGCCTTTAAATTTGTCAAACCCAAAATACTCTTGCAAGGCTTTGTGCAGATCAAATCTTTTTTTCGCAGGAGCCGCTTCCTTTGTCTTCGCTGTCTTTTTAGCTGCAGCTTTCTTAACAGTTGTTCCCATTGCTCATGTTTTTCTTCATAGGAGTCCTTCCGGACATATTGCAATTAATTATTAATTGCAGATTTATTTAAGATAGTCCTTTTTACCCGAACGGGGTTGCCGTCCAGCCTATTTTTTTTACAGGCGGCCTGATAAAAATCAGGTAAAAGGTAATTTGTTTCTTTGTTTTTCTTAATGGCCGGGGTGTCAGCGGTTACTGATTACTAAACCTGCCCCGCATTTGCGGGGTCGCACAACTTCAACCCTTTCAATGAGGACGGCAAATTTACGGATGTTTACCGGTCTTTCAGACCCAGAAGCGTTAAAATTGAGGTACAGCGATTGCACTACAAGGACTTCATAGTAAAAGCTCTAATTTTGGCGCTTCAATTATGGCTGTATCAATAAAACAGGTGGCTTTAAAAACCATTAAGTTGGAGGCTAATTCAGTAGCTGGCCTTGCTTCTTTTATTAATGATGATTTTGAAAAGGCGGTAGCGGCCATTTCATCTGCTAAGGGGCGGATTGTTGTAAGCGGTATTGGCAAAAGCGCTGTTATTGCTCAAAAGATCGTTGCCACTTTTAATTCTACGGGCACTCCTTCCATTTTTATGCACGCCGCCGACGCCATTCATGGTGATCTGGGCATGGTACAACAGGATGATGTGGTTATAGTTATCAGTAAAAGTGGGGAAAGCCCCGAAATTAAGGTGCTGATTCCGCTGATCAGAAATTTCGGCAACATATTAATCGCCATGGTTGGCAACACTGAGTCTTATTTAGCCCGCAATGCTTCCATTATTTTGAATACAACTGTAGAACAAGAAGCCTGTCCCAATAACCTGGCTCCGACATCCAGCACCACCGCCCAGTTGGTAATGGGTGATGCGCTGGCTATCTGCCTCATGCAACTGAATGGGTTTCAATCAGAGGATTTTGCAAAGTTTCACCCCGGAGGGTCACTGGGCAAAAAACTATACCTGCGGGTGTCAGACCTTTATGCAGATAATGAAAAACCAAAAGTGCTGGCGGAGCAATCGTTGAAAGAAGTAATTGTGGAAATGACTGCAAAAAGATTGGGCATTACTGCTGTGGTTGCTGCCGATAACAGACTACTTGGTATCATCACTGATGGTGATTTGAGAAGAATGCTGGAAAAGAGTACAGCCATTGATAAAACAAAAGCGGGAGATATAATGACGGCGAATCCCAAAACGATTGGTCCTGATGAGTTGGCTGTTGGTGCACTGGATATGTTGCGAAAAAATGAAATAACACAATTGGCTGTCACAGAGAAAGGAAAATACCTGGGTATTATACATTTGCATGATCTGATAAGAGAGGGATTAATATAACCGGCTATCTGCGCTGGAAGCACCATCGCTTTTCGCCATTCACTTTCATTACATGAACAAACATCATTACGTTGCGATTATGGCCGGGGGGATCGGAAGTCGTTTCTGGCCAATGAGCCGTACTAATTTTCCCAAGCAGTTTTTGGATATTCTTGGTACAGGTAAAACCTTGATCCAGCAAACCTTTGAACGATACGCAAAACTGGTTCCTGCCGAAAATATTTACGTTGTAACAGCTGAGGAATATACCGGCATTGTAAAAAAACAGATCCCTGATATTCCGGAGGAAAATATTTTATCTGAACCCTCCCGCAAAAGCACTGCTCCATGCATCGCTTATATTGCTTTCAAGCTATTAAAAAAAGATCCGAAAGCCCTGATGATAGCGGCGCCGGCTGATAATCTTATTCTTGAAACAGATGAGTTTGTCAAAACCGCTAAAAGAGCATTTGATTTTGTTGATCATATCAACGCTTTGGTAACAATCGGGGTAAAGCCCACTTATCCGAATACAGGTTATGGCTATATTCAGCATGATACTGCGGAAGCGGCGCCGGATGTGTACAAGGTGAAAACATTTACAGAAAAACCTAACGTGGAGCTGGCAAAGGCATTTATCTCCAGCGGAGATTTCTTATGGAACGCCGGCATATTTACCTGGAAGGTGAAAAATGTTTTGGCAGCTTTTGAAAAATACCTGCCGGAAGTGTACGAGGTATTTGCTGCCGAAAAAGACAAGTTTAATACGAGTAAAGAAAAAGAAGCTATTGAAAGCATTTACCCGCAATGCACCAATATTTCAATTGATTTTGGTGTGATGGAAAAGGCGGAAAATGTGTATGTCATCCCGGCTACTTTTTCCTGGAGCGATCTCGGCACCTGGCACAGCGCCTGGGAAAACATGGACAAAGATTACTGGGGTAATGCGGTAGCCGGTAAGAAAGTAATGGTGGTGGACGCCAAAAACTGTATGATCCATGTTCCGGACAATAAACTGGTGGTATTACAGGGGCTTGATGAATATATTGTGGTAGACACAAAGGATGTTTTACTTGTTTGTAAAAAAGATAAAGAGCAAGAAATAAAAGAGTATGTCGCTGAAGTAAAAAGAAATATGGGAGATAAATATCTATAGTTCACCGTCTTCTATAATTACCAGAAAGTAGTAGTCCCGCTCTAAGCGGGATTTTTTACTTTTAATAAAATAAATCATCCCCCATGTTCCCGGTTAACAACATTCTCTTCCTGGATATAGAAACAGTTCCCCAACAGCCCTCATACAAGGAACTTCCTGATGAATGGAAAAAACTTTGGGAATTAAAAGCACAGTATCTTATCCGGAATAAAGAGGACGAAACCTGTGAGTCGATTTATCCCCGTGCGGGGATTTATGCAGAGTTTGGAAAGATCATCTGTATCAGCTGTGGTTTTATCCAGGGAGCAGGCGCTGCAAAAAAAATTATTCTGAAATCCTTTGCCGGGGATGATGAAAAGAAATTACTGTTTGAGTTTGCTGAGATGCTGAAGAAATGGGCTGCAGACGGAAGCAAGTTTCTGTGTGCTCATAATGGTAAAGAGTTTGATTTTCCCTATTTGTGCAGGCGTATGGTGGTTAATCAAATTCCCGTTCCTTCAATTCTGAATATATCGGGTAAGAAACCGTGGGAAGTGAACCACCTGGACACAATGGATCTTTGGAAGTTTGGTGATTTTAAAAGTTATACTTCTTTAAACCTGCTGGCGCATACGCTGGGGATACAAACTCCGAAAGACGATATTGACGGAAGTATGGTGTGGGAAGTGTACTGGAAAGAAAAGAACCTACAACGTATCATAACTTATTGCCAGAAAGATGTGGTGACGGTGGCGCAGATATTATTAAGAATGGATGGAGAATTACTGATCAAAGAAGAAAACATTGAAATTAAGGGCTAAGAGGAAAAGGAGAAAGAAGCCAAAGAGAGTGTTCAAATAGTTGAGCCTTTTTTATCTTTCGGGAAACACCCGACTTACTCTTTTTCTCTTTTCGCTTTTTTAAACTCGTAGTAAATGGAAAGAATAAACTATTCCTCCGGCGCCAAATGGGAAGATATCGTTGGTTATAGCCGGGCCGTAAAATTCGGTAACATCATTGAAGTAACCGGTACTGTGGCTGTTGATGAAAACAGCTTACTTATCGGAAAAGGTGATGCCTATGCACAAACAAAATACATTATTGAAAAAATTGAAGGGGTTTTACAAAAAGCCGGTTCCTCTTTAAAAGATGTGGTAAGAACAAGAATGTTTGTTACAGATATTACCCGCTGGGAAGAATATGGAAAAGCCCATGGTGAATTCTTTAAAAACATTAAGCCCTGCACATCAATGATTGAGGTAAAAGGACTGATAGCGCCGGAGTATTTAATAGAAATTGAAGCAACAGCCATTATAAGTTAAGATGAACATAGAATCTCTTCGCAATTATTGTTTATCCAAACCGGGCACAGAGGAAACCCTGCCCTTTGGTCCGGATACATTGGTCTTTAAAGTATCCGGAAAAGCTTTCTTATTAACAGGGCTTGATAGTGAAGAGCTCCGGTTCAATGTGAAGTGTGACCCGGATAAAGCCATTGAACTCCGGGAAGAATATGCCTGTGTGTTGCCCGGTTACCACATGAACAAGAAACACTGGAACACTATCGTTGTGGACGGATCTGTTTCTGACAAACAACTAAAAGAATGGATTGATCATTCTTACGAATTGGTGGTGGGTAAAAAGAAAAAGTAACTATCCTCTTAGTTTCGTTTATTAATTTGCAGATTATCTCATTTACAAACATCCCCCTTGCAACTCCAATCCAAACTTCCCGGCATAGGCACCAATATTTTCACAGTGATGAGTGCTTTAGCGAATGAATATAATGCCGTAAATCTAGGCCAGGGCTTTCCTGATTTTCCCATGAATCATGAGCTGACCGATCTCGTCAACTGGGCAATGAAAAATAATTTTAACCAGTATTCTCCTATGCCGGGGTGGTTGCCGCTGCGGGAAGCCATTGCCGGGAAAGTAGAATTTTTGTATCAAACAAAAATAAATGCTGACACAGAAATAACTATTACTCCCGGTGGTACATATGCAATTTATTCTGCCTTCACCACTATTCTTCAGCCCGGAGATGAAGTGATTGTCTTTGAGCCCGCCTATGATAGTTATATCCCCAATATTGAGATCAATGGGGCAAAAGCGGTTACCATCAACCTTGTTTATCCTGATTATCATATAGATTGGGCGGCTGTAAAAAAAGCCATTACCTCAAGAACAAAGGCGATCATCATTAATTCGCCGCATAATCCAACGGGAAATGTGATAACCGAAAACGACATCAACGAACTAAGAAAGGCGGTGGCGAACACTAATATATTCATCATCAGTGATGAGGTGTATGAACACCTGATCTTTGACAACATCCTGCACCAGAGCATACTTCGCTATAACGACCTGTTGCAAAGGAGTTTTGTTTGTTTCTCTTTCGGCAAAGTATATAATTGTACCGGCTGGAAACTGGGCTATTGCATTGCACCTCCGGAGCTGACAAGGGAGTTCAGAAAGGTACACCAGTTTAATTGCTTCAGTTGTCACACTCCTTCGCAGGTAGCGCTGGCACAGTTCTTACAAAACAAAGACGCTTACCTGTCTTTATCGGCATTTATGCAGCAAAAGAGAGACTATTTTATTTCTCTGATGAGCCAAACAAGATTTGATATGCTGGAAAGCCACGGAAGTTATTTTGTTTGTGCAAAATATGATCGCATCAGTGATGAGGGAGATAAAGACCTTGCCATACGCTTAACCAAAGAAGCGGGAGTGGCCGCTATTCCTGTTTCTGCTTTTTATCACAATGCGAAAGACGATAAAGTGCTCCGGTTTTGTTTTTCAAAAAAGAATGAGACGCTGGAAATGGCTGTTGAAAAACTATCAAAGATCTGATGCATGTCGACTCCCGATACAAAGGAATTATATACATGCTGCTGGCTGCGCTTGGCTTCTCCTTAATGGGAGGCGCAGCCAAGTTATTGAAAGGAAGTTTTGGTGCGGGGCAGCTGGTGCTCTGGAGAAACTTAATTGGCCTGGTTGTCTTAGTGGCCGGATTTATCGTCAGGCCTCCGGTTAATAAGGGCGGGAAATTTCATCTCTTGTTGTTCAGGGGTATGATGGGAACAACGGCATTATACACTTTATTATACTGTATCCTCCATATTCCTCTGGGTACGGCGATGACATATAATCTTACTTCGGCATTGTTCATTGCCGTGTTTTCCTTTTTATTGTTCCGCGAATATCACGGAAGGGTTGTCCTGTTTGCGGTACTTCTCGGCTTTGCAGGGATGTTGCTGATATATAAACCGGCCATGCACTTTCCCTGGTTTTATCATGCAGCAGGACTTGTATCGGGCATCACTTCGGCGCTGGCTTATATAACAGTTAACCGCCTGGCCGGGTATTATGATTCCAGGATCATTGTGCTGGCATTTATTGGTACCGGGGTTTTTGTTCCCCTTGTTTTTATGCTCATTCGCCTTGTTGCCGAGATTCCTGCTGATGATGTTTTTTTTATTCTGTGGCGATGGCCTTCTGGTATTGAATGGTTATATGTGCTTTGGTTAGGGCTGGCAGCATTATTTGGACAATATTTTGTTACAAAAGCCTATGGTGCAGATAAGGCTGGTATTGTTTCTTCTATCGGTTATGCAAATATTATCTTCTCTGTTTTTATTGGAATGGCGCTGGGCGACGCCTTCCCCGACTGGATGTCCTCCCTTGGCATTCTGTGTATTATAGGCAGCGGCGTTTTGATTTCTCTTTTCAAAAGAAAAAAATCTGCTCCGTAATTGCCACAAAAAAAGATTTGTGCCTTTAGTCACATTCATCGTATATTTGCGATATAAGATTTAAAAATGGCATTCCATAAAAAAGAAGAGTTTACACAAAAAGAGCAGGACCTGGCGAATTTTGCCAAGGCCATGAGCCATCCTGCCCGTATAGCCATCCTGAAAGTGCTGGCACAGCGCAATGAATGTATCTGCGGTGAGATCGTGGATATATTACCATTGGCGCAATCTACCGTATCACAGCATCTGAAGGAATTAAAAAATGCAGGACTTATCAGCGGAACAGTTGACGGCCCTCGCAGCTGCTACTGCATCAACTGGAAAGCTTTTGAAAAATTCAACAGCGAGTTCACTTCTTTATTCAACAACCTGAAAGTGAAAAACGAAAAAGCCTGTTGTTAAATCATTAGTATATGAACGATCAGATAACATATAGGCCCGGCTACAAGGAAGACTTACCTGCTATTTCAGCGCTTCTGCAAAAAAACGGGTTGCCCGGTTCAGATATATTTACAACCAGTATCTCTTTTCTTCTTGCTGTCGCTAATAAAAATGAAGTAATCGGTTGTATCGGTGTTGAACAATATCTCACAGATGGATTGTTACGGCCATTTGCGGTAGATGAAAAATACAGGGATCAAAAAGTTGGTATCAATTTATTCCATCGCCTGATTTCACATGGTCGTCAGTCCGGTATCGAAATGTTGCATCTGCTTACCACAACGGCTGAGAAATACTTTACAGCAAATGGGTTTGTTGTTGCGGAACGAAGCGCTGCTCCCGCTACAATGAAAGACACGACTGAGTTTTCTTCTCTTTGTCCCTCCTCTTCGACATATATGAAGAAAGATATCACAAAAGACGCTTTTGCCTGCTACAGTGATATACAAAAAATAAAAAAAGATAAAGAAACGGGTGCCGATTTTTGGTCAATCAATGAAAAGAACCTGCAATTCACCTGGTTCGAGGTTCCTCCACAAACAAAATTTGCCAAACACCAACATGACAGCGAACAAATAACCTATGTATTGGAGGGTGTATTATTTTTTAAACTGGAGAATGATATATACAGGCTGGCTGTTGGTGACAGCATCGTGATTCCTTCCGGCAAAGAGCATCTGGTATGGACAGAAGATTTACCAGCCAAAGCCGTAGACGCATGGTCGCCGTTTAATGAAAAATATATTTCTGTTTAAAATAAAAAAATAAGCCATGAACAACGATTCACAACTCAAACAATTGGTAAAAGAAAAGTACAGCGAGATTGCAAAGCAATCAAAAGACCTGAATGCGGCTTCCTGCTGCGGGGCCACCTCCTCCTGTTGCGGAGATGATGTGTACAACATCATGGCCGACGATTACACAAAACTGGAAGGCTATAATCCGGATGCCGACCTGGGCCTGGGTTGCGGTCTGCCCACCGAATTTGCAAAGATCAAAGAAGGCGATACGGTGATCGATCTCGGCAGCGGCGCCGGTAATGATGCATTTGTGGCCCGTAAAATTGCTGGTGATAAAGGAAAGATCGTTGGTATTGATTTTACCGAAGCCATGATTGCCCGTGCCAGGGAGAATGCGGAGAAATTAGGATTCAACAATGTGGAATTCCGCCAGGGCGATATTGAAGATATGCCGGTTACTTCCAACAAAGCCGATGTGATCGTCAGCAATTGTGTGCTCAACCTGGTTCCCAATAAACATAAAGTATTCAGTGAAATCTACCGGGTATTAAAACCCGGCGGGCATTTTTCCATTTCTGATATTGTGCTGGAAGGTGAATTACCCGCCAAATGGAAAGAAGTGGCCGAACTCTATGCTGGTTGTGTATCCGGCGCTATCCAAAAAAGTGAATATCTCGGTATTATTGAAGAAGCCGGGTTTAAAAATATCACTTTGCAAAAAGACAAAACCATTATTATTCCAGATTCGATTCTCGCCGAATATTTAAGTGCTGAAGAAATAGCCGACTATAAAAAAGGAGAAACAAGAATCAGCAGTATTACCGTGTATGCAGAAAAACCGGCCAAGGATGACCGCAACTGCTGTGAACCCGGCAGCGGTTGTTGCTAAAGTATTTTTTCACCCTAAATAGTATAGCCATGAACACAAACATTCAAATGCAGAAAGATCCCGGCTGTTGCGAACCCGGGAGTCTTTGCTGCGAAATGGGCGGCGGTTGCTGCTAAAATTTGAAGAGGAGGGAATATTCCCTCCTCTCTTTTAAAACTAACTGTACGGCATGCAAAAAAAACTTTCCTTTCTCGATAATTACCTGACGCTATGGATCTTCCTGGCTATGGGTATAGGAGTGGCTATTGGTTATTTTATTCCATCCGCTGAAACGTTTATCAACTCCTTTCAATCCGGCAGCACCAATATTCCAATTGCTATTGGTCTGATCTTAATGATGTACCCGCCGCTGGCCAAAGTGAAGTATGAAGAACTGCCCAAAGTATTTGCCAATAGAAAAATACTACTGCTATCGTTGATACAAAACTGGATTGTGGGCCCGGTCCTGATGTTTGCTTTAGCAGTTATCTTTCTCCGGGATGAACCCGGTTATATGACCGGGCTGATCCTGATCGGCATTGCCCGTTGTATTGCCATGGTGATCGTCTGGAATGACCTGGCAGGTGGTGACAGGCTTTATGCGGCAGGTTTGGTCGCTTTCAACAGTATCTTCCAGGTGGTATTCTACAGTTTTTATGCCTGGATATTTATAACCAAACTTCCTCCCTTGCTGGGATTAAAAGGGTATGAAGTCAATATCACCATCGGCGAAGTGGCACAAAGTGTATTTATTTATCTCGGCATTCCCTTTCTCGCCGGGATGATTTCGAGGTACCTGCTTATTAAATGGAAGGGAGAAGCCTGGTTCAGTCAAAAATATCTTCCAGCCATCAGCCCTGTTACGTTGATAGCCTTGTTGTTTACTATTGTTGTTATGTTTAGTCTCAAGGGCAACCTGATCGTTCAGATCCCGGGAGATGTGTTGCTGATCGCCATACCGCTGACCATCTATTTTGCCATTATGTTCTTTTCGGCTTTTTTTCTTTCTAAAAAAGCTGGTGCTGATTATTCTAAATCAACATCGCTGGCCTTTACAGCAGCCGGAAACAATTTTGAATTAGGTATCGCCGTGGCTATTTCTGTCTTTGGTATAAACTCACCGGCAGCGTTTGCTGCAGTGATCGGTCCGCTGATTGAGGTGCCCGTTTTAATTCTGCTTGTTCGTTTTGCATTATCGCAACAAAAAAAATTTAAAAACAACCAACGCATGAAAAAGAAACTACTTTTCGTTTGCATCGAAAACAGTAACCGCTCCCAAATGAGCCAGGCTTTTGCCAAAATGCTCGGCGGTGAAAATGTGGAAGCCTATAGCGCCGGTTCCAAACCTTCGGGAATCGTTAACCCAAAAGCTATTGCCGCTATGAAAGAATTAGGTTATGACCTCAGTGCCCACGACAGTAAAAGCCTTGATGAAGTAAAACAATATGCTCCTTTTGATGTGGTAGTCACTATGGGCTGCGGTGATGCTTGTCCCTGGATGCCGGCCAAACAATTCATCGATTGGCAGATCCCTGACCCCAAACATATGGAGCCTGCTGAGTTTAATAAAGTCAGGGATTTTATAAGAGAAAAAATCGAAATTTTACTTACTGAATTAGGGGTAAAACAATAATTAATATTTTTTCTCCAGATGTACAGGAGGTACGTAAAAAATCTGTACAAGTTCGCTGAAATAACAAGAGGTTTCTTACCCTTTTATCATCGTCAGCATCATTTTAAATTGCTCTGTTGCTTTTATACTATGAGGAATATTTGCGGGTAAGACTATGCACTGTCCTGCAACAAGGTTATGTGGTTCTCCGCCGATAGTAATTTCGGCAGTGCCGTCTAATAATTGTATCAAAGCCTCATGCGGTGCACTGTGTTCAGACAAGCCCTCTCCTTTGTCAAAAGAGAAAATAGTTACCGTGCCGGAGGCTTTTTTAATAATTGTTTTGCTTACCACTGATTTTTCGGCATAAGCAATGCTGCCAGTTGCAATAAAAATACATGCAGGCCCTATGTTGCTGTTCATAACCGGGGTGTTTAAATTTTTGCCAAAATAAAACAATTAATAGCTGAAAAACTAAATCCACGATTTGCAGATTAGACTTTTTACTTTGTTAATACATCTCCACATTTGCCTATAGACTGTTTGCCGGTGTTCAGCATTTTGAAACAGCTTCGTTAAATCGAAATGCAAACTGTTGTATTATTACAACTAATTTTACAGCATGTCAACACTTACAGTTACCAGCATTCAAACCAGCCTTTACTGGGAAAACAAAACCGCTAACCTGCAGATGCTGGAAGAGAAGATCAGCAGCATAAAAGAAAAAACAGAAGTTGTTGTATTACCAGAAATGTTCAGTACCGGTTTCAGCATGAAGCCGGAACAACTGGCGGAAACGATGGATGGCGAAACAGTGCAATGGATGAGAAGAATAGCAGCGAAAAAAAAAATAATTCTTACAGGTAGTATTATTATAAAGGAAGAAGCACAATACTACAACAGGCTAATATGGATGTTGCCCAATGACCAGCATGGTGTGTATGATAAACGTCACCGCTTTGCCTTTGCCGGAGAAGACGATCACTACACCGCCGGAACAAAACGATTGATTGCTTCGGTAAAAGGATGGAAAATAAACCTGCAGGTTTGTTATGATCTGCGGTTTCCTGTTTGGGCCCGCCAAACCCCCTCCGAGCCGCCCCCGCAAGGGGAGGAGAAAAACGCCGTAATCGGGGCCGAATACGATGTGCTGATATATGTAGCTAACTGGCCCGAGAGAAGAAGCCATGCCTGGAAAACATTATTGCAGGCAAGAGCGATAGAGAACCAATGTTATGTAGTTGCCGTGAACCGGGTAGGCAATGATGGAAATGATATTTATCACAGCGGCGACAGTATGATCATTGATCCGTTGGGCGAAGTGTTGTATACAAAAAAGGACGAGGAAGATGTGTTCACTCTTCAGTTAGATAAAACTCATCTTAACAGTATAAGAGAAAAGCTTCCTTTTTTAAGGGATGCAGATGGTTTTATTATATCAGCAGATAATAAAAGATAGTGTATGGACTCAAAAAGAAATAAATGGATAAACGCTGTAAAAGAATTATTAAAAAACCCAGAAGAGATAATTTATTGCCCAGAGTGTGAGAATGGAGTGTTAACAGTGAAAGACGTGTTGTTTGATTCCAATAAAAAAAAAGATCGTTATCTAATATGCAGTAGCTGCGGGAGAATGAATGTTGTTACTTTCAATACACCTGCAGAGGAAAATAATAAGCAATAAAGTTGCTCGCTATTTTTCTTTGTCTTTCTTTATCAGCTCCATGACCGTTTCAATCTTAAAATCAGTGTTACGCCGAATAGCTTCAATACTGGGGAGTGATGTTATTTCCGGCTGAACACCTCTTCCGTTTTTAGGTATTGCTTTATCAATTACAAGTCTGAATAAAGGTAACCGGAAGCGAACTCCCGTTTCGGGAAGCTTAACATCAGGAATAAGCCAGGCAGAATTACCATAAGCTCCGCCTCCCGTTTCTTCGCCAACAACAATCACATTTTCCTGCTTTACCAGTGCAGCCGTAAACAAAGTGGTAGCTGAAAAAGAATTGCCCCCGGTAACAATATAGGCCTTGCCGGAAAATTGATTTTTTGTTTTAGGCTGGAAATAATGTCTTTCAAAATATCCGAAATGATAATTGCCATCTTTCTTTTTACGGGTAAAGAAGGCTATAAAAAGTTTGTTCCAGAAATGATTTTTTATACACCGCTCATAGCTACTTTTCTTTCGTACCGCAAAAAGAGAGTCGCTTATTTTAAAGGGCTGGTTAGCAAGATATCTTGTCAGCAGTGTGGAGTTATTAACACTACCGCCACCATTGCCCCGAACATCAATGATGAAGTGGGTGATATTGTTTTGGCGCAACGCCCTGAAGGATTGCCGGAAGAATTTATTTAATCCATAACCCCGGCCAAAAGTGGAAAGGGTCATCATGGCTGAATGATTGACGGTATCAATTCTCATCAAACGGATTGTACTAATCTGTTGCCTTTTTCTTTCCCGCTTTGAAGGTTGGGGTATTTTGGCAGGAGGTCGAATTGCCATTCTGCCTGCTGTGTCGGCAGCCGGATTGTAGACGGGGATGGTTTTAGATTTTATGTGCCCTGTGCTGTCAATATACTCAAGCACATATTTTTCCGAAGGGCCATATAATAAAGTGTATAAAGAACCAAAGTATCCTCGGTTACTTAGCGACTGATATTTGTGAGTGCGGTTAAAACCATCGGTCGAAATATATTGGAAAAGGGTATCTGTAAGCTCTGAAACCGTTTTACCATTCAGCCGGGTAATCATTGTTCCTCTTTTCAGAATACTGTCTTTGCGGTTCAGATTGGCGGTTACCAGCATGGTATCATTCCAGATTTTCATACTCAGCGGAAACATTTTTCCCAGCCGGGCTGTATCATAAAATTTTGACCAGGCTTTAGAATTACGAATGGAAGTGTGGCCACAATTTATTTTTGCAGTTACATAGCTTAATATTTTTCTGAACTCCGGCTCTGTCATTGAGTCCTTTAGTAGTTGCCGTCCATAATCAAAATAGTAATCCATACTGTCTTTACTGGTGTACCAATAAAGACTGGGGTGGTGTTGTTCCAGGATATCCTGGTAAATAGAATAGTCCCGTCTCAATTGCTTTGGTGAATATTTTTTTGCAGGAGAAAATGAAGATTTGCTTACACCGCAACCTGCAAGCACCAGTAAGAAAAAGTACGAAATCGATATTCTCCGCATATTCCTTTTTATCTCTGTTCTTTACTTTAAATGATTCCAGCCCTGGGCTGTTATGACATGCTTGCTTCCGCCTTTGGTAATAATATGTACCCCTTGTTCCTGCGCTGTCATATAGCCCACCACGCTGATCTGCTCATTCAGTACTAATTTATCATAATCTGACTGAGAAATGGTGAATAATAATTCATAATCCTCACCACCGCTTAACGCACAGGCCGTCGGATCTATTTCAAATTTGAAAGCTGCTTTTTTCATTTCCTCAAATACGGGGATCTTGTCTTCATATATTACACAGCCAAGGTTGCTTTCTTTACAGATATGTAATATCTCAGAACTCAGCCCGTCACTGATATCCATCATAGAAGTTGGAGTGATTTCCTGGCTGGCAAAAAATTCCACAATATCTTTTCTCGCTTCAGGCTTCAGCAGTCTTCCGATCACATACGACTCTCCTTCCAGGTCAGGCTGCACACCCGGGCTTTCCATAAATATTTTCTTTTCCCTTTCTAAAAACAATAAACCGACATAAGCGGCGCCAAGGTCTCCGCTCACACAAAGCAGATCACCTTTTTGAGCCGTACTTCTTTTTACAAATTTATCCGGCGCCACTTCGCCGATGGCGGAGACTGAAATGATAAATCCTTTTTGAGAAGAAGTAGTATCACCGCCAACGAGGTCCACCCCATACTTATCACAGGCTGCATATACGCCTTCGTAAAACTCATTCAGCGTCTCCAGACTGAAACGATTGCTGAAGCCAATGCTGAGAATGATCTGCGTTGGGGTTGCGTTCATCGCATATATATCACTCAGGTTAACGATCACACTTTTATAACCCAGGTGTTTCAGTGGTGTATATATCAGGTCAAAATGAACACCCTCTACCAGCAGGTCCGTAGTGATCACCGTTTGTTTACCAAAATGATCGATCACCGCGGCATCATCTCCCACACCCAAAACAGAGGAAGCATTTTGCAGTTCAATATTTTTGGTCAGATGCTCAATAAGACCAAACTCGCCGAGACTACTAATTTCTGTTCTTTCGTTGCTCATAATTAAATGTACGATATTAGGTGTACAATAGTCTGTACCCCGAAGATACTATTGACAACATGATGACCTTTAGTAGGGATTCTTCTACTTTATAAAGTTCAATAATTTCTGTTTCAAAGGGCATGTTAAATTCTATTAGTAATTCCAGAAAAAAAAGCATTGATCCGGTTCTTCTTTAACAATTTTGAATTTATAAATGAAATTTGATTTTACCGCATTTATTAGCCCTTGTTCAACGGAATACCTGATAATTTCTGCTTAATTAGATCTGTTCACTAGTGTACCGGAGAGCTTTTCAGTCAAAATTGCTTGTTAACGACAAACTCTTTTGCTCGTCCTTTCATCTCACCTTTATTTATAAGAAAGGCTATTGTTCAATCAATACCTGTATCACACACAACATATAATATTTATTATAGTTCTTTTTGATTATTTATTACAGCCAGCAGCTCATCATGAATTTTTCCATTGGTGGCAAGCAACCGGTGCTGATATATAGAAAACTTAGCGCCGGAGAAATCGGTTACTTTTCCTCCGGCCTCTTCTACAATTAAATATCCGGCGGCACTGTCCCATGCTTCTAACTTATGCTCATAAAAACCATCGAAACGGCCGCATGCCACCCAGCAGAGATCAATAGCCGCAGAGCCTAGTCTTCTTACCGGAACACCCTTCCGTATAAGTTTTTCAAACACTTCCAGCGGGCCGTTGGGCATATTAATATACGTGTAAGGAAACCCTGTTACCAGGCAGGCTTTTATTGTTTCTGTTTCATTACTTACACGAATAGGCTTGTCATTCAGTGTAGAGCCCCTGCCCCTTTCCGCAAAATAAAATTCATTCAGGTGCGGGTTATAAACCGCACCCAATATTATATCCCCTTTATGTTCGATGCCAATAGAAACACAATTCAGCGGAATTCCATGGGCAAAGTTTACGGTACCATCAATAGGATCAATAATCCATTTGTAATTAGAGTCCTGAATAATTTCACCGGCCTCTTCCGCTAGTATTTGGTGTTCGGGGAAATGAGATTTAATAACTGATATTATAGCTTTTTCCGACGCATGATCAGCTTCAGTTACCAGGTTATTAACGCCTTCTTTATTACTGATTTTAAAATCACTGTTGAAAAAATGAATAATTTTTGCAGCACCTGCTCTTGCGGCTTCTATGAGAGTGTTTTTAAGCATGGGCAAAGATATACTGCAGATTATTGTATCGAAAATGATTTTATATATTGTGTAGCAACCACTTCATTTTGAACTGAAGGTAAAAACGTCGTACTTCGTGGTTGTAAGACTGCACACCCTTGGAACTGTCAGTTATCATAGTCAATTATAATGTAAAACACTTCTTAGAGCAGTGCCTTTACTCTGTTCAACAGGCCCTTGCGGATATACAGGGGGAAGTGATTGTTGTCGACAATTGTTCTGCTGATAACAGTTTAAATTATTTGATCCCGAAATTTCCGGATGTTAAGTTTATTGCCAATAAAGAAAATCTTGGCTTTGCCAAAGCCTGTAACCAGGGGTTAAAAGAAAGTACGGGTTTATTTGTTTTGTTTCTAAACCCAGACAGCATTGTGCCGGAAGATTGTTTTACAAAATGTATTTCTTTTTTGAAGGAACATACAGATGCCGGCGCATTGGGCATAAAAATGCTGGACGGAAGTGGCCGTTTTCTGAAAGAATCTAAAAGAGCATTTCCATCACCGCTGACATCAATGTATAAACTATTCGGATTAGCAAAATTATTTCCCCGTTCAAAAACTTTTTCACAGTATCATCTGGGCCACCTGGATGAAAATAAGAACCATGAAGCAGATGTACTGGCAGGAGCTTTTATGTTGATAAAAAGAAAAGTGCTTGAAAAGATTGGCGGATTTGATGAAATTTTTTTTATGTACGGCGAAGATGTTGACCTGAGTTACCGTATTCAAAAGGCCGGATATAAAAACTACTATTTTGCTGGCAGCAGCATTATTCATTTCAAAGGGGAGAGTACCCGGAAAGGAAGCATGAATTATGTACGGATGTTTTATAATGCCATGAGCATCTTTGTTCGTAAGCACTATGGAGGAGGCAGGGCTGGAGTTTTTAATATCTTAATTCATGTTGCCATCTGGTTCAGGGCAGCATTAACTGCTTTGGGTAGTTTTATCCGCAGGATCGGTTTGCCATTAATAGATGCAGGACTCATTTTTCTTTCTTTCTGGATAATGAAAAATGTCTGGACCCGCTATGTCCGTACAGATATTGAGTATGAAAACAGGTTATTGTGGATTGCTATTCCGGCGTATACCGTTTTCTATCTTGTTACGGCCTATTATGCGGGCCTCTACGATAAATGGTATAAGCGGAGCGAACTGATAAGGGCCTCAGCAATCGCCACAGTTTTTTTATTAGCCGCCTACTCTTTATTGCCCGAACAATATCGTTTCTCAAGGGCTATTGTATTATTTGGCGCTGTTCTGGCTTTTGTTCTCATTTCTATACTCCGGTGGATACTTGTACAAACCAATATAGTAAACAGCGACAAACAAAAAGAAGATAAAGCGGTTACCGTCATTGCAGGATCTGCAGCAGAGTATGAACAGGTGCTTCAGTTGTTAAGAGAAGCAGGCATACAGCAGCCAATACTGGGAAGGGTGAGCATAAACGAAAACGATAGAGCTGCTATCGGAAACAATAAAAAATTGACAGAACTTTCACAGGTACTTCCTTTCCGGGAAGTGATTTTTTGCCAGGGTGCTTTATCTTTTGCCGGGATCATTCAAAGTATACAACAACTTCCTCCGGGAATTATTGCAAAAATTCATGCTATTGGCAGCAGCAGTATTATTGGCAGCGATTCCAAAGACAGTTCAGGTGAGGCGGTTTCTTATGAAAATGGCTATAAGCTGGCTGATCCTTACAACCGGAGGCTAAAAAGATTAATTGATGTAATCATATCACTACTGGGAATCTTTAGTTTTCCCATCCAGGTGTTCCTCATTAAAAAACCGGTTCCATTTCTTATTTACTGTTTTACTGTATTGCTTGGTAAAAAAACATGGATAGGATATGCAGTAACTGAAAAAAACCTGCCGGATATTCGCCCGGGTGTCATCGCTTGTAATGCTGTGCCGGTAAGCTGGGGTCAGCAACTTTCCCTGGAAAGTTTGCAAATGATGGATTATTGGTATGCCAGAGATTACGAACCAGCTACTGATCTCCGAATGATATGGAAGGTTTACCGGAAACTTGGTGGTTAGTTTGACAGGACTTTGCAACAACTTATATTCGCAGCTATTTCAACAATTACATTACGTAACTTTAATCTGAACCTTTAAGCAACGAATGGCCACTATCATAGATATCAAATTACCCAAAGCTATAGCTGCAGCATTAAGGATTCCACCTAATGACCCGAGACGCCAACAATTGCGGGTACTAAAGAAGCTGCTCAAAAAAGCCCGGTTTACAGAATTTGGCCAGCAATACCATTTTGATGAAGCGTTGCTCAGTAAACATCCCGGGAAAAAATTTCAGGAACTGGTACCGATACACGACTATAATAAAATTTATGAAGAATGGTGGAAGAAAACACTGGAAGGTGTACCGGATGTAACCTGGCCGGGTAAAATAAAATATTACGCATTAAGTTCCGGTACCTCAGAAGCGGCCAGCAAATATATCCCTGTTACAAAGGACCTGTTACGAAGCAATACGATTAACTATATCAGGCAATTGCTTAGTCTCATTCGTTATGAGGATGCAAATAAAAAAGCAATGACAAAAGGGTTTCTCATGATTGGCGGCGCAACTGATCTGAAAAAAGGAAAAGCGGGATGGTATGCCGGCGACCTGAGCGGTATTCTTGCCAAGAAAAGACCTTTTTGGTTTCAAAGTTTCTATAAGCCCGGAGGACGTATTGCTGCAATGAGTGACTGGAACCAGAAGTTACACGAAATCGTAGAACATGCCAAAGAGTGGGACATTGGTTACATCGTTGGCGTACCCGCCTGGTGCCAGATGTGTATGGAAATGGTGATTGATCATTACAAAGTGAACAATATTCATGAGATATGGCCCAACTTCAGCTTCTTTGTTCATGGAGGAGTAGCCTTCGAACCATATAAAAAAGGGTTTGAAAAATTATTGGGCAAGCCAATCGTTTATATCGAAAATTATTTATCCAGCGAAGGGTTTATCGGCTATAAAACAAGAGAACATGCCAAAGGCATGCAACTGATATTGAATAATAATATCTTTTTTGAATTTGTTCCTTTTGATGAAAAAAACTTTGATCATGATGGGAAGATTATGGCTAATGCGGATGCCAAAATGATACATGAAGTGGAAGAGGGAAAAGAATATGCTTTGCTGATGAGTACAAATGCCGGTTCGTGGCGCTATATTATCGGGGATACGATAAAATTTACGAACCTCGAAAGAAATGAAATGTGTATAACAGGAAGGACAAAACATTTTTTAAGCCTGACCGGCGAACACCTGAGTGTGGATAATATGAATAAGGCTATAGAAATGGTTAGTGAAGAATTTAATATCTGTATTCCGGAATATACTGTGGTGGGGTTTCCTTATCAAAATTTATTTGCCCATCGCTGGTATGTGGCTACAGACGATAAGGTGGATGCAAAACAACTGCAAAAAAGAATTGATGAAAATCTTCGTAAGCTGAATGATGATTACGCCACCGAAAGGGATAGTGCGTTAAAAGAGGTCTTCCTGGAAGTATTACCACAGGAAAAATTCCTGAAGTTTATGGAACTAAAAGGAAAACTTGGCAGCCAGCATAAATTTCCGAGAGTAATGAAAGGTAAAATGCTGGAGGAGTGGGAGCGGTTCTTACTAACGGGAGCGATTTAATAGTGAACCCCTTTTTGTCCGAGAGGGGTTTTATTTTTATGAACCAGGATGATTGATGCATTGTTAAAAGGAATAACAATTGGTTTCCTGCTGAGTATAGCAGTGGGGCCGGTATTATTTTCTGTTATAAAGCAAAGTTTGAATAACGGCCATAAAGGAGGGATGGCCTTTGCTTTTGGCGTTTCTGCCAGCGATATTACGCTTGTTTTAATTGCGAATGTATTTACTGAGATTTTCCTTAGTCTAAGGCTGTATGAAAAACCAATTGGTATTGCCGGGAGCATCTTACTGATACTGATCGGTATCTTTTATCTTTTCTTTAAAAAAGTAAAAGTAAACGAAGAGGGTAAAATCGTTTTTAAACAGCGAAAAAGAGAACTGCTGAAAATTTCATTGTCGGGTTATTTTATGAACCTGATGAATCCGGGTGTAATTATTTTCTGGATAACGATATCTACTTCACTGATACATTTTTCCACCCGGTACAAATTTATTATTTATACAGCTGCGTTGCTGATTGTATTGCTTGCGGACCTGCTGAAGGTTTTTTTAGCAGGAAAAATCCGGAATAAACTAACCCCGCATAACATTCATATACTGAACAAGGTTAATGGCATTATACTTATTATTTTTGGACTTGTCTTAATAGGCGGACTTATTTTCTATGGCGACTGGCACAGCAAATAGGCGGACAACTTTCTTTGGTAAACTTTTAAAATGGGCTAAACGAATATTCCTTTGGCTCTTTGTCCTGCAACTTGCTTACATCATCTTGCTGAAATGGGTTAACCCTCCCATTACGGTTACACAACTCGTCAGCTGGGTAAGCGGACATGGGTTAAAAAGAGATTACATCCGCAGCAGTAACATATCTCCCGATGCAAAGCTTGCTGTAATTGCATCAGAAGACCAGTTGTTTCCCGACCACAGCGGATTTGACTGGAAGAGTATTAAAAAGGCAATGAAGTACAACGAAAAGAAGCCGGGCCGTATCCGCGGTGCCAGTACCATTAGTCAACAGGTGGCAAAAAATGTTTTCCTGTGGCAGGGCCGAAGCTGGGTGAGAAAGGGGCTGGAAACCTATTTTACATTCATGATTGAAACATTCTGGGGAAAGAAAAGAATACTGGAGGTGTACCTGAATGTGATAGAAACGGGTGACGGTGTTTTTGGCATCGAAGCGGCGGCGCAGAAATACTTTAATAAACCGGCAAAGAATTTATCCAAACAAGAGGCGGCAATGATTGCTGCCTGTTTGCCCAACCCTAAAAAATATAGAGTAAAACCCCCCTCGAATTATATTTCTTACCGTTCGTCTGTTATTATGAAACAGATGAACAACCTGCAATCCGATCCGGATATACAGCAAGTCATCGGCATAGAAACACCGGCAACCCAAAAGAAGACTAATTAACAGTAAACATTATTTTCTCGCTGTTATGAGTTGGAAGACGGGAGCCGCAGCTGATGGCAAACCGCAGGTAATACTTTCCTTTTGGAAGTTCCGGAACAAGGTTAAGTATCATATTTTTTTGCCTGGCGGCCTGGCGTAAATTAATTCCCGGAAAAATATCTTTAACCCAGCCATTTCTGTTAAAGACACCAATTCTTATTGTGTCTTTCAGGTCCGTTTTTGTTGTATCCAGGAATAACGAATAGAGTGGTGGAATATCAAAATAGCAAGACAGTAAAACAGGGCTCCCCTTCTTACTGTAAATTTTTCTTGTTCCTGCATCGATCCTGATTTTTGCAAAGGACACAAAAAAAGGATCATATTTATATCCCACCCAACTGTTATGTGTTTTCAACGAATCGGGAAAACGCCACAGATCATACTTATCCAGGATATAAACCGGTTTCCCCAGGAGAGAATCTTCCATAGGCCAGAAATTATAATTATTCCGCCGGGCTCTGTAAAAGTTAAGAGAATAAGCAGGCTGACCCGTATAGAACCAGTATTTGGATGCCTGCTGATAAGAGTTACCAATCACAACCGGGAGCCCTGCTGTTCTTTTTTTCATTTCTGCAGGCCACTCTTTCCAGTCATGGTATTTTTTTTCAACCAGTCGCACAGGTACAATATCTGCAATCATTACTATCCGGGCTGCTACAACCAGAAACATTGTGGCCGGTAATATTTTTACTAAAAGCGTTCTCCATTTTTCTTTTTCTGTCAAAAACTGGTGCGCTAATATAATTAACGGAACCGCCGCCGGAGAAGTCCAGTTGGCTTCTACCTTTCCCCGGAAAGAACTCAAAAAAAAGAAGACATATACACCTGCCAAACTGTACCACAGCGCCTTTTCTGTTTTTTGTACAGGTTTAAATAAAAAAGCAGCAGGCAACAGAATGAATCCTGTGAATGGCCCGGAAATTAATAACTGACCCAGCAAGTAGTCAGCAGGAAAATAGAACTTATAGGGACTGGTATTTCTTTCAAATAAATGAAAGCGAAAACTTATCCAGTCATGCTGATACTGCCACCACAGGTGAGGCGCAAAAAGCAAAAATGCAATTAACCCGGCGAGATAAAATTGGTAGCGGAAAAATAATTGCCTGTTAGAAATTACAGTAAAGAGAATAATTAAACCAGCATGATATTTACTATAGAGCATCAGGGCGATGACAATACCCAAAAGAATCGTATTGACAAGGGAAGAGGAAGCAATAAAATTTTTATAACATAAAAAAAACAGAGCTGTAAAAAAAATAAGCGGGATATCGGGAACAGCCACAAACCCGCTTACCTGTAAAGCTCCGATAGAAAAAATAATTGCGTAAAAAAGAAATGGATTCTTTTTCTCAGTCAGCTCTTCTATAATGAAAAGGGTAAAAAAATTTAATAGTAATGGAAAAAGACGCACTCCCAGTTCATTCGGGAAAATAGCATATCCCGCTTTTACCAGTAACCCAATCATCGGTGGATGATCAAAATAACCCCAGTCCAGGTACTGACCATACACCCAGTAATACGCTTCGTCATCCAGCAGCTCTGTAAACCCTGACTGAATTAAACTCATAAGCAACCACAGTCCGTAAAAGAACAGGCGATGATTATTTCGGATATAACTTACCATGTAACTGCGAAGTACCGATAATTATATGAGAAGCCGGTCAACCGCCCGAATAGCTTTTGATAAACGTTCCTCATAATTTCCGCTGATGCCGGCCCAGGGTACTTGTTGGTTTATCATTATATCTTTATAAATATGATATAGTTTTTTTCTGGTATGCAAATCAGGATACTCCCGGAGTTCATCTTCCACCCAGGGAAGGTCAATATTGCAAAGCAGGTACAGATCATATTTCCGTTCACTTATCTGGTCCAGCACAAACCGGTGACATTTATTAAAAACAAACTCACACCAAACTTTAATGACATACATATCTGTATCAATAAACAACGGAAGGTGGCCGCCCAATTCAAGCATAGGCTCCGATTGTTTTTCCAGCATAGCTGCATATTCATCTTCCAGTGTAAGCTGACCTTTTGCGATGGTAAGCAGGTCTTCATATTCATAACTGGTGCCATTGGTGAGCAGGTATTCACGGGCAAACTCCGGACACCATATGGTTTCATAATGCTGTGCCAACTGTTCACATAATGTACTCTTGCCGGTACTTTCCGGTCCGATGATAACGATCTTTTTAAGCATAACGATTTTTTGCTCTTTTCATCCATTCAATTAAACCAAATACAGCCATTATTAATAGTATACTATAATATACACTGGTTAGCGCATACTCTTTTGTAAAGTACAAAGGAATAGAGGCAATATTAGTGGCGATCCACCAGTACCAGCTTTCTACTTTTTTCTTTGTCATCAGCCACATACCCGTAAAGGCGGTTGCAGAAGCAAAAGCATCCGCCCAGGGAATAGCACCCGGTGCAAAATCTTTTTTAAGATAGGTGAGTAACAAAAAGATGGAAATATAAAAAACAGCAAAGAATGAAAGCTGGTACAGCCACCATTTTTTATCAGAGAAAGTAACATGAACAACAGGCTGATGTCTTGTGTCTTTTTGAGCCCACAGTATCCAGCCATATATACTCATAACAGTATAATAAAAATTAACAGCCGCTTCGCCCAGCAGATCGCCTTTAAAACTGAGCCAGATATAAATAATAGTATTGATAAGCCCGACAGGGTACACTAAAATATTTTCTTTTCTGCTGAACCACACACTGGCAATGCCTGCTATTACGGCTATTCTCTCCGGCCAGGAAGAATGCTGAAGATCTGTAAGAAGCTGGTTAAAAAAATCGGGCAATAAAAAAAGGTTTTATCAAAAATAACTACTCTGGATTGCTGTTACGGTATTTCTTCCATCCTCTTAAATATTTTTTCCCTTTCGATGTCTGAAATCTTGTTGGCACCTGTTGCCATTGCCCGCCATTTGAGCGCCAAACCAGGAAATGTAAATGTGGTGTCATGGCGTATCCCGTCTTGCCGCTTAATGCAATAGCCTGTCCTTTTCTCACTGTATCGCCTACGTTTACCAGGGCACCATTATGCTGCAGGTGCCAGTAACCGGCTCTTGATCCGTCAGGATGCTGAATGATAATATTGTTTCCGTGGGAACGATATTTTCTTTTCAGCCCGCCAAGACTGCCATCTTCTTTTACCCTTACCACAACCCCCTCTCTTGCGGCGGTTATTTTTGTACCCCGTTTCATATTAAAGTCAAGCGCTGCCCTTTCTTTATGGGTAAACCGGCTGAAATAACCCTGAATAACCCGGAAGGTTTTCCCTTCTTCATATGGCAGTGCATACACATAACTGGTATCGTCCTGAATGATTCCTTTTTGTAAAAGCTTTACTTGTTTGCGCATAGGGTTTTTACTGACTGAGCAGGCAGCTGATAATAGCAGGAATAAAAACAGGGTCGTTTTCAAAAAAATATTTTTAAAACCGGTAAAGGTATAAAACTACGTCCATCCTGAATATATCCGGTTTCATAATTATTTAATGCTTTACTATATAAAAACGGCGTAGCTTCTCTGTCCATTTTTTAACCTTTAAAACTATTACTATGTCAACAATGGAAGCGGTCATGACAACACAGGATGTTGCCAACCGGTTTAATGAACTGGCCCAAACCGGCCAGTGGGAGCAGATACAGAATGAATTATATGAAGACAATGCAGTAAGCATTGAACCAGCCCATTCACAGGGTTTGCAAACAGTAGAGGGAATGGAAGCCATCAGGCAGAAAGGGAAACAATTTGGTGAAATGGTAGAAGAAATGCATGGTGGTTATTCTAACGAGCCTATCGTAGCCGGCAATCATTTTAGCCTGGCTATGGGGATGGATGTAACGATGAAAGGAATGAGCCGGATGAAAATGGATGAAATTGCTGTGTATGAAGTAAAGGACGGCAAGATCGTAAAAGAACAATTCTTTTATTAAAAAGAGCAAACCTCACAGGTTAATACAGCCTGTGAGGTTTGTTTTACTCTGCAGCGATCTCGCAAAATATGTCAGTTAGCATTTCCGGCTGGCTAAAAAATGGAGAATGGCTGGTTGCCATACGATAAACTTTTTTACAGGGAGTCTCTTCATACATCTTTTGCTGAATGAATGGTGTTACCGCCCTGTCTTCTGTGCATTCAATATAATACCGCAGAACAGAACCAAATTTTTCTTTTGTCAGCTGAAGAGGCGTGATACCGGATTCAACAGGTTCATGACTGAGTAAAACTTTTGCCAGTTCAGTTATATCATCATCACAATCATGATAAAGCCCTTCTTTATAGATAGCCGGTTGTAATGTATGTGCATTCAGTTCCGGGTATGGCGTAACATAAGGCTTAAGAACTCCGCCCGTATCCTGCAAGGAATATTCCCGTTGTGTTTTTCCATCTGGTACCAGGTAAGCAGCGAGATAAATGAGCTTCTCGATTTTGTTTGGCCGGTATTCTGCTGCCTGTGAGATCATGATTCCATTTTTGCTATGACCAACCAACACCACTTTGCCTTCAATACTGTCAATCAGCTGACAAATTCTTTCCACGGTTGTTTTCAATTTCACTTCTTGTATTGGTGTTTTGTCTCTCCCCATACCGGGCAGATCAACTGCAATAGCTTTGTGACCGGCTTTTTCTAATAATGGCACTACTTTGTGCCAGTTCCATGCACTATGCCAGGAACCATGAATTAAAATAAATGTCTTCATTGTATTTTTTTGGATGTAAAAATGAAAAGAAGATAGAAGGACAACAACCCGGAACTTGCGGACTTAATTTTCTGCAAATACTTTGGCAGACTCCCAGCCGATAATGGCTGTTTTTCGATTGCTGCCCCAGTGATACTGACCGATAGAACCGCTTGATTTAATGACCCGGTGACAGGGAATTAAAAAGGCAACAGGATTATCACCAACTGCTGTACCAACCGCTCTTGATGCTTTTTCATTACCGGCCGCCGCTGCAATGGAAGAATAAGTAGATAAACCACCGAGTGGTATTTTCAATAGAGTTTCCCATACTTTTAGTTGAAATGCTGTTCCTTTTAAGTGCAGCTTTATGGCAGCGAGGTTTTTCCAGTCCTGTGTAAAGATGAACAACGCATTTTGTTGTATGGTATCTACCACCTGCCTGAAAGAAGCTTTTGGGAAAATTCGTTTTAATTCTTCTAATGCCAGCTTTTCATCATCTGCAAAAGCCAAATGACAAATACCCTTTGCGGTGGAAGCGACAATGATATTGCCAAATGGGGATTCTGCATAACTGTAATTAATGTGTAACTGTTCTCCGCCATTTTTATATTCACCCGGCGTCATTCCTTCAATACTGATGAACAGATCATGCAGGCGGCTGGTACCCGAGAGCCCTGTTTCATAACTTACATCACTCAGACTCATGTTTTGCTTCAGCAGTGTTTTGGCATGTTCTGCACTGATATATTGTAGGAATTTTTTTGGGCTCACCCCCGCCCATTCTTTAAACATCCGCTGAAAATGATAAGGACTTATATGCACCTGTTTTGCCACTTCGTCCAAATCGGGTTGCCGGGTAAAATTTTCCTGCAGGTAATGGATGGCCTTTTCAATTCTTTCGTAGTCTGTCATTGTTTTAAATTTACGACACAAAAATCGCATACACGGTTCCTGGGTACAACCCGTTTCTTGCGGAAAACCGGACTTCACTATTTTTATAACTTATTGATAGAACTATGTACAAAAAAATTCTTCTTCTCGGCAGCGGTGAATTGGGTAAAGAACTGGTGATAGCATTAAAAAGACTCGGACAAATAGTGATTGCTGTTGACAGCTATGCCGGCGCACCAGCTATGCAGGTGGCTGACGGGTTTGAGGTGATTGATATGCTCAATGGCGAAGAATTAGATTCAGCAGTAGCCAAACATCAGCCTGATTTGGTAGTACCCGAAATCGAAGCCATCAGAACAGAACGGTTCTATGAGTATGAAAAACAAAATATACAGGTAGTACCCAGTGCCAAAGCGGCCAACTTTACGATGAACCGTAAACTCATCAGGGACCTGGCAAGCAAGGACCTGGGACTACGAACAGCGAAATATTTTTATGCAACTACTTATGAAGAGTTTACGAAAGCAGTTAGTGATATTGGTTTTCCCTGTGTGGTAAAACCACTGATGTCGTCCAGCGGCAAAGGACAAAGCGTATTGAAGAAAACAGAAGACCAGCAAGCGATATGGGAATATGCCATCAATAATTCAAGAGGAGATATCAAAGAAGTGATCATCGAAGAGTTCATTTCTTTTCATACAGAAATAACATTACTCACTGTTACGCAAAAGAATGGAACAACACTTTTTTGTCCGCCGATCGGCCACCGGCAGGAAAGAGGCGATTACCAGGAAAGCTGGCAGCCCGTTGCCATTAACGAAAGTGATTATAACGATGCCTGTGCTATGGCAGAAAAAGTAACAACAGCATTGACAGGTGCTGGCTTATGGGGAGTGGAGTTTTTCCTGACAGATAAAGGAGTATTTTTTTCGGAACTCAGTCCAAGGCCACATGATACAGGGATGGTAACACTGGCCGGAACACAAAATTTATCTGAGTTTGAGTTGCATGCCCGAACAATTTTAGGGTTACCTATTCCGGAAATAAAATTAGAAAGAGCAGGCGCCAGTGCCGTAGTATTAGCAAATAAAACAGCAGCACAATTTGCTATTGCAGGCGTTGAAAAAGCATTGGAGAAGATCAATACCGATGTCCGCATATTTGGTAAACCAACAACAAGGCCTTACCGGAGAATGGCGGTGGCATTGGTATATGATGCCGTTGATGCAGATGTAAATGAATTACGGAAAAAAGCAAAGAACACAGCCGATCAAATTACTATTCAATAGCAGAAGCAGAAAAATGCTTTTTGAGCCGGCATCTCTTTGAAAATGATTTGATGGTTTAAACCTGCAGCAAATCTCAAATCAGTTGCCGAACTTTAATAAACCCAGGTGAACCACTTCTTTGTTATTACTTATCCGGAAATTGATCGTTTGTTTCTTTTGTGTGGGTCTTCCAAAATCTGTAAATAAATCGGCTTTGATTGCTATAGGGCCGCCAAGTGTTTGGCGGGTATCTCCAAACAGATTCACCTCTACAGTATAGCTGCCATCAGTTGCTTTCTTCAGGCAAAATTCTTCAGGGCCGTATCCCTGTGTCACATCCTGAGAGATTCTTCCACCGATAGTAGTCTGTGTATTTTCATAAGAGCATTTTTCTTTCCCCGGATCGGTAACCCACAGATCCATATCGCTGTTATCGGCATTCCAGCTAATGACTATCCGCACATCTACCGGCATGGCAAATATGAGCCGGTTGTCAATATTTTTTGTATTTACCTTTTCTTTATGTGTACTTATTATAGCATTCATTTCGTTTAGCGCAATCGCTTTTATGTCGTCAAAGCGAACATCCCATGCGCCCAGTATTAGTTTGTAAAACAATTCTACTGTTTCATTGTATTTACCGGCTTCATTGTAAGCAAGGGCCAGATCACGGTAAGATTGTGGTTCTTCTTCCCGCATGGTCAGAATGTCTTTGCAAGTTTCAATTGCCAGTACTGTTTCTCCGGCATCCATCAACTGGTGCGCTACTATGCGCAGCAGAGAAGCGTCTTCCAGTTTCATCTCAGCTACATTACTAAGTACCTGTATGCCAAACTGCTTTTCATTTTTCTCTATGAAAAAACGGGCCACATCAATATAAAAAGAAGGCTGGTCGGCATATTGCTTTTTCAGTTCAAAGTATTTAGCTTTTCTGTTTTTTGCACTGGTTTTTTCCAGTTCTTTAAGGTAAGGCACATCAGGTTTCCATTCTTTCAGGTTGATTGATGCTTCCTGTCTGTCGGCTTCAGACTTATTTACATCCTCCAGTTTGTCTGCTAAATCCAGGTATTTATATTCTGCATCAAACCGGAACTCTACTTTCTGAGCTTCCAATTGTTCCATTGGCGGAGGCGGGGCAGCGGCATAGCCGTCTGCAGAAGGTACGCTGAAACGCAGGTTTGTTGATCCGTTTATCCGGGCAGAATCTGACGTTACAATACCGGTACCATTATCCATACTTTGAACCTGGCTATCTGCAACCGTAACCGGAGGAGTAAACTGTTTTATTTTTTTTCTGGAAAAATCAGTATTCCACCAATCCTTTAATTCATTCATTGCTTCTACGGCCGCCAGCAGCGCCGATTCTTTTTCATTCTTTTCATTTGCTTTTTTTTCTTTTAACAATGAATAATATTGTTTTTGTAAATCAGCAGGTGGTACTATTTCGTGTTCTGCATAATCTTCTATCCTGTCCAGCACAATTAGTGAAGTATTTTGAGTAACAACAGAAAATTCTTTACCTAAAGCAGTAATGGCTTCTTTATTTTTTTCAGGTCGGAGCTCCAGTTCACTGATCTTCAGCGTTGCCCAGATACGTTTTACCTGGTCATATTCACTGCTCTCCGGCTCACTTACAATAAATGTTTTTGTAATGGTTGTTTCATTACCAAATCCAAGAGCAATCTTTATAACAGCCTGTGGTACTTTCAGTTTCCCGGCAAAAGAAAGCCCCTTATTTACAGTAGCGGGAATTGGCAGCACAAGGTCTTCAATTTCTGAAGGATTATAATCAACGGCTATAATTTGCAATGATTGCTGCTGCAATTCGAGAAGAGCATCTTTTGTTTCTGTGCCGGTTAAGTCAATAAACTTGCCATGACTTTGTTGTCCTACATATTTCAGGAATGAATAATCGGCTGAAGCTAAAGAATTGATAGTATAAACCGGAGCCCGGGAATATATAATTTCCTTTTTACCAAAGCTGGAAAGCCCGTCGGAGAAAAGCAGTATTTCTTCAAAAGAATAACCAGCAAGAACAAGAGCTCCAAATTGGGTTCCACCATCGTACTTCAGCGATTTAATTTTTTCCATCAATGGATCACTGTTTCCGTCCCTGATACTGAAGTCTTCCTTTTCCTGTACGAAAGTATTAAAGGGGATCAGCGAAACGTCCACATTACCACAGTAGGCGATATATTTTTTTAGTATTTCCTGCTCTTTTTGCAGGTTCCTTTTTTCTCCCGAAGCGGATATGTCCCAAAGAATACCGATTGATAAGGGCTTTGTTTTGGGTCTGTATGCAGTTTCCATATAGCTGTTCACATAGAAATACGTTTGGTCATCCTTTTTTTCTGCAACACTTATCGTCTCATTAGATAAACTGCGGGGAATACTAAATGAAAGGATAGAATTAGCCGCAAAATTCTTTTCCTGGTGAGTGGCCACCCAAGCTTCTTTCCATTGGCGAAATGAAAAATTGGAAAGAGAAGATTCTTCCAATAAAGGCTTTTCTGTACTTTTTAAAACGGTTGTCTTCAGGCTGAACTCATTGATTGGTTCTGCGGCAAATAAAGGAAGCTGATAAAGACAGTTTTTATTTTCCAGAGGCAGTATTTGCTCAATTGCTACGACTATATGTCTTGATCCTTTGGCTGGTAAAGGATAAATACGGGTACGGAAATTATTGCCTTTGGTTTTTTCAATCAATCCCGGGTCAATGTTTCTGCGTACAGTGTTTTCAAAGGCGATTCTTGCTTTTGCTTTCTCCACCACTACCCCTTCCCGTAGCTTACCTTCTATATCGAGAGCATAACGTACAATATGCTGGCCGTCTGCGAGAGGAAACTCAAATTCCCCTTCCAGCACCCTTTCATTTGGGTTGTAAAAAATAATATCAAAAGTAGTAGTGGCAATACTGGCTGCTATCGTTATATCAATATTCAGCGATGTGATTTTTACAGATGTTGCCGTCGTATCGTTCAATATTCTTAATTCAGGAATGGCAGTAGGAAGTTTTTCTTTCTGTTGTACTTTTTTTACCTGTGCACAGGAAAAGATAAATGCACACACCAGCAGGCAGGGGATGGAAAACTTTGCCATATAGATCGGTTTGGTTTGTTAATAAGATGTCAGCAGGAGCAATATTTCATAAAGCACCTTAAAAAAGAATTGCCGGCCAATAATTGCCTGTGAAAAAACTTTTAAAAAATTAAGCTTGTTCGTTTCTGATCTAAACATCTCAGCGGCGGGTGCGGTAAAATTTTCCGGGCCGCAGATAGATAACACCCTGCTGTGTATAGAACCGGGTGGGCAGATCGGTATAATTGCCATTGGCATCATACCCTCTTACTTCAAAGTGTAAATGAGGAAAAGCGGAGTAACCTGTATTGCCGCTTTTACCAATAAATTGTCCTGTTATTACTGTATCACCTGCCTGTACAAACACACTGTCTTTTTGAAAATGCCAGTAGTTAGCTTCAGAACCATCAGTATGTTTGATGAAGACATAATTGCCATCAGAAAGATTAGCTTGCTTTAAGCCACCAACATCGGAATCTTTCCGTACGGCAGTTACCACACCGCCCCTTGCTGCACACACCTTAGTGCCTGTCTTTACTTTAAAGTCAAGTGCTTTGGAGCCCTTGTGGCTGAACATACTTTCGTATCCCTGCACCAAAAAAACTTTTTTACCTGTTTCAAATGGCAGAGTGTAGATATGACTGCTATCTTCTTTGAACTTTCCATTCTTTAATTCTGCAACAGAATATTGCTGTTGAGCTGCAGTACACCAACTGATAAATACAAACAAGAATAAGAAGCGGTAAGGCATAAAATGAAACTACAAATTCTTCTGCAGAGAGACTGTTTGCAATTGTTAAAAAAGGAAAGAGGAATAATAAAAGACAGGGCTATCCGATAATAATGTACAAAGGTATTGCCAATTGATTCCCTTTTCCAATGATTACAATCACCGGCAGACAACTTTCATATCATTGTTACCTGTCAGCATGTACCGTTACATTACTTATTGTGACGATATATATTTATCCGTTAAAACAAAATTTTGTTATGAAAAAAGTTCTTGTGTTGATGCTTGTCCTGCTGGTTAGCGGGGCAATGCTGGCCCAGGAAAGCAAGCAGACGGGGATAACAAAATCTACACTTGCTTTCCATGCCGGGCTTTCTTTTTCTATGGGGGATTTTAAAAGCAGCGACTTTGAAAATGTGGAAGCGGGGTTCGCTAAAACCGGATTTACCATTAACCTTAACTATGCATACCAATTTCATAAAAGTGCCGGTATTGCTGCATCTGTATTTTACAACAAATACAAACTAAACCAGGAGAAAATAAACGAAATGTTCAGCGATGTCGAAGCAGATCATTGGCAGTATTATGGAATTACTGCCGGTCCTATGCTGACTTTTGAGTTAAATAAAAGCGTTTTCACCGATCTGAGACTGATGGGAGGGATGGCCAATGTTAATTCTCCAAGAGCAGAAGAGGACGGGGAAATAGTACTGGATGAAGAATGGGCATGGGCGCCTGTTTTACAGGGAGGAATTAACCTTCGTATTGACGCCGGGAAAAACTTTTTTGTTTTCACCAGCCTAGATTACCAGTACACAAAACCCAAATTCGAAATTGAACCTATTGTAGGAGTGATTGAGGATCGTGTACATCAAAAAGTATCTGTACTGAACGCAAGTGGCGGAATTGGCTTTAAGTTTTAAGCGGGAAATTGTTCATTGAGGCACTATCTCCCGGCTTATAAGCCGGGAGATTTTTTTATCATACCATAAACGATTAACCGAAAATGATAAGAGGGGAAAAGCAGCAGAAATAGTTTTATAAAACTATAAATGTATTATTACTCCCCACCCGAAACCTATGATATTAATCAAAGTAGTTGTACGCTGTTATCATTGTTATTAACAGGTTCATAAGGTTACATTACTGAACGGAAGAAAGAATGTGAGATCAGATCATTTTATTAAACATATGTTATGAAAAAACTTCTCGTGTTGATGCTTGCCTTGCTGGTTAGCGGGGCATTGCTGGCCCAGGATAACGGGAAGGCAATTAAAACAACTAAATCTATACTTGCTTTCCATGCGGGGCTTTCTTTTCCTTTGGGAGATTTTAAAAGCACCAATTTAGATAATGAGCAAGCCGGGTTTGCTAAAAACGGTTTCACCATTGACCTGAACTATGGATACCGGTTAAGTGAATATACCGGGATTGCAGCAGCTGTTTTCTTTAATAAATATAAAGCCCATAATGTAGAAATAGAAGTTGATATGGGAGATGAACTGCCCCAAACCATTGCTTTGGAAATGGATAACTGGCAGTTTTACGGCATCAGTGCCGGCCCGATATTCACTTTTGATTTGGGCAATAATATTTTTACGGACTTGCGATTAATGGGAGGTATTGCTAATGCAAAAACACCTACAATCGTTTATGATGATTACCTGGCTGCAAAAAAGGACTGGGGTACAGCACCGGTAATACAGGGAGGACTGAGCCTTCGGATCGGAACAGGTAACAGCCTATTCATTTTTGGCAACGTGGATTACACATACATGAAACCGAAATTTCAAATAGAATACCTGGAAGGTTATGAAGATGAGGGACCGGAAAGAATACACCAAAAAATATCCGTACTAAATGTCAGTGGGGGCATTGGATTCAGGTTCTAACGGGACCTTGCTGATTAAAGGTGTCTCCCGGCTGCAAGGCCGGGAGATTTTTTTATTAATAACAGAGAGAAACATCTGCCGCTGTGATAAGTTATCTTTGTAAGTACTGCTGGCCTGATGAATAAATAGCAGTTAAAGGTGAACTATAGCTACAGGTAAAAAAAAGCATTCACTTTTCTAAAAAAATTCTTATTAATATAAAAGCCGGTACTGTTTCAGGAAGTAATACTTCAAAACGCAGGATGCGGGTTGCCGTGTCTGCTTTTTATTTTTGTATGGGGTTCAGCTTCGCATCATGGGCCAGCCGTATTCCTGATATAAAAACAAAACTGCAACTCAGCGAAGCACAATTAGGTACAATATTACTGGCGTTACCAATCGGGCAACTGCTGACCATGCCTGTATCAGGAAGGCTGGTTACCCGATATGGAAGCCGCCGCATTTTATCTTTTGCCATTTTATTATATGCTATTGAACTGACCAATATCGGATGGGCTTCACAGATGTGGCAGCTGGCACTGGCTTTATTTGTGTTTGGCGTGGTGGGTAATATGTCTAATATTTCTGTAAATACACAAGGGGTGCTGGCAGAAAAAATATATGAACGTCCTATTATGACTACTTTTCATGGTGTATGGAGCCTTTCAGGATTTACGGGTGCATTAGTTGGCTTGCTGATGATGCACCTGTCCATAACTCCGCGCCATCATTTTTTTATAGTAGCAGCTCTTGTATTTATCATAACGTTGATTGCCGGAAAGTATCTTATACAAAGCAATACATCTCCTGCACAAACAAAAAAGTTATTTTCAAAACCGGATAGGGTACTGCTGCGGCTGGGCATAATTGCCTTTTGCAGTATGTCTGCCGAGGGAGCTATGTTCGACTGGAGCGGTGTGTATTTCCGGGATATAGTAAAGGCGCCGCATTCATTAGTTATTATGGGCTATGCCTCTTTTATGATCATGATGGCTGCGGGTCGTTTTATGGGCGACAAGATTATTGCAGGGGTTGGTAAAAAGCGAACACTGCAGATAAGCGGAATCTTGGTACTTGCCGGGTTGATGATTTCAGTTTTGCTGCCCTATCTTATTACGGCCACTTTGGGCTTTATCATTGTAGGCCTCGGCGTTTCATCCGTTATACCAACGGTGTACAGCACGGCCGCCAGTGCTTCAAAGACGGCGCCGGGTATGGCGCTTGCCGGAGTTTCCAGTATCGGATTTTTGGGCTTCCTGTTTGGTCCGCCGCTGATAGGTTATATTGCACAACTGGCCAGCTTGCGGTTATCCTTTGCTATTGTTGCTCTGCTGGGATTTTGCATCGCTATTATGGTGACCAAACTGAAAGTGATGGATTAATAATCAATAAAGCAAACACAAAAAATAATAGCATGATACTTGACCTTTCAACATTCAGACCGCTGAACATACAAAGAGCTATAGAAGGATTCAACTGTTACGATAACCAGCCCCTTACCTACTGGACCACGGCGCTTGCCGGCGAAGTTGGTGAACTCTGCAACATGATCAAAAAAATGCAACGGGTAGAAAAAGGGGGTATCGATAGCGGCAGCAGCTACACCGCCAAAGACATTACCAAAGAAATGCTGAAAGAAGAAATAGGTGGCATTGCTATTTACTTAGACTTGCTGGCTTCATTGCTTGACATCAGTCTGGAAGAAGCAATCATCGGCACATTCAACAGTAAATCAGCTAAACACGGCTTCAAACAATTTGTGGAGCCACTGCCGGCACATTAACACTATTTCTAAAACCCGCCTTGCTACCGTACAGCAAGACCTATAGGACTGCTGATCTCCGGATCGGTGATAACTTGCGCTGGTGTTGCATTTCCATTAGCCACTGCTTCAAAAAAAAGGACGCTGTTTTGTGATGATACATATATATTTCCGTCCGAATCTACTGAGATGCCATATGGACTGCCAGACTGGTTTAATGATGTATTGGGGCCGTGGATCATTTTAACAGGCGGCGTATTACCTGTCTGGCCCAGAGCATAAACAGTAATACTTACAGCATTATCTGATGGGGGTATCCCCCTGTTCGCCACATAAAGTTTACCATGATCGTCAAAACAAATGTGAGCAGGATTGGCTAAACCAGTGTTATCTCCTGCGATCATCGCTGCCGGAATTGGGTTAAAGCCACCGCCCTGCTGTAAGTCAAAAATCAGGATGGCGCTTTCCGGCGGGTTGGGTATTTGATAAAGTCCGAAAATAAGCGGCAACGAAGAGGTGGCTACAAATAACTGATTGGCATTATAGGCAATTCCCGTTGGATTTATTATTTGTGTTTGTGCACCGCTAAGAATAAGACCGTGAGTGGCGCCCGAAGCTATTGAACATTCACTTATACTATCATTATTACTGATTGCAAGAACAAAACTACCTGAGCTGCTTCTTCTTGCAAGGGAACCAGGCAATAAGTTGCCCGTTATGCCGCTCAAAGGAACAGTTAATAAAGGGGCGGTATTGCCCGTAACGTTCGCTTCAAAAATGGTAATACTGGGATTGGTGCCCGGCGGATCGCCCAGATTAGCTACCCATATTTGCCCGGAACTATCAATGGCTACATCAAAAGGATTTTTTAAACCTGTGCATGGGCCTTTAAGAATTCTTACGGGAGGAGAAACAACGGTTCCGCTCAGGTTTCTGTTAAAACCAAGAATACTGTGCCCGCCCATGTTGGCTACATACAATTCTGTATCAGGAGGAGCGATGGTTTCTTTTTCAGTACAGGAAGGGGAAGTTTTTTTTGCTATCCGGCGATAGCTAAATAGTATTAATAGTAATGCGGCGATGGAGATTCCTATGATTCCTAAAATCCGGTAATTAATAGCGGCAAAATAAAGATTGGTAACGTCGCAGAATGTCTGATAAGAGTCCATGGTAAATGATTTTAAAGGTGAAACAAACAATGGCCGTCTCTCAGGTATTGCAGGATTGGTATTTCTGAAGCTACAAATTATCCCATAAAAAACCGGGGGTTTTAAATGGATAATATCAACAGGTATTTTTTACGGTAACAAAGGCAGTTTTTCTTGCCTTGCCCGTTGGGCAAAGCCTGACGATTATTATACACTCTCTTGCCGGCAATCATTGTTTTGACGCTGCTCCTGCCGTAAATTATAAGGGGAGAGCATCAAAATGAAAAAGATTTTGCTATGGATAATAGCCGGGTTACCGTTTATTCCTATCAGTACACAGGAAACCAAAGCCGGTGAAAAAGAAAAATCATTCTTTGTTTTCAATGCCGGCATATCTGTTCCTATTATATGTTATGCCTCATCAGATATCAATAAAAAAACGGCAGGCTTTGCAAAGGTGGGTTTCACTGTTGATATCAGTTATGCATACCGGGTCAGTACGAATGCAGGGGTAACGGGTTCTGTATTCTACTGCGCCAACAGGGCCGGTAGTAAAACCGTAACCGCCCCTTTGTCTCCCGGCAGCTATCGTTTCTTCGGCTGTATGGCCGGACCTTTTGTTACCAAAAATTTTGCAACCCGCTGGGATGCTGATTTTAAAATGCTGGCCGGTGTGGCAAGGGTGCTTACGCCAAAGCTGCAGCAGCAGGATGAAATCGTACTGGATGAAAACAGGACTACCTGTTTTGCATGGGGCGGCGGATTGGCCCTGCGGTACAATTTAGCAGGTAACAGTTTTCTGCACCTGAAGACAGATCATCTCAATATGAAGCCGCAGTTTACACTGAAACCAGACGAGCTGGGCAAAGGTGAACAGCATATTGTGGTGATGAATGTGGATGCTGGTATCGGGTGGAGATTCTGAATAACAATAACCAGCGTCTAATATTCTTTTTCAATTACCGTTTCAGGGTTTTTCCAGATCGGCTCATCCGGCGGACGAATATGGCTGCAATCAATAATGAGGCCCGGAGCTTTTCCAATGCTGGTCTTTTGTATAGTTTCCATAGTGATAGCGCTGCCATGTGTTTTTTTGATCCAGTTATAAAGTAGGGTCGGTTCATATAAAGAAAGCGGCATACAGGCAGTATTGCTGTTAGCAGCCCAGCGTTTTGCAAACAATAGTTTGATCAATTGAACATAACTGGCAACAACCCTTCCGCCAATTAAACGCCGGGGTACAGCTACCTCCACACACCATTCATTGGCGGGTAATACATGGGATAAACCACCGATCTCTAAAAAACTGACAGCAAAAGCAGAGCAACCGGCGCCAAGTCCCTCTCTTGGTTTATTCCAGCCGTTGTAAAACCGGGGGTAACCTTTTTCCTTATACTCCTGCAGGTATTGCCACAACCGGTTAAAAACCAGTTGATCAATTTTGTAAGTGATAAAAGCGATATCACCGGTTTCGCACCGTTGCTGTACCTGCGGAATGTTTTTATCCTCCTCTTCCAGTTTACCATTGATGGTGGTAAACAGTATACCCAGTCCGTAGCCCTTCAGGATTACTTTTTTCGACATACCCGAGCCGGCAATGGAAGTAACGCCGACAAGGGCATGCCGGCTGCTGTCTTTCAGTTCCACCATCATATGGCCTATGGGATGTTTGTTTTTCCGGTAGCGGGAGCTGCAAAAGATATTACTGACATAGCTGAACACTAAACCATTGGGAGATTTCCAGTTTATTCCTTTGGGCGAGGGAATACTGTAAATAGTAATATCCTGGGCACGGGTACAAACAGCCGGAACCAGGAAGAGCAACAGGAGGATGGCTTTATGCAGACAGAACCTCTTATTCACTTACAGGAGGTTTGTGCTAATGTATATAATTAAAGCCAGTGAAAGAATGATTTTGCTCACCATACGGCTGAAATTTTTGGCTGAGGAGTAAGAGAGTTGCAAAAATTCTTATGAACGCAGCAGGAAAGAAAGAACGCCGAAGAAGGGGAGTAAATACCCTTATGATATGGCTGATGTACACAGCAAAGCAACACGTAGTTACAATATGAGCCGCAGCAGCAACACCAAACCAGTGCTACCGGGGAATAAATTTTTACATACAAACAGCTTCCGGTATTCTTTGCATAATAAAAAACTCCTGGTTAGTCAATAGTACCAAAAGCTTTATATTTAACCAAGGCTGCCCTTTACTAATAATAATTTATTAATTGCTGACTGAATATGAAATGCTCCAGATTATCATTGCTGATCATCCCGTTATTATCATTCATCCCCGGTTGGTCGCAGCAAAGGATGATTCCAAATGAAATCAATTCAAAAACGTTTAACCCTTCCACTCTTTTGTGGTATGCCGAACCAGCAAAAAAATGGGAGGATGCCCTACCGGTAGGCAATGGCCGTTTGGGTGCCATGGTTTTTGGAAAAAATGGCGAAGAACGAATTCAGTTAAATGAAGAAACATATTGGTCGGGCGGACCTTATTCTACTGTTGTAAAAGGCGGTTATAAAGTATTACCCGAAATTCAAAAACTGGTGTTTGAAGAAAAATATTTAGCCGCTCATAATTTATTTGGCCGAAATTTAATGGGCTACCCGGTAGAGCAGATGAAATACCAATGCCTCGCCAACTTGCATTTGTTTTTCAACAACCAGGATAGTGTTATTAATTATAAAAGATGGCTGAACCTGGAAGACGGTATTTCAGGTGTTAGTTATACGGCCAATGGTGTAACGTATCAAAGAGAAGTATTTGCTTCAGCCCCCCACCAGGTAATTGTAGTACGCATCATTGCGGATAAGCCCGGCAATGTTTCATTTACTGCCAATCTTCGTGGTGAAAGAAACCAGGCACACTCCAACTACGGTACAGATTATTTCCAGATGGATTCGTATGGCAATAATGGCTTAGTACTTACCGGAAAGTCAACAGACTATTTGGGAGTAGAAGGAAAAATAAAATATGAAGCAAGAGTAAAAGCCTTGCCCGAAGGGGGCACCATGAAAACGAATGGCGTTGATCTGATTATTGAAAATGCCAATGCAGTTACACTCTATTTTGCTGCCGCTACCAATTTTGTAAATTATAAAGATATAAGCGCCGATCAGCGCCAGCGGGTAGAAGATTATTTTAAAGAGATTGAAGGCAGATCATACTACTACATCATAGAAAATGCTGTTGCGGATCACCAGAAATACTTTAACAGGGTAAGACTGCAATTACCCAACACACCCAATTCTTTTTTACCCACACCGGAAAGGGTTAAGAAAATTCAAACCGAACCTGACCCTTCTATGGCGGCGCTGAGCTATCAGTTTGGAAGATACCTGATGATTGGTTCATCCAGACCCGGCACACAACCCGCCAACCTGCAGGGAATATGGAATGATAATATGAACCCGATGTGGGATTCAAAATATACCACAAACATCAATACAGAAATGAATTACTGGCCAGTGGAAAGCGGCAATCTTTCTGAATGTGCCGAACCATTGGTAAGAATGATCAAAGAATTAACCGATCAGGGCTCACAGGTAGCAAAAGAACATTATGGTGCAAGAGGCTGGGTGTTCCATCAGAATACCGATATATGGAGAGTAGCTGCACCAATGGATGGGCCCACCTGGGGAACATTCACCGTGGGTGGCGCCTGGCTATGCACACATATATGGGAGCATTACCAATACACAAGAGATAAAGATTATTTAAATGAAACATATCCACTTATTGAAGGCGCTGTACAATTCTTTATGGATTTTTTAGTGCCTCATCCCAATGGAAAGTGGCTGGTCACCAACCCCTCAACATCGCCTGAAAACTTTCCTGATGGTGGTGGCAACAAACCTTACTTTGATGAAGTGACTGCAGGATTCAGGGAAGGAACTACCATTTGCGCCGGATCTTCTATTGATATGCAAATACTCTATGACCTCTTTGGTTATTATATAGAAGCAGCAAAAGTGTTAGGAAAAGAAGATGCCTTTATTCAAAATGTAAAAGCCGCAAGGGAAAAATTAGTGCCGCCTCAAATAGGAAGTGATGGTTCCTTGCAGGAGTGGGCAGATGACTGGAAATCTTTGGAAAAAAATCATCGCCACTTTTCACACATGTATGGATTATACCCGGGTAAAATTTTATATGAAAAAAGAACACCGGCATTGATTGAATCGTATAAAAAAGTATTGGAAGAAAGAGGCGATGCCTCCACCGGTTTTTCCAGGGCATGGAAGATGGCCTTGTGGGCAAGAATGAATGATGGTAACCGGGCCAATAAAATTTATAAAGGCTATTTAAAAGACCAGAGTTGCACTTCTTTGTTCGCATTATGTGGCAGGGCCTTGCAGGTAGATGGCAACTTTGGTGTTACGGCTGCTGTTACCGAAATGCTGATACAATCGCATGACGGATTTATTAAATTGTTACCTGCTCTTCCCGATGAATGGAGTGATGGTGAATTTAAAGGTGTTTGTGCAAGAGGAGCTTTTGAACTGGACTTTACATGGAAAAACAAAAAAGTAACTCAATTGAGCATTTTATCCAAAGCAGGTGAAGTTTGCCGAATTGAATACAAACCCGGTATGAAGATCAGCAGTAATGGAAAGAAGGTTGTATTTAAAAAACTCCCAAGTGGACTTATAGAATTTAAAACTATAAAAAGCTCAGTTTACCAGGTTCATTAATCGTAATTGTATTTTAAAAACTCATCGTATGTATCGTAAACTCCTGTTCCCGGTAGCTTTTCTTATCACTATTTGTTTTGCCGGCAGTCTCGCAGCACAAAGTAAAAAATTAATATTAGAAGATATCTATACCAATGGACTGTACAGATCAAAAGGCATTGGACAATTACGCTGGATGAAGGATAATAAAAGTTATTCAAAGCTGGAGTATAACACTACTGCCAAAGGATATGATATCGTACGCTACAATGTGGAGAGTGGAACAAAATCTGTTTTGGTAAATGCCAGTCAATTACTGCCGCCCGGAGCTACTAAACCTTTAGACATTGATGATTATATCTGGTCGGAAGATAACAGCAGGCTGCTGATATTTACCAATACCCGTAAAGTGTGGCGCTACAATACAAGAGGTGATTACTGGATGCTGAACCTTACCAATGGAAAATTAAAACAACTGGGCAAAGGCCTGGAAGAAGCAACACTCATGTTTGCAAAATTCTCACCCGGCGGCGGAAGGGTAGCATATGTAAGTAAACTGAATATTTATGTAGAAGATATTACCTCGGGGAAAATTATACAGCTGACAAAAGATGGAGGCGGCAATATTATCAACGGCACATTTGACTGGGTGTATGAAGAAGAGCTGGATTGCCGGGATGGTTTTCGCTGGAGCCCCGACGGAAAAAATATTGCTTACTGGCAATCGGATTCAAAAAGTGTTGGCACTTTTTACATGATCAATAATGTGGATTCTAATTATTCGGTTCCCATTCCTTTGCCCTATCCAAAAGTGGGCACTCCTAATTCAGCAGTGAAAGTGGGGGTTATCCCCGCAACCGGCGGACCAACAAAATGGTTTAAAGTGCCTGGTGATCCCCGCAATAATTATTTGGCAAGAATGGATTACATCCCCGGTTCCGATGAGGTGATGATACAGCAACTGAATCGCTTGCAGAACACCAATACCGTTTGGGTAGGAAATACGAAAACGATGGCGCTGAAAAATATTCTTACAGATAAAGACGAAGCTTTCCTGGACATACATGACAATATTGAGTGGCTGGATAACACAACATCATTTACCTGGACCAGTGAAAAAGATGGCTGGATGCATTTGTATAAAGTATCAAGAGACGGAAAACAGATGCAGCTGATCACCAAAGGAAATTTTGATGTGGTGAATATCAACTGCATTGACCCCGTCGGTGGTTATGGTTATTATATCGCTTCGCCGGAAAATTTTACGCAGCGTTATCTCTATCGAAGCCGGTTAGATGGAAGTGGCGAAGCAGAAAGAGTCTCTCCGGCAAATATGGCCGGTCAGCATTTGTACCAGATAGCTGCCGATGCAAAATATGCGATACATAGTTTTGAAAATGCCACAACACCCCGCCGCATCTCACTCATCAATCTCAATACACATTCCGAAATAAAATTGATGGAAGACAATGCCGCTTTAAAAAATAAAATCAATGAATTGGGTTTGCGGAACAAAGAATTTTTTAAAGTAGATATTGGCGAAGTGGTGCTGGATGCCTGGATGATAAAGCCAAAAGATTTTGATCCGCAAAAAAAATACCCGGTCATCTTTCATGTGTATGGAGAGCCGGCGGGTTCTACCGTGCAGGATAACTGGGGCACCGGTGATAATCTCTGGCATCAATACCTCGCCAATGAATTGGGTGCTGTAATAATAAGTATTGATAATCGCGGTACCCGGGTGCCAAGAGGCCGTGACTTCAGAAAATGTATTTACAGGCAAATTGGTTTATTGGCGGCAGATGACCAGGCTGCTGCTGCAAAAAAAATATTTACCATGTATCCGTTTATTGATGCAGCACATACAGGCATCTGGGGCTGGAGTGGTGGCGGGCAAATGTCATTGCATTGCATCTTCCGGCATGGTGATGTTTTTAAATCCGCTATTGCCATTGCTTTTGTTGCTCACCAGGCTTTGTATGATAATATTTACCAGGAAAGATATATGGGGCTGCCAAAAGATAATGTGGAGGGATACAGGGAAGGATCACCCATCACACATGCAAAAAAGTTAAACGGTAACCTGCTCATCATGCACGGCACAGGTGACGACAATGTGCATTACCAGAATTTTGAAATGCTGGTAAATGAACTAATAAAACACAACAAGCTTTTCAGCATGATGTCTTACCCCATGCGGGATCACGGCATTAACCAAGGAGTAAACACCACCCTGCAGATGCGAAGAACCATGGAACAGTTTTGGAAAAAGAATTTGTAACTTACTATGCCTTCTACAAAAGCAAACAGCATGAGCACCTATCCCAGCATATTCAATGATGTCATCGGGCCGGTAATGCGTGGGCCATCCAGTTCACATTGCGCCGCATCATTGCGTATTGCCCGGCTGTGCCGCGACCTGATGGATGAAAACATCAAGGACATTCTCATTGAATTTGATCCCAACGGCTCGCTGGCTACCACACATAAAAGCCAGGGATCAGATATGGGTTTGTTCGGCGGATTTCTCGGATGGGAAGCTTTTGATGAACGACTGCCCGAATCAGACAAGTATATTGTAACAGCAGGAATAAATGTTAGCATACATATCACCGACATCGGCAACAGTCATCCTAACCTGTATCAAATAATATTATCCAACAATAAAGAAACAAGAAAACTCGCTGCCATTTCCACCGGCGGAGGCATGATAGAAGTGACCGCTATTGATGATGTTCCTGTTTGCATGGCAGGGGATTATTTTGAAACATTGATCTATTGTGAAAAGCCTGAAACCATTTTACCGTTCCTGCAGGCATCGGTTGATTGCGATGAGATAACCATTCACAAAGGCGCAGTAAATTTTATAGAGATCAAATTGCAGCGCTTTTTAGATACAGCTATGTATAAAGAGCTCCTGGAAATGGAAGGAGTGTTATTTATCAAACAGCTTCATCCCGTATTGCCGGTAATGGCCAGGAAAAACATGCAGGTTCCTTTTATTACCTGCAATGAAATGCTGGAGTATAATAAAGACAAGAATAAAACTCTTTGGGAGCTGGCAGTTGATTATGAAATGGCCCGCGGAAATATTTCGGCCAATGAAGTATTGGAAAAAATGCGCCACATCATTCATATCATGGGTAGTGCCATTGAATCAGGATTGAAAGGAACAAAATACCATGACCGCATCTTAGGATCGCAGTCGCCGCAGTTCAAAGAAAAAATGGATGCCGGTAAATTACTCGGCGGCGATGTCAACAACCGAATCATCATGTACACCAGTGCAATGATGGAAGTAAAAAGTTCAATGGGCGTCATCGTTGCTGCGCCAACTGCCGGCAGTTGCGGTGCATTGCCGGGAGCTTTGTTTGGCACTGCTCATTCGTTGGGATTAAGCGAAGATGAGTTGATAAAAGCAATGCTCTCTGCCGGGTTGATCGGTGTATTTATTGCAGCACATGCCACTTTTGCTGCAGAAGTGGGCGGTTGTATGGCAGAAACCGGGTCGGGTGGCGGAATGGCTGCTGCAGCTATTGTTGAAATGAAAGGTGGCACCTTAGAACAATCTATTGCTGCGGCTTCACTCGCCCTGCAAAATTCATTGGGCATTATCTGTGATCCCATCGGCAACCGGGTGGAAGCTCCCTGCCTCGGAAGAAATGTAATGGCTGCTACCAACGCCGTGTCCTGCGCCAATATGGCTTTGTCTGATTATGAAAAATTAATTCCGCTGGATGAAGTGATAGAAACTATGAAAGCAGTGGGTGATCAGATACATCATACATTGCGCTGCACCAACCTTGGCGGACTATCCATCACCAATACCGCCAAAAAAATAGAAGCCATGCTGGAAGAAAAGCCGCAGCAGTTTTATAAAAGCTGTTAGTATCCGCAATGGAAATACCAAAACCCGAAACGGTGGTATGAGGTTTTTACTGAATTTTATCTCTCTTTTGAAGATTGTGCCTTGCACAAAGCAACTGAATGTTCTCTGCTTTCAAAGAAGTTCCGCCTTTTGAATAAGGTAGAATATGGTCAAAATGTAAATTATCTTTACTTCCACATTGAACACATTGCCCTTTATCCCTTTTCCAAACTTCAAGTTTTACAGATGTTGGAATAATTCTATTGTGACCCAAATCATCTAATTCAATCTTTCTTTTTTTCTTTTGGTTAACGGTTTTATCTGTCACATGTAATTTGAACTTAAAAACATTTCTTCCTTCAGATTTTTCAATCCAAGCATCAACTAATTCAAAAACTCCATTGTAAACCCCAATGCCATCTTTTATTTTTTCATATACCTTAACTAATTCAGCATCGGCTTTTCCGTCTTTAAATTTCATGGCCGCCTGGAAAAATTTTCCGTTTTCGGTCAATGTTCCTTTTGAGGTATAATCCGGCTGATTAGCTGCTTTGGGGTTTCTTGTTAAATTTTTTGGGGCATCGTGGCCTTCATAAATTAAAGTCTCTCCGTCATCCTCAACCCTATCGGCATATGGTGCTCCTTTTCTTAAAGACATTAGAATAACGGTTCTTTCGCCTTTGATTTTAAAATTCATCCCCTTTTGAAGACTTACTCCTTCTTCCAAACACATTTGTGCATGAGAAATAATATCGCCGGGATGAATTGACATTATTTCTTAAACTCTTTGCTATTAAAAAATTCAGAAACAGAAACACCCAACGCCTTAATCAACCGTTCCAATATTTCTAGAGAAACATTTCTTCTGCCATTTTCAACATCTGTTACATAAGTTCTGTCAACTTCTGCTTTCAATGCAAGAGCCTCTTGTGAAAATTCAAGTTTTTTACGTAGTTCTTTTATACGTTGACCCACCTTTTGCTTTATATCCATGCCTGGAAGGTCTACTTTTGTGGCCTTTAAGTCAACGGCCTTTAAGAGTCATATTTCTAACTTAGCATATGCCAAAAAGAGATTTCGGAAGAGCTAGCAGAATTGCAATTAAAAAATTGCGAAAGGAGAAATTAAGTAAGGGATCGCCTTTTATGATTAATTCTCCCGACCTACCATCAGGACAATGTTGGCTAGAGTACCCTGATGGATATATTCATCTTGTGACATTATCAAAATCAAAAATGGATTTTGATATCATCAAAATACTATCAATTCAAGAAGCAGATGTTCTAAAAAGGAAATTGGGTTTAGAGTAGAATTTCTTTTTACTTTATTTGTCTCCCAATATTTATATCGTTAAACCATGACTAAAATCATAAAACAAAGCGCTTCAATTAATTGGATTTGACCTGTCTCCAGTTTTATATTCAACGCCTATTTTTCGACCAATGATAAATGCGGAAAATGGTTTCCGTAATATGTCAATTACTCAATTGCGGCCGATTTAGCGTTGAAGCACAGAAGCAATGCCACCGGCTCACTTCTTCCCATCCCAACCGGTTTGCCATGCACCGTTGTTGCCATACCTCCAGCGGCCGGTAAAACTTTTTCCATCGGCTGAAATAACGAATTCAAAATCGCCGGCATCACTGGGTGGTTTATAACTGGCCGCTTCTGACCAGTTGCCGGTAATTTTATTGCCATTAACAGTGCCGGTTATTTTTCCTTTATCATGTTCATAGGTACCGGTAATACTGTTTCCATTTTGTACTATTACCATCTTACCCCATGGAGTTTGCCAGGTGCCCGACCAGTTGCTGTTAACTATTTTTTCCGTCACAACCGGTTTATCGGTAAATGAAACAGACCTGCCTGCAATTCCTTTATTGTTAATTAATACCTGCTGGCCTACCGGCAACAATAAAGGCTTGCTGTTTTTTTGCCAGATCTCCGGCGAACCTTCAAAGTTGCGTATGCGGTATGTACCATTTTGATACAAACTTACTTCCACCTTCGACCGCAGTTTGATGGCCACCAGGTCGCCGCCTCCTTTGGAAGCGCCAATAAACTGCATGAACTGCATGATAAGTCCCGGTGATGTGGCCGTACTTTTTTTGAGAAGGAGCTGCAGGCCGGCTTCCATGGCTTTATCGCTTAACTCATCTCCTGCTTTTTCTGCAGCTTTGCCCGCAGTCGTTTGTATGCTGATAGCATTTTCGGTGTATTCCCATTGCTGGTTGCTGCCAAAATGCCCGCCCCGCATGGTCAGCGTCCACGGTGTTTGTGATTTGTTGGAAAAGTAACCAACCGTTCCATCAAGAAATTTTACCCAGAGTTCGGCTCCTAGTGGTATGCGCAACTGATCACCCGAAACTGCATTGACCGAACTTCCCTTTATAATTTTTTTCCCGTTCAGCGAAGGACAATCGCCCAGGTTGCATTTATTGGCCATGATGGCGCAGAGAGAATTGATGGTAGCGGTTGCCTCCAGTTTTTCCTTTTGTGTTTCGCCGGTTTGTTTATTTATCAGTGTTACATAAAATATAGCTTTAACCGATTTGGGCAGCATCAGTTTTTCTTTATTACCAAAATGGGCATATTCAAAATTGAAATCAGCTTCTTTGGTGCCGGCGGCAGGAGTGATTTCGAGTCCGCTTTCGGTGGTGTACACATAAAAGTTATCGGTTATATCAATATCAGGAGCAAAGCGGCCGTGTTCCGGATTGCGGGCACCCAGTGTAATGAATTGTATAGAATAATCCTTTCGCCAGCTATCGTTCAGCTTCAGGTGAAAACGCAATGCCACCGGTTTGTCTTCATTAAAGGGAAGGTCTTTGCCGGTGATATAACTGTAGGATAAAGGAGGACCTTGCGGTTTGGCCGCCACTGCAGCCTGTGTGCCCCATGTTCCTTTTGAGGTTGATTGTTTTTGTGCAGTGGCATCATACACTTCGTAACTGCCGCTGCCTTTACCGTTATGGAGAGAGCCTTCAAACTTTCCCTTCCATAAGGCAGAAGTGATATCGCTTTGTTTGTCGTACAAATAAGCATCAATGGTTCCATCGGGCTTTATCATACCGATGATTATTTTTGTTGCCACGCTTTTTATCATGAAAGATCCTTCCAGGTTGTTATAATACTTATGATCGATGTTGAACTGAAAACTTCCGTTCAGGTCACCGGTAAAAGAGCCATGGTAAGTGCCGTCAAACTGTTGTGTATGCGAGGTGGTTTGCAGCAAAAGGATGGAAAGCAGGAGTACGATTACCTGTTTCATAGTAAATGCTTTAATATAAAAAGAACGTAACGGTGAAAGCTACATGCCGGCTATGGATATATAAATGATATGCATCAGGTGGCCGGTATGATTTTGATAGTGTAATACAACCCGGATGACAAATCTGATACAGGCAATAAAGTTTGAACAGGCAGCCGTTTTGGATTATTCTTCTTGCTGCACAAACGTCACCGGCTGGCGGAACCGTTGTTTTATTTTCCGGTTGTATTGCAGGGCTGGTTTCCAGGCGGGGCTTTGTTTAATAATCCTTACTGCAATTTCATCAAAGGCAGAGTCAAAAGGGATATAGGTCTCCACATCTTCCGGTTTTCCTGCTTCGTTGATGGTGAATTCCACTCCTACCGTTACGGCGTTAGTATTTACCAGTTTCAGATTAGATGGCCAGTAGGCCGATTTTTCGAGATACTTTTTCCAGCCGCTATTACCACCTTTCACAAACGCTGCTTCCCTGTCGGCGGTATCTTTTTGCAGGCTGCCGTCTTCATTAAAATATTCTTTTGATACAATATTGCCCTTGTTATAAACAATAATGGCTGATACATTTCCATTCCGGTGATGGTATTTCCATTTGTGGTGCAGTTTTCCTTTCAGCAGGTATCCTGCCGATTCGGGTGAGCCATTATCAAACCAGCTGATATGTACATCTGTGCTGTCATTTATATGGCTGATGGAATCAGACAGATACCCGTTGCGGTGCCACCTGAATCTTTTATCTGCCGGCACTCCATTGTTATAGCTGGCAGAGTCTGCCATCATACCATTAGAATGAAAACTGATACAAACACCTTCCTGTTTGTTATTTACATACCGTCCGGCAGCGGAAAGATTGCCATTAGCATAAAACCACCTGCCATAGCCATTGCGTATTTTGCTGGCACTGTCCGCATAGAGGGCCTGCATCTGCAACTGCCTGCTGTTGATGAAATAATCATTACGTAACCAGCCGCTGTCTGTTTTTTGAAGGGTGCTGTAAAACCTTGCTTTATCAACGGTGCAGGGTTTCCAGTTGTAATCATAAAAAGAGTCTGACTTTTGTGCTGCTGCTGATAAATAAAGAAATAAACCGGTAATGCAGGTTAAATATTTCAACGGGCTTCTTTTCGGTAAAATTAAACGAACCTTCTTTTTTAAAAAATAAAACCTCTGCTGCAAAGCGGAGGTTTTACAAACAAACTTGTTATCATTATGGTTTTCTGTTCGCCCGGTTGTACTGCAGCAAAAAATCTGCTTTACCATCTTTATTTATTCGCCATGTTTCCATCAGCGAAGTAGTGTCTTTTTTTCCTTTGGTATCGGTGTTGATCTCTGTAGCCCATACCAGCACCCAATTTTCTTTTTTATCAGTACTGTATACCGGTATCACAGCATCAATGGTATCTATAACTGTAGTGTATCTTGCTCTTGCTCTTTTCCAGTCGGCTATCAGGCTGTCGGCGCCTTTGATCATTTTATTGTCGGCGTGAAAAGCTACTATGGTATCGGCCACCCAGTTTTTCATATTATCAAGGGCGTTGTTTTCCCAGTCTTTCCAGCTACCCTGCAGTATGGCGGCAACATATTCGGGATGGCTGCCCATTTCAAAAGAAGATGAATATGCTGCTTTGTAAGGCAGTGTCACCGCTGGTTTGTCAACGGGTGTTGTTTCACTGGTTACGGTATCAGCTTTTTTTTCATTGTTGCAGGCAGCCACAAATGCTGCTGCTGTGAGCAGTAAAAGGATCTTTTTCATATCTTATTTTAGTTTAGAGGTGACTTACTCCTGAACGGATGTCGTCATTGCTTTGATGGGGGACAGGTAAACCAGGATGGGAAAAACGAACCGGTAACAGAAAGATAGGGAATTTATTTCGATTAAACAGTTTATCTCAGCACGGGTAACATCAGCGGAACGAGCCTTTCGGCCCAGCGCCGGTATTCCAGTCCTGAAGGATGCAGACCGTCAAAGGCGATAAGACTGCGGTCGTACCGGCCTTCTCTTGTGGAAGGAGTAATATCGAGATAAGGACAGTTGTACGCTTCGGTTACATTTTTGTTGATGACATTGAACCAGTCAATCTCCTGCCGGATGCGGGCCGTATCATAGCCAGATGCAAAAGGTGTAACGCTGTAATCAGGTACAGAGAGGACAAATACATTTCCTTTTTTTCCTTTGGTTAACAGGATAGCTTTTTCCAGCAGGCTGGTAAAACGCTGACGGTAACCAGTAGTGTCGTGTGTCTGGTACTGATCGTTTACGCCAATCAGCAAACTCACCACATCATGAGTGCCGGGGTTTTGAGAGGTGATGGCATTTTGCAGGTTTCCGCTGGTCCATCCGGAAGTAGCGATATATGCTGGAATGCTGATATTGATACCGTTTTGTTTCAACAGGCTAACTGTTTGTGCAGGAAATCTTTCGGCAGCATCCACACTTTGCCCGATAGTGTACGAATCACCCAGGGCCAGCCAGGTTTTACTATCAGAAACCGGCGGCGGATCCATAACCGGTACATACCCGGTATGGTTTGTTTTTTTGCAAGCCTGCAGCGATAGAATACTGATGAAGAGCAACTGCCATTTCATACAGTAAATTACGAATGAAAGGGAAAAATGGTTTAACAAGACAGTAAGTTTTTGACTTGAACAGCTTACCAAAGGCCCGGTTTCTTTTCTTCGGTTAACTTTGGCAAAAGTTATACATGACGATTGCTATTCTCGGAGCCGGTATGGTGGGCAGGGCTATTGCACTGGACCTGGTAAAGGATTGTACTGTTACTTCTTTTGACCTCAATGCGGCCAATCTTGCTGAATTAAAAAAAAGAAATGCTGCAATTAATACTATTGTGGCGGACCTGTCTCAGTTTGAAGCATATAAAAAATGGTTTTCATCTTTTGATATTGTGGTGACGGCAGTACCCGGATTTATGGGCTATAAAACACTGGAAACTGTAATCAAAGCAGGAAAAAATGTGGTGGACATCTCTTTTTTTCCAGAGGATGCACTGCAACTGGACCAGCTTGCGAAAGAAAAAGGAGTAACAGCGATCACCGACTGCGGTGTGGCACCAGGAATGAGCAATTTCATTATCGGCCGGTATAATGCAGCCATGAAAGCAAAAGCATTTGAATGTTATGTGGGAGGATTACCCAAAGAACGAAAGCTGCCATTTCAGTATAAAGCACCTTTTTCTCCTGTGGATGTGATACAGGAATATATACGTCCGGCAAGATTGGTGGAGAAGGGAAATATTGTAATTAAACCGGCACTAAGCGAAAGAGAGAAAATGCATTTTGACAAAGCCGGAGAACTGGAGGCTTTCAATACCGATGGTCTTCGTTCATTGATTTATACAATGGGGCATATTCAGGATATGAAGGAAAAGACATTACGCTACCCCGGACATATAGATCTGATCATCGCCTTACAGCAAGCTGGTTTTTTTGATACTACTCCCATGCATATCAACGGCACTTCCCTCTCCCCTCTCGACTTTACATCAAAACTTCTGGTAAATGAATGGAAACTGGGTGAAGAGGAAGAAGAATTTACGGTGATGAAAGTGATTGTAAAAGGAGAGAACAAAACGGTAGAATATGATTTGTATGATGAGTACGATCCTGTTACCAAAACTTCTTCCATGGCGAGAACAACCGGTTATACCTGTACTGCTGCTGTGAATTTAATTACTAAAGGATTGTTTACTGAAAAAGGTGTCTTCCCTCCTGAGTTGATCGGCGATAAGGAAGAATGTTTTGATTTTGTACTGAGATATTTGAAAGAGAGAAATGTGAATTGGAAGCAGAGTTAAGTACCTTATTTACATTCCCGCAGATGCCGCTAATCGATTCGCAGATAAACGCAGGATAACGCCACATTTATACCACTAATCTCAGGGATCTGCGTTAAAAACCTGCATAATCAGCGGGAAAATGTCAGTACAAAAAAACGCCTCAATTGGAGACGCTTACTATCATAATTCTAACTGAAATTTCTTATTCTGCTTCAGCCACCACTTCTTTCACTTCAGGAATCATCCGTTTCATCATACCTTCAATGCCTGCTTTCAGGGTGATCATGGAGGAAGGACAGCCACTGCAGCTTCCCTGCATAGCAAGGCTCACGGTACCGGCTTCATAACTTTTAAATTGTATAGCTCCGCCATCCATTTCCACAGCAGGGCGAACATAATTATCTAATAATTCTTTGATTCTTTTTACTACATCGTCATCATCAGCGGTTACTTCATTACTACTTACCTGTTTTACTGTTAATAGCTCTTCCTCGTTCACAACAACCTTTCCTTCTTCGAGATAGTCTTTTAAAAACTGCCGGATAGAAGGAATTACATCATTCCAGTCCGCTTCTATAGTTTTTGTCAGCGTTACAAAATTGCTGGCAATAAATACAGCCCTGATAAAAGGAAAACCAAAAAGTTCGACAGCCAGTGGCGAGGGTTTTGCACTTTCTGTATCGGGGAAATCAATGCTTTTGCCCGGATATAAAAGTTTATTAGCTACAAACTTCATCGTCTCCGGGTTGGGCGTCATTTCGGTATAAATGCTGATGATAGGGTTTCCTGTTTTAATCATAATTCATTAATTGATATGTAAAAATAACAACAAATCTCCGAGGATGTTTACGAAGGCGGGAAGGAATAGTCCGGAAGTCAGAAAATACAGAAAGTTTGTAAGAATTGCCTGATTATCAAAAGATCTTTTCGCTTTCGGATTACTCTTTAAACTTTCCTGTCTTTTTTAGGTAGCGGATAAGAATATAAACAAGCAGCAGGGTACCCAGTATTACACCTATTAAAACATTCCGTTTCTTTTCATCATGACCTGTCAGCTCAGGATAATTGAGTAATAACAGCAGGGAGATACCAATCAGCCAGATGAACTGGGTAGTATGTTCTTTCAGTATCCACCTTTTCCAGTTGAACTCCATGCTGCCAAATGTTTTTCCGATTCCTTTCAGGTTGGGGAACCAGCGGTTCACTTTTTTGCAATAGGCATCAAAGCCTGCCCCGAACTTTCCGCGGAGAAAATTTTCTTCTGCTAATACAATAGCCTGGTAAATGAACAGGAAAACAGGGATCATAATACCAACATAGTATAAAGAATTGGCAAGGATACCTACTCCAAGCAGCATTAAAATATTTCCGACATATAAAGGATTGCGGCAGTGACTGAAGATGCCATTTGTCACCAGCCCTTCTGCATAAGGTTTCCCTTCTTTGCCACCACGAATAATATAGGCGAGCCCGATAGTAAGCCCCCTGATAAGCTGGCCCGAACAAGTAATGAATAAACCAATACTAATGGGCCATACGTAATAACAATCTCCAAATTGCTCTTGGGAAAATAAGGGTCGGGAAGGAATAAATAAAGCACCGTAAAAAAGAATAAATATCCAGTTGCGGTACTTGAAGAAAAAATTACCAATACTAACCATGCCAATTATTTTTTTACTGCAACAAGGCCCGCAAAATTATACCACTTGAAAAAAACTTCGCAATGAGCAAAGCCTTTGTCCCGCAGCAGGGTGATGTTTTCACTTAATTTGTAAGGGACCAATACATTTTCCAGTGCTTCTCTTTTCTGGGAGATCTCCATCTCGCTGTAATTATTGCGGCGTTTGTAGTTATAATAATAGTTGATAAAATCACGGTTGAAATTGCTTTCTTCTGCCAGTATCTTTTCTACCAGTATAAGTACACCACCCGGATTTAATCCGTTATAAATATCCTGCAGTAACCGTTCCCGGTAGACAGGCCGCACAAACTGCAACGTAAGACAAAGAACTACCACGGAAGCATTTTCAATTTTTACTCCCTGCCCCAGGTCCGCACAGCGCAATTCATAAGGACGGGAAAAGCCCAGCTCCATCAGTTTGGATTTGCATTTATCCAGCATCTCCTGCGAATCATCCACTCCAATGAATTTGATCTGCTGATTTACCATCGTGTCCATACCGATCATTGTGGTACCGGTAGAACAACCCAGGTCGTAAACAAAGGTTTCTTCACGGGCATGATCAGCAGCAAGTTCAGCCATCATGCGTTGTATCTCCCCGTAATACGGTACCGAGCGGTTCACCATATCATCGAACACTTTGGCCACATTGGCCCCAAACTTAAAGTCACTGGCCTTTTCTATTTCGTCTTTAAAAACTTCATCTTTGCCCATAATAACGATTAAAAATTAGGATCACAAAGTAAAGCAATTTACGGTGGAAAAAACCCAATGAAAATCAGCTACATCAACAGTATGAAGAAAATCTACCATCTCGGAAACTGTACCACCTGCCAGGCCATTATTAAAGAGACTAAAGTGGATCAAAAGGGGTTTGCTATGCAGGATATCAAGTTCGAAAAGATTACTCCGGCGCAACTGGAGGAAATGAAAGTTATGACTGGTAGTTACGAAGCGTTGTTCAGCCGCCGGGCCATGAAATATAAAGAGCTGGGATTAAAAGATAAAAAGCTGGAAGAAAAAGATTACCGGAAGTATATACTGGAGGAATATACTTTCCTTAAAAGACCTGTTGTTATCCTTAATGATAAGATCTTCATTGGAAATGAAAAGAAAACAGTGGAAGCATTGAAGAACGCTGTTAAATAAACTACATCAATAACAGGATCAATAACTGTGCTGCTACAATTCGTAAGATCATTGTCAGCGGATAAACTGTAGCATAAGTAACCGATGGAATATCACTGCCAGCCAGTTTGGTGGCAAAAGCCAATGCCGGTGGATCAGTGGAGGCACCGGCCAGCAAACCGCACACTTCAAAATAAGTTTTCTTAAAATACTTATGGGCGATAAATCCTATAATTAATAAAGGAGCTACGGTAATAATTACTCCCATGCCAATCCACACCCAGCCGCTGCCATCTGCAAAGGCAACAGACAAATTTTTGCCACTGCTTAATCCCACACTGGCGAGAAATAAGCTGATGCCAAGTTCACGGATCATCAGGTTGGCGCTGTTGGTGGTGTAATTATTAAGGTATAATAAATTTCCAAAGCGGCTTAGCGTTAGTGCAATAATCAGCGGACCACCTGCCATGCCTATTTTCACAGCTACCGGCATATTAGGAAAGTGAAACGGAATGCTGCCGAGAATAACCCCCAATACAATACCCATAAAGATGGGAGCAAGATCAG
>JBGAPQ010000023.1:0-46262 GCA_044221225.1 Chitinophagaceae bacterium
GACCCTAAAAAATCGCTTATGTCTTTTTCATATATATCACTATTAGTGAGGATAAGAATATTTATCATTTTCTCATAACCAGTGGAAGTCAGCAGCATGACTACTCCTTTACTGCCGTTACTTTCAAAGGGTGCATACCCGGTTATGGCTTCCCATCCATTTTCTGTTGCGGCGGGCTGCATTTCCGGGGGAGAGGAAACAGTAACTGCTTCTTTCACCACTGTTTCCCAGGCGGCATCAAAATTTGCTTTGGGGTCTGCTGTGCCAGGCAGTGATTTAAACAACATGATCAGGCAATAACTTCCTTTTGCCTCATCTTCTATTGAATACTTGATAGTGCTTTCAGTAGATTGTACTTTCCATCCCTTTGGCATGGCGTAAGTAGTAATATCAAAAGTTTGCTGCTGTGCAAAGCAATACACAGGTAATACAAGGAAGATCAATAATAATTTTCTCATCTTATTTTTCTTTAAACAATGTGTAGGTTATTCCCGGTGTATTTAAATGCAACACCCTTCCGCCACGAACCACTTCAAACCATGCATCAAATTTCTCTGTTTTTCCATCCCAACGTTTTGTAGCCGTTACTGTCCAATCGGTAACGGTATATGTTCCTTTATACTCTTGCTGATAAGTATTCATAGATCCCACCCAGCCTGTTGCGCCATTATGTGTACTTGAATAACTGGTGCCTGTACTAAATCGGAATACATCGCTTTTGGCCACTGCTGTTGAGCCTACATTGTTTCCTGTGGTGGTTGAGTACCATGTAAGCATGGCTCCATTGCCACCAGTAACCCATGTGCCTGTCAAATCATTTTTGCCAATTGCAAATTTGTTGTAACCACTCATCGCAGCAAGGTCGGAGCTATACTTGTCATTAGCTTTTGGAAACTGATTGCGAATAGTAGCCTCGTCGGGGGCGGCAGCAACGGTGATATAAGCAGCATTGGGAGCTATGCTTAGTCTCATGGCGATAAAAACCTTTTCGCCGGTTTGCTTATTCTTTGTCCATCCTTCCACATAATCAGGTTTGAGCGAACCAATATATTCTCCATCATCCTGGTATTGCTTTGTCTGGACAATAAAATATTTTGAAACATGATTGTCCCAGTAATAATCCCTTGCCACCAGGCCAGTACCGGAAAAATCACTTGCGTTGTAGGGTAGAGCATAAAACAGAAGAACCTTTATATTGCCTTTAGCGACCTCTACCCAATCTTCTTTTATTGAGCTAACCCAGCCATCATCAAAGTTGGTAGAATTAAAACTGAAACCATCAGCAACTGGCGGTGGCAGGGCTGGTTTCTTTTCAACTGCTGCAGGAGCTTTTATATCTTCACCTGCTGGTTTGGCAATACTTACTGATTCCATGAAATCTGCTATCGGCTTTTCATATACATCTGAATTAGTAAGCATCAGTACATTCACCATCTTTGAATACCCGGTTGATGTAGCTAGTATAGCAATACCATTTTGCCCTTCACTTTCAAACGGAGCATAACCGCTTTGTACTTCCCAACCATCTTCGGTGGCAGTGGGTTGCATTTCGGGTGCTGTTTTTATAGTTACCGCTTCTTTTACTACAGTTTCCCAGGCCGCATCAAAATTTTCTTTACTGCCCGCTGTACTGGGAATGGATTTGAAAAGCATGATAATACAGAATGCACCTTTCGTCGCATCTTCGTGCTGCCATTGTACCGTTTGCTCCGTTGCTTGCTTTTTCCAGCCTTGGGGAGGAGTATAAGTGACTAAATCGAATTTCTGCTGCTGGGCAATCAGGTTAACACAGCAGAAAAGCGATATTATGATAATTAGGGATCTCATATCTATCTGCTTTTGTATTTGTTTGCGATAAGTATCGTTTAGTTTCTGATAATTGATTTCAACTTGTCCTTTAGTTTACTACCGCTTGGTTTCTTTTCTACAGGGGCAGGTTCTGGGTTTGTTGTACCGGGGCCACTGCTGGCTACAGATTCGCTTTGCGAAGCAGGTTTAGTTGCCGTGGTGGGCGGCGGAGTAGTGGCCGCAGGTGTGGTAACAGCCATGGTTGTCTTTTCTTTTGCAATGATTTCTCCTTTCAGCCATTCTTTTACGAAAGAAGTTACCACATCATTTACTTCCTTTCCAGCCCTGTAAATGGCTTTCCATTTCAGGCTTTTTTTCTCATACGCAGGGTTTACAAATTTTTTTATTTTGTACTTGTCAGGCTCTGTAAGTTTTGCATTGAAGTCTACTGTTGCTGCCACCTGTAAGTATTCCTGCAAGCGGGCCTTTATCATTACTGCCGGATCGGCAGGATATAGTTTTTCCCAGGCTTCTTTCCCCGGAAAAGGTTTTTTAGCAGCGTCAAGCATAGTGGCTATTTTCTTTTCGCTTTCATCGAGTAACTTTTGCTGTTCGGCAACATACTTGGTGTCGTTAGGGTAGTTCTTGATATTAAGGCGATGCACATCGCTATTTCTTTTTAAATCAGACAGGCTCATTCCCCTGTCTGTAAGCGGGATGGCACCTTCCCGAAGTTTGGCATACTCTGTTGCGAACTCAACACTGTTCACATATTTTTTTACATACTCACATAATTCCTTTGCAGCAGCAGCTTTATCTCCGCTAATAACAGAGGGCAAAAGTTTAGCTGTTGGTATGCGAAAAGACTGTAGTTGTTTGTACACACTGTTTGCTGGTCCATCTTCCACTCCCAGTTCCATCGGTCCAGTATCAAAGCGGCCAATGAAGTTTCGGATGATATGCCATTGTGCATTCTCCTGTTGCATACCAAGCCGGGTCATGATATCGTCCATCATTTTGAAAGCAGAGCTTAAAAAAACAAGTGTTGCCGCAATCAATAATTTTTCTTTCCTTTTCATATTTTAATTTTTCAATGGTTATAATATTGCTTTTGATGATTGTGATTAAATGTTCTTATGGCTGCTCAGTCATAAATTTTGTAAACAGCCCGGAACTGTTAAACCTCCCATCTAATGGAAAGCTGCAGCCAAATACCACATATCTTCCTTTGCGGGATATATCCGGGGTAGAAACATAGCCGCCATTGTTATTTGTTACTGAGGTCATTTTTTTTGTATCTAAATCATACATAACCACATTGCCGCCTGGCACACCGAAGTTGGAAGCCTTTGTAGTAAAGGCAACTTTGCGGCCATCAAAAGTCATTGCTATTCGTTCACCCTGCCCATAAGGGCTGTCACCATTCCCTCCTTCGCCACTATTATTAACACTTACCCTGGTAGTGGTGTTCCCGGCAATATCATATACAAAAACATCCTGCACCTTATTAGTATCACCGGGTACCACATTTGATGCGGTGGTTGCATAGGCAATGAATTTTCCGTCTCCGGATATTACCGGTGTTACCACCCGGCTGCTGCTTTCTTCCCCCTGGTTACGTTCACTTCCATCATAAGCCATTGTAATGCGACGGAGCGGCAGACCAATCCTGCTAGTGTTTTCTTCATATAAAAATATATCCCAGAGATTGTTTTTATCATTTGGATCTAATGTGTAAGACCATGACCAGAATGCGACCTTATATCCGTTCATATCAATTGAAGGTTTTTCGCCGCCGACACCTTTGCCCGTTTTTGGATCTTTGCTTATCAGTTTCGTTTTTTTATCGTGCCGGCTCCATAAATAAATGTTTACACCAGATACTTCGGTACCATCATTCAGCAGGTTGGTAGCAGATGAAGCATAAGCAATATAGCTGCAATTGCCCGAAGGTGATGCATCAAAACTTTGTGCATTGGCTTCCACGCCACCCATTCCTTCACTCACCCTTTCTATGTTTGCACCTTCTAAAGTCTCATTCCATAAAAAAATATCCCGTACACCATTGCCATCATTGCCCACAAGATTGGAAGCATACGATTCAAACACCACATAATAAGGGGAAACAGAAAGAACGGGATTGAAGCTGTTGCCATTACCTTCTTCTCCATTGGGTGCTCGGCTCAGCATAATTGTTTTGCCGGTTTGTTTATCCCTGCGAAAAATTTGCCTGTACTGGCCTGTTGAACCGCACAAGCCCTTTGCCTGCGAAACAAAAACGATATACCGGGTATTACCATCGCTTGTTTCTTTCTCTATAACCGGGTCCCAGCTTTCATAAAATGTTCCCATCTCTGATGAAGTGTTGCCGCGGCTAATTAAATGATATTCATAATCGCCGGTTATGTTTACAGTAGCAATTGAGTTGATTGTGCCGGAGGCCCTTTCCATTTTAAACTTCATTCCTTTGGGGGCAGATTTGATAGTAATGTTATACGAACTGCCATCTGGTATGGCCGGAAAATTTGAAATCTTAACTCCTGTACTATCGGTACTGATTATTAACTGCTGTGCTCCGTTATTCTGTAAAGTAACAGTAGTGCCTGCCGGTGCCCGGAATAAAACACGGATTGTAGCGAATGTAGACAGCGTATCTTTTTCCCCATTTCCGGCGAATACGGGCTGTGTTATTGATTGCATTGTGATTATCAGAATCGCCAGTGAAAGCAAACGATTAGTCATTGTTTTTTTCATAAAATTCATTTTGCAGCGTAAATATGAATAAGTTTTCAGGGTTATCTCATCCCCTAAAAACAGGGTTTATTTTACTTTTATAAGAGCATAATGAACACCTGGCGCCAGTTTTTTAGCAACATGCAATATTCTTCCTCCTTTTACCGCTTCATAATAACAGGTAAAGACAGTGGTAGTGCCTGAATATTTTGTGAGAGTGATCTCCCAGTCGCTAACCGTAAATTGTCCATTATACTTATTGTCAAATACCACCTGTGAACCGCCCATAGTACCCATATTGCCGGCTATGCGGGCATTGTAGGTGCCTGCAGGCTTAAAGAAAAAATCCTGCCCGCCTGAGGAAAAAGCCATTCCTGCATTTGCTCCGGTGTAAACATTATAATATTGGAGTACGGAAGAACCGGAACTGCTCCAGTCCCCGATAACATCCTGTTTGGTTACGGCAAACCGGTTACTGCCCCTCATATCCTTCAGCATATTCAGGTTTGGAAAGTGCCTTAGGTATTCTTCTTTACCAGGTGCTGCAGCTTCTGAACAATAATACACACCGTTATCAATAATAACCCTGAAGCCGATAAAAACACTATTGCCTGTACTTTTCTCAATCCCTGTTCCTTCAGCATAGTAATTAAAAGTCGGAATACTTTGCACATCCGGGTTAAGCCAAAGGTTGGTTACAGTATAGCGGGGAGAAATAAATTTTTCCCAGAAGTATTGTGTAATGTAACTTTCACCAGTACGCTGCAGGTTTGCCGGCGCTTCTGTACCATAATGAATATAGAATTTGGTGTTTTCTTTCGTAACGAACACATAGTCTTCCATGGCCTTTGCTGTCCAGCCGTCATTAAAAGTGGTTGTACTTTTTACAATACCACTGTTGCCTGCTGGTGTTGTTGGATTACCGGATTGTTTGTTTGCAGGATTGTTTTGAACAGCCTGCTTTTTCATTTCAACTGATGCCAGAAAACTCTCTATTGCTGTTTGGTACTCTTCTGAGTTAAAAAGTATGAGAATGTTGCACATTTTTTCATAACCGGTGGTCGTAACCAGCAGCGCCACACCTTTGGCCTCATTGCTTTCAAACGGGGCATATCCCAACTGTACTTCCCATTCGCCTTCTTTTGCTATGGGTTGCATGGCGGGGGCGGAGGTTACTTTTACCATTTCCTTTACGACAGTTTCCCAGGAAGCGTCAAAATTCTTTTTACTATCTGAACTGCCGGGTAATGATTTGTAAAGTGCAATAGCGCAGAATGCTCCTGTCTTTGCATTTTCAGCAGTATATGAAACACCTGATTCATTACTTTCTTTTTTCCAGCCTGCCGGGGCCGAAAAAGAAAAAAGGTCGAAACTCCCTGCCGGCTGGGCAAATGTTGCAGTGGCAGGGATGATAAACAAGAAGAAAAGTAGTTTTTTCATATTGTCTATTTATATAGCCATTTGAGATATACGAAAAAAAAATTTTACCAAATATGCGGATTGATCGGAAACAAAGTCATCCCTGAAAAACAGGATATTTTGATAGGACCGGAAAATCATGGAAAAAGGGGAGAAGGCCTTCTGAAGTAGTTTGTTTATTTGTAAAGCCAGGCTAATGATTTATCTTACTACAATGAGAAAAGTAATTTATATACTTATCGCCATCAGTTATGGATTTACAGCAGGTGCGCAACGTACTGGCCCGGCCCGGATATTGGATAGCTTGTTAAAAGTGCTGTCAGTCTCGAAAGAAGATACAAGTAAGGCAATGGTCCTTCTTACACTGGCCAACCTCTATGAAACCAATAACCAGGATTCTGCCGAATACTACCTGCAAAAAGGAAAAACCTTGTCGGAGGCATTAAAATTTGATAAAGGTATTTACTACTATTATCAGCAAGGGACTGTTCTTTCGTATACTAAAGGTAATTATACAAAAGCACTGGAAGAGTCGAATAAGGGGCTTGAAATGGCCAGAAAGCTGAAGGATACTATAAAGGTGATAACAATGCTGAACAACCTTGGTATTATAAGTGCTTATCTGGGAAATTTTAAAGAACAATTAGATTATGCATTAAAGGTAAAAGATGCAGCGGAATTTATTAAAGACTCTTCAATATTATCTGGTGTTTACCATGGCCTGGCTAATTGCTATTACAATCTGGGTCAGTATAGAAAAGCAGTAGAAGCTGCGACTCATTCTGTGAAGGCAAATAGTCTTTTCAGTGAGAAAAGCATGTATATAAACCGGGTCAATGCAACACTGGGGCAAAGCTATGAAGGCCTCAGGATGGCCGATAGTGCTTTGTTTTTTTATAACATAGCAATTAAAGAATCAGTTCGGCTAAATGATAAGTATGCAGAGGGAACCATCTATGGCTACATGTGCAATTTATATGCTGGTATGAACCGTTTTGGTGATATGCTGAATGCTGCGGAAAAATCATTGTCTTTATCAAAAGAACTTCAAAGCAGACAGATGATGGCCAGTTCGCTTTACAATACGGCATATGCCCAGTTTCTTACTAACAATAATAAAGAAGCCTATAAGAATATTAATGAAGCCCTGGCTATTGCTGTTGCTGACAGCCTGGGTGATGAACTTAAGAATTGTTATACAGTGCTCTCTTATATAGCTGCAAGGGAGGGCGACTATGTTACATCCATTTCAGCAAAACAGAAGGCTGACTCTGTTGCTGATGCTTTTTTAAACGAAAAAGTATTAAAAAGTACAGCCGATCTTGAAAAAAAATACGAAACAGAAAAAAAGGATAACCAGATAAAACTCCAGAAGGCTGAAATAAAGCGCAAGAGTACATTGAACTATATCCTTATCGGAGGCGCTGTTGCATTATTGATGGTTTCCTTTTTATCATATAGAAACTACCGGCAAAAACAAAAATTGCAGCAACAACGGATCTACGAACTGGAAACAGAAAAAAAACTGGCTGCTACAGAAGCAGTATTGAAAGGAGAAGAACAGGAACGAACCCGCCTGGCAAAAGACCTGCATGATGGTTTAGGAGGAATGTTGTCAGGCATTAAATACTCATTTCAGACTATGAAAGGAAACCTTATAATGACACCTGAAAACCAGCAGGCTTTTGAACGAAGCATGGATATGCTGGACAGTTCCATCCGGGAGATGCGCCGGGTGGCCCATAATATGATGCCGGAAGCACTGGTAAAATTTGGACTGGATACGGCATTGAAGGATTTTTGCAATGACATTAACCAGTCAGGAGCATTGAATGTAAGTTACCAATCCATTGGAATGGAGGCTATCGTTATTGAACAAACCACCGCTATCACCGTTTACCGTATTGTGCAGGAACTTATTAATAATACGATGAAGCATGCCGCTGCTAAAAATGCAATTGTACAGGTAAGCAGAACAAATGGCATTCTGTCGGTGACGGTGGAGGATGATGGTAAGGGCTTTGATACGGCTGTGCTGAACAAGGTAAGGGGAATAGGCTGGGATAACATAAAGAACAGGGTAGAGTTTCTTAAAGGAACACTCGATGTGGATTCACAACCGGGTAAGGGAACATCTGTTCACATAGAATTACAGGCATAAATGGCGATCAAAGTTTTCATAGTGGATGATCATTACATGGTGATCGAAGGAATACGTTCAATACTGCAAAATGAAAAAAGTATTGAATGGACAGGTCATGCGATGAATGCAGACTCCTGTCTGGCTTTTCTCCGGCAGCAGCAACCGGACATTATACTAATGGATATCAACCTGCCTGACAAAAGTGGTATTGATCTGTGCAAAGAAGTGAAGCAGACGTATCCGCAGATATTTATTATCGGTCTCAGCACTTTCAACCAGCAAAGCTTCATCCAGAAAATGATGGATAACGGGGCATCCGGGTATGTGCTAAAGAATGCTACCCAGCAGGAGTTAATGGAAGCCATTGAGATTGTTGTGAAAGGAAAAACGTATCTGAGTGATGAGGTATCCCGTTCCCTGCGAAGGAATGAAGATGATGCAGTACCGGTATTAACAAGAAGAGAAAAAGAAGTGCTGGAACTCATTGCAGAAGGAATGACGAATAATGAGATCGCTGAAAAAATCTTTATCAGTGCCAGCACTGTTGATACACACCGGAAAAATTTGCTGGCAAAAATGTCAGCAAAGAATACAGCCGAGCTGGTAAAACTTGCATTTTATCATAAACTGATTTCGCTGGACAATCAGTAGAATTTAATACCGTGGTAAGTATATGTAAGATGATGTAATTTTTTTTGAAATTATCTGTATTGAAAGAATGCCTCTGTGAAGCAATCATTCAAAATCTTCGTATAAAAGATATTTCTTCCGGATCTTTTTGAACTCACTTAATTCAGGTTCCCAGCTTTTCCTGATTTCTTCTTCACTTTTGCCGGCTTTTATTTGCTGCCACAACTCATTATTGCCAGCCAGTTTAGTGAAAAAAGATTGTTCCATATTGCCAGATTTTGGCATAATGAAGAAACTGTCTTTCTGCGGAAATAATTTGTAGGCCTCCATCAGCCATTTCAACTGAACCTTGTTATCAACTTTCATCAATACCTCCTCCGGTGTGCCGCTAAGATCCCAGCCATAGCAAAGCTGCCCGTACAATTTTGATTTTTTAGCCCCTTCGTTGGGATTGGGAGTAAAAGGATAAAGATTTTTCGGCAGAGACGGATGCCCAAATACCTGGAATTGTTTGTTAGTACCTCTTCCTTCACTTAATACGGTGCCCTCAAAAAAACAGGTGGAGGGATAAAGGTAAATGGATTGAATATTTGGGAGATTCGGAGATGGTTTTATTGGCAATTCATATTTTGTTTTATGGTCATAGCCTTTGCATTTTATTACCTGGAAATGAAAAGGAGTATCAACAGAGTTTTCTGCTGTTTTGTAATAATCATGCCGGGCATTTGCTTTCTCACTCAGCCACCTTTCACCTACTATCATAAATGCATATTCGGCTACTGTCATTCCATAAACAACTGGTACTGGTTGCATACCAACGAATGATTTATATTTTTTATCCAGTACAGGGCCGTCTACATAATGTCCATTAGGATTAGGCCGGTCAAGGATCATTAATGGTTTGCCTGATTCAAATGCGGCTTCCATGAATTCTTCCAAAGAAGAAATAAAAGTGTAAAACCTTACTCCCACATCCTGTATATCAAATATCAGCAGGTCAACATCTTTTAGATCTTCTGCTGATGGTCTTCTTTTGCTGCCGTATAATGAGACCACAGGAATACCTGTTTTTTCATCAGTGTAATTGCCCACTTTTTCACCAGCGTCAGCTGTGCCCCGGAAGCCATGTTCAGGTCCAAATATTATTTTTATATCAATACCCAGGTTTCTCAATGTATCAACAAGATGGATATTACCAACCATCGATGTCTGGTTTGCAAAAATGCCAACAGCATGTCCTTTGATAAGCGGTAAGTATACATTGATCCTCTCAGCGCCGGCTAAGGTTTTCTGTGCTGTGCTGTTGATATACAGAAGCAAAAGCAATGCAATAGGGCCCCATTTTTTCATGGCATATAGTTTTTAAAAATCTGTAGTAAAATACTGGAAATTATAATACAGACAGCCGGGCATATTTAAACGGTTGCATTGGCCAATTTGGCCTAACTTGCACCCCGGTTTTGGTAATAAACCTATCATTTAAAATAATAAGCATGTCTCAAGTAAAAAGTGGTGATAAAGTAAAAGTACATTATCATGGTAAGTTGACCTCTGGTGAAACATTTGATTCCTCCGCCGGCCGTGCCCCGCTGGAATTTGAAGTGGGTAGTGGAATGGTAATAAAGGGATTTGATGATGGAGTGACAGGAATGGCCGTTGGCGAGAAGAAAACCATTAATATTCCGTTTGATGAAGCATATGGTCCAAGAAATCCTGAAATGGTAATTGAAATGCCGAAAGACAGATTTCCACAAGACCTCGAAATAGAAGTAGGAATGCCGCTTTCGATGAGTGATGGACAGGGACAGCAATTCCAGGTGACCATTGTTGAAATTAAAGATGAAGTAGTGATGCTGGATGCTAATCATCCGCTGGCAGGGCAAGACCTTATCTTTGACCTGGAACTGGTCGAGATCGAAGGAGGAAGTCCGCTGATCATTATGCCGTGATCCGGTTTGTAGAAACTGATTCAAAAAAAAGGTTCAGGTTGTTTTGCAATCCTGAACCTTTTTCTCTTTATAAAAGACAATTGTCTTATTTCCTGTTCAGCCACCAGCCCAACCACAATCCGGCTAATCCCCAGGCTGCCAGCGAATCGATTAAATGACCTGTGAGTGTTTCAGTGGGAGTTTGAAACCAGTTATGTGCAGTATAGGGCCCCCATAGAAAAGTGACCAATCCCAGTGCCACTGAGCCTGCAAATATTCTGGTAGCCGTTGGTGTGCCTGCTCTTGTAAGTATATATATCAGGCAAAATACAAGGAACAGATCAATGAGAAAGCCGCGGATCATAGGGCGGGCCATGTTATGACTGTATGCCGTTTTGTACATAACTGTTGCCCAGGCCTTACCGTCCATTTTTTTTCCCAACGCTTCACTTTCATCCATTGATGCACCTGGCGGAACAGTCGGTAGCATGTAAATTCCATCTTCTTTCAGCGTTGAGGAGAGGTAACTAAGAATACTGTCTTGCGACGGAGTATATTTTGCTTCCGCATTATGAAGCTGGATCACCGTCCATGACAAAAATTGCCATGCAAAAACGAGAATAGCTCCGACAAGGGAGCCGATTAACCATTTTTTCATGTTTGTTGGTTTTAGTTTAAGTATAAAAGGTAGACATATTCCGGCTTTTTGTCAAGTGTTTTCCCCTTCCTCTCTTTTAGTCGTATATTCGATGCCCTTAAATGTTCATATGTTTCAGCATTACAAGTTTACCGCAGCAGAGAGATTTCTGCGGTATGTACAAATTGATACCCAGAGTGATCCACAATCTTCTTCTTATCCTACCACAGAAAAGCAAAAAAATCTGAGCAGGATATTGACAGACGAACTAACGCAAATGGGAATCACGGATGCCCATATGGATGAGTGGGGCTATGTATATGCAACAATTCCATCCACTACTACTAAAAAAGTGCCGGTGATCTGTTTTTGTGCCCATGTGGATACAGCACCGGATTGCAGTGGCACGAATGTGAAACCGATACTGCATAAGAATTATCAGGGACAGGATATAGTGTTGCCGGATGATAAAACACAGGTACTGAGAATAAGTGACTATCCCTATTTACAGAAATTGACCAGTCATGATATTATCACAGCTTCAGGAGCTACCTTACTTGGCTCAGATGATAAAGCAGGTGTGGCAGAGATAATGGACCTGGCCAATTTTTTAATGACGAATAAGCAAGTAAAGCACGGAGAAATAAAAATACTGTTTACACCTGATGAGGAAGTAGGAAAAGGTACAGCGAAAGTTGACTTAAAGAAACTAGGCGCCGATTTTGGCTACACACTTGATGGCGGTGATGCCGGTTCACTGGAAGACGAAACCTTCAGTGCAGATGGGGTGCAGGTCATAATTCACGGAGTCATTGCACATCCCGGCTATGCAAAAGATAAGATGGTGAATGCAATGAAAATAGCCGGAGAAATATTGGCCTTTTTACCAAAAGATAGGCTTTCTCCCGAATCAACTGACGGTAAAAGAGGGTTTATTCATCCGGTAAGAGTGGAAGGTATTGCTGAAAAATGTACGATCGATTTCATCATCCGTGATTTTGAAACAGATGGTTTGAAAAAAAAGGAAGATTACCTGCGGACACAGATCGAAGAAAGAATGCGTACTTATCCAAAAGCCTCTTTTGAATTCACCGTTACAGAGCAGTACCGCAATATGAAAGAAATACTGGATGTAAATACTCATGTAGTTGACTTTGCTAAGGAAGCAATTGGCAGAGCAGGATTAGAGCTGAAAATGGAAAGTATCCGTGGTGGTACTGATGGCAGCCGGTTGTCTTTTATGGGCTTGCCCTGTCCCAATCTTTTTGCCGGAGAGCAGGCTATTCACTCCAAACTTGAATTCATAAGTGTGCAGGATATGAATAAATCGGTGGAAACAATGGTTCACCTGGCCTGCATCTGTGAAGAGAAAAGTTAATAGTAACTTGCATCGTAAATTTTAAATTATGAATATTGGAAACTGGCTTTCGCATAATTGGTGGATCATAGCAGCCGTGATCATATTTTTTGGTTCTTTATTTACTATCAACCAGGGATATATTGGTGTTATCACATTATTTGGCAAGTACCGCAGGGTAGCAAGGCCGGGTTTGAATATCAAAATACCTATACTGGAAACTGTTTACCGTAAAGTGTCAATTCAAAACCGTTCGGTAGAACTGGAATTCCAGGCAGTAACAGCTGACCAGGCGAATGTTTATTTTAAAAGCATGTTGCTGTATTCTGTACAAAATGCAGACGAGGAAACCATAAAGAAAGTGGCTTTTAAATTCTTTGCAGACAAAGACCTGATGCAGGCGTTGATAAGAACCATTGAAGGAAATATCCGTTCGTTTGTGGCTACGAAGAAGCAGGCTGAGATTCTGGGTTTGCGTAAAGAGATCGTAGAGTATGTAAAAGCAGAGATCGATCACACACTGGAAACATGGGGATACCACCTGCAGGATCTGCAGATAAACGATATTACTTTCGACAAAGTGATCCTTGATTCTATGAGTAAAGTAGTGGCATCAAATAACCTGAAAGCTGCTGCAGAGAATGAGGGACAAGCGTTGCTTATCACTAAAACAAAACAAGCCGAAGCTGATGGTAATGCAATCAAGATAGCAGCAGAAGCGGAAAAAGAAGCAGCCCGTCTTCGTGGCCAGGGAGTGGCACTTTTCCGTATGGAAGTGGCTTCAGGTATGACGGAAGCAGCAGAGCAAATGAAACAGGCCAATCTCGATACCAATGTGATCCTTTTCAGTATGTGGACTGAAGCAATTAAAAACTTTGCAGAATATGGAAAGGGCAACGTAATCTTCCTTGATGGAAGTCCCGATGGTATGGAGGGAACAATGAAGCAGATCCAGGCGCTGATGATAAAGCAGGCTGGTACAAAATAAGTTTCAGGTTTGAAGTGTGACGTTTGAGGTTGCCGAAACTCAAAAACTCCTCTATATGGCTAGTATCAGGAAGTTTGAAGACCTGGATATCTGGCAACTGGCAAGAGCTCAATGTAATGATTTTGACAGTATGGCTATGGAGAGTGCTTTGTCAAAAGATTATGAACTGAGAAATCAAATGAATGCATCTTCTGGTTCAGTGATGGATTGTATTGCTGAAGGATTTGAAAGGTTAGGAAATAGTGAGTTCAAGAATTTTCTTGTTATCGCCAAAGGATCGAATGGGGAATACAGGCCGCAATTGTATAGGTGCCTTGACCGCAAGCATATTACAGTACAACGATTTGAAGAATTGCTTGCGAAAAATATTGTCATTGGTAATAAGCTGATGGCTTTTATCAATTATTTGCAAAAGACCCCATGTAAAGGACAGCGATATAAAGACACTCAAGGAGGTTCGAACATCAATCCTCAAACTTCAAACAACAATTAACGGGCTTGCAACCTGTTAAAGTACTCTAAAACTTCCCCACTTCATACAACGTGGCATTATTTTTCTCGTTCATGGAAACGTTATTAAGAGTTGTTGAAAACGAATAAAAATAAATTCAGGGGGCAAGCCCTACTTTTACACCTAAAGAACAATACATATGATCGACCTTCTACAGATTACAGACACTTTGACCAATGTTGCCAAAAAAGTAGCCGGTGACAGTAACAATGATGGATATTTAAGTTTTTGGGAATTACTCACCACCGGTGGCTGGATCATGCTGCCCCTGGCTGTTATGCTGCTTGCTGTGGTATATGTTTTTGCCGAACGTTCCATCGCTATCCGCAATGCGGCAAGGATTGATGGTAATTTCATGAACATCATCCGGGATAATATTGTAAGCGGGAATGTAACAGCGGCGAGGAACTTTGCCAAGAATACCAATAACCCGGTGGCCCGTATTATTGATAAAGGTATCCAGCGTATTGGTAAACCTATTGACAGTATCGAAAAGAGTATGGATAATGTAGGGGTACTGGAAATGTATAAGCTGGAAAAAAACCTGGGTGTTTTATCTGTGATCTCAAAAGCAGCACCCATTTTCGGTTTTGTGGGTACGCTGGTGGGTTTGATGCAGATGTTTTCCGGTATTACAACCTCTAATGAGTTTGAAGTAAGTACGATCGCCGGTGGTATCTACACCAAGCTGATCACTTCTATCACAGGTCTTGTTATTGGCTTGATCGCTTACCTTGGTTACAGCTACCTGAATACACAGATTGATAAGACCTCTAATAAAATGGAAGCCGCTTCTGCCGATTTCCTTGATATTTTACAAGAACCTACCCGATAAACCATACGAATGAAGTTTAGAAAAAAACATAGAGAAGAATCAGAAGTATTTACCGATTCGCTGAATGATATCTTGTTCATCTTGCTGATGTTCTTCCTGATTGTGGCCACACTGGCTAACCCCAATGTGGTAAAAGTAGGTTTGCCAAGAGGTACAAAAGATACCAAGGCAAAACAGAACATCATGGTGTCTATTGACAAGAACCAACAATTCTTCCTCGGAGCTAAAAAAATTGAAGCGTCACAATTTGATTCTGTGCTTTCAAGCGAGATAAGAAGATATAAAGCATTTGTAGATACACCCACAGTTGTTATCAATGCCGATACAACAGCCTTTTACGGTGAAGTATACCGCATCATGCGGCTGGCAAAGAAAGATACAGCGAAAGTGGTGGCAAGGATAGATTAATCTCTTTCCGAATAGGATATTATAGACTGGCTTTTAACAGCCGGTCTTTTTTGTTTGTGCTTGCAACTTCAGAAATACTGGGTATTCTCTTCGTAAATCTACCTTTCAGTGCAGGTTTGATGTATATACTTTTACTGATGTAATCCAATCAATGAAAAAAGTAAACTTGATTATTATATTAATTAGTTGCATCCTTCTTTCATGTACAAAAGAAAATGCTGATGAATCTTATTATTTAAGGTGCGCAACAGTATTTACACAGCCTTCCTGGGCTAAAAATTTCAATGCAGATAGTCTGATAGGAATAAGAGAAGTAAATAATGTGATTTTTAGTAGAAAAATCCCAGGTCCAGTTTTGTGGGATACAAGCTATACAACAGCTATTCCGATGCGATTTCTTGCTAATGGTTTCGGGAGCATTAATGGCAACACCTCCTTTCAATACAGGGTTACTCTGACTGAAACTTACCCCCAGGTTCTGTTATTTAATATTAACAGTAATAGCCTGTCTCCTGTCTTTCCCTTTTCAAATTCATTTCCTAATAAGACGAGTATTACAATGAGAGTGGAAGATTATATGAAGACGGGTTGCAGATTGATATTTGACAATGGTGTAGAATACTACTCTGCGGCAGAAGTATATGAAAATGCATATCTGACTATGAACCGCAATTAGTTACTGAGTGCACTTTAACATCCTGCCCTTTCCCTGCATATCCTTTTTCAATTCTGTTTTATATCCTGCGGTCTGGAATAATTTTGAAGTAGCTTCCCCAAGATCTTCATGTATTTCAAGGTAGGTCGTCCCTTCCTTGTTGAGATGCTTCTTGCCAAATTCAGCAATAGCTTTGTAAAAGATTAATGCATCATTATCTGGAACAAATAATGCCGTGTGCGGTTCATAATTCAACACATTCGGCTGCATGGTTTCCTTATCTTTTACCGGCACATAGGGCGGATTACTGACGATGATATCAAAAACGGGAAGTTGTGACCATGTATTTTTATCCAGGAAATCAGGTGACAAAAAATTGACTTCAGTTCCAAGTGTAATGGCATTTTTCTTTGCAACCGATAAAGCCGCTTCACTTACATCGCAGCTCCATACTTCTGCTTTTCTTATTCTTCTTTTTAAGGCAATGGGTATGCAGCCGCTGCCCGTACCAATATCCAGTATTTTTAATTCATCTACGGGGAACCTGCAGTTGGTGATGATCCACTCCACCAGTTCTTCTGTTTCAGGCCTTGGTATCAGTACATTTTTATCCACAAAGAATTTCAATCCGCAAAACCATGATTCATTCAATACATATTGTACCGGTTCATGTGCCAGTAATCTTTTTGTGTATTGATGCAGCAAGTTTTCTTCCTTTTCAGTTATGGCCGCATTTTTATACAGCATACGTTCCGCCTTTTTAGAACCGGTCAGGTGTTCCATTATCCAATCGGTCACCTGGCTGGCTTCTCCATCACTATAAACGGTTCTTAGCTGGTTCAACAAAAAATAAGTCGCTTCCTGCACTGTCATAGCGGCAAACTTACGAAGGGAAGGGAGAATGGAAGTGGAAAATGGAAAGCGGGGAAAGCCTCGCTTATATTTGCAGACGGATAATGAACATTCACCAGCAATATATGGAACGTTGTATTGAACTGGCCAGGCAGGGGGCCGGTTCAGTGGCGCCTAACCCGATGGTGGGAGCAGTATTGGTGTACAATAACCGTATTATTGGTGAAGGCTGGCATCAGCAATATGGGCAGGCGCATGCAGAAGTAAATTGTATCGCTTCAGTAAAAGAGGCTGATAAAAAACTGATCGCTGAATCAGTTATGTATGTGTCGCTGGAGCCCTGTGCTCATTTTGGTAAAACACCACCCTGCACTGACCTGATCATTTGTTATCAAATACCATATGTAGTAATCGGTTGCCGTGATCCTTTTAAGGAAGTAAACGGAAGAGGCATTGAAAGATTAAAAGCTGCCGGGGTAAAAGTAGAATTGGGGATACTAGAGGAAGATTGTAAGGAACTCAATAAACGGTTTTTTACTTTTCATACAAAGCAACGACCCTATGTAATACTGAAATGGGCACAAACTGCCGATGGTTTTATAGCGGCCTCCCCAAACCCCTCCGAAGGAGGGGCTTTTGTGTTTTCAAAGCTGGAAATGTCTTTTCCTTTATCCGACTCCAAAGTCCCCCTTTCGGGGGGATTTAGGGGGGCTGGGTCAAGATTTCTTATCAGCAATGAGTATTCCAACCGTTTAGTTCATAAATGGCGAAGCGAAGAAGCAGCCATTCTGGTAGGAACTAATACAGCGTTGGCAGATGATCCGGAGCTGACCACCAGGTTATGGCCGGGTAAGTCGCCGGTAAGACTTGTAGTTGATATGAACCTGCGGCTTCCTGCTTCGCTGAAGCTTTTTGATGGCAGCATTAAAACAATTGTCTTCAATGCAGTGAAGCAGGAAGAAAAAGAAAACCTCCTGTATTATCAACTGGAGAAGAACAAAAAATTTTTTCCGCAACTGATGGAAGCGTTGTATAAAATGAACTTACAAAGTGTGCTGGTGGAAGGTGGTGCAACACTCCTGCAATCTTTTATTGATGAAGGAATTTGGGATGAAACAAGGATAATAGAGAATGGTGAATTGTCAATAGGTAATGGGTTAGCAGCACCTGTTCTACCCGGTGGAGTAAAAACGGAGGAGATGACCCTTTTGTCAGACAGTATATCAATATTCAAACATCAGGGCACCTGATTAAAAACTAATGACTAACGATTTATATTATAACAGCATCGAAAAAAAATCCGTAGCTGAATTTAAAGACAGGGGGAGCCGCTTCATCGCTTATGCTTACCCACTGAAAGATGTAAAAGATTTTAAAGAAAAGCTGGCGGCCTTAAAAAAAGAACACCCCAAAGCGGTGCATCATTGTTTTGCTTATCGCCTCGGGCTTGACGGAAACAATTACCGGGTAAGTGATGATGGCGAACCTTCCGGCACAGCCGGTAAACCGATACTGGGGCAAATAGATTCCAGGCAGTTGACAAATGTGCTGATCGTGGTGGTTCGTTATTTTGGCGGCACTTTACTGGGAGTGCCCGGTCTTATCAATGCATATAAATCAGCAACAGCACTGGCCTTGCAGGTAACGCCGGTAGTAGCGAGGCCTGTTCTTATTAACTACCGGGTGCAGTTTGATTATACACAAATGAACGAAGTGATGAAAGTGGTAAAGCAGTTTGACTGTGCAGTATTAAAACAGGAAACACAGCTTTTTTGCTCTATAGAAATGGGTGTGCCAAAGAGCAGACTGGAAGAAGTACTGTTTCGGTTAAAGGAGCTGAGAGGAGTGGAGGTGGAGAAGTTTTAATGATAGGATTAAAAAAATACTCTAACCAAGGCAGGGGCAATTTAATATAACATTTTCCCAGTTTGCCCGATGAGGCATCCGTTATGGTACAATTGTAAAGTATAATTTCCCTGCTGATAATCATCCGCATTAAGGGAGAAGGTTAATCGTTTTGTTTCCCCTTTTATGTACTCAAACTTTATTTTTCTTGTATAGCTTTTCCTTTCGTCATTTTGTGTAATCATCGGAGCTGCCGTTTCCCATACATCAGGGATTAATACCTTTCCGTCGGGTTGTGTTATGATGATAAAAACTTCAGCGCTATTATAATCATTAATATTATTCTGCACAGCAAAAGAAACAATCATTTTACTGATCTTTTTGGCAATAGTTGTTTCTGTTTCCTTGTTATTCTTCACTGTTATAGGGGTAAGCCGGATCTCGGATGCCACAAAGACAGATGCCAGGGTTACCTTTTCGGATAATATTTTATTTTCATCACCCAGTTTTTTCATAGTTTCCTGTAACCCGGTAATTTCTCCATTAAGCTTCATCATAACATCTGCGAGTCTTTTCTTTTCATCTTCTATATTCATCTTTTCCCCTTTCAGTTCTTCTATTAATAATTGTAGTTCGCTAATCTTTTTCCTGGCAAGAACAATATCTGACTGGCTTGCTCCTCTATTCTTGAGAATATTATTTATTTCTCTTCTTAATTTATTTATTTCACCCAGTTTGACATTGAGCTCAGATTTGAGAGAATCAGCACCGGAACGGGTAACATTCAGTTCCTTGTCCAGGTTGGTTATAGAAGCGGCATATATTTTACTTAAAGAATCCTGAACAGCCTCTGCAACCGCTGTAGAATCCTTTATGAAGACTTCTTTTCGATGACTGGTGTATTGTGTTTTATCGTATAAATGGTAAACCCATGTACCCACTAAGCCTGCAGATAGCATTACGAGCAGGAAGGTTTTGATATCTTTCATGGGCACATTAGTATTATGTGATGGAGTTTCAGTCTAGGTATTATTTAGAAATAGTTTGGTCTACATAAGCGGATACCCAGCCTACTTGTCCGTTTTTAACCAGATAAAAGTGTTTGGTTTCAAAAGCTGATTCAAACTGACGCATAATTTTCCATAACAGACCAGCTCCTGACATTAAAGACTTTTGATCAAAAACTTTGTGTACCCTGTTTATTTCCTGCATAGCCCTTTCTTTATCTTCGGGGCGATTTAAGTTAGAAGCCAGAAAATCTGCTGAAAGCGCTGAAAAATTTTTCACAAGCTTATCATTAAACTTTACCAGTTCATCGAAAGTAATCGAAATAACAGGATTGTCTATCAATTCAGGATGTATCAGGGTAGCTGTGGCCCAGGCAATGCCGCCACTTACTGCAATATTATCGCTTAACGGATATGCACCACTGGAATTAACGGCATATATAATATCAGCATTTTCTGCATTCAAAAGGACCCTCGCAAGATTTTTATTGAAATTGGGCATGCTTAAGTCACCCTCACATCTTTTTTCAGTTTCATTATAGGTACTTTTTGTTCCCCAGTTAAGCTGAAACAGCCTGAAATTATTGGCGCTGGTTCCGTCAGGAAAAAAGCCTCCTTTTGTATTTCCGCTTCCTATGTCAATAAGGAAAGTGGTAAAACGTCTTTTGTCCGGAACAATACCAAGATGAGAAAGCCGTGCTTCCTGCATTACATCCACCACCTCAACCATTCTCTCAGGTTCCCCAATCTTTGATCTGAATGAATCTATCAGTTCTTTTACCATTAAAGTTTTATTATCCTTTTCAGCCTGCATCTTTACTCCGCTGCTGATAACTGTAAAAACCTTTTTCCCGGGTATTTTAAATTCTTTTGTTGCTTTATTATACAGACCGCAAAGCCCATCAAGTGTGGCTGCAAAAGTGGGCTGTGAAAAACTAATAAAATCTGTGTTTACAGAAGTGTCTTTGATAACATTGAATGCACCAGTACTCTGCGCATTTTTTCCAATTTCAATGACACTCATTTTGACGCCTTTTGAGCCAACTTCAATACCCGTATAAACTGAAGAATTATTGTATTTAGGCTGTACAGCATTCTGAGCAACAGCGACTAAAGTCAATAAAAAGCAAATGGCAGAAAAGAATAATTGCCGGTGGTTTTTGTACAGCATGTTATTTTTATTTTACTAATGATAAAAATACTACAATACCACGCAGTTTTACTTTATAGGTTTCCCCGGCTTTAATAATGTGAAGAAAATGTGGTTAAATGCCTCTTTTGGATTTTTGCAAACCCACAAAAAAAGTCCTGCTTTATGCAGAACTTTTTTTTCAGCAGGTATAAATTGCTCATTAACCGAATATACCACCTTTTTTCAGGCTTCTCACACCTTCACCAATTTTGAATCCGTTATGATAGATTTCGACCCTGTAATTACCGGTTTTAAAATCAGTTTGTTTGATAGGGAATGATACAGCTTTACGGGTACCCTGCTCATAGTTGACAGGAATCCTTGCGGTGAATGTTTTTTCGCCATCTTCACGGGTATTCAGCACACTCCCGGCTTCTGAGATAACTTTTCCATCAGGAGCAGTTACAATTAAATACATATCTGCAGGTCCTGATTTTGCAATGCGGTTCTCTACATCAAAAGACACAACCAATTTGTCTACTCTTTTAGCAGTGCTGGTACTTTTTTCTTTGCCACTTCTTCTTTCATCAACAGGGATTACCTGTATGTTTGACGCACTGAATGTAGAACCTACATCAACTGTTTTTTCAAGACTTTCTTTTTCTGATTTGGTAGTTGTCAGGTTGCTTTCTAATGTTGATTTTTCTTCTTTCAATGTGGTGTTGGCAGCGGTGAGTTCCTGATTTTCCCCGGTAAGCCGGGTTACTTCTGCTTCCAGGCTTGTAATCTTATCATTCAGTTCAGTTATCATTGTTCTTGCTTTTGCCAGTTGAGCCTGTGTGGCGTTTTTGTCATTAAGAATTCTGCGGATTTCAGATTTTTTTGATTCAATTTCCTTTTGCCTGTCTGCCAACTGCCCCTGCAATGTATTATTGGCGCCGGTTACCGAGTCTAATCTTGCTAAAGCATTATCAAACTCCATCTGGACATCAGTTTTAGCGGAGTCTAATGCAGCGATCTGCGTTTGTTGTTTTGAAATGGTTTCTCCGGATTTGTTTTTGTCCCAGAGTAAATAACCCCATGTGCCTAGCAGACCAGCTGCCAGGAAGCCTATTATTATGTTCTTGCTATTCTTACTGTTGTTCGGCTGGCTTTGCGGGGTGGATGCCGATGGATAATTTGTGTTTGTCATACAAAATGGAATTTTATTTTTAAATGATGGATTAGTAACATTTTTTCATAAAACCTGCGCAAGGTATTTTTATAGTTGCAGGTAATATGAATAAGTCCTGTTAAAATCGTTCGTGACACTAATTTCCGAAAACCGTGCCAGAATGTTAAGGAGTGTTTGCATTTGGTTGATATTTTTAGCCCCCGGCTTCCTGAAAGCCTGTATCTTAGCAGCTTATGAGTGTGGAAAAGGTTATCTCCGAATGGAAGAAACAAAAATTCAAGCCGGTATACTGGCTTGAGGGGGAGGAGGAATACTTTATCGATAAGGCAGTAGATTACGCCGAACATTCCATTCTTTCTGAGAGTGAGGCCTCTTTTAATTTATCAATTTTTTATGGAAAAGATGCGAATTGGGCCGATGTAGTAAATGCCTGCCGGCGTTACCCAATGTTTTCAGAAAGACAAGTAGTACTGCTGAAAGAGGCCCAGCAGATGAAGGATGTGGAAAAACTGGAACCTTATATTGAAAACCCACTCCAATCAACCGTTTTTGTTGTTTCTTACAAAGAGAAAAAACTGGATGCCCGGAAAAAATTTGCAAAACTGGTAAAAGAGAAAGGGGTATTGATTACTACAAAGAAAATGTATGATAAAGAAGTACCAGGATGGACGCAGGAACTGGTACAATCAAAAGGATTAACGATAACACCTAAAGGGCTTGCTTTACTAACTGACCATGTTGGCAATGATCTGACACGCATAGAAAATGAAATTGATAAATTGTCTGTTAACCTGGGAAAAAGGACATCAATTTCCGAAGATGATATCGAAAAGTATATTGGTGTAAGCAAAGATTACAACGTATTTGAACTGCAAACTGCTCTTGCCGCCAGGGATCTTGCCGGTGCTATCCGCATTATCCGGTATTTTGAAGCTAATCCAAAAGCAGGGCCAATACAACTGATCCTACCGTCTCTTTACAGCTTTTTCAGCAAAGTGTTTATGATATTTGGGGCTGGTACTAACGACGAAAAAACCATCGCAGCAAATATTGGAGTCAACCCCTATTTTATTAAAGATTATATGCAGGCAGCCAGGCTGTATACCTATCCGGGAGTAGAGAGGATATTACTGCTACTTCACCAGTATAATCTGAAAAGTATCGGAATAGACAGCCCTGCTACAGAAGACGCCTCACTAATGAAAGAAATGCTGGTAAAAATGATGAGTTGAATAATAACAAAGCTGAAGCATTAATTTCCCTTTCTTTGTGCAGCTTTTAAAAGATGGCTTACATCTGTTACTTTTTAACATTCAAGATAACATGAAAAAAATCTTATTCTCTTTGCTAGCAGCGACTGCATTTTTTCTTATTGGTTGCCTTGAAACCACACAGGAAATTTCCCTGAATGATGATGGTAGCGGAATTCTCAGCAATACAAACGATATGAGTGCCCTGATGGGAATATTCAGGCAAATGGGAAATGAGGCAGAGATGAAAGGCGCTGATCAGGTGATTGATTCCACAATATCGATGAAGGAAGGTGCTGATAGTATTCCCAACCTGACTGCCGAAGAAAGAGAAATGGCAAGAAAAGGAACGCTTCATATCAATATGGATATGAAAAATGATAAATTTTCAACCCGTCTCACTTTCCCGTTTAGTTCTCCTGCTGAAATAACTGGTTATCAAAAGCTCTCCGGAAAAATAATGTCGGAGACTATGAAAGACCAGGCAGGAGATGGCATGCCAATGGGTGGTGATATGCCAGAGCCCAGTTCCTTTGATGATTATTATATTATTGAATTTTCAAATGGTCTGATAACCAGGACCCTGAACAAAGAGAAATACGCAAAAGTGGGTGAAGATGAATACCTCAAGGGCATGAAAGAAACTTCGTCAATGGGATTAACCATGAAAGCAAATTACCTTATTAACCTGCCAAGGCCGGCAAAAACTGCTGAAGGGAAAGGAATACTATTAACGGAAGACAAAAAGAAAGTAACTGTGTCTTCTGATCTGGATGATTTTTTTGAAGACCCGTCTAAACTGGAATTCAAAATAGAATTTTAGGAAAATATTTTCTGTGCAATAAAAAACGGCTGATTTTGTAAGCATAAGCTTTTTTGTTTTTAAAACAGGGTTTTGCAGTAGGCTGCAAAAAACTACCCGAGGGCAACGAAACAAAGTTTGCGGTGTTTACGTATGTCATCAATTTATTGTCATACTTTCCAAAAATTTAGAACTAAAATGGAGTCAGGTATTTTGATAAAAGATCAAAGTACGTTCAAGCTGTCAATCTTATCCTGGTCCATTTGTGTTACCAAATCCTCAAGTCCGTTGAATTTAATCTCCTGCCGCAGGTATTTTTTTACAAACACTTTTAGGGTCTGGTCATAAATCTCTTTGTCAAAGTCAAAAATATTTACTTCCACCACTCTGTTTTTTCCATCAACTGTGGGCCTGAAGCCAATACTCATCATACCTTTTAATCTCTGACTGTAACCTTCAGGTAGTGCATAAACGGCATAAATACCATTGCCGGGAATAATTTTTTCCTCGTCAGTTATTTTCAGATTGGCCGTGGGGTAGCCTAATTTTCTTCCCAGCTTATTTCCATGTACCACTTTGCCGGAAAAAAAGAATTCATAACCCAGCAATTTATCAGCATTGGCAATATCATTGTGAAGGATGGCCTGCCGGATATTGGTGGAACTGATGGAGATGTCTTCCAGCACATGTTTCGGGATTTCCATTAGCTTATAATTATAGTCAGCAGCTTTTTCCTCCAGCAGCAGGTAATTACCCAGCCTTTCACGGCCAAAACGGTGGTCATACCCGATAATGATCGTATGCGGATGAAATTTATCTACCAGGAAATCTTTGATATAGTCTTCAGCCGGCTGGTTGGCAAATACTTCCGTAAAAGGCACCACTACCAGGTGATCAATACCCAATTGGCCAAGCAATTCGATTCTTTCGGCCAGGGTATTTATGAGGCGTATTCCCAGGATGGCAGAAGAAACTACTTTGCGGGGATGTGGATGAAAAGTGATGATCACTGTTTCGCCGCTGATCGCCTGTGCTTCCGTTTTCAGTTTATCAATAATCTGGCGATGGCCCATGTGTACGCCGTCAAAAGTGCCGATGGTGATAACGGCATTCCTGAAAACGGGCAGTTGTTCAATATCGTAATGTACTTTCATAAAGAGCTGCGAAGATAAATATTAGTCATTAGTAAGCACTGGTAAGTCTTTACTCAGGAATGGTTAGTTTTGCCGCACAAATTTCAGTATGAGCCTGTATTCAAAAAGAGGGGTTTCTGCCCAAAAAGAAGAAGTGCATGCCGCCACCAAAAACCTTGATAAGGGCCTTTATGCAAATGCCTTTTGCAAAATATACCCTGATGTTTTGTGTGGAGATGATGAGTGGGTGAATGTGATGCATGCTGATGGAGCCGGCACCAAAAGTATACTGGCCTATCTGTACTGGAAAGAGACGGGTGATGTATCCGTGTGGAAAGGCATAGCACAGGATGCCATTGTAATGAACCTGGACGACCTCCTTTGTGTGGGTATTTATAATAACCTGCTTTTTTCTTCCACTATTGACCGGAACAAGAATGTGATTCCTGCTGAGGTACTGGAAGCAGTGATTACCGGAACCCAGGAATTCTTTGATACCATGAAAAATTTCGGGGTTACTATCAGCTTCATGGGAGGTGAAACAGCTGATGTGGGAGATGTAGTAAGAACGATTGCAGTGAACGGAACAATGACTGCCCGCTGGCCCAAATCAAAGTTAGTTACCAACGAAAAAATTAAGGCCGGTGATGTGATTGTTGGATTGGCAGGTTATGGACAGGCCAACTATGAGTCATCATATAACAGTGGCCTGGCCAGCAACGGACTGACCAGTGCAAGACATGATGTGTTGCAAAAGACATACGGAGCAAGGTTTCCTGAAAGCTATGATACTTCACTTGATGAATCGGTGGTATACATCGGACCACACAGGATGACTGATGAAGTGGAATATGGAGGAGTAAAATACGAAGTTGGAAAGTTGTTGCTTTCTCCCACCCGAACCTTTGCTCCAGTAATGAAGGAGTTGCTGGAAAATCATTTTGAGGCCATCAATGGATTGATACACTGCAGCGGTGGGGGTCAAACCAAATGCCTGAAATATGTTCCGGAGAATGTTCGCATCATAAAAGACAATTTGTTTGAACCACCTGTAATTTTCAAACTCATTCAGGAAGCCAGCAAATCGGATGACAGAGAAATGTACCAGGTATTTAATATGGGAACCCGGCTGGAAATCTATACCAATGCAAAAGATGCTGATTCGATTATTGGTGTCTCAAAGAGTTTTGGTGTAAAGGCACAAGTTATTGGCAGGGTGGAGGAGAGTGAGAAAAAGGGAATCCAGATCAAAACACCTAATAGTATTCTGTCCTACTAATCTACTAACTTATATACCCGTGACGCTATTTTTTTATCTTTCCCGTCATCACGGATGATGATCCTGTCAATATCTGTATCGATATCAATTGTAAAAATTTGTATACATCTATTGCGGCAAGTGTAATTGCTGAAATTTCAGGGTGTGTTGGCTTTTTCAATTTTGTTTTCCTCATTATCCGATTCTTCACTTACGACAAAAGTTATCGACTGTTCTTTATATGCTCTTGTCAGATCTTTTTGAGAAACTTGACGCCAGCGAGGATGTGCTTTTAATACTCGTATAACTTCCTCTTCCATTCCGAATCCGTGTTTTGTTATTGGAATAAGATTGCTGATATAACCATCTCTATCTTCGGTAAATTTGATTTTCACAGTATAGCTGCCTGCCGGAGCGCCACTGTCTACCGGAACTGCTGCGTTAATATATTTTAAAATATATTTTTTCAAAGTCGTGTCAAGACTTTGAGAAGGTGTTGTTGTTCCTTGTTGAAAAGAAACAAGTACCACTTCATTCAGCATTTCTTTGGAATTGCTATTATCAGGTTTGAATACTTTATCGGCTTTTCGCATAATAAATGTGATGAGTTGCTTTTTGTATGCCCTTACCACTTTCCCATTTTGAATGGCCGGTACCCATTTTGGGCCCCTTTTAATTACCCTCATGGCCTCTTCTTCCATGCCATACCCATGTTTGGTCAATGCTCTCACATCTGAGATGAACCCGTCAATACCAACTATGAACTGTACTACTACCGTGTAAGCCCCTTCGGGTGCTTTGTTAATGGCAGGTATGGATGCATTCAGGTTCCTCTCCAAATATTGTCTCCATATAGCATCGCCACCCGGGAAGGCCGGCTCGATTTCAACTTTGGCGAATATTTTGTTATCCGTTTCAGACGGTTTGGTTGTATCAGCAGGGAATGAAACTGGGTCGAATTTCATAATGCTGACATTCTCAAGAACTGTTACCCCATTTTTTGCCTCAGCCCCATAGAGTTTCATTGCATAATTATCATTAGCCGGGTAGATAATTATTTTTTTGGCAATTACCTTTTTCCCCAATAAATAATCATAAGGTTTCTTTTGACCATTTACAACAATCAATGAGTGATCAATATCTGTTCCTGAATTTTTGGCATCTGATTCAAATATGATAGAATCAGACGAAACATATATTGCATTTTTAGTATCATAAAATTCCATATGGCCAGAACTGGTTCCATTAACAGCTTTTTTTAATACCTTATTTAATGCGGATGAAGTGTCAAGGAATACTGTTTTTCTTTCTTCCCAATCCGAACTCTTTTGTTGCATGAGATATTGATCAATTGTAAGCAGTATACTTTTTGCGATTTTTTCCTGGTTATCTGAATTTTTAATGTATGCAAAGTCTTTTTCATTGCTGATGTAGCCGCATTCTAATAGGGCAGAGGGGCAATTGCTGTTTTCCAGTACCCAAACAGATTGATCTCTTTGCTTGGCACTGTTATCGACGATGTAGTTTTGTGCAAGATACCCAAGTAGTATGGAGGCCAGTATTTTGTTTTCGCTGCTGAAATTTTTTGTTTTTGAAGGAATAACTACCTCAAACCCTGTTTTTGATTTATTGGGGGAAGAGTTAACATGCAATGATAAGAATAGAGTCGGGCCTTGCTGGTTACCAAAATCGGTCCTTGTTCTTAATTCAGGAAGTATATCTGCATCCCTTGTCAACACTATTTTGATATTCTCATCTTCGTTAAGGGCTTTTATCTTTTGGGCAATTGCCAGGGCAATATCTTTTTCTGCAGTTCCGTCAGCAGCTATCGCTCCTTTATCTGCACCGCCATGTCCTGCATCAATTACTACAGTAACAGGCCCATTGGAATGATCAACTAAAGGGGTTTCCTTTTTGTTTTTATAACTGAATGCAAAGAGAATCACTGCAATGGTAGTGAGTGGCAGCACCATCATTTTTCGCAAATACTGATGGCTTGTTTTTTTGGATGTGGTAATCATGGCTATACGTCTTTTTATCTGGTTATGAAAAAAAGGATTGACAAGATGTTGATTAGTGTTCAGCGCCTGCATAAGTAATAATTCGGCATACTGCCATTTTGTATTTTCTGTTACAGCAAACCGGTCAGCCAGGAATTCATGGATAGCTTTTATTTCTTTTTTAATAAGATGAAAGAAGGGATTGATCCAGCCGGCAACGGTCAGTAGTTCAATATAGAGGATGTCCCAACTGTGTTTTTGCTCAATATGAAATAATTCATGCCGGAGTATTTGTTCTCCTTTTTCTGATTGCAATTCAATTTTTTTATTCCAGAATAGCCAGCGGAAAAAAGAGAAGGGGGTGCCCGGTTCTTCAGTATTGACAAAATGTATTTTATCTAATTGCTCAACAGGATTGGTTTTGATTATTCTTCTGATTTTCAGAAGGGAGAAAACAATTTTCAATAAAATGGTAAAAGCAATCAGTATATAAAATGAGGTGGCAAGATTTTTCCAGGTAAACCAATCATAATAGGTTTCCGTACTTGTTGCTGAAACAACCAGGCTCTCATTACTGGTCGAAGAAATAACCGAAAGTGTTTGTAATACAAATGAAGAATCAGTTTCAGCTTCAGTGAAGTAAACGGGTATATTCAAAAAAGGAATAGTAATACTTAAAATAGTTGCTGCCAGCAGATAAAACCTGTTGTATTTGTGAAACCTTTTATTGCGCAATACAAAATGGTAATAACTGTATAATATGCCTGAAAGAATGGTCACCTGCAGTCCATAATAAAGCAGTGTAGTCATTTTTGCTGGTTTTGCTGTTTCTTAATTTGTTTGAGAAGGCTTTCTAGTTCTTCGACAGAAATATTGTTTTCTTTAACTAAGTAAGAGACCACGTTGCTGAATGAGCCTTCAAAATAGTTCTTGGCCAGTTGCTTTATGCTCTTGCCGGAATATTCCTGTTTGGATACAAGAGGCGAATAACGGTGTTGTCTCCCTAACACTTCTACCGCCACGAATTCTTTTTCTGTCAGTATTTTTAAAAGGGTGGCCACTGTATTCTGGTGTGGCTTGGGTGCAGGCATGGCATCTACAATTTCTCTCAGAAAAGCTTTATCCAGCTTCCATAGCACCTGCATGATTTGTTCTTCTGCTTTGGTAAGGGGTTTCATTTTTCAGATATTATGTAACCGAAGCTAAAACTATTTTTTTAGTTAAACAACTAAAAATTTAGTTAAAGTAAATTTTTCTGTTTTTTCAGGCGCAGTTTGCTTTATTTTGCACCAAACCCAAAAAAAATGTCCGAGCCAATCATCGAACTGAGGAATGCAAACATATACCAGGGCAACAATCTCATTTTGCAGAATGTAAACCTCACCGTTAATAAAGGGGAGTTTGTATACCTCGTTGGTAAAACGGGAACGGGCAAATCAAGCCTGCTTAAAACATTATATGGTGAACTGGAATTGAGAGATGGAGAAGGGACCGTGGCAGGTTTCAACCTTCGGGATCTGGACTGGAAAAAAGTGCCCTACCTGCGGCGCAATCTTGGAGTGGTGTTCCAGGATTTTCAGCTGCTTACAGATCGTAATGTAAATGATAACCTGAAATTTGTTCTGCGGGCCACCGGCTGGACAGACGAAAAACTGATGAATGAAAAAATTGCTGATGTTCTTGATAAAGTAGGGTTGAGGTCAAAAGGATTCAAAATGCCTTTTGAATTAAGTGGTGGAGAACAGCAACGTATTGATATCGCAAGAGCCTTGCTGAATTCTCCCAAGCTTATACTAGCCGATGAGCCTACCGGTAATCTTGACCCGGAAACATCGGACGATATCATGAGCCTGATCTTCCAGATAGCAAGAGACTATAACACTGCTGTGGTGATGGCCTCCCATGATTATATAGTGGTACAGAAATTTCCTGCCCGGATGATAAGGACCGAGAGAGGTAAAGTAACAGATAATGCTACCATAAGTATTGAATAAGCTGTCTGGCATTAGCTTCATTATGGAAGGTATTTCCCAGCAAGTGTTTCCTTATTCTTATTTCTTCTGCTGAAAAAGGCTGGTGATGCAACTGCATTACTATTGCTGCAATAGCATTGGCAGAGCCTCCTGTGTGACAAGCTGCTTCAAGACCGGTTCCATTTACCATTGCTTCATTGGTAATACAATGTCTTCCTTCAAACAAGGCATGCAATAATTTTATTTTGATACCGGTATCACTAAAAGAGGGTAGAATATTGATATGTGCTTTTTTTATCAGGTCATTTAGTTCAGACGAAGAAGGATTAGCTACCAAACAGGTATGCTGGCAGAGATGTGCCAGTTTATCTACCCTGCGGGAAGGATTTTTACCGGCAATAACAAACGGTACTTTTATTTTAGAGAATACTTTTGTTAATAGCCAGACAGCTGCTTTTTCATTTTCAGATACAGACAAGTTGCCATGATACAGGCAGAAATTTCCAATTCCTTCCGGTGAGTTAACTTCTCTGTAAGGTGTAAATGCAGGAAGATAAAAACTGTTTTTCAGTCCATTTTTATTTTTAAAAAATTCTTCATCCTTTCTTGTGATACAGGCATACAGGCAATTTTTTGGCAAAGAACTTTCATAGTTTCTTAAAAGGAAACTTTCAAACCGGAAATAAATTTTTTTAAAAACATTTTTTGCAGAAACTGATAAATACCTGTAATAAGCACTTTCGTTATTGTGCAGTCTCACTACGATTTTCCGGTTACTGGTATTGATTTCTGGCAGTATGCCTGTGCAATGCACCCCTTCCAGCAATACCGGGCAGTTATCTTTATTCAGGTTGCTGATGAGTTCATTGTTGATCCTGGATGAAACAATGTAAGGTTTGGTTATTGAAAAACCTTTGATCCCCGTTTTTCTTTCATAAGTATTGATTTTTTCGCAAAACTGGTTCAGCTCATTGGGGTTTCCCCGGTGATTGTAGGTGAAATAATGAAGATGAATCTTTATACCTGCCTTGTATAAAGATTCAATCCGGTAAAACATATCAATAGCGCCGCCATAATCTGCGGGCCAGGGTACATCAAGGCATACTATGTGCAGGCGGCGGTTCAACGGGAAAATATTGATTGATAAAAGGTGATCAGCTTTTTTTCTTCCTGTTGCCAGTTTAATTCTTCTCTGGCTTTCAGGCAATTTTGCTTTAATCTGTTATGTAAAACATTATCATCAAGTAAATTGTTGATGGCAGCCGCAATTCTTTCTGGTGCCAGGTTCTCTATTAGAACCGCTACCTCAAATTCTTTATTCATTTTCCGGTATTCCGGATAGTCCACAGTTACCTGGGGCAACACGGCATGTACATAATCGAAAAATTTATTGGGCAGGGCCAGGTATTGGTTTAGCCCTTCCTTTTCCGGTACTGCTACGCCGATATATGCCTGCTGTGCAATGATCCATAATTCAGAAGGAGGGAGCATACCCTTTACTTCTATTTTACCCTGAAGCTTGTAATCGCAGATCAGCTTTTTTAATTGTTCCATAAAATTGCCATCACCGCAAACTACCAGTCTCGCATCAACCCATTTCATAGCAGGAATCAGGTATTCGAATCCTCTGGCTTCATTAACGGCCCCCTGGTAAAGAATAAATTTTTCTATCGTTGCAGTTGCATTCAATGGCTGAAGTACCGGAACATTGCGAATGGTTTTATACTCCACCTGGTAGCGCCGGTTGAATTCGGCTGAGATACTTTCACTCACCGTGTAACCCCATTTGAATTTTGGTACAGCTTTTTTTTCAATATTCAGCCAAAATCTTTGTATGCCCGGCCGGCTGATTACTTCTTTCAGTTCGGAGAATAATTCATGGGCGTCATATATGCGGGGTATTTTTTTAACTCTCGATATGCAGAGGCAGGGCAATATTGTATCAAGGTCTATAGCGCAGATGCCATCCATTTTTTTGAAAAGCAGAAAAAAGAACAGACGGATATTGTATTCTGTATAAAAGAGTTTCCCTTTATTAAAAAAGCACCGGATTCTTTTTTGGACAAACTTTTTCTCTGTCAATGGGATAGAGCTGTGCAGTCTTCTTCCCAGCAACACCGGATCAAAGCCATTTTCAGTCAGTGAAGTGCATATGCGGTGCATTCGCTGATCATAACTGAGATCATTGGTGACAGTAAAGTATATACGTTTCAAAAAAGAGGGTTAATAAAAGAAAAGGTTTTGCAAATATGCAAAACCTTGTACGAATCTGATACTGATTTTTACTAATTCATGTTCATTCCTTCTGAACCATCGCCCATATTATCCCGGTTATTCTTCCGCTTGAACAGGTTGGCATCAAATTTTCCAAACCTCCAGTTAAAATTCAGGCGCAGTATCTGTGGGTCCCTGGTGCGGAAAACTTCCTGGTAAAACAGGGGCGATTCGGAGATAATGTTCTGGCGGCGGGTTCTGAAAATATCGTTTATGTTCAATGAAACTGAAGCCTGCCTGTTTTTCATAAACTCATATCGCAGGCCTGCATCCACAAAATAATTTGCTTTAATAAAGCCCTGTGAGGTACTGGTTTGGCCAAACATACCGCCACCGCCGAACATCCCACCACGGCCGCCGCCTCCACCGCCACGGTTGCCACCACTGCCACCGGGAGGCAGGATTGTTTTAGACTGGTATTCGCCTGACAATTGCAGAGTCAGGTTCTTCACTAGTTTGAAGGTATTATTGAGCTTTCCGAACCAACTGGTTAGTGGATCTTGTTCAGGTTGTCCTTCAATACCGATTTTAATTTTTGAATTGAACAAGTTCAGATTGCTGGTCATCTCCCACCATTTGGCGATTTTATTGGTAGATGTTAACTCCACACCTGTAATGTAACTGGAACTGGCATTGATGTAAGTATTGACAAGTATTTGTTTACTATTTACCGGATCTGTTTCTTTAGCCTGGTAACGGCTGATGAGGTCATTTGTATTTTTATAGTACACGGAAGCAATAAAGTTATCCTTGTTTTTAAAGGTTTTTTGATAAGTAAATTCAACCGAGTTGGTAAATTCTGGTTTGAGATTAGGATTACCCCGGCTGATATTCAGGGAGTCTGAGTAATCAGTAAAGGGGAATAATTGAAAGAAATTGGGCCTGTTGATTTTCCGGGTATAGTTCAATTGCATTTCCTGGTCCTTCTTCAATTTCTGGCTAAGAAAAACACTGGGAAATAAACTTACAGGAAATTTTATGCTGAACTCCTGGTTTTTATCCGGCAGTTGGCCATTATAGTCCGAACTTTCTAATCGTAAGCCAAGCTGATAACCAAAATTTTTGACCTGGTTGGTGTAGGTAGTATAGGCTGCATACACATTATCAGTACTCTTATAATTTACTGACAACTCAGCGCTGAATTCTGGGTTTCCGTTAGTATCAAAAAAGTAAAAATCATTCCGGCTGTCTATTTTCCTGAATTGTGCCCGTAACCCCAGCTCAATTTTTGATTTATCATTCAGCGGTTTTACATAGTCGGTTTGTAAAACCATATTTTCATTTTGGCCGCTTCCGTCCTGTTGTTGTTTAAAAGTGCTGAGGTATGTATTTCCCGGCACTTTGTAATAATCATTACTGATAAGGTTAATGCTGGAGTTTCTGCTTTTATTATAGGTAACATCTGCTGTCAGTTCTTCCCCCTGTTTTGGGAACAAGTGTTTATAGCTCAACATAGTTCCAAGGTTTTTGAACCTGCTGTTACTGTTTGACAGGCGCTGACTGAAAGAAGAGGTGACAGTAGTAAACAATGAATCAATAAATATATCACTGGTTGTGTTTGGCTTGAATCTCCCTTCTGAATAATTACCCGTTACAGAAAGTGTATTTCTGTTATCAATAAAATAGTCGAAGCCGCCGCGAAAAAATCCATGATAACCCTGCTGTAAACTTCTGTCCGACTGATGCATAAATGTATTGGGTGTATCAATCAGGGTTGTTCTGTCGGTTGTTCCGTTGCTGATCGATTTTCGTTCTCCATAATTAGCATTCAGGAAAAAGTTTATTTTTTCCTGCCGCACATTGAAGTTTCCTCCCAGTCCTATCTTTGCTCTTGAATCAATACTGGCCCTTACACTGCCATTATACCCCATTTTTTTATTCTTCTTTAATATCACATTCAAGATACCTGCAGTTCCGCCGGATGCATCAAATTTGGCGGAAGGGTTGGTGATGATTTCCACACTCTCAATAGCATCGGCAGGTATTTGATCCAGTTCCATGTTGGTAGGGCGTCCATCTACAAAAATTTGCGGAGTGTTATTCCTCATTGTTACATTTCCGTCTAAATCTACGTTGATAGAAGGTACATTTCGCATTACATCAACAGCTGTACCACCAACAGAAATGAGATTTTTGTCAACGTTGAAAACTTTCCGGTCAATACCCAGCCTCAGTCCCGGATTAGAGGCAGTAACTGTTACATTATCCAGTACTTTATCTTCTATATCTACTTTAATATTTCCAAGATCTTTATCTAGTGCGGCCATCATAGAACTCATATCACCATTATTACTCCCTCCAGGTTTCAGGTCAAAAGATACAGTTTGCTCATAAGGTTTATAACCCACGACAGTTACTTGTAATTTAAACTGGCCAAATGCAGGAATGTTTTCCAGCCGAAAATCGCCATGGGCTTTGGTCAGCATACCTGCTATTGCAACTTCTTTTCTTTTTTTGGTAGCAGAATCGAACTTGTTTTGAAATAATTGTACTGAAGCGTATTCAATTGGCTTTGAGGTTTTAGCCTCAATCAACTTTCCGTAAAAAGTACCCGTCATTTGCGAACGGCCGTTTCCCGGCCTGTTGCCACCTTGTACCTGGGCAGTTAAGGAATAAGAGACTAATAATGAAGTAAGTAGGAAAATAATATTTCTCATTTCTGCGATTTGATCTTTAGACGCTTAAAGCTGGCCGAACTTGCAGACTTTAAATGGCAACTTGATGAATGGCTTAAAGACAATTATAAAAGGGGAAAGTTCAGGATATTGTCAATTTGGATAGCATCAGGTAGTGAGTTCGGTGATTAAAACCTGCACCAAACCAATGATAAAACCAATTACCGCCCCTATAATTTCTACAAACCTGAATTCTTTTGACATGATCTGGTAAAGTACTTCTTCCAGTTTGTCTGAAGAGAATCCGGCCACCTTTTGAATTACGATATGCTCAAGATCCAGTTCAGTTTTCAGGTTAGCAGCATATTGCTTCATTACTACCGGAAATAGAGATTCTATTTCCGTCATAAACGCACCCTTCAGTTTACTTATAGTTTTATCTCCTATAAACATGCTGATGACAGGCATTTCCACACTTAACCTGTTGCGCAGAAAATCATCTACATGATTTTCTATCAGCGGCATAATCTTTTTCAGGTTATCGGGGCTGCTTATTTTCTGTTCGATATCTTCAAAAGAAAGGAATTCGGCACTTACCAGTTTGCCCAGTTTTTCGGCAAACTGTTGTTGTCTTTTTGGAAATATGCCATGGAAAGTAATCCCCAATATTCTTTTGGGCTCTCTTGGATGAAAAAGCATTTTAATGGCTACCCAGTTGGTAACCCAGCCGATAAATGCGGAAATAACAGGAATAATAAATAACCAGTAGTTCATAAAATCTATAAAATGAGACCCCGTCTCTTATGAAACGGGGTCTTTTTTGGGTGGCTAACCGGGTTCGAACCGGCGACCCTCAGAACCACAATCTGATGCTCTAACCAGCTGAGCTATAGCCACCATTTTGAGGCTGCAAAAATAAGCAAAATGCATTTTCTCAAAAAATAAAAGACCGTATTATTTCGATAAAGCCATTCTTTTCGCGGAAGATTACTAAACAGTTCCGAAACCTTTCATCAAAAACAGTTGTTAAAAGCTTGTAAAGGCAAGAAAAGCAGCCTTTTTACGTTATTTTTGATTTTATGTCCAGTATAATTAAATATCTGACAAATATGAAAAGACTTCCTCTTGTGATCCTGATGTTGATGACGGCTTCATTCCTGGCTTTTAAGACTCTTGGTAAAACAACCAGGGATATTCCTCCCGGCAAGTATGAAAAAATTATGAAACTGGTAGGCGAGATGCTGGCACAGGGCCATTATAGCCCTCAATCCATTAATGATGCCTTTTCAAAAAAAGTATTTAAAAAATTCGTAACAGATATTGACCCTGATAAGAATATTTTTTTGCAAACAGATATAGACGCCCTGAGAAAATATGAAGTAAGAATCGATGATGAGATAAAGGGCGCCCCAGTTGAATTTTCGCTGGTTGCAGGAAAGCTGTTTAACACGAGGATGGAAGAAGCTTCTGCTATTTACAATGAATTGTTATCAGCGCCTTTTGACTTTACAGCGGATGAAGATGTGACACTGGATGCAGATAAACTTGAATTTACTTCCAGCGTAAAGGAGCAAAAAGAAAGATGGAGAAAAAGATTGAAATTTCTTACACTGGAAAGGTATGCCGATCTGCTGGACAGCCGAGAAAAGAATAAAGGAAAGGAAGGTTTTGTAGTAAAAACGGATGAGCAACTCGAAAAAGATGCCCGGGAAAGAGTAAAACGTATCATGGACAGGACATTTGAACGGTATCGTTTCAAATTTAATGATGATGATAAGTTTAACATGTATGTAAATGCCATTACTACCACGATGGACCCGCATACAGAGTTTTTTCCACCTGTAGATAAAAGATATTTTGATGAAGAAATGAGTGGTCGTTTTTTTGGTATCGGCGCTTCCCTGCAATATGATGATGGGAATATAAAAATAGCCAGTGTGCTTACAGGTAGCCCTGCCTATAAATCAGGTGAGTTGCAGGCAGGTGATATTATTCAAAAAGTGGCACAAGGAAAAGAGGAGCCTGTCGACCTTACCGGCTTCCTTGTAACAGATGCCGTAAAAGTGATTCGGGGTAAAAAAGGAACTGAAGTAAGGCTAACGGTAAAGAAACTGGATGGCAGTTTAAAAACAGTAGTGCTAATCCGCGATGAAATTGTACAGGATGAATCTTTTGCACGCAGCGCTATTGTAAATGAGAACGGTTCAAAAATTGGTTACATCTTCCTGCCTGAATTTTATGCCGACTTTGACAGGCCAAACGGAAACCGAAGTTTTATTGATGTGGCCAAAGAAGTGAATAAGTTAAAAGAGGAAAAAGTAGATGGTATTGTAATAGATCTGCGCAATAACGGAGGCGGATCCTTATATGATGTGGTGCAGATGGCAGGTCTGTTTATTGAGGATGGCCCGATTGTGCAGGTAAAAGACAGGGATAACAAACCAAGTGTTCTGAAAGACAAAGACCGTAATGTATTATACACCGGACCGCTGGCAGTAATGGTAAATGAATTCAGTGCTTCCGCTTCTGAAATATTTGCCGCCGCTATACAGGATTATGGCCGTGGTGTGGTGATCGGCAGTACTTCCACCTATGGAAAAGGAACTGTGCAGCGTAATATTGGCCTGGACCCCGAGAATGGTTATTCCATGTCTAATTCTGATCTTGGAACTATCAAACTTACTTTACAAAAGTTTTATCGGATTAATGGCGGTTCTACTCAATTAAAAGGGGTAAGTTCCGATATTGTGTTACCCGATAATCTCGAGTACCTCAAAGTAAGAGAGAAAGACAGTGAAGATGCATTACCATGGGATGAAATCGGCAAAGCATCATACAACACATGGAATGCAGGTTACAACCTTGAAACGATCAGACAATTCAGTAACCAGCGCCTCGAAAGCGACCCTACATTCCGGTTGATCGCTGAAACAACAGACTGGCTGTCCAAACAAAGTCAGAAAAAGTATTCTTTACAATTAACTAAATATCGAAGCGAGCAGGAAAAAATCAAGGTTAGCGTAAAGCAACTGGAGTCTTTACTGAAACTAAAAGGGCAATTAGATGTATCTGCCTTACCTGCAGAGATTAACCGCTGGGCAGAAGATAAACCCAAGCAGGAGCGTTTCCAACAGTGGTTGAAGAGCCTGCAAAAAGATATTTATCTTGACCAGGCAGTAAAAGTAATGAACGACATTATTGGTCAGCAGAACCTGGTAAAAGGAAAACCTGTTCCGGATGAGCCTGTAAAGAAAGCTTTCTAAGAAAGAAGAATAAGAATAAAAATAAAAAAGCGTTCTGTTCAAACGGGACGCTTTTCTATTTACAGGTATCGTTCTCTGATAATGTTGTGATGATGATTTAAATGCCCGGCAATAATATATCCGATACCGAGTACGTACACAGGCCAGGAACTGGCGGTACCGGTGTTGTCGAGTTGCTCCTTATCAAAAGAAGCAAATAATATCTCAGTAGAACGGCGAACAACTTTAAACTCCTCCAGCATATTGTTCCAGTTTCTTTTATCAGCTTTAGATTTATCTGCATACTCGTTTTCATCAAATCCCGGAAGGCCCTGTTTCTCACCCCTTGCTATACACAATGCCCTGTAGGCAAATACCCTTTCTGCATCAAGAATATGCTGAACTACATCCTTGATGGTCCACTTATCCGGCCCGTAGCTGTAAGCTCTTTTTTCTTCAGGGAGGGTTTCCAGGAATTGTAAGAAAGAAGCTGATTGCCGTGTTAATATTTCTAAAATATCATCACCATCTACCTGTGCGATGTAGCGGTGATACCATTCCGGAACTCTTGATAAATCAGGGCGGGGCATAGGTTATTTATTTTTGGGTTTACTATTTAACGGGGCGCCAACAGCGATATCACAACGGTGGCCGGGTTGCCCATGTGCAGGGTTAAGACCGGGAAGGGCGACACCGGTACCGGGTGTGGTATTAATCACAGGCGTTGCTGGTGCCTGTGTTGCGGAAGGCTGTGAAATAGTGGTAACGGCCGGTTGTTCCGGTTTGCTGTTTAATGGCGATCCTACGGGAATATCACAACGATGGCCAGGTTGTCCGTGGGCGGGGTTAAGCCCAGCATGGCTGATGGCAGGCGCAGCGGGTTGCTGCTGCACCGTTTGTATTTTTCCCGTGTCCTTAGCTACCAGAGAGGCCGGGCTGGATACAGTACTTTTTTCTGTTGAGGTTTTAGCTTTATCGGAGTCGCCACAAGATATAATAACTGCCAGCATTATCATAGGAGGGAACAGATGGGAGTATTTCATATTAATTGTAAGTTGATTTTTATTCGGGAAGCTGTTATGCAAAATAGGTAAGTTTATTCGAACGCAGTATTGAAATGTTGCAGATGGTTTTTATTTTCTTTCTTTGTGGAAACTAAAATATTTCCGATGCACAGGAACTTTTTTTTGTTACTTGGTATTTCAGTTGCTGTTTGTTCATGCAACAGTAAAGAAAAGATAACAGTACCAGCATACCAGCTGGTTTGGGAGGATGAGTTTACCGCGGCGGGACAACCCGATGCAGCTAAATGGAACTATGAAGTGGGAGGGCATGGCTGGGGCAACCAGGAATTGCAGTTCTACACCGACAGGCGGACAGAAAATGCAAGAGTGGAAAACGGGCACCTTATCATTGAAGCAAGAAAGGAGAGCTGGCAGGGTATGAACTATACTTCTGCAAGGCTGGTGACCAAAGGAAAAGCAGAGTGGCAGTACGGGAAGATTGAAGTAAAAGCAAAGATACCTTCCGGCAGGGGCACCTGGCCTGCTATCTGGATGCTGGGAGCCACCACCCCGCTGAACTGGCCTGATGATGGTGAGATAGATATTATGGAACATGTGGGATTTAACCAGGGAACAGTGCATGCTTCCATTCATTGTAAGAAATACTATCACAGCATAGGTACACAAAAAACAGCCACTATACCGGTGCCTGATTGCTCAGATAATTTTCATGTATATGCAACAGAGTGGGATAAGGACAGTGTAAGAATGTCTGTTGATGGCAATACCTATTTCCGTTTTGCAAACGAACATACCGGCTATGAAGCATGGCCTTTTGATAACAAAATGTTTCTGCTGCTGAATGTGGCTGTAGGGGGAGCCTGGGGCGGCCAGCAGGGAGTTGATGACAGCATCTTTCCTAAAAAGATGGAGATAGACTACGTAAGGGTGTACCAGAAGAAATAAGGTATTTGTTGGTAGCCGATGAAATATTAATCGAAGGGTTTTAATATTTTGGTTTTATACAGTTCATGTTAGCGGCTGTTAGAATAGGTCGAAGAATGTTTTTCTTTCGTCAGGCGAATGTAACAAGAATGTTGTCATATGCAGATGTGTCCTGTCTATAGAATTTGAGTAAAGATTGCATAAAATTTTGTCAGAAGTGTCAATTTCAAAACAAACAGAGTTTATGTCTAACTCATAACATTCCGAATAGGAAGTATGTTCTTTGGTCGGAAAGCTATCTTTATATTCTTTGTTATATGGTGGTTGAAAGTATCTAATCAATGCAGCTTCTGTAAAATTTATTTTCTGTGCTTCATTAAGTCCTTCATAGTTTATTTTCCAAAATGTGTCTTTGTACGTTTCTTCATCAAGTCTTAGTTCTTCATCTGTAAATTTTGTATGTCCGTCCATTACTGTAAAACTCAACTGGTCAAATGATGACAAGCATAACCATATTTCACTATCAGGATTTTTTTTGATTGCTTCCGAATATATAAGCTGTAAAGTTGAGTGTTTTTGTAGCCTATCAACGGCTGTCCTACTTCCGCCTTTTCCAAATGCTTGTCCAATATATAAAACTTCACAATCTAGAAATGAAGGTTCGTCAATATAAAAATACATTGCATTTAGAAGTGCTGCAACAAAACCTTCGGCAAGTATTTCGTCTGTTGCATTATCAACAATTTTGTACTCTGTGTAAGGAAAATCGCAAATTAGTTTTGCATTGTCGGTGCTAAGATAATTTCGGGTTTTTAAGTGCTTTGTTGTAAATGTTTGTTTGTCTTGTATTTGGTAATCAATTTCTACAAACTCTTTGTCAATTTTAAAAGTTTCTGGAACAAAACTTATTCTAGGCCGTCGCACAACAAAGTATATATGAGCTGGCTGTTCTGCAAACAATTCTGTCACAGATGGGTGTGTTAAATGCTCTTGCTGAATAAGTGCAAGTGCAGAGCAACACATATTAATTGCAAATTCTGTCGGTTTCTTCTTAGGGTGTGTCATAACTAATATCCGCCAACGTTCAGGCATTTGTGCTGTTGGGAGCTACATCTATTCGTCGCCCCCCGACGACGGCAGCCGAACGAAGAACTAAAGTACAAAACATACTCTGTTGCTCAATAGTAAATGTCAAGCTGGGACAAAAAGCTGAGCAGCGAACGGAACGATGAAAGACGCTATACGTCTGCCCCAATAGCGCAAATGCGACTGTTAGCAGCATGGCTACCTGCATTTAAAATAACTTAACTTTTTTAGCTAAATATAAAGCCGGTTCCACCGCAGGATTGGCATTGTCCGGTTCCATGGCAAGTTTCACAATTTATTTTTCCGTCAACTAATCCCAAAGAACCAAAATCAACCAAGGCTTCTGCTGTCCTGTCATGACCAGTTCCATCACAATCCTTACATCGTCCATCTCCTTTACTAATTAAAAGTGTTCCCATATCTAAACTTCGACAATTTTTACATCTAGTTTTTGATTTAGCTTGGTCTGTGTCATTATATCTATCATTGTCAGAATCATCATTGGAATTATTGTCAGAAGAATAAGCCCCGTCGAAGCCAGCTCCAATAAGCGCAAAAAGCAAAATTACCCCAAGGCCACTAATGAATTTGATAACATCGTCCAAATTAACTATGATCAAGACAATTGCAACTCCTATTGCCGAGAATATAATAATAAGCCGAGTTTGTTTGTTTACGAAATTTGCTATCAGATAAATTATGGCGATCAGTAAAATAATAGATATTAGAATTGTCCAAATTGGATGAATTCGAATCCATTCTTTAAGGGACATAGATCGTTCATAATATTCAAACCGTCCGGTGCTATTTAGTTGATACAATGGGATATAATAAGTCTTTTTTTTATATACCTCAGCTCTACCAACTTCAAATGGCGGACGAACACCATGCAATTGGGGCTCATCATACCAACCAGGTGTTAAAATTCCTAATTCACTAACACGAAATGGATGAGAGACTGTGATTACAAAAGCTCTATCTACCGATTTAACAGGACGACCTACAAGGTTTACAGTGCCATTTGGGTAATACATACCCTCAACAAATTGGGTGCGTTCATATTTAGTACAAGCACCTTTACAACCAACTAAGGCGAAAGAAAAAACTAATAAAATAAAAAGGCATTCATATTTATAAGAAGATTTAAATAATATAAATGAAAATAAATTCATCTAGGTATGACTTTGTAAAGTCTAAAGGTTGACAGCTATTATGCTATTTCTTTATGTACATGAACTGCTGCCAAGAGTTATTTAGAAAAGCCTTGCTGCTAACTCCGAAATTTACGAAATAGCTGGCATAAATTTCCATTGGTAATCAACAGAAAAATATGTCAGCTACTAATTCTCTAAAGCCTGTTAATCAGGCTATCGTTATTTGTTTATCCAGGTACACATCCTGTATCGCATTCAGTATTTCCACACCTTCTTTCATTGGTCGTTGAAAAGCTTTGCGGCCACTGATAAGGCCCATGCCACCGGCTCTTTTATTTACCACAGCCGTAGTTACTGCTTCTGCCATATCACTGGCGCCGGATGAAGCGCCACCGCTGTTAATTAGTCCTGCACGGCCCATATAGCAGTTGGCTACCTGGTAGCGGCAAAGATCGATAGGGTGGTCTGTTGTCAGCTCATCATAAATGCGTTTATCATTTTTACCATAGGCAGATTCCTTGGTATTTAAAGCAAGATAGCCGCCATTGTTCTCCGGCAGTTTTTGTTTGATGATATCCGCTTCGATCGTTACTCCCAGGTGATTGGCCTGGCCGGTAAGATCGGCCGATACATGAAAATCTTTTTCTTTTGTCTTAAAAGCAGGGTTGCGCAGGTAGCACCACAGGATGGTGGGCATGCCTAGTTCATGCGCCATTTCAAATGCCTTGCTTACTTCCTGTATTTGTCTTGCTGATTCATCACTTCCAAAGTATATGGTAGCGCCAACAGCCGCAGCACCCAGGTTCCAGCTTTGTTTGATAGAGGCAAACATGATCTGGTCAAACTTATTGGGGTAGGTGAGGAACTCGTTGTGATTCACTTTTACAATGAACGGTATTTTATGGGCATACTTTCTGGAGAGAAAACCCAATCCACCATAGGTAGTGGCCACTGCATTGCATCCTCCTTCAATGGCCAGTTTGATTATATTCTCAGGATCAAAGTAGATGGGGTTCTTTGCAAAAGAAGCACCGCCACTATGTTCTATTCCCTGGTCAACGGGAAGAATGGATAAATAGCCGGTATTGGCTAATCTTCCATTGCCATACATATTTTGCAGGTTGCGCAGTACCTGGGGATTTCTGTCGCTGTTCGCCCATATACGGTCAACAAAATCAGGACCCGGCAGATGCAATTGATCTTTAGAAATAGTTTTTGACTGGTGGTTCAATAAATACTCAGCTTTATCGCCAAGCAATTCAGCAATTTTTTTTGATGGCATAGCAATTATAGGTTTATAAGTTTACAGGTTGATCAGTTAATAAGGGTTTACTAACAGATGTTAGGCAAAGGTAGGGAGGGGCGGGAAAATGGAGAATGGAAAGTAGAAAATGGGGAATGGGAAAGGTTACCACAGATTAAACGGATTAATACACAGATATCACAGTGTAATCCGTGAAAATCAATCCGTGTAATCTGTGGTAAAAGATTTTAGCTGTTCCTGTTGATGCAATTCAGGTCTTCAAAAGCTACTTCGAGACGTTTGCTGAATGATTCTTCACCTTTGCGCAGCCAAACCCTTGGATCGTAGTACTTTTTATTTGGTTTGTCCTCGCCTTCGGGGTTACCCAGCTGCCCCTGTAAATAGGCCTCGTTCTTTTTATAGTTTTCCAGAATACCTTCCCAGAAAGCCCATTGCAAATCGGTATCCAGGTTCATTTTGATAGCGCCATATCCAATCGCTTCTCTTATCTGGTTTTGTGGTGAGCCGCTGCCACCATGGAAAACGAAATAGACAGGTTTTGGACCAGTCTTAAATTCTTTCTGAATATACTCCTGGCTGTTGTTCAGAATTACAGGGCGCAACTCCACGTTACCGGGTTTATATACTCCATGCACATTACCAAAAGCAGCAGCCACGGTAAATAGTTTTCCAACTTTACTTAATTCTTTATAGGCATAAGCCACATCTTCCGGTTGTGTATACAGTTTTGAATTTTCTACATCGCTGTTGTCCACACCGTCTTCTTCACCACCGGTAACACCCAGTTCTATTTCGATACTCATACCCAGTGGCTGCATTCGTTTATAGAATTCAACTGAAGTATGAATATTCTCTTCAATTGGTTCTTCGCTCAGGTCGAGCATATGCGAACTGAAAAGGGGTTGACCTTTTTCTTTATAGAATTGTTCACCAGCATCAATTAGACCGCTGATCCATGGCAACCATTTTTTGGCAGCATGATCGGTATGTAAAACCACAGGTACTCCATAATATTTTGCTACATTATGAATATGCAATGCGCCGGAAATACCGCCGGAGATATTCCCCTGCAGTTTGTCATTGGGCATTCCTTTTCCGGCAATGAATTGGGCACCACCATTAGAGAATTGAACAATAACAGGAGAATTGACTTTTGCAGCAGTTTCTAATGTAGCATTGATGGTATTGGTACCAATTGTGTTTACTGCTGGTAAGGCAAACTGGTTTTCTTTGGCATCATTGTAAAGTGCTTCGAGTTCGTCGCCGAACAGCACACCGGCTCTGTACTTTTTCATTGAGTTCTTATTTAATAATTTAAAGTTGCTTTTCAGCTGGCAGGCAATTTTTAAAGGCCCGCTAAGATATAGATTTATTTATTCCGGGAAAGCTAACAGTCGTCAGTGTAAAGACTGATTGCCGCAGGCTTCGTTTTATTTTCTTATGTACTAAACGAAATTAACGTTTTGATTTGCCCAGGTTTTTTTGAACGAGTAAAAGATTTTTTCGCAGAGTATGTTTTAGGTGTGTTTTTACAACGTCTCCCATCGTCCGGCATTTATCATAGACATTGGTGTCTAAATATTCTGCCAGTTCTTTTTTTAGTTGTTCCGTTTTTTCCGGGGTAGATATATTATCAGTTGTCATAATACCCAGGAGGTCCTTGATACGGTAGCGGGAACTTGCAAGACGAAAGGTGATCATCGTCCTTTCTTCTGCCTGGTATTGTTCAATAGATTCTTTATTAAGATGAGTAAGTGCCAGTTGAACGAAGGGAAAGTTTTCTTTAAAGAATTGCGGCAGGTACAGGCTTTTTCTTCCTTCATAGGATTGCTGATCAAAATCAATACACCTGATACGATACTGGTAGTCTTCAATATCCGGGGTAATGCTTACAACAAAATTATAACTGCGCATATCACCCAGCAGCCTGACAAAACATCGTTCATTGAATTTTACAAACTCTTTTGCCAGCCTTATTTTATTTGTCTCCGGAGATTCCATCATTTGCTGGATGAACATATCTCCGGGTATGCCAGGTATGTGTTCTTCCACCAATGTATTGCCGCAGGTAAAGAAAATAATACGGTTGGGAGAGAGGATATGTTCCAGTTCCAGCCCATATATTCTTGAAGCATCAGCGATTTTAATATAATAGTGATCGTAATTGTCATTGAACTTATTTACGATACGAATACGGAAGGGATGTGAATTACCAAATGT
>JBGAPQ010000023.1:46271-59493 GCA_044221225.1 Chitinophagaceae bacterium
TTTAATATAATAGTGATCGTAATTGTCATTGAACTTATTTACGATACGAATACGGAAGGGATGTGAATTACCAAATGTGCAATAGTCAATCCTGGCTACATCCAGGTGACTGATAAAGCTGAAATCGCCTTCGGTTTTTAAAATGGCATATATTTTTACCAGCCCTTCCCGGATATAATTCCAATCACGGCTGTCGTATGATGTTTTCTCCCAGTGTGTGTGATTACCTTTTTTATCCAGTATGGGTGTTGACCATGTATAGTGAAGCAGATTCTCGTAAGTAACAGGTAATTTTACTTCTCTTCCTCTTGCTTTCAGGTAGGTTCGCAATCTTTCTGAGACAGGGTACATAGGTTTTTTTCGGGATGGTTTATCCCCTTCCTTTGTTTCCCTGCCATTCTGGTTGTCAATGAATCTCATTTTGTGACTAATGAATGATGTTTCTAATATCGGATTATTTTAACTGATTTCGAAGAGTATTAAAATAGGATGGTGCATATTGTAAACGACTGCCATACCAGCTAAACATTTCTCCATCTGCCAGGATGATTTTTGTTGCCGGGAGAAATTGCCGCCATTCATCGATATGTTTTTGACGAAAAGGATAAGGTTCAGAGGACAAGAGCAACAGATCCGGCTTTGTTGCCTTAAGTTCATCAATACTTACTTCAGGATAACGGGTTTTGCCCGCAAATACATTTTCAAATCTTGCTGCTTCCAGCATAGAATGAATGAAAGTGTTACCACCAACAGTCATATAAGGATCTTTCCAGATCAGGTAAGCTGTTTTAGGTCTGTAACCGTGAGCTTCCAGTTGGCTGAATTCAAAACGAATTGCAGAGATCAGACGTTGGGCAGCTGGCAATTTCCCGGTTATATGCCCAATTGCCCCAATCATTTTACAAGCATCATCCAGGTCATTTACATCACTGACCCACACAGGATAGTCCTTTTCCAGTTCTTCCACCTGTTCTTTTAGGTTTTCTTCTTTATTGGCAATAATAAGATCAGGTTTTAATTCATGGATAACATCCACTTTTAATTGTTTGGTGCCTCCAACTCTTGTTTTGTTATGAAACCAGCTTTCCGGGTGTACACAAAATTTTGTGATACCAATAATTTCATTGTCAAGACCGAGATGAAACAATAATTCTGTTTGGGATGGGACCAGTGAAATGATCCTTTCAGGAATCTTAGCGAGGGTTACATCTCTTCCGGTCTGGTCAATAAAAACAGGCATGCAACAATTTGCTGCAAATTACTGATTCGTTTTAGGGGAAAATTAAGAAAGAGGAAAGAGTTTGTCTGTTCACCGCGCCTCCTGCTAAATATTAGTTTAGCAGGAGGGGTTCCGGACTTTGAGTTTCTTTCATGGATTTGGACACGGTGACACTTGGTCGGTTTTCAAGGAAATGGATGGACTTAAGACGGTTTTCGGACGGGAATTGGACTTCAAACGGTTTTTTCAAGGAACTCCTTTTTAAAAGGAAGAAGTTGATCGATACTGGATTTTAATTGTCAGGTTTTTCTAAGGATTGGTTTCGTTAGTTTTCGGACGGTTCTTCAGGATTTGGATATTAGATTTCGACAAATGATTGATACATTATCAATCAACTTCTGCAACAAAAGTAATTGGCGTTTCTTTAATAAAACAGAGCAAAATAACCTCTTTTTTTTACGACAGTTTTTCCCTTTTTAATCGTAAAGAGGTCACTGTTTTTTTGCGGTATTGCACATGAATGCTATAGTAGAAATACGAAACAAGCCTGTCAATGGATGACAGGCTTGTCTTAAATCAATTCTGATACTTTATTGTGTCACTTTCCCATGGCCTGGATCACATCATACTTGGTAACGATGTGAAAATTGCCTGCTTCATCCTTTGCCAATACAGCCCCGTTTTCCTTATTGATAAGATGACTAAGCTTTTCTACTGGTGTATCAAATGCTACTACAGGAAATGCAGGCTCCACTACATCCTGTACTGTTGAATGCTTAATCTCCGGGTTGTCGAAAATCTTTTGAAACAAACCTCCCTCGCTGATAGCTCCAACCGGGCCGCTCCCATTCATTACAGGAATCTGTTCGATATCATATTTCTTCATCAGTTCCACAGCTTCTGAAACGGTTTGTGTTGGTTCAACAGTGATCAGTCGTTTTGTTTCTCTTGAACTCACCACATCACGGAAAGTTTTTACATCGAGGAATCCTCTTTCTATCATCCATTGGTCGTTATATATTTTACCAACATAACGGCTGCCATGGTCATGAAAAATGCATACAACAAGGTCATTTTTTTTCAGGCGGTCTTTTAACTGCATTAATCCCTGAATGCAACTGCCAGCACTGTACCCGCAAAACAATCCTTCTTCTTTAGCCAGCTTGCGGGCCATTACAGCGCCGTCTTTATCGGTTACCTGCTCGAAATGATCTATCACACTCATATCATAGTTCTTTGGCACAAAGTCTTCACCAAACCCTTCACTGATATATGGGTGTACTTCATTCATGTCAACTTCGCCACTACGAAAATATTTGGTGAGCAATGAACCGTACACATCAATAGCCCACACCTGTATATTGAGATTTTTTTCTTTAAGGTATTGTGCTGTACCGGTTATCGTACCGCCTGTGCCGGCCGTACAAACCAGGTGAGTGATCTTTCCATCTGTCTGCTTCCAGATTTCAGGACCAGTTGTTTCATAATGGGCCAGCCTGTTAGCCAGGTTATCATACTGGTTCATATGGTAGGAGTTAGGGACTTCCTTTGCCAGCCTTGCTGCCACACTGTAATAACTTCTTGGATCTTCCGGCAATACATTGGTAGGGCAAACGATCACTTCGGCGCCCACTGCTTTCAGGATATCTGCTTTTTCTTTGGATTGTTTGTCAGTGGTAACGAATATGCATTTGTACCCTTTTACCACTGCTGCAAGAGCAAGGCCCATACCTGTATTTCCGCTGGTGCCTTCTATAATGGTTCCTCCGGGTTTTAGCTTACCTTCCTTCTCAGCCACTTCCACCATCTTCAATGCCATACGATCTTTGATAGAATTCCCGGGATTGAAATAATCTACTTTAGCGAGTACAGTACAGGGAATGTCTTTGGTGATTTTATTGAGCCTGATCAGCGGAGTATTGCCGATCGTCTCGAGTATATTGTTTTTGATATCCATCGATGGTTTTTTTCTCCGGCAAAGGTAAGTTTTTGTAAGCCGACTATTAACAGTTGTTAGTTAAAACATAAAAAACCCCTCCCGTTACCAGGAGGGGCTACCGGACTCAATGATATTGCATCATCAAGCTTCTTTTCTGAATTGTTTTCTTCTATTATTGAAGTAGCTATCAAGTAAAACCAGCCCCAATACTACATTGACCATCATAAAAGTGTTGACCCAGGTATTGTTGAAAAATTTGCTGATGTCAAACTTGCTGAGTTTTTCTGCGAACGAACTGCTTTCACCAGCATTCCAGTCCATCTGGCTGAAGCCATAAACAAGAATGGCCACCAGCATTGTTACAAAGAATACGCCAATACCCCAGATGATCTTTTTATTGATATATGATTTGGTGGCAGGTGCTATATGCAGTTTCGCAATTCCCTCCATCACATTTTTAGTGAACCTCATCGAAGGTTCTTCCAGTTCAGAGGAGGAAAGCATTTCATTTATTTGTAACAGTTCACTGTACTTTGCCTTCCATTCAGCATCTGTTTGCAGCAGCTTTTCAATGACCGTTTTTTCTTCATCAGAAGAAATGCCGTCAATAAATTCCCACAAACGTTCTTCCATACTGTGTTCTTTATTCATACAAATCAATTTAAATCTTTTACTTCATGTGCAAAATGAGTTTCCATTTTTTCTTTCAGCCGGGTTCTTGCCCGGTGCAGTCTTACCTTGGCTGTATTTACTTCCAGCCCCAGTATTTGTGCGATCTCATCCAGTGACTGTTCATTTTTATAGAAAAGGGTGATAATCTCAGCATCATCCGGATTCAACATACTAATGGCGTTGCCAACCATGGTTTGCCTTGATTTTTGTTCCACTAAATCCGCTCTGAAACCAGAATCACGACTGTCAGCCACTTCAAATACTCCTTCATTGTCCAGCGAATGGATCTGCAGTTTCTTTTTCCGCAGGAAGCTGATACAGGTATTATTTACAATAGTGTACAGCCAGGTGCTGAATTTTGAAGCACCACGAAAGTCAGCCAGGTACTTATAAGCCTTAATAAATACATCCTGGGCTACTTCTTCTGCATCCTCCCTGCTTTTTATCATTCGCAGTGTCAATGTAAAAACATAGTTTTGATAGCGGGCAACCAGCCCGGCATAAGCTTGTTGGTCGCCACTTAGCACTTTGCTAATGAGGTCATTATCATTCAGTCCGGTAGACATCTGTAAATAAGACTACAGGATAACTCTTGAGGTTACAATACAAAGTACGATTATTTGATGCTAATAGACCTGAAAAGAAAGTTTCAGCACAGGCTGTAACCTGTCTTCCCCGGCCGGAGTCATAGTTGTTGTAACCTGTTTTGAAAAAAATTCTTTTAGACTGTAACCCGGATGAAAAGAGGGTAGTCATAACAGAACAACCAGGCAAAAAACTTACTAATAAAATAAAAACTACAACTATGGATGCAGGAGAAGCTTTAATACCGATTACAATGTTCGCAGGCGGATTCGCCATGATCTTTGGTATTTATTACCTGAAAACCCGCCAGAACCTGGCAATGATCGAAAAAAACATGAACCCCAAGGAGTTTGCCAACCGACCGGCTCCTTATAAGAACCTTAAATGGGCATTGCTGCTGATTGGTGCAGGTGTGGGATTATTCCTGGCTTATGTACTTGACAATTACGTACTTTATCATTCTTATAGGAACAACTTTGATAACGAGCATAATGCACCGATCTATTTTGCGCTGATTGCAATTGGTGGAGGTTTGGGTTTATTCGGTTCCTACAAGATCGAAAAACAATGGTGGGACGAGAACAAGGACAAACAATAAAAAACATTGCACACCATATTCTGGGCAACAGCGAAAGCTGTTGCTTTTTTACTTTGCAATTGTTTCCAGTGCTTTTTTTACCGCATCATCATTTGTATTTAGCACCTGGTAGAAACCGGCATTCCTCCACCGGTAACGGGCAAGCAGGGCTTTCAGCCGGTATTTAATCAGTTCTTTTTCCTTTCCTGCTACCGATTTGAAATTGACAGAATCAGTGGCCGTGAATTTTACAAGGCCATTCCAAAGATCTTCTGTGTTGGTAAAACCGGTTACAAAATCGGCCGTAGTTGTGTATTTGTCTATTTGAATTCTGTTTTGCAGATAATAGTTATAAACGAAGCTATTGATATTGGCTGCAAAAGTAAGCCTGTTTGCTTTTTGCAGGGAAATGCTGGTATCAATAGGGATAAAAATGCCCGGTGTGATACCCCCGCCTCCATAAAGAGTATCGTTACAACCTGTTGTGAAATTTTTGCCATTATGGGTTTTCATAGAATCAGCCGATAGCATCTCACCGTTACTGAAGCGTTCCCAAAGATCATCCATATAAACTTTTTTGCCTTTTTCATAGGAACGCTGAATACTGCGGCCCAGCGGAGTATAATATCTTGCAACTGTAAGCCGCATGGCAGAACCATCTCTTAGCGGATATTGTTCCTGTACCAGTCCTTTACCAAAAGTTCTGCGGCCAATAATGGTGGCCCGGCACCAATCCTGCAGGGCGCCGGCCAATACTTCACTTGCACTGGCCGAAAGCTCATCTACAAGCAAAACCAATTTGCCTGTTTCGAACAAGCCGGGCCTTTTGCAATGGTATTCTCTTTTCTTGCTGTTCACGCCTTCTGTATACACAATCAGCTTATCTCCATCCAGAAATTCATCTGCCATGTCAACAGCTTCATTCATAAATCCACCACCGTTGCCTCTAAGGTCAAAAACCAGATTTTTTAACCCTTTTTTTTGAAGATCTTCCATGGCTTGCATAAGTTCTTCATAGCTGGTTTCCGTGAATTTTGTCAGTTTGATGAAGCCAGTGTTTTTATCAATCATGTAAGAAGCTTCTATGGAGGGAACCGGAATCTTACCCCTGGTTACTGTCAGGTTATGTAGTTTAGTACCCCTGATTATTTGTAAGAAGGCAGACGAACCTCCTGGCCCACGGATCAGTTCTTTAATAGTAGCAACATCCATATCCTTTCGGGTAAGTGAAGAGTCATTCACTTTAAGTATTTTATCACCAATAAGCAAGCCTGCTTTGTCACTCGGCCCTCCGGGAATTACATATACTACGTTTACGGTATCATTAAAAACATTGAACTCTACCCCGATGCCATCAAAATTGCCGGCAAGATCTTCATTAGCTTCTTTTAGTTCCACAGGCGGCAGGTATACCGAGTGAGGGTCAAGCTCATTCATCATTTCTTCAAGAGCATGACCTTCAAGTGAATCAATATGTACAGAATCAACATATCTCATTTTTATTATGTCCAGCGCTTCCTGCAGGGTACTGCGACTGTTAGTAGAAAAAAAACCTTTTCCGGACTTATTATTCAATTTGTAGCCTAAATACATTCCGATAATTAGAACCAGTGAGAATATCAGCGGAAGCCAGATCTGTAATTTTTTATTACCCATCATAAATCTTTATTCAGTAATTTGACGCAAAATACTGGATTTGAACGTAACAGATGTTGTCGTTCATCCAATTCAATAAATCTTTATATGCCAGTTGTAAAATTGATTGCTGACAGCGGCGCCACGAAAGCTGAATGGTGCTTACTTCAAAACGGCAGAAAGAAAACCATTTTCACTCAGGGTATCAGCCCTTATTTTCTCAATACAGAACAAATAAAGGGCCTTTTACAAAAGGAGCTTCTTCCAAAATTGAAAAAGGGGGAAGTGGATGAGATATATTATTATGGAACAGGATGTGCCAATCCCACCAATGCTAAATCTGTAAAAAAAGCTATTACCGGCATTTTTAATAACAGCAAGATTGAAGTTACGCATGACCTGATGGGTGCAGCCCGTGCTCTTTGCGGGAGAAAAAAAGGGATTGCCTGTATTTTAGGTACTGGCTCCAACTCCTGTTATTATGATGGGAAGAAAATAGTAAAGAATAGCCCTGGTCTGGGATATGTACTGGGTGATGAAGGGAGCGGCGCTTACCTGGGCAAAAAAGTGATACAATATTACCTCTATGGTACATTCGATGATGAGTTGCGTGGACGATTTGATCTTACCTACACGACCAATAAAGCAGAGATACTGGAAAATGTTTACAAGAAACCATTGCCCAACCGCTACCTGGCAGGGTTTGCAAAATTTCTGGCTGAAAACAGGGGGCATTATATGATCGAGAATATAATCGAAGATGGATTAAATGATTTTTTCTTCAATCATTTATGTAAATACAGGGAGACTTGGACGATGCCCGTTCATTTTGCAGGCAGTGTTTCATTTGGTTTTAAGGATGTGTTACAGCAACTTTGCAACAGTTACGAATTTGAGTTGGGCAGAGTGATGAAAAATCCGATGGAAGGGTTGATAGAATATCACAGTTAAAGAAAGGATCTATGGCATTTCAAAAAATTACTGAGCAATCCAGCAATTACCGCCACCTGGAAAAAATGACAGTGGGTGAGTTGCTTACCAATATTAATAAAGAAGATCAGACAGTACCTGCAGCGGTAGAAAAAGCCATTCCCCAGATTGAAAAACTGGCGGAAGTAGCGGCTGATAAAATGCTGATGGGAGGCAGGATGTTTTACATAGGTGCTGGCACCAGCGGCAGATTGGGTATTGTAGATGCGAGTGAATGTCCGCCGACGTATGGTGTTCCTTATGGGTTAGTGATAGGTATCATTGCAGGAGGAGAAAAAGCTATTACTACAGCTGTAGAATTTGCGGAAGACGACCGGGAACAGGGATGGAAAGACCTGCTCGAGCATAATGTGTCAGATAAAGATGTGGTCATTGGTATTGCAGCCAGCGGCACTACACCATATGTAATCGGTGCTTTGGAAGAATGCAGGAAAAGAGGAATTATTACTGGCAGCATTTCCTGCAACCCTGAGTCGCCGGTTAGTGCGGCCGCAGATTTCCCTATTGAAGTAGTGGTGGGGCCGGAGTTTGTAACAGGCAGTACAAGAATGAAGAGTGGCACAGCACAAAAACTGGTGCTGAATATGATCTCCACCACGGTAATGATACATCTTGGAAGGGTAGAAGATAATAAGATGGTGAATATGCAACTAACGAACGATAAGTTGGTTGACCGTGGTACTAAAATGCTGATGGAAAGAGTGAAGATTACTGACTATGAAAAAGCGAAAGAATTACTTTTAAAGTATGGCAGTGTAAAAAAAGCGGCAGATTCTTTAGCCGTATAATTTTTTTTCCCGCAATTGCAATGTATATTGCGCTCCTATTTATAACAGTGGTAAGCCATTTCATTCATATTACTTCTCCTGTTGCGGTGACTTTCACCACAACTATTATTACCACTACAATCCCGTAACGGGATTGTATATAATCATATTACCACATGGGCAGCTTGCTATACGAAAACAAACAGTGTTTTCTTATAATTTATTTATTAATACTAATTCAAAATTCAGGTCATGCAGGTTTTAAAATTCGGCGGCACATCAGTTGCTAATGCAGAAAACATAAATAAAGTTATTTCAATTGTCAGTGAAGCATCCAAAAAAGAAAAAACCATTGTAGTGGTTTCAGCGTTGGGAGGTGTTACAGATCTGTTACTGGGTGCGGCAACATGGGCTGCAGAAGGTAATGAATTATACAAAGAAAAATTGGCGGTCATTGAGCAAAGACACCTTGAGGCAGTCAAAACCCTGATTCCGGTAGCACAACAAAGCCAGTTATTGAGCCTGGTTAAAAAAGCATGTAATGAGATTGAAGATATCTGTAACGGTATCTTTCTTTTAAGGGAGCTGACACCAAGGTCAAAAGACAGGATCGGCAGCTATGGCGAATGGTTATCGTCACAGATCATTACGGCTAAATTTAAATCTAATGGTTTAGATGCTGCGTGGAAAGATGCAAGAGAACTTATACTTACAAATTCATCCTTCACTGTTGCCGAAGTTGATTTTGGTACAACAAATTCGAGAATAAAGGATTTCTTTTCCAATCAAACAGCGCTGATCTGTATCCTGCCGGGTTTTATTGCTATGGACAAAGATGGCGTTACTACTACATTAGGAAGAGGTGGTTCAGATTTTACTGCTGCTATTATTGCATCAGCAGTTAATGCGTCTGTATTGGAAATATGGACAGATGTAAGTGGAATGATGACAGCTGATCCAAGACTTACTACCAATGCCCGCATCATACCGCATATCTCATACCAGGAAGCCATGGAATTATCGCATTTCGGTGCCAAGGTTATCTATCCGCCCACTATTCAGCCGGTAATGGGTAAAGGCATTCCTGTCTGGATAAAAAATACTTTTGCACCAGCAGATCAGGGAACATTGATAGAATCTGCTTCTAAGAGGGATGGAGATATTGTAAGAGGCATCTCAAGTATCAATAGTATAGTATTGATAAGTTTGGAAGGGAGTGGTATGATTGGCATACCGGGTTTCTCGAAAAGATTATTTGAAGCACTCAGCAGCGAAAAAATAAATGTCATTCTGATTACCCAAAGTTCTTCTGAACATTCAATCTGTGTGGGTATTGATGCCGCATCGGCAGGAAAAGCTAAACAGGCAGTTGATGCAGCGTTTGCTAATGAGATTGCCCTTGAAAAAGTAGAGCCGCTTCATATTGAAATGGATCTTTCTATTGTTGCACTTGTGGGAGAGAACATGAAGAGTCATCCGGGTATCAGTGGCCGTATGTTTAGTGCCATGGGCCGAAACGGAGTAAACGTAAGAGCCATTGCGCAAGGATCTTCTGAAAAAAATATATCTGCTGTAATAGCAACCAAAGATGTCAGGAAGGCCATCAACGTACTTCATGAAGAGTTTTTTGAAACTACGTACAAGCAGGTGAACCTTTTTATTACCGGTACTGGTAATGTTGGCGCTAAATTATTGGGTCAGCTACAACAACAATTAGCATTCCTGCAACAACATTTGCATCTGCAGGTAAATGTTGCTGGATTGAGCAACAGCCGTAAGATGCTGATCAATGAAGATGGGATTGGACTAGGCAACTGGAAAGAAAAACTAAATGCAGGTGAAACAGCTAATCTGCAGGAATTTGTAAATGAAATTATCAGCCGCAACCTTCGTAATTCCATTTTTGTTGATATTACTGCCAGCGATAAAGTAGCTGCTGTGTATGACCAGTTGCTGCAAAAAAGTGTATCCGTTGTAGCCTGCAACAAAGTGGCTGCATCATCAGCATACAACAATTATAAAAAGCTGAAAGACCTGGCAAGAGAATTTAACTGCCAGTTCTTATTTGAGACAAATGTGGGAGCAGGGTTACCCATTATAGCTACATTAAATGACCTGATAAGCAGCGGGGATAATATTCACAGGATGCAGGCAGTATTAAGCGGTACATTGAACTTTGTATTTAATAATTATGATGGGACAAAGAAGTTTGCTGAAGTGGTCAGGCAGGCACAGGATGAAGGTTATACAGAACCTGACCCAAGGCTTGACCTGAGTGGCACAGATGTGATGAGAAAGATCATGATCCTGGCAAGGGAAGCAGGGCAAAAAATAGAGATGGATGACATCTCAAATAATTCCTTTATGCCGGAAGAATGTATGAAAGGTTCTGTCGAAGATTTTTATAAAGAGATGGAGAAGTACGAAAGTCATTTTCAAGGTTTGTTAAAGACAGCAAATGATAAGGGATGTAAATTGAAATTTGTGGCATCATTTGACAACGGCAAGGCATCAGTAGGATTACAGCATATAGATCCAAAGCATGATCTTTACCATTTATATGGGAAAGATAATGTGGTTCTTTTTTACACCGACCGGTACAAAGAACAGCCTATGGTAGTGAAAGGTGCAGGTGCAGGTGCTGAAGTTACGGCCAGCGGTGTATTTGCTGATATCATAAGGGCAAGTAAAAAGTAAGGCCTCCCCAAACCCCTCCGCAGGAGGGGCTTTTGGATTCTCAATTGTACTAGCTCGCTGAACACTTTCACAGGACATAGTTTTGTTGGTCAATGAATTTGGTTTTTAGAAAAATAATTGCTTTGAAAAGAAATGAAAAATATAAATCAACCGGAGTCTAAAGTCCCCCATGCGGGGGATTTAGGGGGCCGGGTAACAATCAAATCACCCGGCACTGTTGCAAACCTGGTTTGTGGCTTCGATATACTTGGACTTGCCCTGAATGAACCATCAGATATAATGGAACTGTCCTTGCTGGATGAACCGAAAGTAATTATTCATAACAGGGATAATTACAATCTGCCAACGGAAGCGGAGAAAAATGTGGCAGGTGTAGTCTTGTTATCGGTAATGGAAAAAGTGGGAAAGCATATAGGATTTGAAATAACCATTAAGAAGCATATCAAACCGGGTAGCGGTATCGGTTCCAGTGCGGCGAGTGCGGCAGGAGCAGCCGTGGCAGCCAATCATTTACTGGGTAATATTTTTTCGATTGATGAGGTGGTACAGTTTGCGATGAATGGCGAGAAACTTGCGTCAGGCGTTAAACATGCTGATAATATTGCTCCCTGTATTTTGGGTGGCGTCAGTCTTATCCGGGCTATTCATCCGTTGGATATAATTTCTATTCCATCTCCCGATTTATTTGTAACTGTAATACATCCGCAAATAGAGGTAAGGACCTCAGATGCCAGGCAAATCCTGAAGCAACAGGTCTTGCTGAAAGATGCTATCCGACAATGGGGAAATATTGCAGGATTGGTAACAGGATTTATGAAGAATGATTTTGATTTAATAGGCCGTTCACTGGAAGATGTAATTATTGAACCTGTCCGAAGCATTCTTATTCCCGGGTTTGATGAAGTGAAAAGGAAATGTAAGGAAGCCGGGGCATTAGGAGGCGGAATATCAGGTTCAGGGCCTTCTGTTTTTATGCTGAGCAAAGATGAATCGACCGCAAAAGGCGTAGAACTGGTAATGAAAGATGTTTATAACCGGATAGGCATTGAGTATAATACATATGTTACAACCATTAATAAGAGGGGCGTCGAGGTAGTGAGTGATAAGTTATAAGTTATAAGTGGTAAGTGGTAAGTGGTAAGTGGTAAGTGGTAAGTAGTAAGTAGTAAGTAGTAAGTAGTAAGTAGTAAGTAGTAAGTGCTAATTATTAAAATGATTTTTTGAATGAAATATTATAGTACTAAGAGGAAGTCGGAAGCAGTGAGCTTCAAAGAGGCAACAATTAAAGGACAGGCCCCTGATAAAGGACTATATTTCCCCGAAACAATTCCGCATATTAATGCAGCATTTGTTAACAGCATAGGGGAGTTTTCCAATGAAGAAATAGCTTATAAAGTCATCAGTCCTTATGTTGGCAGTGAAATACCTGAAGGAAAGTTACGGCAGATTGTAAGTGAGACCGTGAACTTTCCTATTCCGCTAGTAAAAGTGAATGAGAATATTTCATCACTCGAATTATTTCACGGACCTACATTAGCATTCAAAGATATTGGTGCCCGGTTTATGAGCCGCTGTCTCGGATATTTTGTGCAGGGTGATTCAAGAAAGGTTACAGTACTGGTAGCCACATCTGGTGACACAGGCGGAGCTGTAGCCAATGGTTTTTATGATGTGGATGGAGTGGAAGTTGTGATTCTGTATCCTTCAGGCAAAGTAAGCCCGGTGCAGGAAAAACAACTGACTGCTTTAGGAAAAAACATACATGCCCTTGAAGTAGTGGGAACATTTGATGATTGTCAGCAAATGGTAAAGCAGGCATTTGCGGATAAAGAATTAACTGAAAAGAAATTTCTTACTTCAGCAAATTCAATCAATGTTGCCAGGTGGCTGCCGCAGCAGTTCTATTACTTCTTTGCTTATAAACAATGGGCCGATAAAAATAACCCGCCTGTCATTTCTGTGCCCAGCGGCAATTTTGGAAATATTTGTGCAGGTATATTAGCCATGCAATCCGGCTTACCTGTAAAACATTTTATTGCTGCCTGTAATGTGAATGATATTTTGAGCGATTATTTGCAAACGCAGGAGTTAAAACCTAAACAGGCAGTAGCCACACTCAGCAATGCGATGGATGTGGGTAA
>JBGAPQ010000024.1:0-50691 GCA_044221225.1 Chitinophagaceae bacterium
GGTTGCCTGCAACTGGCCATTTATTCTTCCATCCCATCCGTGGCCATTTGTTTGCGTGGAGAATATTAATTGCCCCCAGCGGTTATATATATTGAAGTAGTCAATATTTTTTATACCAACTGCTATCGGTAACAGGAAATCATTTTTGCCATCGTTATTAGGAGTAAAGCCTGTGGGTACGAATACAGAAGGAAGTGTTTTAAATACTTTGACAGTGATGAAAGCAGAATCAGTACAACCTGCGTCATCAAAGCCAATCACTTTGTAGCGAAAGCTGCCGGTTTCATCATTAAACAAGGCAACTGGGCCCGCAATATTACTTGCTGAAAGATTATCCGGGGGCAACCATTGGTAAGCCAGTGCTCCTGTTGCTTTCAGTTGCAATGGCTGGCCTGTAATAACCGCCGTATCTCTGCCTGCGTATACGTTTATTTTGGGCTCTACTATTATTCTTACCGTATCACTTACAGCTTTCGGGCATCCTCTTGTATCTGTAGCGGTAAGTATGAAATCAGTTGTTCTGTTGGGGAAAGCAGCCGTGTTGAGCAAGGCGGTATTGCTTACCAAACCAGCCGGTTCCCAATTCCAGGTGCGGCCATCGGTTATTCCATTCAGTTGCGTGGAATTATTGTAACAAATCCGCTGGTCGGCTCCGGCATTTACTGCAGGATAGGGTATAGGGGTAATAACAATATTCTCTGTAGATGTACAACCACCGATTCTTGCAATGACCTGGTAACTGGTAAATGTATTTGTTATAACGAATGGGTTTTTTACTGCAGGGTTTACAATTTGTGCAGCTGGTGTCCATTGGTATTGAAGCCCGTCAGAAACTATCCGTAATTGTATTGTATCGCCGCTGCAAATCGTGGTATCATTCATAGCCTGGAGGCTTACAGCGTTTACCACTCTTACCAGTACGGAATCTTTGTTGATGCAGCTGCTTTCGTTCAGTTCGACATAATACTTTGTAGTAATAACCGGGGAGACTGTTGGGGTAGCAGTAGCAGGATTGACTATATTCATCAGTGGAGTCCAGCTGAAATTTCCAGTACCGCTTGCCTGCAATAGCAAAATATCGTGTAAACATATCAGCGTATCCTTAAAGGCAAGGGTAATGGGCGGTTTATCAATGATATCAATAGTTTTATAAACAGTATCCTGGCATCCCTTTGTGTCTGTAACTATTAATCGTACCTGTTTACTCCCCATCAGAGGGTAGGTATAGTCAGGATTTTGTAATGGAGATATATCGGTAGTACTGGATGGTTCTCCAAAATCCCAGCGCCAGGTATTAGGTGTGCCAAAAACAGATGTGGTTTGGTCTGTAAAAAAAGTTGGGTTAGTAATACAAATACCCGTTGAACTGAAGCCGGGAATAAAACCGGGGAACACTCTTATAAGCGACGTCACGGAATCAGAACAGGTTTGGTTTCGGTTTATCACCAGTTTCACCCTGTATAATCCTGCAACAGGAAAGGTATAAGTTACAACTGCATCGGTAGATGAATAAACAATATTGTTGTTTTCATCCATAAATTCCCAGATGGTGCTTACTATCAACGGGCTGCTGGATTGATTAATCAGTGTAATTGTTTGGGTATTCTTACACAACTGGTACTCCGGTTTTAAAGATGCGGCAGCAATATCACAATCGGCCACATTAATCTGTATGTCTTTTCGTTGTCTTGCTATTACGATACCATTCCTGATTTCTTCCACACAAACCGTTACCACATAAATACCTGCTTCCGGTGCAATGCCGGTTATCAGCCCTGTGGCAGGATTTATCTGCACGGCCGGACCAAGAGGTTGCGACTCATTAAAACCAGCAGGATTGTAGGGTACGATCGGAAAAGGTGGCGGATTGGGCGGGGTGGTAGTACCACCACCTGCAGAAGTGCTTGCATAGGCTCCGCAAAATGAATAGCGGAGTTCATCACTGTCAGGATCGAATGCTCCAAAACTGTAATTAAAATCATTATCAGCACAAACCACTACAAGGTCAGATCCGGTAAAAAATGCACTGGTATTGGCAGGTGCATTGGTTGCTCCTGAATTACCGGGGATTTCTGCTGTGTAAGTGGCGCCGATATTGCTATATCCGGGGCTGAGGTTATTGATACCGTTGATACGATAATTAACCTGGCTTGCCATCACATATCCTGAGGCGGAAGGAGGAACTGTAACGACAAAAGTATAATAAGCAACTTCATAACAAACAGTGGGAGGGTTTGTGATGCAAGGATCCGGGTTTGTAATACTGATTGTTTCCTGTGCTCCTATAGGCGCAGAAATATCAATAATCCTTGCTCCGTTTGTTTTATCAAAGACAGATATGATAGCCGGGTTTGGAAACTGGCGGCCGCTGTTGCAGCGCTGATACAATTTTAATGTTACGTTGTATTTGTGTTGTCCGGCATTCAGCCCGGCATAGGTATAATACATTTCACCTCCCGTAATATGGCTGCTCCATGCTGTAATGGGAAAAGCTGCATATAGTACAATTATCATACTCAGTTTTCTCATGGAGGTGAACCGGTAATTTGGAGCCGTTAAGAGAAATACGCTTTAAACCCTTCTTTTAAAGTTAAGAATAATTAACGGTTCAGGTCGTCACCCGGTTGCCCATTAGGGAACTGTTTTTCCACCTGATTGCATATGCCATTGGCCCTCAATATGAAAAAAAGTCTATTTTTAAGGACAATTTTGTTACTATGAAATTCTTGCTGGTTTTAGCTTTATTATCCCCTTTGTTTATTGATGCTCAGAATTGCAAACTGAGCAAGGAAACCGATCCTTACACCAAGGAGACAAAACTATCCACAGGATTTATGTTTTTCAGTGGCGCATCTCTTACTATAGATGCTGATAGCAAGGAAGTGGATATGCTTTTTTCTCTTGAAGGAGCTAACCATTGTTTTGATAATAACTCAACCGCAGTTGTCCATTTTGAGGGTACTAAAATAAAAATGAATTTACATAATGCCGGTACTATGAATTGCGAGGGACTCTTTCATTTTATTTATAAGAATTCAGTAAATACTACTTCACAGTTGCAGAAGCTCACTACTCAAAAGATCAGCCAGGTTGTGTTTACAGGCAATGATAAAAAGGGAATCACTGTTACTCTTACACCCAAAGACCAGGAACTGCTGGTGTCCCTGGGTACTTGCCTGGTAAATGAGGCAAAATCCCTTATCCGGTAATATTTCCCCGGGTACAGGTGAAACCACCAGGTAATTACAATTCTATAGGAAATGGCCAGGTATTCCGGGTGACTTCGATTCCGTCATAACATTATAAAAGCTGGTTATTAACTATACAGACAGCTTTTTCCAGGCGCATTAATAACAGGATAAATATTGTGAATGAAGTAAAGGTAATTTTACTCCCGGATTCCCGTATAGATAACATGATGCGGGTTCTAAAAGAGCTATCAACAACTGTTGTTTGAAATTTCCGTAATGGTGACATACCTGTTGCTGCGGAAATGTTTAGTGATATTATGTTATTGCAGATACAGGAAGGAAATACTCATACGGAAATAATTTGTTATACAGTATTAGTTGCTTGAAACGGATACATTAAAGCTTGTGGGTATATTTCTCTTGGGGATCAGGCATTGAAAGTTACTGTTTCATTCAGATTCCCGGCTGAGTTTGCCGCCAGATAATTAAAAAACCCCGGGCGGGGCTTTTTAATAAGGGGTTTATTCACTGGATTGTAAGTTATTTGCACTCATTATATTGTTTAATTATTTTTTCAATTTCCTGGTAATTCAGTTGTTTGGATTTTGCACTTTCTGCCACAGCAGTACAATCTCCAAATGCAGTTGCAATTACTTCATTAAAATTGGCCTTAGTTACCAGGGTAAATGACTGTGTTGTTGCTGTTTTAATAAAATAATCGTTGATACGGCCTTCTGTACCGGAACTTATGCCGGCAGCATCGGTACCATTGTAGATTATTTTACCTGTGGCGTCTGACATTTTTTGCAGTAAGGATGCTTTTTCACCTGTGCTGATAACTTTGAAGAAGTCATTCACATAGCTGATGTAGGATGTGCCCCCGATGCTTACTTCTTTTACTCCATTGCCGCCATAAGTTACTTTCTTGCCAGTAGTAGCCTGGAAAACAAAAGAAGCCTTTGATTTGAAGCTTTCTTTAATTAACCCCTCTTGCCGGGTACCATCGGTTGTTATGATATACCCTGATTTAAAACCAGCCGGGAGTTCTTGAGCAGCCATTTTCCAGGTACCCGCAATTATTAATGCAGCAGCGGAAATTGTAAGAGAAAGGAACTGTTTCATGTTTTCAGATTTTAAAGATTAATAATTGATTACTTACTAATAAGTAAGTTTTAATTACAAAAAATTTTATAACTCCATTTGCCTGACAATACTGTTACAAATGGATGTATAGTCCTTCTGACCTGTGATCCTGGCCAGTTGCACACCAGCCGCAAGATTCGTCATGATCAGCAATGATTTTATCCTGGGAGTTTCTGTAAAGTGAAACTCTCCTTTTTTCTTTCCTTCTTTCAGTACTTTTTCCACCATGCCCAGAACAAGTTCTACTAATTCGCTGACTTTTGCTCTTACAGAGGCGGGCATTGTGTTATAATCTGAGCAAACTGACCCGATGACGCAGATTTTGTTTTGTTCTGCCAACGCCGAATAACGGCCGATGAAAGCCTGAATTTTTTGTTTGGATGTAATACCTGGAGCATTCAATTTAATACCCAGTTCTTTATAGCAATGAATATACTTGTCAATAATAGCGGCTAATAAATCCTCTTTTCCGGGGAAGTGATAATGTACAGCGGCATTTTTGATTTTTAGTTCTTTTGAGATATGGGCATAGCTGAAGGCGTTGTAACCATAAGTTTGTATCAACTCTGTACCCAGCCTCAGGATTTCTTCTTTAGTATCGGAATACCTCGCTGCCATAGATCAAATATAGGCAAAACTTACTACTTAGTAAGTGCTAAAATGCCCACCGGTAGTGGTGGGTATTTTAGCAAGAATGTTGAATGTATTAATACCTGTAATGTTCTGCTTTGAACGGCCCGTTTTTAGTTATGCCGAGGTAATTGGCCTGTGCATCTGTAAGTTCATCCAGTTCAACACCAATCTTTGAAAGGTGCAGGCGGGCTACTTTCTCATCAAGGTGCTTAGGAAGAACATATACTTTATTATCATAATTTTTGTGATTGTTCCACAATTCAATCTGTGCCAATGTTTGGTTAGAGAATGAATTGCTCATCACAAATGATGGGTGGCCTGTAGCACAACCCAGGTTTACCAGGCGGCCTTCAGCCAGGATGATAATATCTTTTCCGTCTACATTGTAAATATCAACCTGTGGTTTGATGGTATCTTTCGTATGGCCATAGTTTGTGTTCAGCCATGCAATATCAATTTCAATATCGAAGTGGCCAATGTTACAAACGATGACCTTATCCTTCATCAGTTTGAAGTGTGTGCCAGTTATCAGGTCACGGCAACCGGAAGCAGTAACAACGATATCAGCTTCTTTTACGGCATCTATCATTTTCTTTACTTCAAAGCCATCCATCGCTGCCTGTAAGGCACAGATCGGATCGATCTCAGTAACGATAACACGGCAACCGGCACCGGCTAATGATGCAGCAGAACCTTTACCCACATCACCATAACCACCTACCACGGCAACTTTACCCGCCAGCATCACATCAGTAGCACGACGGATGGAATCCACCAATGATTCTTTACATCCGTATTTATTATCGAATTTAGATTTTGTAACAGAGTCATTTACGTTGATTGCAGGCATTGGTAATGTACCTTTTGCCACTCTTTCATATAAACGATGAACACCGGTAGTAGTTTCTTCAGATATACCTTTTACATGCTGTACCAGTTCTGCATATGTATCCAGTACCATATTAGTCAGGTCACCACCATCATCAAGGATCATGTTCAGAGGTTTGTCTTTACCGCCAAAGAACAGCGTTTGTTCAATGCACCAATCGGCTTCTTCCTGTGTTTGTCCTTTCCACGCAAATACACCAATACCGGCAGCAGCTATTGCAGCGGCAGCATGATCTTGTGTAGAGAATATATTGCAGGAACTCCATTTTACTTCAGCACCAAGGGCTACTAATGTTTCGATCAATACAGCAGTCTGGATGGTCATGTGCAAACAACCGGCTACTCTTGCGCCTTTCAGCGGTTGAGAAGGTCCGTATTCTTTACGGATTGACATCAGACCGGGCATTTCTGCTTCGGCTAAACGGATTTCTTTGCGACCCCATTCTGCAAGGGATATATCAGCCACTTTATAAGGAAGGCTAAAGTCGATGGTTTTTGTAACTGTAGACATTATTATTGCTTTTTATTTTATGGCGGCAAAGGTAATGTTTATCGGCCAATAACCGCTATGAGTGCCGGTTTGAACCATGTATATTTTGCACATTTTATTCCTCGTTATTGGTGCCATAAGACTGTTATGTTGAACGTTTAAGCGGTTGATAACAGGCTAATCTGAACAAATAGAGATAACTTTATTTCATTAGTATATAAATATATAGCTAATGATCGCCTACGATACTTTATCGGAAGCTGTGAATGGGCTTAAGAAAAAGGGATTGTGACTGACTTTAATCTTGAAGAAAATTTCTTTGTCGTCATGGAGATAAATTTGACATCAAAGATTTTTAAATTGTGGAACTGTACCGTTTTGAAGGTAATACTGATCTTTCTGATGAAGCCATTGTATATGCTATTGAATCAGTAAAAGGGACAAAAGACATCCAGTTAAGCGGTTACGGAATTTTTGCCGAAGGAATAAGTACCGAAATGGCGAAGAAACTGAGTATGCACCGGGATTAATTTATCCTTTTCTCCATTACATAATCATTCATAAAATAACCGTTGCCTATATCGAAATCGGCTTCTTCGGTTACTAAAAACCCAAGTTTTTCATAAAAATCCCGGGCTTTATTATATCTGTTTACCTGCAACTGCAGGACGACTGCTCCTTTTGTTTTTATATCATTAATGATATAGTTGATAATAAACTTTCCAGTTCCTTTTCCCTGTTGATTAGCCAATACATAAATTTTATGCAATTTAAAAATACCGGGTTTCATTTCCTGCCAGGATGCAAACCCTGCTGGTGATCCATTATCATTAATAATAAGAAAACGGGCACCTTCTTCCATTTGCTTTTGCAGGGAAACTTCACTGTACATCATACCGAGCATGTAGTTAACTTGTTCCTGCGACAATATCGAGGCATAGGTTTGCGGCCATACCTGGTAAGTTAGTTTTTGTATTAAGGGAATATCTTCTTTGGATGCTATGCGAATATCAAACATTGATATTTTGTTTTTTATTGATAAAAAGTTGTTGCGAAAGCTTTTGATGTTCCCTGATCAGTCTGCGGCTAAGGATCAAAGCAACAACAAACGATGCAATGGCGCCACCTGCCAGAAGCACCTCACTCAGGTCTTTACCTGCTATTGAATATTTATTGATGAAAAGAAAGAAATCAAAAGTGCCATGAAAGAAAACGGCACCCAATATACCCAACGTCATCAGCCAAAGGCTTTTCCTGGAATTGAACTTTGCTTTTCCTGTAAAATAACCCATTACCACTGCAAAAGTTCCATGAGCCGGAACGCTTAGAAACATCCTGCTGATGCCCACCTGCATGCCTCTTCCTTCTTCAGCAAATTTTAACACATACAAGAGATTTTCCAGGCTGGCAAATCCCATACCCACCATCACACTGTACACAATTCCGTCGAGAGGTTCATCAAAACTTTTCCGGTTGTATGAATATAACCGGAGTCCCAGGAATTTGGAAAACTCTTCACTGAAGGCCACTACTGCATAAGAATAAATAGCTACTCCGGTTATTGTTCCATCAATTGAAAATTCAAAGGCCTGCTCTGCGATGATGGCAGGAAAAATGGCCAGGCATCCTAAAAAGAAACTTACGAAAAGATTTAACCCCGGCTCCCTGTTATACACATCCTTATAAAAAATGAGCAGGCAGATGGCTACACCAGGAGCAAGTGCAATGGCGATGTACTGCATAACATTTCTAAAAAGGAAAGATAAAAAGAAAACAGGTTATGCAAGCTGCAAAACCCGTTTGAGGCCATTTAGCCGGTAAGGTTAATTTTTTTTCTCAAATAACCTTCTCAATAATCCTTTTTTCTTTTTTGTATCATCCACCGGAGCGCCAATAGGCTTACTGTTATCTTCTTCTTTTTTTACAGCCACTTTACTGACTGTGTCTTTTATTGCAGGCTGCCTTTCATCATCATCTTTTACTGGTGCAGATTCAGGGCCGATATACTCGTTTGTATTCATTTCATAATCCGCTTCACTTCCTACACCCTGGTCAATTCCTTCAGCACCCGGCACCGGATCCTGGTCACTGATAATAATATCGGCGCTGTTGATTTCATTTTCCAGTTCAGCAGGCTTTATAAACCTGGCATCTTTCTCAATTCCTAGTCTTTTGTCGGCAAGTACTTTTTTAAAAAAATATTCTGTTATTGGCCGGGCAATTCTTGAACCATCTCCCTGGTTGCGCATAAAAGTATATTCAAAGCCTACCCATGAGCCAGCCAGGAGCTGCGGTGTGTACCCGATAAACCAGGCATCCGCATTATCATCTGTTGTACCTGTTTTACCGCCCATTTCTGCGGCACCTACATTGGATCTCATAAACTTTGCAGTGCCTTTATCGACAGTACCCTGCATCATCCGGGCCATGGTGTATGCTGTAACTTCGCTTACGGCTTCTTTCCGGTTTACACTATAGTCAAATCGTTTTATCACATTACCATTTCTGTCTTCTATACGGCTGATTGAATATGGTCTGGTGGAAAAACCACGGCCTGCAAAAATTGTATATGCCCAAAGCATTTCATACATTGATAAATCACAGGTGCCTAAAGCAATTGAAGGGTAGGGTTTAACAGGAGTCGGAACATTCAGGCGACTAAGAAACTCTGCAAATTGTTTTGGACCCACCTGTTTCATAATGTATGCTGTTGCGCAGTTTTTTGAATAAGCCAGCGCATTGGCCATTGACATACTTCCACCACCACACTGTTTGCCCGCAGGTACCCATCCGCTTCCCGGAAAGAACTGGGCTACATTTTCACATTCAGTTTCAGGTGTGAATCCTCTTTCTTCCATTGCTTGTGTATACAACAAGGGCTTGATGGTAGAACCAACCTGCCTTTTTGTTTTTAGATTGACGTGGTCGTTTTTATACGTTTTAAAATTGATACCTCCAACCCATGCTCTTACTTCACCGGTTACAGGATCTATAGCCATAAAACCTGCTTGCTCCATTTGTAAATGATATTTTATGGAATCGAGCGGTGTCATAACTGTATCTTTTTCCCGTTTACTGTTCCAAGCGAATATTTTCATATGCACTTTTACGTTAAAGGATGCTTTTATTTCTTTGTCACTCAACCCATCTTCTTCCAGGTTTTTCCAGCGGTCTGATTCTTTCATAGATTTTTCCAGCAGTTTTTCATGCCCCTTCCAGATAGAACCCGTTTTCATATCATTCCTTGCATTGATTCCTTTTTGCAACATAGTCATGTGTTGTGCCATTCCCTCTTCTGCATATTGCTGCATCTGAATGTTGATAGTGGTATATACTTTTAGACCATCATGATAAATACTGTATTTATCACCATTGGGCTTTTCCACATCTTTCAGCGCTTCTTTTATTTCATCTTTTAACACTTCACGGAAATACGGGGCATAGCCGGTATTTTCATCCAGTTTACGGTAATTAAGCTTGATGGGTAGTGCTTTTACTTTGGCTGCCACTGCAGGAGTGATCTTTCCGTTTACTTCCATCTGGCCGATAACTGTATTCCTGCGGTCAAGCGCAGCTTTGGGATTCCTGATGGGGTTATAAATACTGTTACCTTTCAGCATACCTACCAGCAGGGCTGCTTCTTCAACGGTTAAGCGATCAGGCTCTTTCTGAAAAAAACTTCTGGAAGCATTACGGATGCCATATATATTATTTCCAAACGGTACTGCATTGAGATAAAGAGTAATGATTTCTTCTTTGGTAAAATTTCTTTCAAGCTTTACGGCGATGATCCACTCTTTTAATTTCTGAATTACCCGGATTGCTTTATTGGATGCTCTTTCGTTAAAAAGATTAAGGGCCAGTTGCTGTGTAATAGTGCTGCCGCCTCCCTGTGAGCCAAAAGTAAAAATGGCCCGCATGGTAGATCTGAAATCTATACCACTGTGACTGTAAAAGCGTTCATCTTCTGTGGCTATCAGTGCATCTATCACATATGGAGAAATGTCCCGGTACTTTACACTGCTGCGGTTCCCCCTTTCTGTATTGTATTTACCCATCAGGGTTCCATCTTCTGCAAACACTTCTGATGCCTGTAAAATTGAAGGATTTTGTAATTCATAAATAGAAGGCATTTTCCCGAACACTCCAAAGTTGGCCAGTATAATCAAAAGGATAAATGCGGCTAATCCACCTATAAAAAGGCGCCAGAAAACACGGACAGCTTTTTTCATATAATTGAATAATGGTTATGATAAATTCAAAGTAGTAACCAGGTGAAATTGAGAACCGAAAATAAGAAAATCTCCAGCGGTGCTTCAATTCCGCTGTTTAAATTTTTGCGAAAGTCTGTTAATGAATGGATCTTTTGTTGGGAAACGGAGGAATAACTCAGAACTTACCTGGCAAATATTGCTCCAGGAAGGTCTTATACGCATCAATATCCTTGCTGGTTTTCAGTAACTGGAGGTTTGCTTCTGAAATAATGGTGAAGCTGTACTTACCCCCTTTCAGCCAGGGAATGATCTCTGTTGCAGTTTTGGGTTTTGTTTTTTCAACATAGTTCACAGCATCCTGTGCATCATTAAAGAAAGACATCAGCAGCATCCTGTTGTCTGTATCCAACTGGAATAAGTCTGTATTGTAAGTTTTGTTATAATAGGTTTCCCTGTTATAGCGGAAGAAGGCATTTTTGGTTTCATTAGAGAATACCTGATCTACTTTATTAAGTACCAGCACTACATAATACTTATCGCCGGCTTTGTAGGTGTAAGGAGTAGCAAGCTTTGGCGCAGGTTTGTTACTAATCGTATCAGGTGTCGGTTTGGGTTGTGATACAATTAGTGTTGGCGGTTTTGCAGTGATTGTATCCGGAGTTTGAACTGGTTTTGACGGTGCAGCAATAGTTATCTGATTTGCAGTGACTGAATCTTCATTGCGGGTTATCCTGAGGTTTCTGAGTTCTTCCTCAATTAGTGCCCTTCTGCCGAGCACATCAAGCAGACCTGCTGCTTTATTTGCCAGCGGTGAATTGTCAAACCGGCTTATAATAGAGTTTAATACAGTTTTGGCAGTGCTGTCTTCTCTTAGTTTTATGTAGTAAACAGCCTCTATGTAAAGTAACTGGGGTGTCCAGTAATTGTTGCCATAAATACTGTCTGCAATTTTCTTTTGTGCAACAGCTTCTTTAAAATCTCCTTCAATAAAAAGGTCGTAAATTCTTTCATACGTTTTTTTGGCTTCCACATTACCTGCGGCATTACCAGGATTTTTTCCGGTAGTTACAATAGTGGTGAGGTTACTGGCAGCATGTTTTTCACTCATCAGCTTTTTAATTACGGCTGCTTTGGTAGTTTCTTCATTTTTATTGTAACAGTAATAGAGATTGAACAGCACTTCATCCATAGGAGTAAATTCCGGGAAGCGGCTTCTTAGTTGTTCCAGTGTTTCAGTACCCGACAGGCAGTCTTCTATCCCCTGTATATGTGCTTTTCCCATGGCAAATAAAGCCTGTTGAACAGAGTCGTTAGATTGTTGCATTTGCACATCAGTAAGCGGTAATCTTTCATACAAATCTTCGAAATTGATTCCTGCTGCTGCATCGCCTGTTGTAGTGGCATCACTGCCCGATGTTTGCTGGCCTGTTTGTGTATTCAGTTTACTGTTCATCAAAGATGCTCCTCTTCTCCAGTTATCTGCATTTGGGCGGTTACCCCATTTGGCTTTGAATTCTGCCTGACCCCTGCTGCGGGAGGAGGCGTTATAGAAATACCATTCACCTTTTGCATCCGTTGTTGGAAACAAGCTTACAGGAACCTGGTTGTTTATCGGTGGTAAGCCGGTAGTCAAAGGTTGTTCATCTTTCAGGCCCTGTTGTTTACGAAGCTGCCTCACCAGTTTTTTTACAAAATCCCGGCGTTCATCTTCGGGCAAAGCGGCAATTCGTTGCATACTGTCCTGCCTTTCTATTACTTCAAGGCTCCGGGCAATGATTCCCAAAGAATTTTTCCTGCTGGTAATTTCTTCCGGGTTTTTTATTATCAGATCATCCAGTTGCAGGCTGTCGTAAAAGTTATAAGAGTTTCTGTATTCCTTGCGGGCAAAACTCATTTCTGCCAGTTGAAGAAAAGCTTTATTTTTCTGACCAGGATTATTGTTGGGTACTTGTGTACTTTTCAGTAACAGGTCCATGGCACTTTCCACATTATTTCCCTCCAGTTGCATTTGAGCAGCCATGTAGTAGATGATATCCTGGTAATCGGTATACTTATCCCTTTTTGCCATTTTCAACAAATCGGCTACATTTTTTTCAATGTTTTTTTCTCCGCCGTCTTTATTGGTTCTGATGGCAGAGAGGCGGGCATAAATTTCCATGATAGGATCAGTGGTCCGGCTTATGGCTCTTGAATAGTTTCTTTCTGCTTCTTTGTAATTACCGGATAGCTCAAATAACTGGCCGGCCAGGTATTCCCACCTTGCTTTTTCCTGATTGGTTCTGGCATTACTCAGCGCTTGTACCAGGTGAGCAGCGGCGCTGTCCCACATGGTTTGTTTATAAAACCAGTAAGACTGTACTTCATGTAAGTCGTTGACTAATCGTTCGGGAAAAACCGGGTCGCTTTTTAAAGTTACAATCAGGCTGGCCGCTTCTGCAAACTGGTCTTGTGCCAGGAAATTTCGTATCTGCCAGATAAATGCATCATTTCGGCTGGGAGGTTCAGACAGCATTCTTCTGGGGAGGCTGTTTTTTTCTTTGGTCGCAATGCTTAATGCAGAGTTGCCATCTCTTGCGCTGCCAATGGCTTTATAGTAGCCATCTTTTTCTTTTGGTGCGAAAGCATAGTTGATGAATTGAAACATCTGGTAAGCCGAATCAAAATCTTTTTGCAGGTAATAAGCTGCACCCCAGAGCAGGTAAAGGTTATCTATCCAGTCATTGCGCAGATCATGCAAAGCAATACCGGAGGAAGCTTTGTACGTAATGGAATCAAGTTGCACGGAGTCCTGCACAGTTGCGTCTAACGAATAATTATAAAAGGGAAGTAGTTTCGAATAATCATCTTTAAAAGCCGTCTTAGCCCTGTCCAGTACTTCGTTTAGCTTATTATTGGCATTGAAAACATAATTGTAGTGAGTAACAGTATTCTGAATAAAACGACGGGGCAGGGTAAATTTCTTTTGATCTGATTTTTCAGATCGTAGTACTCTTTCTTCGTATTCTTTCGGTTTTTTGATATTTAAATCAAATCCCATCTGGCTGAAGGCAGGGAGACCGGCCTGTACAAGGATAAGGAAGAGAAGTGCAAAAATTGTATATCGGGTGATTTGCATTTGCCGGCGCAATCTAAAGTCTTATTAACTGAATTTCAAATAATTTAGTATAAAAGTAAGGCAATTTTTTTGCTCTATTTTGCCCGCAGATTAAGAAGAAAAAGCCGGGGTATTTCATATCTTTAAAATCCAAAAATCCTTCTATGGCCAAATTAGAAGCCGGCTCTACGCTGCAACGGCTGAGAAACCGCTACCGCTTGGTGGTAATGAATGATGATACATATGAAGAGGTGGTAACATTTAAATTATCCCGTTTGAGTGTTTATGTAATGTTGAGCACAATATTTGTAGTATTGGTAGGTCTTACTGTAGCCCTCATCGTTTTCACACCTTTGAAGTATTATATTCCCGGTACAAGTACTGACTACAAATCAGTTATGGAACTCAAAAAACTCCAGTACAGGGTGGATTCTGTCGAAAGACAGGACGCTTATAAAACACAGTATATTCTTGGCCTGAAAAAAGCCCTGAGTGGTGGTGGGATGGCAGAACTGGATACAAATACTATTGTGTTACCAAAGCCGGAGATTTCTAATGACTAATGATAAAACCATGTTCAACACAAAAAACAAAACCGACATGCAACAACCTGTAACTAATGGTAATGGTGGAGGAGCAACCCTTATCAGCTCCGGCACAATTCTGAAAGGAGACATCAGCAGCAACAGCGACCTGCGTATCGATGGTACCGTTATTGGCAATGTAAAAAGCGGGTCCAAGATAATTGTAGGAAGCAGTGGTGTGGTGGAAGGCGATATTATAGGGAACCAGGCTGACATTACCGGTAAAGTAACAGGGAATATCCGTGCCAAAGAACTTCTTCAACTTCGTGGGGAGTGTTTGGTGTCCGGTAATCTTTATGCGGGTAAATTACAGGTGGAGCCTTCAGCTACTTTCAATGGTCAGTGCCATATGGGAGCCAATGTAGTGGAGATGAATAATAATGAGCAACAAGCAACAGCGGCCGCACAATAATAACAGCGATTTGCTTCGCTATGCCAGCCTTGGCACACAAATACTGGTGGCCATTGGTCTGGCTGTTTTTGCCGGTATAAAAATGGATAAATGGCTGCACACATTTCCATTGCTGGCCTGTGTATTACCTTTGATCGTCCTGTCGGCAATTTTTTATAAAATTTTCCGGGAAACAAGCAGGCCAAAGAAAGATGAATAAATTCATCCGACCATTATTGCTGATTTTTGTTTTTATTTCTGCTTTTGCTGTAGTTGGTAAAGCATGGCTGGAAAAATATGGAATTGACCAGGCTGTTTTGATTGTAGGAAACTTATTATTGTTCCTGGTTATTTTTGTTGCTTATTTCATTACATACAGGTCTCTCAGTTCAGCAAACCCGCAGGCATTTGTGAGGGCCATGTACGCAGGCTTCATGATAAAATTTTTTCTGATAGCCTTAACAGCTTTCATCTACATAATAGTTGCCAAAAAAGAAGTAAATAAACCTGCCTTGCTTATTTGTGGTGCATTGTATGTAATATATACAGCTATTGAAATAAAATCCCTGCTGAAATTGCTGAAGCAACAAAAGAATGCCTAAGAAAGAAGTACCTGTTAATCACCTGCAGCATTTTCTCCCTCCCGGTACCGGAGAAGCAGTGATTAATTACCTGCACCAGTATAAAGTACACCTTACCATTGCAAAAGAGCGAAAAAGTATTTTAGGCGATTACCGTCACCGTACGCATCACAGCAATCACCGCATCAGTGTAAACGGTAATCTGAATGTGTATGCTTTTCTTGTTACTTTATTGCACGAGCTGGCCCACCTGCTCACTTTCGAGCAATGCGGAAACAGGGTATCGGCACATGGTAAAGAATGGAAAATGATATTTGGGCAACTGCTGCACCAATTTGTTCAGAATAAAATCTTTCCTGCTGATATAGAAAAAGAATTGTTGACCTCATTAAAGAATCCGGCAGCCAGCAGTTGCGCAGAAGAAGGCTTGTTGAGGGTACTTAGAAAGTATGATGCAAAAAAGGACAATCATCATTTTATTGAAGAACTGACTGCAGGCAGCCTGTTTCGTATCAAAGATGGCAGGATATTTAAAAAAGGGGAGAAACTAAGAAAAAGATATAAGTGTATGGAAGTAAAAACAGGTAAGCTGTACCTTTTCAGCCCTGTCTATGAAATTGAACTGCTGACAGCAGGCTGAGCTTTTTTTTAACATCAATGTAGCCTTATCAAAGAATCATTGTTTACTTTTGTTTTACAAGAATCATTTATTAAAATAAGTAAACATGAAAAAGATTATTTTAGGAATGCTGGCATTGGCAGGATTAACTGCTGCAAATGCTCAGACAGAAAAAGGTGACTGGATGGTGGGTGGTAACTTTAACCTGAATACCGCTGACAACAATTCTGAAATTACTTTTACACCCGGTGCCGGTGCTTTTATTGCCAACAATTTTGCATTTGGGGGTAATCTTGCATTATCTTTTTCTAAATCGGGGGATAATAAATACACAGTATTTGGAATCGGTCCGTTTGCCCGTTATTATTTTACCACAGAATCACAATCTGTTCGCCCGGTTATTCATGGCAGTTTTAATTTCCTGAGCACTAAAAATAAGATTGGCAGTATTTCTTCTACCAATAATGGTACAAATTTTTTTATTGGCGGCGGCGCTGCCCTGTTTATCAGTGAGAATGTTTCTATTGATGCCCTCCTGGGTTACGATCGTACTAAGTATAAAAATTATAGCGGCAGTGGGGGGTTTGCTTTTAATGTCGGTTTCCAGGTGTACTTGTTGAAAGACCAGGTAGAGAAAGTAACTAAGAAAAAATAAGGAGAATTATTAATGAAAGAGACCCGGTACCGGGTCTCTTTCATTTCACAGTTCTTTTATCATCCACAAAGGGCAGCCAAAATGGCCACTGTTGCCCATTGGCCCGCTTAGATAGGTAAAGCCCATCCGGGCATATACTTTTAAAGCAGCTTTCAGTTCATTCATCGTTTCAAGATATATTTTGCTGAAACCATTTGTTTTTGCCAGTTCCAGGCATTTGGTGATTAATTGTGAACCCAAACCTTTTCCTCTTGCTTCAGGCAACAAATACATTTTCACCAGTTCGCAGGTATCGGCAGGTAATCCGGTAGTGGGATAGATGCCGCCACCGCCAACTATCTTTCCATCAATTTCGGCAATATAATAAACTGATTTTTTCGTTTGAAACAACTCAAAAAGATTATCTGTAGTTGGGTCGTAATACACTGTGCCGGGATGGTTGGCGCCAAACTCTTTTAATGTATCCCGGATTATTGCTGCGATGATGGGATTGTCGGCGGGTTGTATGGGGCGGAGAATAATGTTCACAAGATTAAATATAGCTAATAATATAAATTCGGTTTGTAATTCCGCAATCAGGGCTGGAAATAAATTCACAGCTAAATCAACTCAGTATTCGTCTGGCTTAGAAAGAAGCATCCTGTTTTAGATAAGACTTTTATTATAACTACAGGTTTTCCTGCTACTACTGTTATTGATTTTTTTGGGGCATATCTTCAACAGGGAAAATATATAAGAACAAAGGCCTGAAAAGAATGAAACGAAAAGGGATTAAAAGTTTCTTTCTAATCCCTTACAATTCTTATAACAGTTTGTTTGCTAAATATGTATTGCTTCTCCGTACGCCACCTCAATCGCATCTTTGATGCTTTCGCTGATAGTTGGGTGTGGATGAATAGCATTTAGTACCTCATGATAAGTAGTTTCCAGCTTGCGGGCTGTTACTGTTTCAGATATCATTTCTGTCACATTATACCCGATCATATGGGTACCGAGCCATTCGCCATATTTGGCATCAAAAATAACTTTGATAAATCCTTCAGTATGACCTGCAGCCGATGCTTTACCACTGGCACTTAACGGGAATTTACCCACTTTCACTTCAAAGCCTGCTTCCTTTGCCTGTTTTTCTGTGTAACCAACAGAAGCGATCTCCGGTACACAATATGTGCAACCCGGAATATTATTGTAATCAATTGCTTCCGGCTGGTGATGATATTTTTTCTCATTGTATGCGATCGCTTCCACACAAACGATACCTTCTTTGCTGGCAACGTGTGCCAATGCCTGCCCGGGTGAGCAATCGCCGATGGCATATACGCCGGGCACATTTGTTTGTCCATATTTATCAACCATAATGCGCCCCTTATCTGTTTTGATGCCTAATTCTTCCAGGCCAATACCTTCGATATTTGCTGCAACACCAATAGCGCTGAGTAATACATCCGCTTCCAGTATTATTTCACCAGTAGCAGTCTTCACTTTCGCTTTTACGCCATTACCGGCAGTATCAACAGAAGTTACTTCACTGTTCGTCATAATAGTGATACCACTCTTTTTGTATTGTTTTTCCAGCTCTTTGGATATTTCTTCATCTTCAACGGGAACGATACGGGGTAAAAACTCAACAATTGTAACTTTTGTGCCCATGCTGTTGTAGAAATAAGCAAATTCAACACCAATCGCACCGCTTCCTACCACTATCATTGATTTTGGCATTTCCGGCAAAACCATTGCTTCACGATAACCGATGATTTTTTTTCCATCAATTGGCATGCTGGGCAGTTGGCGGCTGCGTCCGCCGGTTGCAATGATTATATGTTTGGCTTCAACAGTTTGTTTTTTGCCATCCTTATCAGTTACTTCCAGTTTACCTTTCGCTGCCAGTTTACCAAATCCCATTATCACATCGATCTTGTTTTTCTTCATCAGGAACTGCACACCCTTGCTCATTTTATCAGCTACACCACGGCTTCTTTTAATGATTGCATCAAACTGGGGAGCTCCATTGGCTTCGATACCGAAATCCTTCGCATGTTTGATATATTCATTTACCTGGGCACTCTTCAATAAAGCTTTGGTAGGAATACAACCCCAGTTGAGGCAAATACCCCCCAGGCTTTCCTTTTCAATAACTGCTGTTTTAAAACCTAACTGAGCAGCCCGTATCGCCGCTACATAACCGCCGGGGCCGCTACCAAGAACAACTACATCGTATGCCATATTTTATTGATTAGTTGGTAAATAATTTGAATAATAATGAGGAGCGAAGTTATCTGAAAAGAGGCAATTGGGCAAAAAGCCCCTCAAACGACTATCCATCTGCTTTTACTGCCGTTGGAAGAAAAATGGTCACGGAAATACTCTTCTCATGCTATTTTAGCGGATTATTCATTTGCATGCGGGTATTCTTTATTTTTTTCATTTTATTGGCAGTTGTTACTAAAAGCCCCGGGCAAGGGGAAGGGAGGCAGATCCGTGTAACTGTCGTTAATGAAAAAAACAGCGGACTTGCACAGGCTACAGTTACTCTCCACAACAGCGATTCTTCTATTGTAAAAACAGCTATTACTGATTCTTCGGGAATGACAGAATTCAATGGATTGCCGGCTGGGAAATATTTTGCGAAGGCCCGGCTGCTTGGGTACCAAAATGGAAATACACCACTGATCGATCTGCAAAAGAATTCTTTTGTAACTGAAACACTGTTGCTGAAGCAGGAAGCAGGCTTATTGGAGGATGTTACAATTACAAGCAAGAGGCCTTTTATTCAATTTCTGTCTGACAAAACAGTAGTGAATGTAGAAGCAGGTATTACTAATGCCGGGGCAACCGTAATGGAAGTGCTGGAAAAATCACCGGGTATTACCATTGGCCGGGACGGTAGTATCAGTATGAAGGGTAAACCGCAGGTAATGGTGTTGATTGACGGAAAACAAACCCAATTGAATGGCGCCGAATTGCAAGCCTACCTGTCAGGCATGAATGCATCTCAGATTGATATTATTGAATTGATAGATAACCCTGGTGCGAAATATGATGCTGCCGGGAATGCGGGGATCATTAATATCAGAACTAAAAAGAACAAACAAAAGGGGTTTAATGGCTCTCTTAATCTAAGTATAGGGCAAGGCTTTTTTCACAAAAATAACGGCAGCTTCAATGTTAACTATCGCTCCGGAAAGTTTAACATTTATGCTAACTATGGTATGAGGGGTGGTAAGGAGAGAATGAAAATGTATGCGCTTCGAAAATATTTTAATACGAATGGAGAAGATTCACTTTTATTAGAGCAACCAAATGTTACCCGAACAAAAATCAATTCGCATAATTTAAAAATAGGGGCCGACTTTTTTGCAACAAGGCAAACGACAATTGGAATTGCATTTACCGGCAACCTTACCGATCGGAAAACCAATAGCTTCAGCACTATTGACTGGATGTCACCGTCATATGTTATAGATTCAACAATCAATACCTGGGGAAACCGGAATATCAACTTTAAAAGGGCCGGTATTAATTTTAACGGCCGTCATAGTTTTGACGAGAATAATGAACTGTCGGTTGATCTTGACTTTATTAAGTTTGATATTAACGGGGACCAATACTTTCAGACACAACTGGAAGCCCCGGGAAGCATTGTATATGGCACTAAGGGTGATCTACCTTCCCGACTGGATATTCTAACCGCAAAGCTCGATTATTCAAAACGGATCAAACAATTACTTTGGGAAACAGGTTTAAAGACAGCCCACACCAACACTGATAATCTTGCAGCATATTTCTATAATGATGGGTCTGCCTGGCAGGCTGATCTGAGCCGTAGTAACCATTTCTTGTATGATGAAAAAATACATTCAGCGTACAGTAGTGTTGATGTGGAAAAAGGCAAGTGGCATTGGCAGGCAGGACTTCGGTACGAGTTTACAACGTATAGTGCAAATCAACTGGGCAATACAGTTGTAAAGGATTCGGTGTTTAAGAAAAATTATGGGGGTCTTTTCCCTTCGGCCTTTGTTGCTCATACAGCAGATAGTAATAATGTCTTCACTTTACGTTTTGGCAGAAGAATTGACAGGCCCCAGTTTCAAAACCTTAACCCATTTCTTGTTACAATAAATAAATACACTTTTGAGGGAGGTAACCCTTTTATAAGACCACAATATACCTGGAATGTAGAGTTATTGCATACTTATAAGCAGATACTATCAACTGGTATTTCTTATAGTTACTTAAAGGATTACTTTTCCCAGATATTCGTTATTGATTCGAACAGCAGCAATGTCAATAAAAATATTATCATTTACACAAAGGGAAATGTGGGAAAGTTTCAAAACCTGGGAGTTACTGCCAGCCTCCAACTGCCTGTTACTAAATGGTGGAATCTGTCATCTGTAGTTGTGTTTAACCATAAAGTGATAGAAGGATTTATATGGACGCCATTTAAGGCAACGATCAACCAGGTCAATATCAGCCTTAACAATCAATTTCAATTTGGTAAGGGCTGGGCAGCAGAGTTGAGCGGTTATTACCTGTCTAACAGTCAGATAGATCTCCAGGAAACGCTGACTCCTCAAGGTGAAATGGGAGCGGGAATTTCAAAGCAGATAGTAAAAGGGAAAGGGACGCTTCGATTGGTTATCAGGGATATTTTTTATACTCAGAACTATTCCGGTTATTCCCGGTTTCAAAACTCGGATGAGCCCTTTGAAGTAAAGTGGGATTCCCGGGTGGCCCGAATTTCTTTTAGCTGGCGCTTTGGTAAGGCTATGAAACCGGTAAAACGTTCCGGGGGAAGTGCGACAGAGGAAACTGAAAGAGTAGGTTCAGGGAATTAAAACTGTCTTTTTTTTGTGCTGAATGCCAGTGAGTAAGGAATTTCACTTTTTTTCAACACAGGGGTAAAAAAACTCCTGGAAGCTGCTCAGTTTTAGCATCTTTCCCTTACCTTTGCCGTCCCAAAATTTGTATCAATCATGGCAAGAGTATGTCAGGTAACAGGTAAAACGCCGATCGGAGGACATAAAGTTTCTCACTCCAATATCAAAACAAAGCGTCGTTTTCTGCCCAATTTGCAGAAAAAGAAATTTTACCTTGCCGAAGAGGATAAATGGATAACGTTGAAATTATCAACTGAAGCAATCCGTACTATCAATAAGAACGGTTTGTACAGCGTGGTGAAACAACTGAGAGCAAAAGGAGAAAAAATCTAACTTTTTAAAGTCTTATAATCATGGCAAAGAAAGGCAACCGTGTACAAGTGATCCTGGAATGTACTGAGCACAAAACAAGTGGTCAGCCCGGCACCAGCCGTTATATCACGGTAAAAAACAAGAAGAACAATCCTGAGAGATTGGAGCTGAAAAAGTTCAACCCGATTTTGAAAAAAATAACTGTTCATAAAGAAATCAAGTAATCATGGCAAAAGCAGCAAAAACGGCGATCAAGAAAGACCCTAAGCAGGCAGCAGAAGCAAAGAACTATACCAAAGTTATCAAGGCTGTGCGCAGTCCTAAATCAGGTGCTTACACTTTCAAAGAGCAGATGGTTCACAAAGACAAAGTGAAGGATTTCTTAGCTCAGAAATAATCGGGCCGTTCAAAACGTATTCAAAAGCTATTCGTCTCCAACGGATAGCTTTTGTTGTTTAAAGAAAATAGTCAGTAATGGGATTTTTTAATAAACTGTTCGGAAAAAAAGAAAAGGAAAGCCTTGACGAAGGGTTGAAGAAAACCAAGGAAGGCTTTTTATCTAAAATAACCAAAGCTATTGCCGGAAAGAGTACGGTGGATGAAGAAGTGCTGGACAACCTGGAAGAGGCATTGGTAGGTGCTGATGTGGGAATTGAGACCACAGTAAAGATCATTGAGCGGATAGAAAAGAGAGTATCAAAGGACAAGTATCTTAACTCTGGCGAGTTGAATAAGATGTTGCAGGAGGAAATAGAGTTGATGCTGACAGACACCCCTGAATCAAATAGTTATGCTTTTAACTCGGAACTACCGGCGAAGCCTTACATAATACTTGTTGTGGGTGTAAACGGTGTCGGAAAGACAACTACAATCGGAAAGCTGGCTTATAATTTTAAAAAGGCAGGCAAAGAAGTATTGCTGGGTGCAGCTGATACATTTCGGGCTGCTGCTGTTGATCAACTTACTATCTGGAGTGAAAGAGTAGATGTGCCGATTGTAAAGCAAGCGATGGGAAGTGATCCCGCTGCTGTGGCTTTTGATACTGTGCAAAGTGCTGTTGCTAAACAAAGCGACGTTGTGCTGATTGATACGGCAGGTCGTTTGCACAACAAGGCTCACTTGATGGATGAACTGAGTAAGATCAAAAGAGTTATTCAAAAGACAATTCCGGATGCCCCGCATGAAGTATTGCTGGTATTGGATGGCAGTACCGGGCAAAATGCATTGGAACAGGCCAAACATTTTACCGCAGCTACAGATGTATCAGCATTGGCGATAACAAAATTAGACGGTACCGCAAAAGGCGGAGTAGTGCTGGCCATTGCCAACCAGTTTAAAATACCAGTGAAATTTATAGGTGTAGGTGAGAAGATGGAAGATTTACTAGTGTTTGATAAGCATGAATTTGTAGATAGTTTATTTAGTTTAGAAAAGTAGGAACGCAGATAATTATGATTTTTATCGTTCTCGCAGATCATAAAAATCTTAACCATCATAATAATCAGTGTTCCATACAATCAATAATGAAAACACGAACACTTAAAAAAGACAAAGTCAACATCATCACCCTCGGGTGCAGCAAGAATATGGTGGACAGTGAAGTGTTGAGCGGACAATTGCTGGCTAATGATATTGATGTGGTGCATGAGAACAAGAAACTGGATCATAATATCGTAGTAGTGAATACCTGTGGTTTTATTGATAAAGCAAAAGAAGAAAGTATCAATACTATTCTTGACCAGGTAGAATTGAAACGAAGAGGTAAGCTGGATAAAGTATATGTGACAGGCTGCCTGAGTGAGAGATATAAAAATAATCTTGAAACAGAGATACCTGAAGTGGATGCTTACTTCGGGACCATGGAACTGCCACTTATATTAAAACAGTTTGAAGCGGATTATAAAACTGAGCTGGTAGGTGAAAGATTGCTGGCTACCCCACAGCACTATGCCTATATGAAAATTTCAGAGGGCTGTAACCGTACCTGCTCTTTCTGTGCCATTCCTTTGATGAGAGGGCAGCATGTGAGTAAGCCGATAGAAGAACTGGTGAAAGAAGCTGAAGGACTAGTGAGGAAAGGGGTAAAGGAAGTAATGCTGATTGCACAGGAGCTTACTTATTATGGCCTTGACATTTACAAGAAAAGAATGTTGAGTGATCTGCTTCATCGTCTGGCTGACGTGAAAGGATTAGAATGGATCCGTTTACATTATGCTTACCCGTCAAAGTTTCCGCTTGAAGTATTAGATGTGATGAGGGAACGGGAGAATATCTGTAATTATCTTGATATGCCATTACAGCATGCGGCCAATAATATGCTGAAAGCCATGAAAAGGCAGATCACAAGAGAGGAAATGGAGGAGTTGACCATTGCTATCCGTGAAAAAGTTCCGGGTATTTGCCTGCGCACAACACTGATTGCCGGTTTTCCCGGTGAAACAGAAGATGATGTGGAAGAGTTAAAAGGTTTTTTACAACGTCAGCGGTTTGACAGGGTAGGTATCTTCACCTATTCTCATGAAGAAGGAACATCGGCTCATGACTTAACAGATGATGTACCTGCAGAGGAGAAAGAAAGAAGGGCGCAGGAGATAATGGAAGTGCAACAGGAAATTTCTTTTGAGCTGAACCAGGAGAAAGTAGGTAAAGTCTTTAAAACACTGATAGATAAAAAAGAAGCCGGTCGTTACCTGGGCCGTACAGAATTTGATTCAGTAGAAGTAGATAATGAAGTCGTCATTCATTCTGTTAAGAAACTTCCCATTGGTGAATTTGTGAATGTAAAGATCACCAAAGCTTACGATTACGACCTGGAAGGAGAAGTCGTTTAAACAGGAATATACAGGCGGTGGCAACTATAGTAGCGTAAGCAGCCGCTATAGTTATGATGTGTGGGAGCTTGAGTTTTTGTGCGAAAATGCAAGGTAGCTTATGTTCTTTCAAGTATTTGTAATACATAATCCCTTTTGCGTTGAGACACCGGAATAGTAAGGCCGCCTTCCAATACAAGTACACCCCCTTCTGTTTTGTCAAACAGTTTTATCTTATCAGGGTTGGCCAGAAAGCTGTGGTGTGTGCGGATGAAACCAAGCGGTTCAAGGATGGTTTCGTACTCCTTCAGGTTTTTGGATACTAAAATGGGTGTTGTATTGCTAATAATAAATTTGGTGTAAGTACCTTCTGCTTCGCAATAAAGTATGTCGGCCACTTTAATAAAGTAGGTATTCTCAAGGTCCTTTAATACAATCTTCTTATCATGATTTTGTATTCCTGAAAATTGCTGTAATAACACTTGTACCTGTTGTTGCAGGCTGCTGTTGCGGATATTCCTTTGCGCTCTCTGGATGCTTTTTTGCAAGGCATCGGGGTCAACTGGCTTCAGCAGGTAATCAATAGCGCTGAACTGAAAAGCCTCAATAGCATATTGATTATGGGCGGTTACAAATATAAGTTGAAAGGATGGTTCACTCACCTGTTTCATTAAATCAAAACCGCTGCCATCTTCCATCTCCACATCAAGTAGTAAAATATCCGGCAAAAAGCTCTTTATCTTCTGAAGGCCGGTTTGCACTCCATCTGACTCATCTATATGACTTATTTCGGGACAATATTCCTGCAGCATTTGTCTGAGTCCTGTACGCAGGTGCGCTTCGTTGTCAATTATTAGTGCTTTCATGTGTGGTGGATAAAGATATTAAAAATGCAGCATACGGGAGTGCAGATATTCTTTCGCATCCCGCACTTGCTGCACAGACAATAGCATTAGTTTATCTGTCAGCATAAAGCCATTGCACCGGAATAGCTTTATAGTAAAATCTGTTATATGAAACAATATGCCGTTCTCCTTTGCCTGCTGTTTCTGTTCTCTTCTGTACAGGCACAGATATCTGTAAAAGTGAAAAAAAACCCTTCGGGAAGTGAAATTGACGTAAAGACAAGCGGTAAATCCGGAGGAGCCAAAGAAAGTAAAGAAACCCAAACAAAACCGGCTACCAGTGAAACAAAGAGCACTCCTGCTGCCAGAAATGATAAGCCTGTTGCAGATACAACCCCAAGACCTTCTTCCTCCGGTTCTATGGATGAAAGCTACAATGGTCCGGCAAAATCCCAGGTAAAATCTTTTTGGGGAAAAATTGAAATGATGAGACAGGGAAAAAGTGTGAACTCCTACCTTATTGGGGCCACCAATCTGTTAGATGCAGTAAAAAAGAAAGACCCCTCTTACAATACTTCTGCAATGGAAGCGGAGTTGAAAATCTGGGAAGACCTGGTGGCAAAGCAGGATGCTGAAGCGAAAAATAAGGAAGACCAAAAGAAAGCAGCTAATGCCAAAGTGGAAGAGGAACGAAATTATTATGCTGGTTTCTGGCAAAAATTAATTGGTGTATATTCTTCCGGCTATGATATCGAACCTGGCATAACCGGTAAAGCTTACTATGACAGGGTGAAAAACCTGAACATAGCTGAGTATAATGAAAAAAAGGCAATGGTGACCGCGGAAGAAAGCAAACGTTTTTTTATTAAGATAGATGAGGCCTTTGCTGATTATGATAATTATCTGACAAGGTCAGACCGCCTTCGCTGGAATGTAACTGAAGTAATGGTGAAAAGCAGGGGCGCCGCTAATCCGCAGGAAAAAATGAAATACCTGGAGGCGGCGAGATATGAATGTGAGGCCGTACTGCTGATGTCGCCTAATAATGCGGCATTTAAACAAAAATTGACTGAAGTAAATAAATTGCTGGGCAGCGCTGACAGCGAGGCATCAAAAATTTATACCAGCGATTTTCATAAACAGAACCTTGGCAAAATTGTGTGGAGTACCAAACCTCTTGTTATCGGAAAAGAAAAAGAAATGGGTTCGGTTATTAAGAATGAATTTAAAACCGGCGAAGCAATTTTCGGCACTGTCTATCTTGCAAATCCTTTCAAACAAATAATGAATGGCAATACCCGCCTGAGGGTAATAATACAAGTAGATAAAGGAACAGCGATTTGGGGAGGTGATTTATCGTATTTCATAGTTCCTCTGTCAGAACAGAATAACCCATATTATCAGTTTGCCCTGTTGCCTGATGAGCAATGGTTCAAAGAAAACTATGCACCTTATGTGGAAAGAGAAAACTGGACCTATTCTTATCTGATGGATGAACTGGTTCGCAGCGGCGACATCAGTCATGATATTACTGTTGCGTTTGATTTTCCAACCAATGTTCAGGGAAATATTAAAAGTTCTCTTTTGCTTGATTTGAACAGCGGCATTACGCAAATAAAAACTTTATCAGCAAAGCTGCATGACCAGTTGATGAGCAGCCGTACACTACCAAAGACGGGTATGAAAAATGCAGCGATGGAACAGCAAATGGTAGCTGCATTAAATAAACTTGGCTGGAAAGAAAATTTTACAAAAGTGGTTATCAATTCTACAGACTGGGCAGTAAAGAAAAATGAACTGGGTGTTATTCTTTACCGGATTGTATCTGCCGTTGGAATTTTTAAGGACTTTGATGGTAAATGTATGTACCAGGAATTTACTTTTCGCCAGGATTATACAGGAGGTGGCAAATTTGATAGTGCGATAAAGTATAATAGCTATGGCGGCAAATATGAAATAGGCTGCGATAAAGTAAAATAAATCCGGTAACCAAAAGAACATACTTATGAAAAAGAATAGTTTCATTTCTGCATCAGCAATTTTTACACTTCTTTTTTTTGATAGCTGTAAGAAAGATGAAGCCCCTGTCGCTCCGGCAGCAATTAGTTTTACAAAAGTTAACACCACAGGCACCCTATTCGCACCATTGTTTGAACACCAGGCAGTAGCCTTTAATGGCAAACTATGGGTAATCGGCGGACGTAAAACTGTTACAGATTATTCTGATGAAATATGGTCAAGTACAAATGGTGTATCATGGGGCCGGATAACAGTTTCCGGACCGGTATTCAGTGGCAGGAGCGGACACCAGGCAGTAGTGTTCAGCAATAAAATATGGGTGATAGGGGGATTGAGTAACGGCAATGCTTTGAATGATGTATGGAACAGCAGTGATGGCATTACATGGACTCAGGTAACTGCAAATGCAGCATTCAGCATCCGTTCCAATCATTCTGTCACAGTGTTTAATGGCAAACTATGGGTAATAGCCGGCGATGGTATTGGCGGTGCGAAAAATGATGTATGGTCAAGCAATGATGGTATAGCATGGGTGCAGGAAACTACCACCGGTTTAACCGCAAGGGCAGGTCAACAGGCTGTCGTTTATAATGGTAAAATTTACCTGACTGGCGGGTATACCTCATCTGGTTTTAAAAATGAAGTATGGAGCAGCACCGACGGAAAGGCATGGACAGAAGAAGTTACTGCTTCAGCCAGGTTTTCACCTATGTTTTCACATCAGGCAGTTGTTTACAATAATGAGATATACCTGATAGGGGGCCTTACAGGCTTTGTAACTACAGAAGAAATATGGAGCAGCATCAACGGTAAGGACTGGACAAAAGAACCCAATGCTGCTTTCGGTACCCGTGGAGGCCACCAGTCGGTTATCTTCAATGGTAAAGTGTATACTATCGCCGGGTATGATGCATCCAACGTAACCAAAAACGATGTGTGGGTTTCTAATTGAAACAGAAGAAACAGATACACAAAAAAGTAAACGAATTAAACCTTTATATCCTGTTTATACAAAAGGGGAAGCCTTACCAAAACGGCTACCCCTTTTCCGTTGCTGTTGTTTTCAATACTGAAAGCGGCTTTTGTTTTCAGTTTAATATTCAGCAGGTAAATCCTGTCTTTGATAATCTGGCTGGCTCTGGAAATATGTTCAGTATTTTCTCTGGCAGTTGTGGCAAGGCCTTTGCCATTATCAATAATGCTGATGTGTAAATCATTTTCCTTTTTTGAAAACGAAATGGCTATATGACCGGGATAACTGATTCCGGTGAAGCCATGTTCAATACTGTTTTCAGTAAATGGCTGTAAAATCATGGAAGGGATTAGTGTTTCATCCGGTTCAATAGTGTTGTCAATGTTTATTTCATATAGGAATTTTTGCGGAAACCGGATTTTTTGTAATTCCAGATATTCTTTCAAAAAATCACTTTCCTGTTCAATCGTTACATATTCCTTATAAGTGCTTTCTAATGTTTCCCGCATAATGTGTGAGAATTTGGAAAGATTGCTGGCAATGCTTTTACCGTCATTGCCTTCCATGGCAAAGGACTGTAAAGAGGAGAGAGCATTAAAAAAGAAATGCGGATTCATTCTTGCCCGGTTCAGCCGCTGTTCTGTTTCTAAAATTTTCTGTTTGTTCTTAAGCGTCTGCTGACGGATGAAGAAGAGAAGACCGAGTAAGGCAAACAAACCGACGGCTGCCAGTAAAATATAAATCCTTTTTTGCTGGGCCAGTTCTTTAATTGTTTTTTCATTTTTAGCTTTATTGTATTGCTGTTCAAGTTCATTAATCTTTTCTGTCCTTTGCACTTTGAACAGGCTGTCTTTTAGTTTCTCATACACTTTAAATGTGGCATATGCTTTTTGCAAATTGCCAGCTCCTTCATACACATCACTGGCTTGTTTATAAACACCAACTGCAGACAGGGTGCCTTTAAAATCCCTGTCAACATAAACAATACTGGTATCCGTCCAGCGAATGGCTTCATTTTTTTCGCCCAGGTCAAGATGATCGGTTGCCTTTGCAATATAAAGGCCCGCAAGGTTGGTGGGTATTTTTATTTGCTTAGCATAATAAAGTGCAGAATCCATAAAGGATATAGCTTTTTTTATATCACCACTGTGGTATGCCACGGCTTCATACACCCTGAAAGATTTTGAAAGCTGTTCGAAATTGTTATTCAATTTCCCTGATTCAACAGCTTTGCCTGCATAGAGCAGGGCAGTGTCCAGCAGGGAGCGGCGTTCTGTAAGAGTGTACCATGTTTCGTATTCAAAGGCCAGCCAGTTGTAATTGGCGGCAATGGAGTAGTTGATGGGCAACCCGGGAATTATCTTTTCAGCCCGTTTAAGGTATTGTGGGATGCTTTCATCCTGGTTCTGTCTTGTAAACACATGAATAATATCCATGATGGCATTAAGTTCTGCTTCTTTATTCTTTTGCGCTTCTGCACCACTCAGTGCCTTGAAGGCATACAATGACATGTTCTCATAATCGTTAAATCTTTTGAAGCAACGGGAATAATTCAGGTAAACCATCGGCAGCAAGGTTTCTTTGCAAGGCAGGCTGGTGGTGTATTTTTCCTGTTCTTCTACCAGGGCCAGCACGGTGTCCATTTTTTTATTGGCAAGCATAAACCACAGATCAAGTGTATAACCATATACCCTGCAGTTTTTATTACTGCTGTTTTTTAACTGTTTTATAAGAGGAAAAGCTGCGGTACTGTCGTTCTCATCCCGGAGTTTTTGCATGGTCGCAATGGTTGTTTCATTACAGGAACAGTTCTGGCTCATTGCTGAAAATGAAACCAGGTTAATGATAGAACAAAATAAAAAGTAGTACAGTCTTTTCATGATGGTTGGTATGTGACAGGCTAAAAATAGCGTAAACTTATTTGGAAACCTCTAATAATACTTTACACTTTATCAACGTATGTGAAGTGTTATCAGTTATCTGTTGGGTTTCGGCGAGTATTTATTTTATCATATCACTTATTAGTAATGCTGCGACGAGGTGGAGATAAAAAAAATCCCGCGGGACGGGATTTTATGATCTGGATAAGGAAGGCTTAATTACCAGTTTTTTTTTGCAGCCACCATTTAATTACAAGCAGCACCAGTAAAGGGGGCAGTATAAGAATGAAAATACTAAGTGCAGGGAAATATTTATTATCGCCCATCAACCCGGCCTGCCAGCGGTTTATACCAGGTACAATCCAGCTGTTGCTGAAAGTAAGATAAGTGGCAAGACAAAGTAATATTAAGGGGGAAACGGCTAAAAATTTCTTCATACATTTCCATTTTTCTTTGGCTGATATATCCACACCGCAATGCAGGCAAGAGCGATGACGAACGTAAGTTTCTTTGTATGCCTGAAATCCGTCCTCTCTTCCAGTAATGTTATCAGCAATGCAGATACAATTACAATTGCCAGTACAATAAGGCCTTTTTTCAGTTTGCCTTCTTTGGGCCAGAGTTCCTGTTTTGTCATTGTTGTTTTTTATTAATCAAGAATGATTTTGCGGATGCTGTGATTTTCAAAATCAGCTACATAAAGGATATTGTTGGCAAAATCCCCGCAGGCGGCAATAGGCGAACTGAAGAGGGCCGCGGTACCTGCTCCATCAGCATTACCTGCTGTGCTGCCGGCAATTGTAGTTACCACTCCGGCAGTTGTAATTTTCCGGATACGGTTATTACCGATTTCAGTTACATACAAATTGCCCGGTCCATCAACTGCTATGCCAGCGGGAATATTAAAACGGGCTGCTGCACCTGTACCGTCTGCAGTACCGGCAGTTAAATCGCCTGCGGCTAATACACCAGTATTAAAACCATCTGAAACCCTGAATACACGGTTTTGAAAATAATTGGTAAAGGCGAGATTATTAACGGCATCAGAACCGATACCAAAACACATATAAGCATTTACGGCTGTAGTAACTACACCTGCCTGTGTTACTTTTCTTATTTTTTGATTGCCATAATCTGCAACAAAGATGTTGCCTGCATTAGTAATAGTTATACCTAATGGTTCTGTAAAGCTGGCTGCGCTTCCTGTAGCATCTGTACTTCCGGCTGACCCATTGCCCGCCAGTGTAGTTACCACACCGGCAGATGTAATTTTTCTTATTGCATGGTTCATCCTGTCGCCAACGAAAAAATTGCCGCTTGCATCAATCGTTATACAATAGGGTTGGTTAAACTGTGCAGCAGTGCCTGTTCCATTTATAAAGCCGGCAGTTCCGGTACCTGCAAATACACTCGTAATACCGGTAGCAGTTATTTTAACAATGCGGTGATTATCTCTGTCACACACATAAAGGTTGCCGCTTGCATCCCTTGTAATACCAGAAGGGTGATTGAGGTTGGTAGCCGTGCCACTAAGGGCAAGAGTACTCGTCCATCCACTACCATGATATGTATATACAGGACCAGTTACCTGCACACTATTTTTTTCAACCTTAATAGCACCAGTTGATGCACCTGCGGGAACAGTTGCAGTGATTTCAGTGGCCGATACAGTTTGTATAACCCCCTGTACGCCGTTAAAAAAAACTTTCAGGCCGGTTGTACTGGTGCCAAAGTTAGTTCCGGTAATAGTCACCACTGTGTTTTTAGGTCCGCTTGTCGGGTTAATAGCGGTAATTGTTGGTGCCGGATCCGGTGTTGGGTCAGGTGTGCTGTCTTTCTTTTTACATGACAGTACTGAAAGTACCAAAACAGATGAGAGCATCAAAGAATGAATCATTTTCATACGAATATTGATTTTAATTGTTAATAAAGGGCGGTTAGATTTTAAGTACCTAAAATTAATTATGCTGTTACAGTATATCCTGGCGATTGGGTAAGTGAGCAGCCATGATATACAGGTGAGGCATCGGAATGAATAACTGCTTTTTTGTATGGTGCATTTGTTTTCAGATCGATTGTGGCCGGAAAGCCTGCAATTACAGAATAAAATACATCGGTTATAAATGACCTGCTATTTCAAACTGACTAACTTGTAGTTTAGCTTTATAACATTAATAAACTATGAATTCTATTAAAAAAATTGCTGCAGTTACAGCTTTTGGTATTCTTTTAGGTTCTTGCGGGGCAGGCTCTGCCGATAAAAAGGTTCCGGAACTTGCCGATGAAATGTGTGGTTGTTTCGACAATTTTCAGCAATCACTTAGCTCCGATGCAAAAGACCTGATGAAAGCTGTTTCGGTGGCAGCGAATCCTCAAACAGAAATGATGCAGGGCATTTCAAAACTGAAGCCGGAAGATGCAGCTTCTTTTTCAGAAAAACTCAAATCCATTGGAACAAAAGGATCTGAAGTATTCAATTGTATGGAGGCTTTTGATAAAAAGCATGCCAACGAAACGACAAAAGATAAAAAAGCACTAACAGAGAAATTATTGACGGAGATGCAATCAATGGGGAATTGCCCGACAGGAGCAGCTATTGTCAACCTCAGCTTAAGTGGAGGAGGAATTAGATAGAGGTCTTTATAAAAGTTTCTTAATCAGCTAATCCTTGTTCATATTTTTTTCAATATTTCGGTCAGGAATAAGCCACATTATAGCTACCAGAATAATCAAAACACCGGATAGGGCAGTGTGTAAAAATGCTGCCCCTATGGCTACTGTATAAAGCATGACAGAAAGTATACCCTTTCTGGATTGCTTTCTTAATACATCTAGCAAAGCTGCATTCCCGGGGTTACATTTTCTTATAATCGTAAGTAATACATAATAGGCAATACCGCAAAGATTTGCCAATAGTGCATAAACAATTACAGTATTCTTTTCAAAATGATTTTCTCCCATCCAGGCAGTAGCAAAAGGCATAAGCGATAACCAAAACAATAAGTGAAGATTGGCCCATAAAATACCTCCTCTTACCTCTTTTATGGTGTGAATAAGGTGATGGTGGTTGCCCCAATAAATACCCAGGTTGACAAAGCTGACTAGATAGCTAAGAAAAACTGGCCATAATTGATAAAGGGCATGCCAGCTGGTATCATGCGGAACTTTTAATTCCAGTACCATAATAGTTATAATGATGGCAATCACTCCATCACTGAAAGCTTCGAGTCTGGTTTTGGTCATATTTAATACAGAATGATTCTGCCAGTAAATATATGTATTCAATTAATATGAATGACTGGCATAACAGGCTATCCGCAAAGTCTCCATGATACAGAAAGGATTTATATCCTGGTTGACAAATTGATTTGTTCCCTAATTTTACGGTAATTGCTTGCACATGAAAAAGTGCATTTCGACAGGAAGTACTGTACTGTTTTTTTATCTGTTTACTCACAGCAGGGAAGTACTGTATTTTCAACAGAGATTCGCACAAAGAACCATACTCTAGTATCTTCTTCATGGCAAAAGAAAATCTCATTCACTTTGCCAGCAAATGGTATGCTGCATGAGCATAACGAGGGAAACAAATTATTTGCAACAAGCAGTAAGAATTCAAAGCTAAATGGTATTTGGCAAAGCTGGTATGGTACAGGAGCATTGTGCGATTCAGGCAGATTGGTAAATAACTTGCCTGATGGGGAATGGAAGCATTGGAACGAAAAAGGAGAGCTGCTGGCTATCCGCCATTATAGTGCGGATAAATTTCACCGGATTACTGATGAAATGCTTCGGTATAATCCGAAACGAAGTTTCTTTTATTTAAGGGAGCTTTACCAAAAAAACAAACAAGCTGCCATAAATTATCTTGATGTGGCATATTCATTTCCTGCAAGCAGATCAGTGGCCATTCACTCATTGAAGCAACTGGTTTTCTCCAATATCTCAAAAAGCGATAACTACAGACCGGTTTTTGAACAATGTCTGCAGGATGGATTATACATGAATTTTTTTCCAGGGGGTGCTATAAAGGATTCTGGTTATTATAAGAATGGAGTGAGAACAGGAAAATGGGTACACCGTGATTTTGCTGACGGTCTATGGCAACAGGGAGCATATCATAATAGCATAAAGGTAAAGGAATGGAAGACGTATCATAAAAATAACAAACTCAGCGAAATAATCTTTTATGATGGTAAGGGGCATGTGCAATGGAAAAAGAAATTCAACAGGTAGAAGTTTTTGACCTCTACCTGCTGAATATTACTCTTTAATCATCATCATCTTTTTTTTGGACCTTTTCTACTTTTCTCAGATTGTCTTTTACTTCGTTCTCATTCTCTTCGTCTGTATTTCCTTCAGAGGTGGTGACAGAATCGGTTTTAAGTTCAGTATGTCTTATAAGCCCGCCTAGATGGGCTGTTTGGGCCATAGCTCCGAAGGAAACGAGGGAAAGAAGAAGGGCTCCTGTAAAAGCAAATTTTGCTAGCCTGGCATTTCTTTTTAGGAATAAACCAGCCAGTGCTACTACACCTGTAATGCTGATTATGATGAGTGATAGCTTTGCCATATCCTCATGTTTTTCTATTACTGTTTCACTTACACCCGGTAAATGTTCTACCAGCTCTTCAGTTCCTTCCCCAGTCAGGAAAACAGGAACTGTGAACAGGGCTGCTCCAATCAATAAGTATAAGGAAAGGTTTTTGAATGTCTCATTTTTTTTGATCAGTCCAAGAATAAGTATCCCGCCACCGATAATGGACAGGAATAAAGGCACATGGTTAAGCGCCAGGTGAATTTGTGCTGCATTCATAACTAATTTTTTTAAATTAAATAAATAGTAACCTGATAGTAGTTTAAATACTATCACTCTTGAAAAAACTGTTAGAAAATTTGCGGCGGATGAAATACAGCGTAAGATAAATGACATGGGGCTCCTTCAGGATGATAAGATCTTGTTATTTCCGACCCCATTAATAATAATTCCTCTGTTTCAAGTCGAAAGGGAATTATAGTTATATCAACATGATTAATTGCTTCGGGATTTTTAAAAGGGAGTTGATTGTCGTCACTATCATCATTATCTATCGGGTGATCTTGCGAATAATGAAGTGCAAGAAAGCCACGTAAAGAAAGAGACTTATCCTGCTTTTTGTGTACCTGAAAATGTTTCAACAGTACAGGTAATTTCAAAAACTGGTGCAACTCTGTGGTGCCGAGTAATAAGAAACTGGTCAATATTGAAAGAAAAATGGATCGCAACGCCCCTGTTTTAGTGTCAAATTAAATGTAACAGCATGATATGAAACATGATTATTGTCACATTATGGATCAATCGATCAAAAAGGTTAGTTAATATTCGTGAATTATCCTGCTACAGATACTCCTATCAGCCTTCCGATTCCAAATGTGATGGCTGCTGCTGCCAGTCCAAAAATTACTTGTCTGAAACCAGAAAGCCAGATACTTCTCCCGGTGAATAACGTAATAGCAGCTCCAATAATAAAGAGGCCTGCAGCACTGGCCGCTGCACTAAGTAAGATTGCTTTGTTCCCACTCAGGAACATGAAAGGAAATACAGGGATAATAGCACCAATGGCGAAAAGAAAAAAGGAATACAATGCAGCTTCAAACGCTGAACCTTTTAATTCTTCAGCATTGATGCCTAACTCTTCCTTTACCAGCAACTCATGAGCATGTTCTTTATTGTTGATAATTGCTGCTGCCATCTTGCTTGCCTGTTCTGAAGGAATCCCTTTTGCCTTGTAGATCAGTTCCAATTCTTTCAATTCATTTTCAGGACTGGTTTCCAACTCTTCCATCTCAATTGCCATTTGGTTCTCGTATAACTCTTGTGAGCTTTTTACAGAGATCCATTCCCCCAAGGCCATAGATAGAGCACCTGCAAGCAATCCTGCTAAGCCGGCTAATAGTACGCCGTTGCCGCCTTGAGTGGCACCAGCTACACCCATCACCAAACTAAAGTTAGAAACAAGGCCGTCATTGCCACCAAGAACAGCTGCCCTCAGTGCATTTCCACCTACAGACTTGTGTCTTGATTCAAAACGGGCAATGGTACTGCCTGATACTTGTGATTGTTCAATGATATTGCGAAGCACTTTTACATGATTCACTTCGGAACCTGTGAGAGGCTGGTTAGTTTTTTTCTTGGCTATGAGAATTGAATTAGAAAGGCTTTTTTCTGTGTCCATTAGTACTCCAAGCACATAATCATAGCCAAAGATTTTCCCGATCCGGTTTAATGTTCTTGCCCGGAAGGAGGGTGAAGGTATTTTATCTGCAGGAAGGTTTGTTTTTTTAAGGAATGCTTCAGCATGTTTTTTTTCTATATCACTCATTTGCTGAAAAATATCAGCTACATTTTTGTCTTCTTCATTTTCTGCAAGTTTGCTGTAGAGATAACAGGCATCCACTTCTGTTTGAATACTTTTGAGATCTGGCATATCAGGTTAATTTATATTTATTCAATTCATTTTCTCCGATTCTCATTTCAGGTGGAATGAAACTAATTCCAAACAACTCATATATTTCTTGCTCTGTTTTTCCTACAAGTTTTCTTTCCGTTTTGTTACCGAATTCACCATGCTCATTCACTTTCTGGCTTCTTCGCTTGACAATTCTGCGTAATTTAATGTTATGTTCTTTACTTCCAGTGAAATAAAATAAAGGTGAACCATATTTTATCGATAAACTCTGTGAGTACGGAGAGCATGCACAATTTTATTTCCAATAAACACATCTTCTAAGGGCTCGGCAAATTATTAAATGAATTTCTTTATTCGTTGTTATATAGTTCTTGACAAAAAATAAAACCAGCCTTATACAAAGCTGGTTTTATTTAAAAAAATGAAATGGTTTATTGAATCAGCACTCGTCCTGCTGCTATTTTCTTACCAGTTCTGTCTGTTAATAAAACCTGGTAGATACCGCTACTGTGCAGTGTCATATCTACATTCATCCGCTGATATGGAGAACTGATGCTGTATGTTTTACGATAAACCATTGCGCCTTTTGAGTCAGAGATACTGAGTGTGTAGTTGTTATTCCCTTCACTGTAATAGATAATATCAAAGTTACCATCGGTTGGATTAGGCAAAATATACATTTTGCTGGTTGCAGAATCTGCAATTTCAACAACGGGTGATGTATTACTGCAGGGTAATCCTGATGTATTAGTCACTGTTACCGTATAGCTTCCAAGCTTATCCAGGTTGATGCCTGTTATGCTGGATGATGTGGCGCCGGTTATTACCGCAGCATCTTTTAGCCAGGTGTAGTTATAACTTCCTGCTGGCGTTACATTAGCCGTTAACGTAGTAGATAAGCCCGGATAAAGCCTTGTGTAAGGAGACGCTGAAATAGTAACAACTGGGTTGGGGCTTACGGACACGGCCGTAGCAGTGGAAGCAGCAGAACAACCATTGACATTTGTAACAGTTACAGAAAAATTGCCTGAATTGCTGACAGTGATGGCCTGTGTGACAGCACCATTACTCCATGTCCATGAACTTCCTGCAGATGCAGTAAGTACAACATTTCCTCCCTGGCAGAATGAAGTTGCACTTCCGGCAGTAATAGTAGCAACAGGTAATGGATTAACAGTAACAGTTGTGGCGGAAGAAGTACTCGTACATCCACTGGTTGTAACTGTTACTGTATAGGAACCACTTGTATTTACAGTAATAGCCTGTGTGGTGGCTCCGTTACTCCACAAATAAGATGAGCCGGAGTTGGCTGTTAATACCACCGTTCCACCCTGGCAGAAAGTAACTGGTCCGCCTGCAGTATGTGAAGCCGCAGGAACGGATGTTATGGTAAGCGATACAGCCGTTCTTTCTGCGCTTTCGCAACCAGTGCTGTTATTTACACTGGCGGCATAATAAGTAATAGTTCCTACTGAACTGAGTGTTGGGTTTGCCACAGTGGTTCCGCCGCTTGCTGCATTGTACCATAGCAGGGTGTGGCCTGCGGGTACAGTGGCGGTAGCGGTAAGAGTAGGAACTGGATTTCCTGCGCAGACTGTTTGAGCCTGGTTACCACCTGTTGTGGGTGCAGAAACAGCAGTGCTTCCTACTGTTATCGCCAGTGTTGAAGGCGCTGTTGAGCAGCTACCATTGCTGGCACTAACACTTACGTTTCCGCTGGAGCTGCCTGTATTATAATTGATGGCAATAGTTGTGGTACCCTGACCACTTACAATAGAAGCTCCCGGAGGCGCTGTCCAGTTGTAAGAAGTAGCACCTGATACACTTGAAATTGAATACATCACATTTGAGGGAGTGCCACAAATAGTGGTCTGGCCAGTAATAGCCCCTACCGTACCTATTCCTCCACCTCCGTTAGATACAACGACACTAACAGCATTAGCCCTTTCACTTTCTGCACTGCTTGTTGAATTTTTTGCCCGGATGGTAAACCACATAAGGGCATTGGGGGTAAGACCTGTTGCTGTATGTGTGGTGCCGGAAAGATTAGTTGCAAATGTTACAAACTGACCTGTTGCAGCATCCAGTGTATATATATCATAATGCGAAGCGTTGGTAACGGCAGTCCAGTTAAAAATAACTTCACCCGCATTGCAGCTTATGCCGCTTGCTGAAAAACCTGTTACAGTTCCCAGTATTTTAAAATTATTATCACTCACATCACTAACTGCCCCGCTGGATACCCTGATCTTTGCTGTTGAAGTATTGGCTACAGGAACAGACCAACTGAAACGGGTAGTGCCTGCAGGTACTGATGCAGATATAACAGTCCAGTTGGAGCCGCCATCTACTGAATATTCAATTGTTTGACTGGATGTAACACCTGCATTATCCCAGGTGATTGTTTCTGTACTTCCGGGGCTGAAAGATTCACTGCCATTAGGATAAATTACTTCAATATAGGGCTGATCAATACTCCATGTTAATGCATAGTCCTGTGATGGTCCGGTAGGAACGGCGGTTCCATTTACCCTTAATGTATAAGAACCGGCAGCAGGGCTATTAATGACCACCTGCTCAATATTGCTGACATTATCAACACCTGTAGTAGCCGGAGTTGCCGGATTATTAGGATCCAGTATCCACGGAAAAGAAGTAGTAGCTCCGTTTACAACGGTCAGGTCAAGGTTATTAACCAATGCAGGATTGGCGTTAGCAGCACCAGCCGGATCATTCCAGGTAAGCATTACTCTCAGCCTGGCTGCTCCCGCAGGCACATTAATATTGATGTCGTTTGATGTACCTGTAGTTACATTATTCAATGCATACCGGTTATCTTCCAGAATCCTCACTGCCTGCAAAGCATTAATACGACCATACCCAAAACGATAATCCGGACCAACATTACCCAAATCATGGGCAGTATTGAGTACTGTGTTTTTTATTAATGTGGAAGGGGGAAGATTATTACTGTTTAATTGCTTGTAGCGTTGAACCAACAAAACCAATGAGCCGGCCACGCCGGGTGTAGCCATAGATGTACCTGATAAAGTAGCATAAGCATTTACAGGTGTGGAAGTGGAAAATACACTAGTTCCAAAGGCGCTTATTTCCGGTTTCACCCTTCCGTCCTGCACGGGTCCGCAGCTGCTGCTGCCTGATAAGGCTTCAAGAGTTGTTATATTGGCAACAAGAATATTATTTTTTGCTGACTTGCCACTGGCAGTAATGGTTGACCATCCTCCGGTACAAGCCGTTTGCGAATTACCTGCTGAATGAGCATGCAGGTGGTAGGGAAAAGTATTTAAGTTTAGATCAGTCGCACGGCTGGTGGAAGAGTAGGTAACACCAGCGCCATTCAATCCGCAGGTTTGTGTACTTCCATAAGAGTGACTGCTTACAACGAGGTTCTGTGCGGGAATCGCAGTTGCCATTTCAGTTTGAATATTACCACTGAAATTAAAAGAATACAAAGAGGCATTGGGGGCCATGCCCCGGGCAGTCTGGTTAATTAACCCCCGGCCCAGTATTGTACCGGCACAGTGAGTAGAGTGTTGTGAAGCCGAACTGAACTCCATCTGGTTTAAACGACCGGCAGGAGAAAAATCGAGGTGCGGACTTATTTCACCTTCATCCCAAATACCTACATTAATACCATCGCCTTTCAGGTTTCTTACTCCATCGTTTAATACACTTACACGGTGTAATGTTCTTCCCAATGTATTTTCTAATTGATTGGGAGCCTCAATAAATTCAACCCACTGCACATAAGGCAGGCTTACAAGTCTTTGCATATTTGCCTGTGGTATGCGAATAGTAAAACTCCTGAACATTGGCATGTCTTCGAGAACAGAGGCACTAAGAGGCAGGAGTGATCCTGTTATCTCTCCAACAGTTAATTTCTCATAAGTAATAACGGTCAGGTCTGCATAGCCTGCCTGTTTAATGGCATGCGGAGGGATGGCCCCGCTCAGTAATGCCGGAACCGTTTTCTGAGCTGCGGTGAACTGAAAAACACTGCGGAGGTTAAATGATTTAAAACTACTAAGATCGAAATCAGCTGATACGCTGGCCGTATAGGCATAATTAGGTATATAGTCGATCAGTTCTATGCCTGTAGCTTTCAGGTTGTTCTTTTCTTGTTGGGAAGGCAATGTTTTGAACTGGATCGTAATATAATGCTTGTTGAGAAACAAACTTTGCCGGAATTCAACTGAGTTTTTTGTAAGGCCGCTTATATTTTCAACCGGAGTAAACTTACCCGAATTCAACAGGATACTGTAATCCTTTTCCTGCTGGGCATAAATACTCTCCGTAAGTAAGATCAAAACCAGTAAATAAGAAAACCGGGTAAAAAATTGATTCATATATTATTTTTTTACATTAACCATTTTATTAATTAGCTGGAAAAATAAGGATTAATTTTTATTGTTGTTGCGTCACCAGAACACAATCAATTGTTCATCCGGCAGGTTGTTGATAAATTTCTGAATACCTTACCTTTAGCCATCTAAAACCTATATTATGGCATTTGAATGGAAAGGTGTATTCCCCGCATTACTTACCCCGTTTACAAAGAATGATGAACCTGATTTGGCTATGTTTGAAAAAAACCTGAAGGCACAACTGGATGCAGGTATACACGGCATTATCATCGGTGGTTCCCTCGGTGAAGCCAGTACAATTACAGAACATGAAAAAGAGGAACTGACAGAATTTTCTGTTGAATATCTGAATGGCAAAATTCCGGTAATCGTTAACATTGCGGAAAGCACTACAAAAGATGCGGTGAAGCAGGCAGCCAATGCAAAAAAATGGGGGGCAGATGGATTGATGCTGCTGCCACCGATGCGTTATAAGTCTGATGACAGGGAGACCATCGCTTATTTTAAAGCAGTTGCTAAATCAACTAACCTGCCTATTATGATCTATAACAACCCGGTGGATTATAAGATCGATACAAGACCGGATATGTTTGATGAACTGGCGGAGTGTGAAAATATTACTGCTTTGAAAGAGAGTTCGAGAGATGTGACTAACCTCACAAGAATGAAAAATCGTTTTGGTGATCGGTTTAAAATATTATGCGGAGTTGATACTTTAGCAATGGAAGAACTTTGCCTTGGTGCGGATGGCTGGGTAGCGGGGCTGGTTTGTGCATTTCCGAAAGAGACTGCAGCGATCTATAATTTGGTTAAAGCAGGCAAACTGGAAGAAGCAACAAAAATATACCGATGGTTTATGCCTTTGCTGGAACTGGATATTCATCCAAAGCTGGTACAGTATATAAAATTGGCCGCTGCGCAAACAGGAATTGGAAATGAATATGTAAGAGCACCAAGATTAACGCTGGAAGGAGAGGAGAGAGAACGAGTTTTGAAAGTGATTAATGAGGGGATTGCTATGAGACCGGCATTATAGTTCAGAGTTAAGAATCAAAAATTATGAGTTATAGAGATTTTCCCCTGGAAGAAATTAACACGGTGATGCAGGATGCATGGAACGCATTTCATGTGTACCGGAAATTTTCTTTGCAGCAACGGGCTGATTTTATGCGGGCCATTGCCTTTGAACTGGAAGAATGTGGTGACCTGCTGATTCAAACGGCCATGAAAGAAACAAATCTCCCGGAAGCAAGATTAAGAAATGAAAGGTCCAGAACGATCTACCAACTCGAAAGCTATGCGCTGGCTTGTGAAAAAGGTGATTGGCTGGAAGCAAGAGTTGACACTGCCATTCCCGATAAAAACCCTCCTAAGCCTGATATAAGAAAAATGTTGGTGCCAATGGGGCCGGTAGTGGTGTTTGGTTCAAGCAATTTTCCCTTTGCTTACTCAACTGCCGGTGGTGATACAGCAAGTGCTTTTGCTGCCGGGTGCCCTGTTATTGTGAAAGCACATCCTGCACATCCGCAAACATCAGCCATCGTCGCAGAAGCCATATTGCATGCTGCAGATAAATGCAAGATGCCCAAAGGTATTTTTGCTCATGTGAACGGAATTTCTTTTGAAGTGGGTAAAACATTGGTCATGCATCCGTATACAAGAGCCGTTGGTTTTACTGGTTCTTATACAGGAGGCAAACAATTATTTGATTGGGCCAATCAACGCAAAGAACCCGTTCCTGTTTTTGCAGAAATGGGAAGTGTGAATCCTGTTTTCTTATTGCCGGAAAAACTGAAATCATCAGTTACAGAAATAGCAACACTGTATGCCGGTTCCGTTACATTGGGAGTGGGACAATTCTGTACCAATCCCGGTTTGATCATCGGCATTGAAAGCGAAGCATTACAAACATTCATACATGACCTGGGAAAAGCGATACAATCAATTACTCCAGGTACTATGCTGCACCAGGGAATTGCCGATGCTTTTGTAACAAAAAGAGAAGAAGCACTGATGCAGCCTGATGTGCATCTGGTTGCTGAATCTGCTGTTGCACCATTGGAGAAGCAGGGACAACCCACCATTGCTACAGTGGATGGGAAAACTTTTTTATCCAACCCGGTTTTACATAGAGAAGTATTTGGTCCTTATTCACTGGTAGTACGCTGTGCAGACATGAAAGAAATGATTGAGGTCGCCAAACACCTCGAAGGGCAGCTTACTGCCACATTAATGGCCACTGGAAATGATGTAAGTAATAATGATGAACTGGTGGAAGCTATCAAAAATATCTGCGGCCGTTTAGTATTGAACGGGGTGCCAACTGGTGTGGAAGTATGCTTAAGTATGCATCATGGCGGGCCATTTCCTGCCACTACTGATGCAAGATTCACTTCTGTGGGTGCAGATGCGATCAAACGTTTTGCAAGACCGATCGCATTTCAAAACTGGCCTGATGAATTTCTTCCTGATGAACTGAAGAATGATAACCCGTTGGGAATATGGAGAACAGTGGATAGTGAGTTGAGGAGGTGAGTAGTGAGTGAGTGGTAAGTTGTAAGTGATAAGTAGTAAGTGTTGTCTGAGGTTATCTATGAGTTTAGGATTATTATACTACGGTTTTATTTCCTTACATTCGCCGCCAATTTTAAAACTAAACCGATGAAACAAGAAGAATTGCTGGCGAAAAGAAGCGGTAACAAATGCGAATTATGTGAGGCGACAGAGAATCAGAAAGTATATGAAGTGCCACCGGCTACCGGCAATATGGATGATGCAATATGGATTTGCCCCAAATGTTTAGCACAAATTGAAAAGAAAGAGGAACTTGACAGCAAGCACTGGCAATGCCTGACCACCAGCATGTGGAGTGAAGTTCCGGCTGTGCAGGTGATGGCCTGGCGTATGCTGAACCGCTTACGGAATGAAAGCTGGGCGGCTGAACAATTAGAAATGCTATACCTGGATGAGGAGAAGCTTGCATGGGCTAAAGCCAGCGGCGATCATGAGAATGATGCATCAGTTGATCTGCATAAGGATTGTTATGGCGCTATTCTGCAGAATGGTGATAATGTGGTGCTGACAAAATCACTGGATGTAAAAGGCTCAACGGTGAATGCAAAAGTGGGTACCGTTGTTCGTAATATCCGTTTAGTACCGAATAACACTGAGCAGATAGAAGGACGGATAGAAGGACAGCAGATCGTAATCCTTACAAAATATCTGAGGAAACAAGGGTAAATCCACAGTACTTTAACATTACCGCATTCATCTCCTCCTTCCCATTACTTTCCATTTAATTTAACGGAAAAATAGCTTAGAAAATTTTGGGTAAGTTGCATTGCAAAAGCAAGGGAACAAAAAATGAACCATATACTGGATAATATGATCTGGAACGCCATTACCACAGGCAATGCAGATATTGCCACAGTGGATGGCGATGTGGGTATATACCAGCCCGATATTGCACCGTTTGCAGGAATGAAAGATCTGAATGCAACAAATCTTGACAAACTCTATGAAATGACAGCACCCGGACAACGGGCTGCCATTCATTATTTTGACAGACTGCCGATTAATACAAATAAATGGAACACTCTGCAACAAATGGATATTACACAGATGGTGTATGAAGCACCGGTCTTATCATTTACAACAGCAGCTAGTGAATGGATTGTGCCCTTAAGTGAGGAACATATACCGGCCATGCTGGAACTGACAAAGTTCACCAAACCCGGTCCGTTTTTACAGAACACTATTTTATTTGGCAACTACTTTGGAATTTTTATTGACGGAAGACTTGCCGCTATGGCGGGACAGCGTATGCACCCGGTACCCTATATGGAAGTAAGCGCTGTCTGTACTCATCCTGATTACCGGGGCAGGGGTTATGCAAAAGCACTAATGCTGCGGGTGATGCAACTGATACTGGAAAATTCTTTTATTCCTTTTCTGCATGTGCTCAGCAGTAATACCGGCGCTATACAATTGTATGAATCCATCGGCTATCGTATCAGGAAGCAGTTTTTTATGGATGTGGTGAAGAGGTTGTAAAATCAGGCAAAAGCCGGTAGTTGTTAGTAGAAAAGAAAAACAGGGGAAGAATTTTTTTTTCATGCAAGCAAGAACTTTTCAAACTGTGTATCCGGCAAGGGCGAAAAATTTGTGGCAGCCTTTAATTAATAACTGCATTTATTTTTTCCCAGAGTGCATTATCAAAACCTGACAAAGCAAAAACCGGGTTGGCAGGATCTGATGCAGTACCCATACGGATGACCACCATTTTTTTGGAAGGTATTACATATATGCGCTGGTCTTCTGCGCCCATGGCGGCATACATTTCAGCAGGAGCATTGGGTACCAGGGTACCGGGATAAACGGTTTGACTGCCGGGAAGCATGGCACTGCTCTTACCATTCAGCCACCAAAAATATCCATAGGAAGGGTTGATGGTTTGGGAGGAATTAATACTTTCTTCAAAATAAGGCTGGTTGATGATCTGCTCATTATTCCATTTGCCTTTGTTGAGTGCCAGTATACCAAAGCGGGCCATGCTGCGGATAGTGCTATGGTAAATTTTAAAAATGATGCCGTTATTCCAAAAGCCATCCATTCCGATCTTATCTCTCAGTTTGGCGTTAAAGTAAGCATCATAACTCTGCGAAGAGGCTGCGGCTACCACATCCATCAGTTTTTGAAACACATTATGATAAGACCAGCGGGTGCCGGCATCAGCCATATAGGTCAGGTTGGGAACTATTACAAGATTGTTTGAATCGTTCAAACCGGAAGTCATGGTAAGCAGATGCCGGTTGGTGATCAGGTTTTCCTTTGTCAGCGGCGCACTGGTCCAGCCGGTGCCGATATAGCTGGATACTTTATTATTGATCTGCAGCAGGCCATCCTGCTGGGCAATACCGGTGATAGTTCCTACTAATGTTTTGCCAGCACTGTTCCATTGCCAGGAGGAGTCTTTGGTATGCCCGTTGAAATATTCTTCCATCACAATCCGTCCGTTCACCAGTATCATAAATGATTTGGTATTTTTCTGCTGCAGGTAATCTTTCAGGGGCTGCACGGCGGCGGTGTTCCAGCCAAGTGAGGAAACAGATTTGGTTTCCCAGGTACTGCTGCCGTTTGGCGGGTAGTACATGGTTTCTTCGGCATCAGCAGGGGGTGCATCTTTCTGGCAGGAGAACAACGAAAGCAGTACGGTGAGGCAGAAGAGATATTTCATAGATTAAAGATTATGCGGGCAGTAAGATAGGATTTTAGGAGAAAGGTTTAATGGAGTTTTGATCCTCTTTGTATGGATGAATCAATATTAGTTGTGTATTAGCCCATCCGGGTATGCTTAATCCTGTGTATAATGAGGTGTTCTTTCGAAACAGAATATATGAGCATGTAGTGGCGGGTGACCAGTGTTTTTCTGAACCGTGAATATTTATGACTTTTGAAACCAAGAAGAGGCTGTTTTTTCAAAAGGGTCGTCTTTAGAACTAATGCCTTCTGAAACTGGGTTAGCACTTTTTCCGGCCATTCAGCTTTGAGGTATTCAGCTATTTGCCAGAGATCATTTTGAGCAACGGATGTCCAGATTATTTCTTTTTCCATTCCTCAAACCGTTGCATTAGTTCTTCATGGCTGATAAAGTTGCCTTTATTATATTCGGCTTCTGATTCCAAAACAAGTTGCTGGTCTGCTGCGGATAATTCATCCCACCAGTCTTTATTGGATTGCAGCAATTCCTTTGCATCCTCCAGTATCTGTTCATTGTTACACTTATCTACTAGTTGATGGAGTTCTTGTTTTATAGTTTCGTTCATAAAAGAAGTTTAGAGAACTAAAGTTACATTTTTTACGCCGGATCGGTTATTACAGATACGGCCTGGGGGGCTAATACAACAACAGCATCCGGTGATTGGGATTGGAATGTGTTTCGCTGAGTTTGAAATCATAACTGCCTATGATCTGGAATCCCGCCTTTATATAAAAGTTTACCGCCCGGTGGTTTTCTTTCCACACATAAAGCCACATACCGGCCTGGTTATTTTTTTTGGACAGGTCAATATTGAATTGGAGCAGTTGATATCCCAGCTTTAACTGGTAAAATTCTTTCAGCAGGTAGATCCTTTCCAGCTTGGTAATGTTTTGCGGCATACCAGGGTGGGGTGAATGCAAAATGATCTTGGAATAACCGGCGGCCTGCTGAGCATGATAAAGAATATGATAGATATTGCCCGGGTCGTTTAGTTCCTGCTGCAGTATGGCCGGGGTGTATTTGGCGGCAACATAAGCATCAATATCTGCAGCCGGGGCACTGTGCCCATGCGATTCAATAAAACTAATGCAGCCAATATCCGCCAGCAGAGCTGCATTGTCTGTAGTTGCTTTTACAATGGTTACCATCGGTTCTAAAGTAAGGATAAATTTTGCTTTGATGCGAGTCTTATGGTGTTAGTAAGTGACTGTGAAACCCGGGAGTGGAAATTTGCCTGGTTTTTTACACAGTAGCATTATTTATAAAGATTTCTAAAAACGAATCTAAAGGTTCATGTTAGCCGTTCGTTGTTTTCTTACTATTTTGTTCTTTATTATAGTTAAGTCTTAAATGCTGTTGTTATTACAGACATTGTAAAATTTGTTTCTTACTCACATGGTCTGAATATTTATACAATCATTTAAGTTGTTCTGTTTCTCACAATTCAAAATGTCTGTCGTTGTTTTTGTTGTCAGGATTAATTAAAGATTTATTACTATATGTGGCTTGTTCAAAGTCAGATATATTAATTGATAAAAACGATATGTCAATTTGTAACTCTGAAAGTTTTGATATAATAAGTTGAGATAATCTGGCTTTTTGTTCAGTAGTGCGTCCTTCCATTATATATCCGAAAATATGCAAGAAATTTGCCTTTCCTTGCCCTAATTTGAAATGTTCAAAAGGCCTTAGTCTAACTTTAATGTATTCGGTGCAAAAAGTCCTGTTGAGTTTGCAGTTTCGTAAACGACATTCATTATTTCGTCAGCTGTTATCTGTCGTAAAATGTCTTGTGAGCAGTCTATAATGAAGTGAGGCATTAACTATTATTTCGTAAATCGCATGATAGCCGCAGCCCTTCTTTTTTCAAAGCAAATCGCCACGATAGACCGCAAAGAAAAGGCAAAGGACACAGGAGTTGGAGCAAAGCGACAACGGGTGGACTTTGACTCAAAGGGTTGCGGTCTATCCGGCAGGTATTGCTGCAGGTGGGATATTTTATAACAATCAGCCCGGAACCGCTCCCAATTGAAAAACTGAAGTTGAAGTTAACAACAAAAGGCTGAACATTGAACGTCGAGCCCGAACCACTGCTGATAGTTGTACATAGCTGATGTTTCAATGTCCAGCCCCACTTGCAGCAATACATTTGTTGTGCGGTCGTGCTTTTAACACTTAAAATAACCGGCCATATTGGAAATGGCCGTAAGCAAAATATCTCATACTGGTAGATTAAGACCAAAATGTGTCCCAAGCATTAAGGTCGAAAATATATTCCTTCCCACTAAAAATTTGTCCATCTTTAACCTCAAAGACAATGCAGCAATCTACATCCAGTTTTTTCCCATTACGTTCTGCAGAATTATGATGAATAGCTGCAATTCGACCATCATCGCATATAGCCACAGTTTTCAATACCGCTTTAAAAGTTCCATTAGTTTCACCGCCATAGCGACCGAATTGAGCAAAAACATTCTCCTTGCCTTTCCGGGTGCCGCCAATAGAACCTTTACCTGGTGTGTGCCAGGAAGAGCCGTCATGAAAGATTTCATTAAGTGCATTCAGGTCAGCAGCGTTGAAGGCTGCATAACCACGGCGGACTAAGTCTGCATTTGCTGCCGACTTGCTGATAGTGTTTGTTTCCATTTTTTATTTTTTTAAGTGTGATGGAATGAAATTGACGACATAAATGTGACACAATAAACCCGCAATAATTTTAACCCAGGTTAAAATCTTATTTTTTGCCGGAAATCCTTTTTCTGATGCGGCTGAGAGAAGGCCCGGCAATACCCAGGTATGAAGAAATATGATAAAGGGGAATGTTGTCAACTATATCCGGCTTCATCTGGATAAGTTCCAGATAACGTTGTTCTGCCGATTTAAAAACGAAGCTTTCAGCACGGTCAACAGCAATATCAAAAGCTTTTTCTGCCATCAGTCTTCCGAAACGTTCCCAGGCATGTGACTTTTTATACAGCATTTGAAGGTCTGTCAGGGTGATGCATATAGCCCGGGCATCGGTAATGGCAATTGTATTAAATTCACAGGGGCTTTCATGAATAAAACTTTTGTAAGTAACCACCACCTGGCCGGGAGGGAAAAGAAACATATTTACCTCTTTTCCGTTTTTGTCTATTAAATAAGCTCTGAAATAACCTTCCAACGTAAAACCAAGATACCGGCATATACTGCCGAGGGGATTGTAAATGTCACCCTTTTTGTACTCCTTTATTTTCCAGCAGCCATCTGAAAGATTGAAGTCGTTCTCCTGTATTTGGGAAAAATGTGAAAGGGCCCCTTTAAGCAGTTCAAGTTCTATCATTTTGCAATAAATTATTTATATGAGTTCGATAATTTTTCCTATCATTCGAAAAGTACCCGGTTTTAAGCATGACGCACAACTCAGTAATACTATGTAGTAGCTGGCATAAATTTTCCCTGCTAATCAGTGATATTTTATGCCAGCATCAAGTTTAATTCACAGCGGATAAGCTCATGTCTTCTTTCTGATGCTTGATCGTAAACCACCCGGTTATTACTATTGATGCAACAAAGTAACCCGCCAAAATATACTTGACAGAATCCAGCCACTGGCTGGCGCCAAACCAATCACCCTGCGTATAAATAAAATACAGTCCCAATCCGCAGCGCAGTACTTCCCACACAATCGCATAGCGGTTGCGGTCCATCAGTTCGGTAAGGGCATATACACTTAAAAATGTAAAAGCGCCGTACCAATAGATATAAGTTTTATCCAAACTGTTGATATAAGCAATCTGCCCGAAGAGATAACTTACAGAAAGCAGGATAAATAATAGTTGCACCCATGCCCATGCATTAAAGGCAGAAGAGGTTTTGGTGTCATATTTTTCAAAATGATACACATCCTCTATTTTATACACCGGATATTTTTCAGCCACATCTGCAGGGCGGTAGCCGGTAGGTTTAAACCAAAGCGTAAACTTATCTTTCCAGTTGCTGGTTCGCCATGCATCTTTTATCAGAAGCCAGAGATGCTGAAAATTTATTTTTATCGGGTTCCAGGTGCGGGCAGGGCGGGTAATGCCATATACCGGTGGTACCTCTTTTTTCTCTTCCACAAAAGTGCCAAAGAGTTTGTCCCACACAATAAATATCTGCGACAGATTCTTGTCCATATACTCAGGGTTCACGGCATGATGCACCCGGTGATGGCTGGGGGTAACAATTATTTTTTCCAAAAAACCCATCCGGTTGATATGCTGTGTATGATACCAAAACTGTGCAAAGAGCTGTATGGGCCCCACGATCTGTATCACTTCTTCCGGGATGCCCAGTATAGCAGCCGGTAATAATAATACAGTAAAAAGATTGAAGAAAGCAGAAATGCTTTGCCGTAAGGCACAGGCAAGGTTAAAC
>JBGAPQ010000025.1:0-48592 GCA_044221225.1 Chitinophagaceae bacterium
GGTCTTATTCCGCCCTTTGTTCTTTCTGAATATAATTTCCTCCTGCTAACTAAATTTATTGAATTACAAACATAGGAGGCGGTTTGGCAATATGGCGGGGCGACGAATAAATTCTCAACTTTTTGTTCGCTATTCGTCTTCAGTTCCACCCGACGGAATACTAATGAGCAGCAGAATTAACAATGAACTTTTGTAACTTTATTCAGCAGCGGTTACGAGCTGACGATTTTCAAATACCGCCACATCGCCAAGCCGTGTCCGTTGGCAGCAAGTATCAGAAGCCCTAAAGATTACAAAATGCGTTTAATTTGTTTCTCCTTGGTTTTATTTTTATCAATTATTGAGCCTTGCAATGCACAGCAGGAGGCATCAGTTTGGTATTTTGGCCGGAATGCTGGGGTTTCCTTTTCAAGCAGTGGTCCTACTGTTTTAAGTGATGGCCAGATTTATACTGATGAAGGCGTTGCAAGCATTTGTGATGCTAATGGATCATTATTATTCTATACGGATGGTACTAAAATCTGGAATTCACAGCACTCAATCATGCCAAACGGGCAAGGTTTATTAGGCAGTTTCAGTAGTAGTCAGTCCGCTATTATTGTTCCTAAAATAAACGATCCTCAGCGCTATTATGTTTTTACAGTGGCACAGTTGGGTGCAGCCGACGGGTTTAATTATTCAATTGTAAATATGGCACTGGATAATGGCAGAGGTGATGTGGAATCAAAAAATGTGTTTCTCCAATCACCGGTATGTGAAAAACTCACCGCCGTCAGGCATTGTAATGGTAGAGATATTTGGGTGATTGTCCATGCTTTTAATTCCGCAGCTTTTCATGCTTACCTGGTTTCCGGAGCAGGAATTAGCACATCAGCAGTTATAAGCACTGCTGGTACTTTTGTCAGCAATTCAAACGGGGATAATGCTATTGGTTGTATGAAAGCATCACCGGATGGTAAAAAGGTGGCTATTGCTCATAAAAGAGTCGGAGTTGATCTTCTTGACTTTGATAATTTAACAGGCGTCGTTTCCAACAGCCATTCTTTATTTCTTCCCAGTGAACCATATGGGTCATACCGTGGTGCTTATGGTGTTGAATTTTCCCCTGATTCGAAATTGCTGTACGTTTCAGCCGATTATTTTGACTTTACTGAATTAGATGAATTCAGTATCGTTTTACAATATAATGTTTCATTGCCTGATATAAATTCTATCAGAGCATCAAAACAAATCATATACAGGCAACAAGCATATTGGTTTTCAGAAAACTTTGGTACATTACAAACGGCTCCCGATGGAAAGATATATATGGCAGAAATGAATCAACCCTTTATTTCTGTTATCAACTTTCCAAATTCGGAAGGAACAGCCTGTCAATTCGTACATGCTCAGCTGCAAACCACACACAACAACGGAGGACAAAGTATGTATGGCTTGCCTTCATTTATTCAGAGTTACTGGAAACCGGGTTTTACCTTCAGGGGAGCATGTAATGGATCGCTGCTGTTCTTTGATTACGAAAGAGCAGCGGGTGAGCTTTCAGTAAAGTGGGATTTTGGAGATCCCACTTCCGGGGCAAACAACATCTCACTTCTTGATAGCAGTCAGCATTTATTCTCTAGTGAGGGTATTTATGTAGTAAAACTTATTCGTTTCACTACATGTGGAAGCGACACCATTTCCAAGCAGGTAAATGTTGGTGGCGGGCAAGTTAATTTGGGCAATGACACTACCTTATGCGGAATAAGCCAATTTATTATTACTTCACAAACTTCCGGAACAAACAATAGTTATCTGTGGCAAGATGGCAGTACCAACTCTGTTTATACTGCTACACAAAGCGGTCTATACTGGCTAGAGGTAACAAATAATATTAATGGGTGCAGAAAAAGAGACAGTATTGTTCTTACATTCAAGCCCACCCCTCAGTTTAATCTGGGTAATGACCTGCATAAATGTGAGGGAGAAACGGCTACACTTTCCGCTACTGTTGCGGGAGCTCAATATATATGGAACACTGGTTCTACTGGCAATTCAATACAAGTAACTCAAGGAGGACTTTACTGGCTTGAGGTTTCTCTGAACGGATGCTCTCGAAGAGATAGTGTGAATGTTGACTATAATCAGTACCCAATCATTCAGCTAGGTAAAGATACAGTACTATGTGAAGGAAGTACTCTCCGGCTTGATGCAAAAAATGCAGGCATGCAATACCGATGGCAAGATCTTTCGACAAATCAGACATATATTGTAAGTTCAAAAGGTACCTATTGGGTAACAGTTAATAACAATAATTGTATTGCTTCAGATACAATTAATATCCAATACCTTGACAAGCCTCAGTTTTCTTTAGGTAATGACACATCCATATGTCAAAATATGAGTGTTGTTTTGCGTCCTAAAATTTATAAAGGGTCGGATCTGAATTATTCCTGGAGCAATGGATCGACTAATTCTTCAATCTCCGTTTCCCAACAAAACACATATTCTTTAACAATAAATAATCAATGTGGAGCAAGTATCGATGAAATCATCATTAAAAAGGGGGTATGTCAAATTTATGTCCCAAGTGCTTTTACACCAAACAATGATGGATTAAATGATGTCCTGAAAGCATTATTTGGGGAAAACCTAGTCGATTTTAATTTTCAGATATACAACCGATGGGGTGAGGTTGTATTTTTAACGAAAAACATAAACGCCGGCTGGGATGGCAAGTATAAAGGTCAATTGCAGGATAGTGGAGTTTATGTATGGTTAATAAGGTATAAAACAATCAATGATACCAATGAAAAAATCATGAAAGGAACAATCATGCTTATTAGGTAGACAAGAAGGGAATTAGGAATTATTCATATAATGCCTGCTGCCAACATTGATATTGCCAATAGTCGGGCTTGACATTGGAGCAATCAGCATCGGTAATTCTATTGTACTGCGGTTCGGGGCTCGACGAATAAAGCCCAGCTTTAGTTCTTAATATTTAACTTTATCAAAAAGCCAGGCAGCAGTTCCGGCGGACGGAATTCTATTTCCCCACCATCGGCAATACCTGACCGTTGGCGGCTATGCTATTTGACACTTTATGCTAATTAAAATCACTCGACAAGATTGTTTAAAAAAATATCCATCTTTCCCTTTGCGTAGCTATAACTATGACAAAGACGAAGAAGTATTTTTATATCCAAAGGTTTTCAAAAGTTACATACTGACACTTACTTCAAAATCGTTCAAAGGACACATTACACAACTTGGGATAGGGTTACTTAAATTAACAAAGCAACTAGGCCATGACAATTTAATTTTCCTTGGCGACACAGAATTGGCTTGGCTTCATCAAGACAATGATTACAAGCCTGCAAAAGAAGCACAACAATATTTAGTTGAAAATAAAATTGGGAACCGGTTCAATGGAGCTTTACAGGTTGAACACTCAGAGCTGGTGACATTCGTTAAACATCTTTCGTGGCTGACACGTTGTAACGCATCATTGCCTTACTTTCATTTTACAGACAAGGGACAAAATATAATTGGAAACATTTGCAAATACGGCAACCTTCATCTTGATACATTAAATGAAACGACTGATAAATTACTAAGAGCATTTGTTGACGAAAGCAAGTTTATTTATTTAGAAGGCAATAATTGTTTCAATCAGTTTGGCAAGACAAGTGCAATTGCCGGACGACGTATCATTGTGTGACCGAGAAGCACAAGCCGCCAACATGAAATCTGTGTAAAAAATCAGACAAATTTTGATCATCTTGCCATTATACCGGACCAGAACTCATTTTTCAAACAGATAAAAAATGAAAAAAATATTAAATACCTGCCTGCTGCTTACATTCCTGTTTAGCTACTTAGAATGGGGTAAAGACAATCATACTTTTATTTTCCAGGGAGAAGCTGAAGTTTTTTTACAAGCAAAAAACAACCCCGGAGTAATTTTACACCCTGCTATTCTGATTCCCCTGCTCGGGCAAATACTATTATTGTACACCCTTTTTCAGCAAAAGCCGGGCAGAGTTTTAACTCTGACAGGATTAGCCTGTTTAAGTACAATTATTTTAATGCTCATAGTTGCCGGCATAAATACTTTCAACACCAGAATATTGGTTTCGCTGATTCCATTTATCATTACCGCCATATTTGTTTTACGATACAACCGGAAACAAAGAACCTGAAATCAGCCTGCAAGCAAAACACCTGACTAAAATCATACTCCCACCTGCCCTTCGGTATCCGGCTCCGTAACATAGGTTACAATACATCCGGCAGAATTTAACTTCTTTTGCCGCAGATTTAATCAGAACCCAGTTATATGAAGTATATCATTATTGGTGCCGTGGCCGGCGGGGCCAGCACAGCAGCCCGACTACGCAGAATGGATGAAAAAGCAGAAATCATCATTTTTGAAAAGGGAGAATATATCTCTTATGCTAATTGCGGTCTTCCTTATTATATTGGTGATGTTATCAAAGACCGTAATAAACTTTTTATACAAACCGCTTCTTCTTTCCGTAAAAGGTTTAATATTGATGTCCGTATTTCCACTGAAGTAACAGCTATTGATGCAACTACCAGAACAGTATCCTCCCGAAACCTGCTCAGTGGTGAAGCCCATACCGAAAGCTACGATAAGCTGGTGCTCTCTCCGGGTGCCGAACCTATCCGTCCGCCATTGCCGGGAATTAACCTGCCGGGGATTTTCACTTTACGTAACGTAACAGATACCGATCATATCAAAAAATATGTACAGCAGCGGTCAGCAGGCAAAGCTGTCGTTATCGGCGCAGGCTTTATCGGGCTCGAAATGGCGGAGAACCTGCATGACCTTGGCATGGAAGTAAGCATTATTGAAATGGGTAACCAAATATTAGCCCCGGTTGATTTTCCTATTGCTGCCATGGTACAGCAGCATATCCGTTCCAAAGGCGTTGATCTTCGCCTGAACAATGCTGTAACCGGTTTTGAAAAGGATAATGAAACGATAAAAGTATTGTTGAAAGATGGCAGTACAATTGATGCGGATGTGGTTATTTTATCGATTGGCGTAAAACCAGATACCCGACTGGCTTTATCAGCCGGGCTGCAACTGGGCGCCGCCAAAGGCATTTGGGTAAATGAATATTTGCAAACATCCAATCCTGATATTTATGCAGTGGGAGATGCCATTGAATTTGCCAATCCCATTACCGGCCAGCCAATGAATACCTACCTGGCCGGGCCGGCCAATAAACAAGGACGCATCTGTGCCAATAATATTGCATTGGGTAATAAACAAAAATACAGCGGCGCTATAAATACCGCTATTGTAAAAGTGTTTAACATGACAGTGGCTACAGCCGGCACTGCCAGCAAACATCTAAAACTGGCTAATATCAATCATATAGTATCCACTAATCACAGTGGTTCACATGCCGGCTATTATCCCGGCGCCCGGCAAATGACTATACAGATTGCTTTTTCTCCCAAAGACGGAAAATTATTCAGTGCACAAATAGCCGGATATGACGGTGTGGACAAGCGAATTGATATACTGGCTTCTGCCATTCAACGAGGAAGCACTATTTATGAACTCACCGAGTTTGAACATGCTTATGCCCCTCCTTATTCTTCTGCCAAAGACCCGGTAAATATGGCAGGTTTCATTGCAGAAAATATCCTGCACGACAGGTTACACATTTTTTACTGGAATGAACTGGGAGATGCTGATGATAACAGCATCCTTATTGACGTAAGGACAGAAAAAGAATTTAAAGCAGGCCATATTGAAGGCGCTATCAACATTCCTGTGGATGAAATAAGAGACCGTTTACACAAAATCCCTATGAATAAAAGAATAGATATTTATTGTGAGGCCGGCCTCCGGGGTTATCTCGCCAACCGGATATTACAACAAAACGGTTTTGAAGAAGTATATAATTTATCCGGAGGCTATTTGTTGTGGAAAGCTTGTCACCTGGAAAGTTTGCAATCCCACAAAAAACAGGCAGAAGCAGTGAACGAGTAGATTACAATTTTGCTTCCACCTCTTTAATTATTTCCCCCGCATTGCAGCCGCGAGAACCATTGCATGCCCTTGTCTTTGCGAAACCAGGTCAGTTGCCGCTTGGCATATTGGCGGGTATTGGTCTTCCTTCTCAGACGAGTCTCCTTCTCAATAAAACCAGCCATAACTATATCCAGGCAGAGGGACTCGTCTGTACATCATACAGGAATAATCTCTAATTGTTACAACCAGCAACATAAACATAAAAAGTATTAATTTGACGACATGAAAGTCATGAATACTTTACTGCTTTTTATTGCGGCTATTTCATTTTGCCTAAACATTTATGCTGCAGAAAACCAATACTCAAAAGGCTTACATTCCAATCATGATAGTATTTTGAATGTAAAATCCTGGAAACTATTAAAAGGCACCGGAGACGAGTTTAATTCCAAAAGCCTGGATACTGCAAAATGGCAAATGGGCCTCTGGTATGATGTTTCCGGAGACTTTGCATTTAAAAACGAAAACATCACGGTAAGCAACGGGAATTTGCACCTGACGGCAAAAACTGAAAAGTATAAAGACAAAGAATTTACTATTGGCGCAGTTGAATCAAAATTTGAGTTACCGGCTGAACCAAGCCTGATAAGGGTCAGGGCTAAATTATTAGCTGATACAGCAAATGTTTGCAGCGCCATCTGGCTTCAGTCATGGCCTGAAGTTGTAAGAAATCCCAACCCGGAAATAGACATAATTGAGTATTTCCAGAAAAATGAAATGCACATGAATTTGTTTACCTGGGATAAAGATAACACCGGAAATTACAAGCATGTTGATTTCAACGGAAACATCTTTGATTATAAAAAAGATATGAGTTCAGACTATCATGTATATGGACTATCCAGGATAAATGGCCAGCTCAGATTTTATTTTAACGATCGGTTGGTTTGCACCTGGAATTGTCCCAATACTAGTTTCTCTACGATGCCAAGGCATGTAATACTGAGCCTGGAAGGACACAGGTATCAACCTAAAACTTCAATGCTTCCGGCTTCATTTGACATAGACTGGGTGCGGATCTATAAAAATTAATCTCTTTACGATCATCTCTCCAGCAATCCTTATCCAAAAACAGGTACTGTAAATCAAATTTTACTATTAATCCATTCAATCATCTCCTCCACCTGCTCCGGGGCAAACCATTGGATAGCGGCATCTTTCCTGAACCAAGTCAGTTGTCGCTTGGCATACTGGCGGGTATTGGTCTTAATCTGTTCAATAGCTTTCTCCAATGAGATTTTTCCATCCAGGTATCCGAATATCTCTGCATATCCCACCGTTTGCAAAGCATTCAGCTGCCGGTAAGGCATTACTGATCTTACCTCATCAACTAATCCTGCGGCGATCATCTTATCCACCCGTGCATGTATGTGCTGGTGCAGTTGTTCCTTTGGTATATCCAATCCTGCTTTCAGGATATTGAAATCCCGTTGCACCTTTTCTTTTTTTCGAAAAGAAAAAATACTTTGCCCCGTAGCTTCCGCCACTTCCAGTGCCCGCATCATCCGCTGCGGGTTTTGCATTTCTCCTTTTTCATAGAACAAAGGATCTTTCTGCCGCAATTGTTCCTGCAGCCAGGATAGTCCTTTTTCTTCAAAACCCATTATCACCTGTTGTCGTATAGCCGGGTCAATGACCGGTATAGCATCCAGCCCTTCACAAAATGCTTTGATGTACAAACCGGTTCCGCCCACCATTACCACCACATCATGCTGCTGAAACAATTCATTTACTTTTTGCAAGGCATATTCTTCAAATGTGGCCGCTGTTACGTCTTCCTGTATGCTGTGGGAAGCAATGAAATGATGTTTTACCTGTTGCAACTCTTCTGCCGAAGGCCTTGCCACGCCGATATTCAGTTCTTTAAAACACTGGCGGCTGTCGGCAGAAATAATTTCGGTATTAAAATATTTGGCGAACTGTAACGCCACAGCTGTTTTGCCCGATGCAGTCGGGCCGGCAATGATGATGATTGTTTTATTTTTTGCAGCTGTCATTTAAATTAAAACCCCGGCATGAGGCCAGGGTAGTTAATAAGTTTCTCAAAAAAATCAGGCTTCTTCCTCTTCTCCTGCAGCGCCTTCATCACCCAAACTTACATCCTCTCCTTCCTCATCCTTTTCGGCAAAACCTTCACCTACCTGTGTTAAATCATACTTCTCCTCAATGTCAGCAAATTTTTCTCCCAATAATCCTTTAGTGCCATACTGGCTGGGTGCAATACCTTCTGTTCTTATTACAGACGGGTAAGTGATCTTGGGGTTTTCTTCTTTCGATACATTAATCAGTTCCACCAGGAAGCCCCAGTTGCGGTTAAAATCATACAGATAAATAAACCGCTGATTAGGATCCCTGATCTCTGAGCCTATCGTCGTTTCCTCCATGATTAGCGGTGTCGCTTTGTATTCCTTGTCATATTTTTCCAGGGAGATTTCACGGCCCCTCAGCCAGTGATCATTACTGCGAAAAAAAGTAGCCTTATGTTTATTGTCAAACTCGTACGATTTCAATATCACTTCATGCAGATCTTTAAAAGTCTGCGTATGCCGTACCACCACATCACGGTATACACTCTCGTCCTCTTCGAAATAAATTCTGAATTTTAAAATTGCCATATCACAAATTTAAGGCTTATTGACCATTGCCATAGCAGAGATATTTATAGTATATCATTTTAAAAGACAGTCACAGAGAAATACCTAAATCTCTGTGTAACTCCTTTTCTCTGTGGCTCTCTGTGGTCATTATACTATTGTAATCTGATACACTACTTTTTTACCGGCTGCAAACCCAGTTCTTTCGCTTTCTCCAGCATGAACGCATAAGCGGCTTCGTAGGTGTTGGGAATAATGCCATCCAGCATAGCATCTTTTAATGCATCTTTTATGATACCCACCGGCCTCGAAGGCGGCAAGCCGAATGTTTCCATGATCAGTTCGCCACTAATGGGTGGCTGCCAGTTGCGCACATGATCTTTTTCCTCCACTTCCTTACATCTTTTCTTCACTAACTGAAAGTTTTCGAGAAAACGTTTTACTTTCTGTTTATTCTTAGAAGTAATATCTGCATTGCAAAGCAGCATCAGCGAATCAAAATCATCACCGGCATCAAATAACAAACGGCGGATGGCTGAATCCGTTATATTTTCTTTGGTGAGACTGATAGGCCGCAGGTGCAGTTCCACCATCTTTTTTACAAACCTCATTTTTTCATTCAGCGGCAGTTTTAGTTTGGTAAAAATTTTCGGTACCATTCTCCCTCCCACCACATCATGCCCGTGAAAGGTCCACCCATGCCCTTCTTCAAAACGTTTGGTAGCAGGTTTGGCAATATCATGCAAAATAGCAGCCCAGCGCAACCAGAGATCGTTTGAATTGGCAGCCAGGTTGTCCAATACCTGTAAGGTATGATAGAAATTATCCTTATGCCCCAACCCGTCTTTGTACTCAGCTCCGGCCAGGTCCACCATTTGAGGAAAAATGAATTGCAGCAAACCACTTTTATATAATAGATCAAACCCAACAGATGGTTTGGGAGCAGCCACTATCTTATTCAGCTCATCGGTGATACGTTCCTGTGAAATTATTTTTATGCGGTGAGCATTATCGATGATACCCTGCCATGTTCTTTCTTCAATAGTAAAACCCAATTGTGTGGCAAAGCGGATTCCCCGCATCATCCGCAGCGGATCATCGCTGAAAGTTTGAGCAGGCGCTAACGGTGTACGGATGATCTTATCTTCCAGATCCTTTACCCCATTAAATGGATCGATCAACTGACCATAGTTTTCTTTGTTCAGACTAATCGCCAGCGCATTAATAGTAAAGTCCCTCCGGTTCTGATCATCTTCAATTGTTCCGGGTTCCACTTCCGGTTTGCGGGAATCGATATGATAACTTTCCTTTCTGGCGCCGACAAATTCAATATCGAAATCATCATCCACTTTACAATGTGCAGTACCAAAATTTTTAAAATAATCAACCTGCGGCACGGGGGTAAATTGTTTTGCCGTTTCTTTTGCCAGTTCAATCGCATCACCCACACAAACAAAATCCGCATCCTTAGTTTCCCTGTCCAGCAGCTTATCCCGCACAAACCCGCCTATGAGGTAGGTTTCCACCCCTAGTTTTTCTGCAGCTTTGGCTACTTTGCCCAGCAGCAACAGTTCTGTTTTTGTGCAGCGTATATCCATAAAGCGCCAAAGTTATGGCTTGCGGGTAAAACAATTGTTTTTGTACTTTCAATTAAAATACCAGCATCATGTTCAATAAATGCCGTTATATGCTCCTGGCCTTCCTGCTAATTCCTTTTGTTTTTTACGGCCAGGGACCTTTTCCCTCTTACCCGGAAATACTGAAAAAATTCTTCCATCAATACAGTTTTGAACCGGAGGATTATATAGAGGGTATTTTGTTTGCAAAAAGAAAAGACGGCTGGTATGTGGATATTGTTAACAGGCTTAAGAACGACAGCATAAAAAGTGAACAACTATTCTGGTCGGTTGCTGATAATACTTACAGGCCGCTAAATAACATGCAAGAGGCCAATGAAGAAACGGCGCAAGGAAAGATAGATGAATATCTTGGCGCTAATGTCTCTTTCAATAATTATGGTTATGAAAGATGCCGGTATTTCGGCTATAATGCATGGGCTGCGGATATGATCCGTGACTTTGGAACATACACAGGTACTGCCGATACATTACTGGAAGGGCTGGCCCGGGCTTACTCTTCGTATTCCACCAAATATTTATGGTACCAGCAGGGAGGAGCAGATGATGGTAATGATTCATTACAACGGCCACTGGGAGGACTGGAAATACCTTCACAGGCAAGAATTGCCATGGTGAAAAAATACCTTGACAAATCGATCGCTACTTTTAAACGACTGCAGGCTGTTGACCCCGCATATATAACCCTCGTTGGCAACTCAGGTATGAAGGTCTTTAATGAGACCATGCACGGTTATATGCAGATGCGGATGTGCCGGAACAACCAATTCGCTAACGAATATCTTGACCAGATACCGCAGGATGAAACGATAATGGCACTGGCCAAAAACTATCTTTCCGGCTGTGCACCCAATGCCATCCTTTTTACTTTTGGTGATAACGATACATACCCGCTGTGGTATGCACAACAAAAACAGCATTACCGGGAAGATGTGATCGTCGTTAACCTGAGCTTGCTAGGTTTTGCTCCCTGGTTATATCTTTTTAAAACAGAAAATAAACTGCCCTTTTCCACAACAACTAAAACATTTGCCAATAAATTATTTGAGTATTCCTCTTTCCGGGCAAAAACCGGTGAAGAAGAAATTGAGGCAATGTCAATGGATGATTTCATCAAAGTAATACAGGAAAATAAATACCCCCGGGACAATGATGTGTCTTCCAATGCTACCTATCCCTGCAAAAAGATCATTTTGCAAACAGACCCGGCCCGGTTCAGCAAAATGAGTAATCAGCCCGGCCTGGGCAATACGATCCAATGTAACCTGGAAGATTATGTACTCACCAATGATATCATCATGCTTGATATTATCAATACTAATATCTATACAAGACCCATATATTTCACGGCAAAACAGGATCTGTTTACAGCAAGCTTACAACAGGAAGGGCTGCTATACCGTTTACTGCCACTGACGGAGAACACAACAGTGCCTTCTGATATATCCGTGCAAAAGACTGAAGAATTCCTCGACAAAAATCTTGTACCCACTTTCTCTTTCTACAAATCAACCATCACGGCAGCCAATAATTTTGATGCAGCCATCATGGACCTCTATGCAACTGTTGCTGACCATTATCTTGCGAAAGGGATGAAAGAAACGGCTGATAAATGGGCAATGAAGGCGGTGAGCTTTTTTGACAATCCCGGCACTCTGCTCCCATTTGCCACACTCAATATCAGCACAGTACTTCTCAAAACAGGCCAGAAAGATAAAGCCTTATCATTGCTGGAAAGCATGGCGGCACAACTTTATGAACAATACAAAAAACCATCTGCTGTAAATTTTTCCCTTAATAAAGAATCAGCCATCTATTTCATAAAAGAAATAGAAAAGATATTAGAAGATAACGGGGTGAAAAGTGAAAAGACAGGACTGTTATTAAGCAGGCTGGCTGATGATGAATAAAAAATTATGGCTATAGCAGTTAATCTCTTACTACAATGATCTTCCCGTTCTCCCATTTGATCACAGCAGAAGGTTCGGCAAGCTTTGAATCATCCTGCCGGTATTGAACGATATAATCAACAGCTTTTTTTATTTCTTCACTGATCGCTGAAAATATTTTTGCAGTCGGTTCCCCGGAGATATTGGCCGATGTGGACACAATAGGTTTTCTGAAACGTTTGACCAGGTGTTTACAAAAAGGTTCTTCACAGATCCGGATAGCAATACTTCCGTCCTCACCGATAAGGTTATCGGCAAGGCCGATAGCCCCCTCATAGATAACAGTAGTTGGTTTTTTTGCCTCCTGCAGGTAATCAAATACACTGAGATCGGCAGCGGCCACATGCTGCAGTACTTCTCTTTCATCCGCTGCCAAAACGATCATTGCTTTTTCATCGGAACGTTTTTTTAACCGGTACACTTTCTCCACTGCTTTTTCATTGGTAGCATCACAGCCTATTCCCCATACGGTGTCAGTGGGATACAGGATCAGGCCACCGTTTTTCAGTACCTGCAAACATTGCTCAATATCTTTTTCAAAATCTATCATATACTTTTATAAACGTTCATTACCGCTGTGGCATGTTTCTCGGGAGTAAAATTTTGTGCATGAAGCCAGCCTTTTTCTATCATTGTCGTTGCAAACTGTTTATCACTGTAAATTCTTTTCATTCCTGCTGCTATTTCTTCTGCACTCGCCGGGTTTACGTAATAAGCCCCCTCCCCTCCTGCTTCCGGCAAACAGGAAACATTGGATGTGATAACCGGCAATCGGCTCCATAAAGCTTCCAGTACGGGTATGCCAAATCCTTCAAAGAAAGAAGGATAGATCATGGCAATGGCCGATTGATAGATGGCAGGGAAGTCTGTGGCTGAACGAAACGAATGTGATGATCTTGCTTTTTCATTCTCCGATAAAAAGATCACTTTACTTTCCAGGTCATTCTGCATTACAAAATCTTTGACCTGTTGTTTATACTTTCCTCCGTCTCCAATCACAACTAACGGAATGTCCAGTTCATGGCGCAACAGGAACATGGCTTTACAAATATTCAACAGGTTTTTTCTCTCAATGACAGAACCTACATAGAGAAAGAACTGATCCGGCAATGAATATTGTATTCTCACTGCCGCCTTTTCCTCTTCACTTATTTTGTTACCAAAAGCTGGATTACAACTCTGGTAACAAACTGTGATCTTTTCCTCCGGTGTGTTGTAAAATTCTATTATATCTCTCCTGGTTTGTTCGCTGATGGCGATCACCTTGTCGGCATGCTCACAGGCATACCTGAATTTTTTACTGTAAATTTTTACATCGATAGCATTGTACTGTTCCGGGTAGCGTTCATGAATAAGATCATGAATAGTAACCACTGATCTGATGCCTGTTTTATGGATGCCCACGGGTATCTCATGACTTAATCCGTGATACAGATCGATCTTCAGTCGTTGCAGGCCCCTTTTTACCCAACTGCTTCTCCAGGCAGAACGAAAGAGTGTATTCAATAACCCTGCAGGCAAAATTTCATGCAGGTTATCCCCTTTCAGTTCAAAATCAGCCGATGCTTTGGGATTGAATAAATAATACTGATGTTCGGGATGATACGCCGATAAAGATTGGATAAGGGTACGGCTATAATGACCGAGGCCGGTACCATTGTGAAAAGCTCTTTTTGCATCAAACCCGATGTTCATATTCCAATTTGAAAATGTGAAAATAACTCAATTTGAAAATGAAACCTTTTATATTAAATACTTCCCGGAAACTGAGTCATTTTCACATTGAGTCATTCATTTATCTTCGCAGCAAAATACAGGGAATGAAAGAACTGATACTTGAAGCATGGGGCAACCGTGAATTGCTAAAGGACAATAAATACAGTAATGCGGTAAGAGCAGTGATAGAAGAGGTGGATAAGGGACGCTTAAGAACAGCAGCCCCGACTGATGACGGCTGGCAGGTAAATGAATGGGTAAAACAAGCCATATTGATGTATTTTGGTATCCAGCAGATGCAGACATGGGATCTGGCACCATTTGAATTTTACGATAAAATGCTGCTGAAGAAAAATTATAAAGAGCTTGGCGTAAGGGCCGTTCCTCATGCAGTGGCGAGATATGGTGCATACCTGGCAAAAAATGTCGTACTGATGCCCTCCTATGTTAATATCGGCGCATATGTGGATGAAGGAACTATGGTAGATACATGGGCTACGGTGGGTAGTTGTGCACAAATCGGAAAAGGAGTTCACCTGAGTGGTGGTGTCGGCATTGGCGGTGTGCTGGAACCATTGCAGGCCAGCCCGGTTATTATTGAAGATGGTTGTTTTATCGGCAGCCGCTGTATTGTGGTGGAAGGTGTTATTGTAGAAAAAGAAGCTGTGCTTGGCGCCAATGTTGTGCTTACCCAATCCACCAAGATCATTGATGTAAGCAGTGGCGAACCAATGGAAATGAAAGGAAGGGTTCCAGCCAGAAGTGTGGTGATCCCCGGTTCTTATACTAAAAAATTTCCGGCGGGTGAGTATGGGGTAGGATGTGCACTGATCATCGGTCAGCGTAAACCCAGCACTGACCTGAAGACAAGCCTGAATGATGCACTGAGAGATTTCAACGTTTCAGTATAGTCACTTATATTTGCACCCCTTGGCCCGGGTGGCGAAATTGGTAGACGCACCGTCTTCAGGTGGCGGCGCCGCGAGGTGTGCTGGTTCGAATCCAGTCCCGGGCACAAATGCCTTACAGCAATAGCTGTGAGGCTTTTTTTTATACCGAAGCCAGTGTATTTGCAAAAGCGCTGAAATAAAACAGCCAAGCAACATAAAATGGTCAAAGAAATTGGAGTAAATCCAAAAAAGAATCATTGAAAATAAAGCGACTCCGGGTATTTTTAGTTCACAACTCCGTGAGCCCTTTTGTTATCAGAGAATCATCAGACTGCAGCCCCGCAAGTCACTTCCATCCATCCGGCCCGGGATTTCAAAACTTCCGCCATCAACTACTTTCACTGCGTCATCAGTAGCAATAAAAGAGCAGGAATGGACATTAGCCAGGTCTATCACATTTGCAGCCCCGGTTCCCCTTTCCTGAACTTGCAACGGATCCTCATCATCCCTTACCAGTATTTTCATCCAGAACGGGCAGCGGAACAATCCCTCCCCCCCTGAGTAGCCCTGGGATAAAAGCTCTGTCATCCCATATTCAGAATGTACAGATGGAACGCTAAAGGATTTTTTCAATAGTTCATGCACTTCGGGTCTTATCATTTCTTTTCTGCGGCCCTTCATACCACCAGTCTCCATTATCACAGTGTGCTTCAACGCCAGGGAATATTTTTCAGCAAAATCAAGCAGGGCAAATGTGACCCCAATCAGCAATGTTTTCTGACCCTGTTTTTCCAAATCTGCCAACACAGAAAATAGTTTTTCATATTCATCAAGGTAAAAACCACTTTTCGGATGGCCAGTTTGCTCAATAAGTTTATTGACCATATATACCAATGAAGAATTACTCCTCTCCAGGTAGGAAGGCAACAAACCCAGGATACACCAGCCATTTAAGTGACCATAAAAAGATTCGAACCCCGTCCTGAAACTTTCCTCATAAATAAAAAGATTCCTGACCAAATGCCGACTGTTAACAGTATCGGTAGTGCCGCTGCTTTCAAACACTGCTTCAGGTATAAAATTTCCCGTTTTAACCAGGTGTGATTTAAAAAAACGAACTGGCAAAAAGGGAATCTTTGAAAGGCTATTAACAGAGGACGGATTTATACCCAGTGCTTTTACATAGTTGCTGTAAACGGCATTATTATTGAACTGGTACTGGAATATTTCCAGTGAAATGGCCTCAAAATCATTCTTTGACGCCTCGAAAATTTTATGATTCCATTGTTCCGGCATATCCGTTTTATGTGCCCAAAAATTGTAAATTTGTTTTAACCTAAAATATTCTCATGAAATACAGTCTTCTTGTACTTACTGTCCTTGTAGTTATTGTGACTGCCTGCAACAAAGATAAGTTTACAAGTAAACCACAGGTGGAAGTAAAATCAATTTCTCCTTCGGACACTGTTTACAGCGGTAATATTATTACCCTGAAGGGTAAGTTTACAGATGATGAAGGCGATCTTGATTCCACCTATGTAGTTTATAAATGGTATAATGGAACCGCGGTGGTCAAATCAGATACATTCCGCTATCCTTTCTCTGAACTGAACCTGCCTTATGATTTGAGGGAGGCAGAAATGGAGATCAACTATGAATACAACACTTTCAACACTGACTTTAAACCGTTGTCCGGAGTTTCCCCACGAGACACAACAGCAACTTTTGGCCTGATCCTGGTTGATAAAAAGGGGCAACGGAGCGAATACAGCGAATCAAAAAAAGTCAGGATAAAAAAGCCATAATCAGGGCAGGTATTGAAAGTTATAAAGAATCTCTGGTCATTTTTTATTTACAGCAACCTCTTTATTGCAGTTTGTGCAGCGCTTATGGTTAAGCAGTCATACGATCTGCTGCTGATCATTCCTTCTGACTTTAATTTCATTACGTTCGTTTTCTTCTCTACTTTATGCAGCTATAGTTTTCATTGGTATTTTTCAGACAATTCAGTAATACAGTCAGAACGGCTTAACTGGGTTGAAAAATTCCGATCCATTCATCTGTTCTTTTTTATTTCAGGGTTAGCCGGAACTGCCTTGTTTATTTCCGGTTTACTGAACTTCTGGTCGTGGTTATTACCCGCTGCTATTGCCACATTCTTATATTCAGCGCCAAAGATCCCCAATAAATATCTTCGCTGGTTGCGGAAGTTTGCATGGGGTAAAACAATTTTCCTGGCTGCAGTCTGGACATATGTTACGGCTGTACTTCCTGTACTATTTTCCGGAAAAGTATGGGATGCTTCAATCACTTGTTTTATTGGCAGCAGGTATTTCTTAACCTACGCAATATGCATCCTCTTTGATCTTCGGGATAAAGAAGATGATAAAGCAGCCGGAATCAGGAGTTTTATCATCTATCTTTCAGAAAAAAACATACAACTCCTGTTTACTTTCTCCCTCCTGCTTTTTACAGTCTTCACAATGCTGCTATACAATCAGGGGTTCGGCCTTACCGATATATCCCTGTTGCTGATACCCGGCATACTTTTATCCCTTCTGTACACAAAGGCATCCCGGAATTTTTCTGATATGCTTTATTATTTTACGCTGGATGGCCTGCTGGCCTTATCTTCCATCCTGACTTTATTAGCCCGTATTTAATTAATTTTGACAGTAATTTAAAAAAAGCATGGCAAAATCTGTAAAAGCTAAGAAATCCCTGATCACAGACAAATCGTTTGAATTCTTCCGTAATTATATCAATAATGCCTCTCCGGTAGGTTTTGAAACCTGGGGACAGAAATTGTGGATCGAATACCTGAAACCATATGTTGATACTCATTTTGTAGATCCCTATGGCACCGCTGTAGGTGTAATTAATCCGGATAATAAGTTTAAAGTGGTCATTGAAGCCCATGCCGATGAAATAAGCTGGTTTGTTAATTACATTACCAATGAAGGATTGATATACCTCAAGAGAAATGGAGGAGTTGATCACCAGACTGCGCCTGCCTCAAGAGTTATTATTCATGGTAAAAAAGGACCTGTAAAAGCAGTGTTCGGCTGGCCTGCCATTCATACCCGGATCAGCACCCCTGACCAGAAGGAACCAACTCCGAGAACTGATAACCTGTGGCTTGATTGCGGCGCAAGAAATAAAAAAGAAATTGAGGCCTTGGGCATCCATATTGGAGCTGTTGTTACTTACCAGGACGGGTTTGATGAACTGGCCAATGGAAATTACATAGGCCGTGCATTTGACAACCGTATTGGTGGTTTTATGATTGCTGAAGTAGCCCGGCTGCTGAAAGAAAACAAAAAGAAACTTCCCTATGGTTTATATGTGGTGAATGCCGTGCAGGAGGAAATTGGCCTTCGTGGTGCAGAAATGATTGCCCGCCGGATAAAACCAGATATTGCGATTGTTACCGATGTAACTCACGACACTACTACCCCGATGATCAGCAAGAATATAGAAGGTGATGTAAGTACTGGGAAAGGTCCTTCGCTATCCTATGCGCCTGCAGTACATAATAAATTACTTGCGTTGGTAGAAAAAGTTGCTGCGGATAAGAAAATACCGGTTCAATGGAGGGCTTTGAGCCGCAGTACGGGTACAGATACCGATTCATTCGCTTACTCCAATGATGGTTGCCCGTCTGTATTAATATCTATTCCTCTGCGCTACATGCATACTACTGTAGAAATGCTGCACAGGGATGATATTGAAAACACCATCAGGCTGATGTATGAAACTTTACTTACATTATCACCTAAAACCAATCTTAACTACCTGTGATAAAAACTCTGATTTATATTGATCCCGGAAGTGGCAGTTACCTGGTACAGGTGATTGCAGCGGCAGTGCTGGGCATTGCCTTCTTTTTCCGGAACATAAAGAATTATATAAAAGCTTTTTTCTTTCGCTCTGCTAAAAAACCAAAAGACAATACACCTGACTGATGTCGTCATCAATTACCATTCATCCTTCATCCTACAGGGATCCCTCAGGTTTTATTTTCATAAAAGATGGAATAATTTACAGGCAGGTAAATAACATCTTCAAAGACAATTTCGATTACTTTATCAGCAGTGGATTTTATAAAGACATGGCAGGTAGGGGATTAATTGTGAAGCATGAACCAATCACTGAAAACTTAACACAAACAGAAGATTGTTACCTGACACTGAAACCGGAGGCGATTCCATTTATTTCCTGTCCATGTGAATGGAGTTTTGATATGCTGAAAGATGCGGCTATCCTCACACTGCAACTGCTGAAAGAATCAATCAAATATGGACTGGTACTTAAAGATGCTACTCCGTACAATATCCAGTTCATCGGTTCCAGTCCTGTCTTTATTGATTCCTTGTCGTTTGAAAAATATAACGAAAAGGAACCCTGGATTGCCTACAGGCAATTTTGTGAAAGTTTTCTTTCGCCATTATTACTTTCTCATTATACCCAACAATCCCTGCAACAACTGATGCTGGCCTATCCTGAAGGCATACCATTAGCAGTTACTAAATCATTATTACCCTGGCGAAGTAAACTCTCCCTCCACTGTTACCTTCACATACATCTCCATGCAAATATTAATAAAAGCAGAGCAACGGAAAAGGGAAAAATCCGGTTCACAAAACAGAAACTGATCAATCTGACCGACAGCCTCGAAAAGCTGGTACAAAAAACATTTCTCCGGCCCCATCGTACTGCCTGGTCTGCTTATTATGATGAAGCTTCAAAAAGAAATGATTACCTGGCGTCAAAAAAAGAGATAATAATTTCATGGCTGAATGAAATTGCAAATATCAGAACTGCTGCAGACCTTGGAAGTAATGATGGACAGTTTTCGAAACTGCTGGCCGAAAAAAATATTAGTATAGTATCTACTGATTTTGACCCGGAATGTATTAACCGTTTATACAAAGAATTAAAACTGGCTAATTCAAAGAGAATTCTTCCATTAATAATTGACCTTGCTAATCCTACTCCTGCTATTGGTGTAAATAACCAGGAACGAAATTCTTTTACAGACAGGCTAAATACTGATATTGTTCTTGCCCTTGCACTGGTTCATCACCTGGCCATAGGCAGAAATATGCCGTTTGAATATATTGCACAATTGCTCACAAAAGTTTCCCGGCAGTTAATTATTGAATTTGTACCAAAAGAAGATGAAAAAGTCAGGCTTATGCTTTCTGCCAGGAAAGATATATTCTCCCATTATTACATTGACGAATTTGAGAAGGCTTTTGGCAGGTATTTTAGCATCGAAAAAAAACAAACTATTGCTTCTTCCGGCAGAACCCTTTATCTGATGAAAAGAAATGAAGACATTGCTGATTAATATCGTCAGGAATTATCCTGTTTTCCTATACCTTTTACCGGTATTTTTTGTGCTTCATGGCTATACGGAGAATTATGACCTCATCCCGGCAAAGGATGCCATCGTACTGACCTGTATTTACCTTCTTGTATCTGCGCTTTTGTCAGTTGCAGCCTGGCTGCTATACAGAAACTTCACAAAAGCCAATTTGCTGGCTTTTTGGATAATGGCCTTCCATTTTTTCTTCGGTGCCGTACAAGACATTTTGAAAAAAACATTTCCTGACTCTTTTGTAAACCGTTACATTTTTATACTGCCCTTCTTCCTACTGGTTTTTATTTTAATCATTATTAGTTTGAAGAGAATGAAGAAAAAGCCGGTCAGGTTTTCTTTTTTTCTGAACAGTCTTTTTCTTATCCTGATTATTATTGATGGAATTATTTTGCTCAGTAAATCTATAACTGAAGGAAAAACAATACAATCATATTCCCAATCAATAGCTCCCTGTGACACCTGCAGCAAACAGGACATTTATTTAGTCATGGCTGATGGTTATCCCGGATTAACCGAGTTGAAGGATCTTTTTAATTATGATAATACTCCCTTTATATCACAGCTAAAACAGAGAGGTTTTCACGTCGTTGACAGCAGTACCAGTAACTATAATTTTACACCCTTTTCCGTTTCCTCCATGCTGGATATGAATTACCTGGAAAATATTGCAGGCAGCAACAGTAACAAACATGATATTGCCCTTTGCTATAAGAAAATAAAGAGGAATACTTCTTTTACTTATTTTTCCCAACTTGGATACAGTATATACAACTACTCTATCTTCGATTTAGAAAAGCAGCCTTCTCTTGCCGCTCCTACTTTTCTGCCCCGTAAAACAACTCCTATCACTTCACAAACATTTTTATCAAGAATTGAAAGAGAACTGGGGCATCATCTTGTTACCTCTCTTAAGATAAAAACATTTATTAAATCAATAAGGGAGTATGACCTCCGCAACAACAATAAACTATTTGACAAAACAAAAGCGATTGTAAAAGAACAGAATATGCAGCCAAAATTTGTTTACACACATCTTGTTATACCACATTACCCTTATTATTTTGACAGCACTGGCAAATCAATCCCATATGAAAAACTTACAGAAGATCTTGCATTCAATAAAGAGGCTTTTATCAGTTACTTAAAATACTCGAATAATCAATTACTGAACCTGACAGATTATATACTGGCGACATCAAAAAAACCGCCAGTTATTATCCTCATGAGTGACCACGGGTTTCGTGAATTCAAAGAAGCTACAGACAAAAAATATCACTTCCTTAACCTGAATGCCATTTATTTTCCAGACAGAAATTATTCGTCTTTTTACAAAGGCATGAGTAATATCAATCAGTTCCGTATTTTATTCAACAGCCAGTTTGGACAGCAATTGTCCTTACTAAAAGACTCATCCAGTTTTCTGTCTGAATAGTAAAACAAAAGATTATAAAGAGTATTTTTGAGTAATGTTTAGCCCAAAAAAAATATTAGTACTTGCACCCCATACCGATGATGGAGAATTGGGCTGTGGCGGTACTATTGCCAAATTCTGTGACGAAGGAAGAGAAGTATTTTATGCTGCCTTTTGCCTTTGCGCCAAATCATTGCCGGCAAATTTACCTCCCGATACACTGGAAAAAGAATGTAAAAAAGCTACTGCAGTACTCGGGGTAAAGGCTTCCAATTTACTTTTATTTAATTATGAAGTCAGGGAATTACCGCAATCAAGACAACATATACTGGAAGAATTATTACAACTAAATAAAAAAATTAATCCTGATATGGTATTACTGCCTGCCGTTTCTGATGTGCATCAGGATCACCAGGTTATTCACCAGGAAGGGTTAAGGGCTTTTAAAAACACCACTTTTGTTGGATATGAATTACCCTGGAATAATTACAGTTTTCGTACCAACTTTTTTATGCGGCTGACGAAAAATCAACTCAAAAAGAAGACTGAAGCATTGAAAGAATATAAATCCCAGTCTCATCGTAATTATATGCAGGAGGATTTCATCCAATCGCTGGCAAAAGTAAGAGGCGTTCAATGTAACAATATGTATGCAGAAGCTTTTGAAATATATAAACTGATCAGTTAACCTTACCACCCAATCCGCTCGCCGAATTTTCCCAACCCAAAATATTGGTTCAGTTTCATATTCAATCCAAGCTGATTAAAAGCTGAGTTCGACTGGTAGAATGCCCGTGCATAACGGATACTTAATTTACCAAGCATCACTCCTGCACCAATAGAAAATCCATTTAGCCCATTTCCGGCATTACTGATATTCAACTCTTTCCTCCGTAAAAAATTATACCCTACCTGCACTTCCACCCTATCTCCGGCATAAATTGTAGTTGACAGCACAAGATGACTCAGCAATTTATCAAATGAAAACTTACCAGTTTTGTTATTCGTATAACTATTTTCATTATTGAAAGCTGTATCGTTATACAAAATATCAAACAGGTGCATTCTTTGTGCCGTTAACGAAAAACTGAAAGGGGCTTTTTCCAGCCGTTTTGTAACACCCGCCTGCAGATCAAAAGGCAACTCACCCTGCTCACTACTATACCTCTTTATTTGAAACCCCATGTTTTTCACCATTACAGAAGCAGAAAAAAGTTTTGCTGTATCGCTAAATAGAATACCCGCATCAGTCGCAATACCATTGGAACGGTATTGACCATAATTTGAACTTATAAATTTTATAGTTGCCCCATAATTCCATTTTTCCAAATAGCGGCGGGAGGCAGATACCTGCATCACCCAATCCACGGGTCTGAATTTCCCCAGAATATTTCCACCGGCATCCGTTTCTGTTGTGCTTCCGTAATTAAAAAAATTCAGACCCCATAAAAAAATAGTATTCAGTTTTTCATTCCGGTAGCCAAGCGACAGATGATAGACTTTTATCCCTCCATAAAGATCATTGAACACAGCATTCATTTGAGAGTGCATGGAGGATTTTAATAATGCCGGGTTATTAAAAGCCATTCCCACATCATTGGATGGCAGGGAAACATTAACTCCTCCAGATGCTGTTAGCTGCGGAGTGTGGGAAAGTCTTAGAAAGTTAAACACCGAGTTACCACCCAGTACCTGAGCCGGACATTCGGCACAAAGAAAAAGAAATAATATTGCAGACCACCGGTACAATGTGTTACGAAAATAAGTTTTATAAAAAGAAAATCCTCCTGGCAAACAAGGAGGATTTATGCTTCCGCAGAGCGGAATTAACCTTTAACAACCAACATGCAAATAAAATAACGGATAGAAATAAAATTGGTTGGCTGAATCTCATGAATTATTTATCCACCAGGGCCAGTTCCAGCACATGACTCATTGTTTTCACATAATGAAATTTGATCCCCTTAATAAATTCCGATTCAATTTCCTGCACATCTTTTTCATTCTGCCAGCAAAGAATTATTTCTTTAAGCCCTGCCCTTTTTGCTGCCAGTACTTTTTCTTTTATGCCCCCTACCGGCAACACCTGCCCCCTCAAGGTAATTTCCCCGGTCATAGCAAGGAAAGGTTTTACTTTTTTTCCAGTAAGCGCCGAAGCAATAGCTGTCATCATTGTAATACCTGCACTCGGGCCATCTTTGGGCACTGCTCCCTCTGGTACGTGGATATGAATATTTTTCTTCTCAAAAAGTTTCGGATCCAGTTTATATTTTTTTGCATTTGACTGGAGATAGGTCAATGCAGTACTTGCACTTTCTTTCATCACATTACCGAGGTTACCGGTAAGTTTTAAATCGCCTTTCCCGTCACTTAAACTTGTTTCAATAAAAAGTATATCGCCTCCTACATATGTCCAGGCAAGACCAACTGCCACACCAGCCATATTGGCTGTTTTATAAATATCATTACTGTACCTTGGCTTGCCAAGAATTATTTCAATATCCTCAGGGCCTAACGATGTTTTTACTTTTTCATGCAGAGCCAGTTCTTTGGCCTGGTACCGCATAATGGAAGCCAGTTGCCTGTCTAATTCCCTTACGCCACTCTCACGGGTATAATCCTGAATTATTCTTTCAAGCATCTTATCGCTGATACGAAAGTTTGTGTTCTTCAGACCATGCAAATCTTTTTGTCTTGGTACTAAGTGACGCTTTGCTATTTCCATTTTCTCCTCTACCGCATACCCGCTCAGGTCAATAATCTCAAGCCTGTCTCTTAAAGCCGGCTGAATATTCTGGATATTATTAGCCGTTGCGATGAACAAAACTTTGCTCAGGTCATATTCCAGTTCAAGGTAGTTATCGTAAAATGTATGGTTCTGTTCAGGATCCAATACCTCTAATAAGGCAGAAGATGGATCTCCGCGGAAATCACTGCCCACTTTATCAATCTCATCCAATATCATCACCGGGTTTGAAGATTTTATTTTACGGATTGATTGCAGAATACGGCCTGGCATAGCACCTATATATGTTTTGCGATGCCCCCTGATTTCACTTTCGTCATGTAATCCTCCTAAACTCAATCTCACATATTTTCTGCCAATTGCATTGGCAATGCTGCGGCCTAATGAAGTTTTGCCAATACCGGGGGGGCCTACAAAACAAAGTATCGGGCTTTTCATATCTCCTTTCAGTTTCAATACTGCAAGGTATTCCAGTATTCTTTCTTTGATTTTATTCATTCCGTAATGATCATGATCCAGTGTTTGCTTTGCTTTCTTGAGGTCATAATGGTCTTCGGTATATCCTTCCCAGGGCAGATCAAGCATCAGGTCAAGATGATTGTACACAACTGAAAAATCGGGAGTACTCGGATGCATTCGTTCCAGTTTCTCAATTCCCTTCTTAAATAATTCTTTTGCAGCAGCAGGCCATTTCTTGGCTTCTGCTTTTTTCTGCATTTCCTTTATTTCCTGGGAATTACTGTCCCCGCCTAATTCCTCTTTAATACTTTTCAGTTGCTGCTGCAAAAAATATTCCCGTTGTTGCTTATCAAGTTCGGTTCTTGTTTTAGTAGTTACTTTATTCTTCAGTTCAGCAAATTGCAGTTCTTTTTGCAGTAACTGCATCAGCAGGTCGGCTCTTTCCCGGATATGATTAAGTTCGAGCAGCCGTTGTTTGTCTTTAATATCCGTATTCAGATTACTGGATACAAAATGTATCAGAAAAGAAGGGTTCTCAATATTGCGAAGTATGATAGACGCTTCAGTGGGTATATTGGGCGACAGTTGTACAATATCAGCTGCCAGGTCTTTAATATTAGCCACATAGGCATTAAAATCCTCATCTTTTGGTGATTCCTCTTCTTCCAGCTTTTTTATTTTGGCCTTAAAATAAGGATCTTCCGAAATAATAGATTCTATCAGGAAGCGGCTCTTACCCTGGATGATGATTGTGGTACCGCCGTCCGGCATTTTTATCAGTTTTACGATGCGGGCTACTGTTCCGATGTTTTCAAGGTCTTTAACTTCCGGGTCTTCCACATTACTGTCTTTTTGTGCCACTACACCAATCAACTTGTCAGTCCGGTAGGCGTCACTTACAGACTTAATGCTTTTATCCCGGCCTACCGTTATTGGCAGCACCACTCCGGGAAAAAGAACAGTATTACGAAGTGGTAAAAGAGCTATTTCAGCCGGAATCTCCACGCCATTGAGATCTTCCTGGTCTCCTTCATTAAGTGGAATAATGGGTAAAAAATCCATTTCATCTTCTGATCGCAGCAAAAAGTTTTCAATATTCATAGCCAAATCTTCTTTAGACAATCTGTCATTTACCAGGTCCAAAAAAGACCCGGAGGGTAAAAGTATAATGCGAAATCAGTATTGCCAAGATTCGTGCCTGTCAATTACTAACTGCCAAACTATGTAACTGGAAAGTAATAGCTTATAAAGGAAAAACCTCCCCGAAGGGAGGCTTTTTCATCAGAATAGGATTCTACAAGGCTAATCCTACGGATACCTGGAATCCCTGGCTCTTCCATTTGTTATCATCGGGGATATCACTGATATTATTTAATCCGATGGCGTAGCGGCCATTTACCCGTAGCGGCCCTACCCTCATTAGTACACCAGCTAGCATAGAGAAGTCCCCATTTTTAAAAGCATTGCCGCTGTTTTGCAACACAGTTTTGTTCTGGTCGATAAGAACTCCAAACTGGGGACCGGCCTGAAGGGAAAGAAAATTTCCGATCAGTTTGTAATTAACCACAATCGGGAAGGAAAGATAGTTGAGCTTGATATTGCTGTTACCATCAAAAATATCCTCATATACATTTTTGTAATTACTGTCAAGTTTGGTAGCATATTGGTTAAACAGCACTTCCGGCTGAAGTACCAATTTGTTGCTTATTCTTATTTCTGCAAAACCACCAAGATGATACCCATATCTGAATTCATCTTTGAAAGATTTTCCATCCACCTTGGTAACATTTGTTCCGGCCTTGATGCCTAAATGAAACTGGGCCATCATGGCCTGTGAGATTAATACAGCTGCGAAGAGCGAAAGGAGTTTTGTTTTCATGCGTTTAATTTTAATTGTTTTTAAGTAACTAAGAGGCGGGTAAAAAATTTCAAGTATAATGCCAGTAACCTGTTGCCCCTGTTAAATTCCTTTAACTACAATAGTATGTTTGTCCACTGTAACCGTTACCGATTGGTGTAAAGAAGTGTGAAGATTTGCTAAAAAGAAACTGTATCAAAAAAAGAAACCAGCATTCAGGGAGAACAGTATATTAAAATTTTCCGAATCAGCAGGAAAATAATAATCAAACATCAACTGGGGTTGAATGAAGAATTTACCAATGGAATATTCTCCCCGAAGGAATAAGGAAAGGGAAAGAGGCTGAAACTTTATCTTGTCGTCAAGGTATACATTATCTGTATTGTATAAACTATTGCTTCCTGTTCTTAATACAGTAACATAAGTAGAAGAGGACTGGTTGAAGCCAAATTTCTGAGTACCACTTGTAAAAGTAAGTTGTGGTGTAAACCGGATATGATCCCTGTTACCAAAAACTTCCAGCCAGTAAAAATCATGCCTTAACGAAGCCATTACTGAAAAGTCGTTTACCGTTTCTTCTGTATTGATATAAGTAAATCCCCGCCTGCGTAAACGCAGATCCTGTATCAACTCTTCCCGCTGCATGTAATCACTCCGGCTACCCCATCCATAGCTCGCCGCAACTGAGGGTTTTATCCATGATTTTCGGTACAGGAAGTATGCATACAATTCATTTTGCAAGGGAGTAGTATAAAAAGGCAATGAATCTCTGGTCAAATAACGGGTATAGGAGATACCCGTTGCTATGCTTCTTTTTTTCAGATAATCAAAAGAAGGGCTGATACCTGTTTGATAAAAATTCATGTTGGTACCATCATCAACAATATAACCGGTAGCAGTAATTCCAAATCCCCCCTTGTGATAATAACCAAATGTGGGTGAGTAATTTATTTTTTTTGCAGTGGTGACTGTGTAGGCACTTTTGTTGGAAAAGTTATAATACCCTTTACTTACTGACAGACTGCTGAGAAGATAACTCCGGGGTGTAAGAATGGAATCTATAAAAGCATCAAATTCCCGGAAAAGCTCATCATAATCCAATGTTGTGTCAGCCAACGAATTATCAGCAACGGGCACCGCAAATGTATCCACAGCATTACCCTGAGCATGTACGGCAACACTGCTAATGAGAAAAGCCATTAGTATAGACCATTTTTTTAACATCAGGCAGTAGTGGTCGGCTTGTTTAAAGAAAATGAAGCCTTTATGTCGTTTTAAGACCAAAAGGGCAAAAAAAAGTTTAACAAATATTGAATAATAACGAAGATAGTAAACGAATATTGGGTAAGGTCAAGTATTAAAATTGGTTTACAACGATTTATATCTGTTTTTAAACTAGTTCAAATACTGTTATTTCAGGCAGAATCCCTACACGACCGGGGTATCCGATAAAGCCAAATCCCCTATTTACATATAGTTTCTGTTTCCCATTTTCATATAATCCTGCCCACTCATTGTATACATATTGCACCGGACTCCATTTTAGCCCCGGAATCTCCACACCAAATTGCATTCCGTGTGTATGACCTGCCAGCATAAGATCTATATCCCTGTACGATTCGCATACTTCGGCCCGCCAATGTGAGGGATCATGGCTCATTAATATCTTAAAGGAATATTGGTCTGAACCTGCATAAGCTTTTCCCAAATCACCATATTTTGGAAACCGGGCTTTGGAACTCCAGTTCTCAATACCAAGCAAACAGATTTTTTCACTTACCTGACCACCGGGAACTCCGCCTTTTTCCAAGGTTATATGTTCATTCATCAAAAGTTTCCAGCCCAAATCGGCATGAACCTGTTTCAGCCTTTCCAGGTTAGCTGCCTTTTGCTCCTTGTTTTCCCATTCTATATAATCGCCATAGTCATGATTGCCTAAAGTAGAATATACACCCATCGGAGCCCTTAGTTTATCAAATACGTCCATATAATCATCCATCTCCGCAGCCACATTATTCACCAGATCGCCGGTAAAAAGGATCAAATCCGGTTTTTCATTCATGATTTTTTGCACCCCCTTCATTACGGCATCTTTATCAGTAAAGCTTCCCGAATGAATATCAGAGATGTGAACAACCTTAGTGCCTCTGAATGATTCCGGCAGGTTAGGATAATCTAGCCTGATTCTTTTAACCTGGTAGCGGTGTTTATTCCCAAATCCATACACCAGTGTTCCAAAGAGACCACTGCCTGCCAGCATGCCCGCCCAACTTAGAAAAACAGACCGGGAAATGGTTTCTCCAGTTTGTCCTGTACCTGTTTCCTTTGGCGAAAAGAACAATTTCGTTCCAGCCCATTGTATTCCTCTTCTTACATCATCCACCAGGAAGAATAGAGAAGCAATCAGTTTAGCAAAAAAAATCCCTGCAATCAGCGAAAAAATGGTACTCTTTGCCAACCTGGCCTGTTTATCAATTTGCAGGTAAGGGAGTAAAAGCAGCATCAAAATAGCGGCTACTGACAAAACCCAATAACCCGAGTGAATAAACAATTTGGTACGGGAAGAGGCAGACTGGGTAATCACCTTCAGTACCTGGAAGAAATATACGTCCAGCAACACCATGAAACCGATAAAAATCCACCAAAAGGGAGAATTACGCATAATTAAAAACTCAAAATTAAGAGACAGTTTATAATAGGCAGTCTTTTGTCGAACGCTTATTTTTGCCGGAATGCCTCATATTTGGGCAAAACTTAATTTTGCGTTCTTATTTTCAGTCGGCAATTTTACCACTATCAATAACTTAATACCAAGGAGTTTTCGGCAAAATGGCAAGAATAATCGGTGTAGCTAATCAAAAAGGAGGGGTAGGTAAAACCACTACCGCTATTAATCTGGCGGCAAGTTTTGCTGTGCTGGAATACAAAACCTTGCTGGTGGATGGCGACCCGCAGGCTAACAGTACAACGGGGGTAGGTTTTGACCTGCATAATGTTACCCAGAGTCTTTACGACTGCATGGTGAACCAGGCCAAAGCCAAAGATGTGATATTGAAAACTGAAATTCCGAATCTTGATCTCATCCCCTCGCATATTGACCTTGTTGGAGCTGAAATAGAAATGATCAATTACCCCAACCGGGAAATGGTGCTGAAGAATTTGCTGGATAATATTCGTAATGATTATGACTTTATCATTATTGATTGTTCCCCTTCATTAGGCCTGATAACCGTAAATGCATTAACTGCTGCTGATTCTGTAGTAATTCCTGTGCAGGCTGAATTTTTTGCATTGGAAGGATTAGGAAAATTACTGAATACCATTAAGATTGTACAAAGCCGTTTGAACACCGCATTAGTTATTGAAGGAATTCTAATGACAATGTATGATGGTCGTTTGCGTCTCTGTAACCAGGTAGTAAGTGAAGTGCGCAGGCATTTTGATGATATGGTATTTAGTACCATTGTACACCGTAATGCAAGACTCGCTGAAGCCCCAAGTGCCGGCAAACCGGTAATCTTATATGATGCCGCCAGCAAAGGATCTATGAATTATCTTAATCTTGCCAAAGAGATACTGCAGAAGAATGATATGACGAAAATCAAAAATGAAGAAAGAATATTAGAACTGTAGACCAATGACCACTCCCAAACAAAATAAAGAATTACTGGGTAAAGGAATCCGTTCCTTATTGCAAAGTATAGATACTGATTTAAAAACAAGCAGCGGCCACCTGAAGACGACCGTGGTTGAAAATGCAACCGGTATCACCCGCATTTCTGTTGATGAAATAGAAACAAATCCCAAACAACCGCGTCGTGATTTTGATGAAAAGTCTTTGCAGGAGCTGGCTGACTCTATCAAATTGCACGACATCATTCAGCCTGTTACAGTTTCAAAATTACCTAATGGCAAATACCGTCTTATTACCGGTGAAAGAAGGTTAAGAGCTTCAAAGCTGGCTGCCATCAGGGATATTCCAGCTTACATAAGGCAGGCTAATGATTCCCAGTTGCTGGAACTGGCATTATTGGAAAACCTGCAGCGGGAAGACCTTAATGCCATGGAAATTTCGTTGAGCTACAAACGAATGATGGAAGAACTGGGTTACACACAGGAGCAGGTGGCTGAAAGAATGGGAAAAGACAGAAGTACAGTTGCTAATTTTATCCGCTTACTCAAATTACCACCTGATATACAATTAGCCGTACGAAATGGCGAACTGAGTATGGGTCATGCAAGAGCCCTGATTAATGTAGATACTATTGATAAACAGCTTTTCATTTACAAAGAGATTAAAGAAAAAGGTTTATCTGTGCGGCAAACAGAAGCACTTGTCAGAAACCTGTATAAACAAAACGGCGCTGTTAAAAAATCTTCAAAAAGCCAGTTATCCACCGCCTTTCAACGAATAGAAGATAAATTAGCATCGCATTTCAGTACCCGTGTAAAACTCAGGAACAGCCGGAATGGCAGCGGACAGATTATCATTGATTACTATTCACAGGAAGAATTAAACAAGATTCTCCGGCAAATGGATGCACCGCTTGATTAAAAGAAGATGAGGATACTTTTCTCTTTACTATGCTATCTTATTTTTTTATCTCCTGCACTTTCTGCACAGGAGAACAACCCCTTAGTTACTGCAAAAGATACAGTTCCTCCTATTAAAAAAAAGCTTATCGGCAGCAGCAAGTATGATTCTGCCCTGAAAGCGCATAATCCAAGAGTTGCAGCTATCCGTTCTGCTATCTTACCGGGACTCGGACAGATCTATAATAAAAAATACTGGAAAGTACCCATTGTGTATGGCGCATTAGGAACCTGCGGCGGTATCTTTTTTTACAATCTCAAGAACTATAAGGACACCCGTTTTGCCTATAAGGTGAAATATAATATGCAGTACAACGGTACAGATACGGCCCTTTATCCGCTGATTAAAGACAAATTGAAACCTCTTGATATAGAATCGCTGAAATACTATCGCAACCAGTTCAGAAGAGATATTGATTATTCTGTTCTTTTCTTTCTACTGCTTTGGGGTTTAAATGTAGTAGACGCCACTGTGGATGCCCATCTTAAAAGCTTTGATGTAAGCCCCGATCTTGGTTTCCGTTTCAAACCCGGATACAGCGAAATGGCCCGCACCAATGGCCTCAGCATTGTAATGAAAATCGGAAAATGATAAATCCGTGCCAGTACGGGTTTCCAAAGAAACATTAATAATTACATTTGTAACAATAAAACTCAAAGCATGAGAATTGCATTAATCGGTTATGGTAAAATGGGAAAGGCCATTGAAGAAGTGGCTGTTCAGAGAGGTCATGAAATTATTATTAAAATTGACCAGCCCAACTTGCATGAGTTCACCAGGGAAACCCTGGCAAAAGCAGATACTGCTATTGAATTCACCAGTCCGCATAGTGCATACGACAATGTAAAAAAATGCCTTGATTTTGATGTCCCAGTCGTTTGTGGCTCCACCGGATGGACAGATAAACTGAATGACCTGAAAAAAATCTGCAGCGAAAGGGCCGGAGCATTTGTGTATTCCAGCAACTTTAGCGTAGGCGTAAATATTTTCTTTGAAATAAATAAACGGCTGGCAGCACTGATGTCGCTACATAAAGAATACGAAGTGATACTCGAAGAAACACATCACACACAAAAAAAGGATGCCCCAAGTGGTACTGCCATTACACTGGCTGAGCAAATTTTGCAGGAAGTAAAAAGAAAAAAACAATGGGTGAATGAATTGAGTGATAACCCGGAAGACCTAGAGATCATCAGCCAGCGGATAGACCCTGCCCCGGGTACACATAGTGTAAAATACTCGTCGGTGATTGATGATATCGAAATTATTCATACAGCACATAGCCGCACAGGTTTTGCCACCGGCGCTGTACTGGCTGCGGAATTCATCAAAGACAAAAAAGGTTTCTTCTGCATGAAAGATGTGTTAGGATTGTAATTATTCTGTCATGAGAAAAATTGCATTATTCACATACTTCTTATTATCTGCACTGGTTGTTTCAACTCAAAGTAAAACAGACAGCCTGAAAAAAAAGGTTGCCGCTGAAACTAATATTGCGCAAAAAGCTGACCTGTTGGTACAAATTTCCGATGCCTACCGGTTTTCCGGACCTGATTCATCATTAGCTTATGCCCGTCAGGCAATTACCCTTATCAATTCTTTTAAAGATTCATCACGGCTTGTAAAAGCAGAAATTTATTATTGCTATTATTATTACAACATGGGCAACCCCGACACTGCCCTCCGCATAGCACAAAAAAATATTCTATGGCTGCAAAACAAACCCGCATTACTTTCTCAACTGGCCATGTATTATTCTTTCTCCGGTCTTTGTTACATGAAGCTGGATAAAAAAAAAGAGGCCCTCGATCGTTTTTATAAGGCACTGGAATATGCCGAAAAATCAGATGATAATTTAACAAGGTTGAAAGCCTATGTAAATATTGGATGGGTGATGATGGAACTCAACCAATTTGATCAGGCAATAAAAAATTTCAAAACTGCGCTGAATTTTATAGAAGAAAAAAAATTACCTGAAACATATGCAGGTGTTACGTACAGTAACATGGCTTCCTGTTTTGGTTCGCTTAACATGGTAGACTCTGCCTATAAATTCTCACAACTCGCCGTTACCAAATCACATATCTCAGGCGATATTACCACGGAGGCTAACAGCTTGTTTATACTGGGTACGGCACAAATCAAAAAAGGACAATTGAATGAGGCGCTAAATTCATATTTAAAGGCTCAACCTCTGAGAGAAAAAGTAGGTGATCCATTTTTTATTGTATCGGACCAGGCCGAAATCTCCAGCCTGTACGCCAAACTTGGCCGCACAGAAGAGGGAATAGCCACCGGAGAAAAAGCATTGAAAATGGCAGAGGAAAATAAAATATCGGCCAAACTGCCCATGATTTATTCTGCACTGGCCAGCAATTTTGAATCGGCCAACGATTTTGAAAAAGCCACAACATATTACAAAAAAATAAACGCCCTGAAAGACAGCATGTATGCAGATGCCAGCCCGCAGGCACTTGCAGAAATGAGAACAAAATATGAATCGGAAAAACAGGATCGGCTGATAGAGCAGCAACAGAACCGCCTGAAGATGCAGAATTACCTGCTTATAGGCGTTGCCGGCCTTGTATTCCTTTCGGGACTATTACTCCATTCATGGTACCGCCGCAGCAAGCTGAGACAGGAAGCCGTTATGAAAACCGAATTGATGAAGCAACAGGAAATGGCAGTAAAAGCTGTACTGGAAGCTGAAGAAAATGAACGGCAGCGGATTGCCAAAGACCTTCATGATGGCGTAGGGCAAATGATGAGTGCGGCAAAAATGAATCTTTCTGCTTTCGAGTCAGATATCTTCTTTGCAAATGAAGAGCAAAAGAAATCATTTGAAAAAATTATTTCCCTGGTGGATGAAAGTTGCAAAGAAGTGCGTACCGTTTCGCATATTATGATGCCAAATGCATTATTAAAGAACAACCTCGCTGCCGCCATTAGTGAGTTTGTAGACAAACTGAACAATAAACATCTGAAAGTACATGTGTACACGGAAGGGCTTGACGAAAGACTGGACTCGAACGTAGAAACAGTACTCTACCGGGTGATACAGGAATGTGTGAACAATACTATCAAACACGCCGGCGCCTCCAGCCTCGACATCTCGATGATAAAAGATAAAGACGGCATCAGCGGAACCATAGAAGATAATGGAAAAGGATTTGACTGCAGTGACAAAACAAAATTTGAAGGCATAGGGCTGAAAAATATTATATCCCGTATCGAATACCTGAAAGGTACGGTTGACTTCGACTCTGCACCCGGCCGTGGTACGGTAGTGGCATGGCATGTCCCTTTACCTGACTGACAACAGCAGCAATTGCCATTAACTCAACTTACCACTCCCTACCCATTTAACAAATCCAAAACAATAATTTATCAGCTTTTAGCATCCGGGTTGTAAATTATCTGTTATGCGCAGCACCAATACCAATTTTACGCTATCTTACAACCGATTACCACCAATGAAAAGCGGTAAAATAACCCTGGCTCTGGTTGACGACCATCAAATCGTAATTGACGGACTTATGAGTCTTTTAAAAGGCCACGATAAGTTCCGTTTTGCTTTTGCCACTACCGATTCTTCTGAAGTACTTATTAAAATGGCTGACAACCCCGTAGACATACTGCTTACCGATGTAATGATGCCCAAACTTCCCGGCAATGAACTGGCTAAAAAAGTAAAACAGGCATTTCCTGAAGTGAAGATACTGGCCCTTTCCATGAGCGGGCAGGGAGATCTTGTAAACGAAATGATCAGCGATGCTGATATTTCCGGTTATGTATTAAAAAATATCGGCAAGCAGGAACTGCTAAAGGCACTGGAGAAAATTGCAGGCGGCGGTATTTACTTTAGTGAAGAAGTGATTGAAGAACTGCAGCGCAGCAGTCAGTTAAAGAAACAAAAAGAAGAAGCGCATCTTACTGTGCGGGAGGTGGAGATTATCCGGCTGATTGAAAAAGAATACAACAACAAACAAATAGCAGAGGAACTGTTCATCTCCGAACGTACCGTTGAGACCCACCGCAAGAACATTTTCCGCAAAACAAATACCAATTCTGTGATCGGACTGGTGAAGTATGCCTATGAACATAAGTTGATTTAATTATTTGTATGGCATAAATTCCGCCGTACATATAATTTTATGTAAACAGGTTTTTGTTTCTATATCTTGTTAAACAATGTTTACTCCAAAAATTGATGCTCGTATCTACGGGAAAGCTTACTTAAAAAGAAATACCTGTGAAGCTATTAGAATTTTCTTTATACCATTAACCACCACTCACCACTTACCTGTCACCACTGGTAATATAACTTTTCACCCTGCCGGATTACATGATAATTTAGCCTGATAAAACATCAACCATGAGAAAAATAACAAGCCTGTTAGCCTGTTGCTTTTTTGCTACTATATCATCAGCGCAAATACCATTAACCGTTCTCCCAAGCGGGGGCAATAAAAAAGCAGCTGTAAGTGAACGGATTGGGATAACGGATGTTACCATTCATTATGACCGGCCAGGTGTAAAAGGGCGGGAAGGAAAAATATGGAGCCAACTGGTGCCAGTTGGCTTTACTGACCCGGGTTTTGGCAGCAGTAAATCAGCACCATGGCGGGCGGGCTCTAATGAAAATACTACAATAGAATTTTCAACTGCTGTAAAAATTGAAGGACAATCTTTGTATGCCGGAAAATATGGCTTCTTCATTGCTTACAATCCGGATGAATGCACCCTGATCTTTTCTAAGAACTCCAGTTCCTGGGGACATTATTATTATACTGAAAAGGAAGATGCACTCCGGGTAAAAGTAAAACCTCAACCCCTTGATAAAATGGTAGAGTGGCTGAAATATGAATTCAGCAACCAAACGGAAAACAGTGCTGTGGTTTCCCTGCAATGGGAAAAACTTTCCATTCCCTTTAAAATTGAAGTGGACTATATCAACACACAAATCGAATCGTTCAGAAAAGAACTGAGAACAGAAAAAGGTTTTATCTGGCAAAGCTGGGACCAGGCAGCACAATGGTGTGTACAGCACAATGTGAATCTGGAAGAAGCCTTGTTATGGACCGATTCATCCACTAATAATTTTGGCGGAGAAAAAAGCTTTACTTCCTGGAATACCCGGGCACAGGTGCTGCAGAAACTGGGCAGAAACAGTGAAGCTGATGCGGTAATGAAAAGGGCATTACCCATGGGATCCGTAAACGAGATTCATCAATACGGCCGGCAATTGCTCGGGCAAAAAAAGCACAAAGAGGCTTTTGCTATTTTTAAAATGAATTATGATACTAATCCTGACCAGTACACCACACTGATGGGATTGACAAGAGGTTATTCAGGCCTGGGAGATTTTAAAAATGCTTTGAAATATGCTAATATGGCAATAAACAAAGCACCGGATGAAGCCAATAAAAAGTATGTGCAAGGGCTTGCCGATAAATTAAAAGAAGGAAAAGATATAAACTGACTATGAAAATCTATATTTAGTTACAACCAAATATTTCACACAACTTTGCTTCAAGCGCCGGGCCTCTCAGGTTTTTGGCTATTATTTTCCCCTGCGGATCAATCAGGAAATTCTGTGGTATGCCTTTTACGTTATATAAAACAGCGGCGGCATTGTTCCAAAACTGCAAATCGCTTACCTGTGTCCAGGTAAGGTTATCATGATGTATAGCTTCTATCCATTTATTTTTTTGCCCTGGCCGGTCTAATGAAACACCAAGCACCGTAAAATTTTTAGCACTGAACTTATTATAATTCTCCACTACATTCGGGTTTTCCTGCCTGCATGGCCCGCACCAACTGGCCCAGAAATCTATCAGCACATACTTACCCCGGAAGGAAGAAAGTGAAACCGGCGCACCGGAAGTGTCGGCTTGTGTAAAATTCATCGCTAATGTGCCAATAGCACCAACCTTACTTTCCGCTATCTGGGCCTGGAGTTGTTTGCCTGCTTCTGACGAACGAACAGATACTTCCAGTTTGTTAAACCGCTGTTCCAGTAACACAGGGTCTTCTTTAAACCCATAAGTTGCGCTTAAAATAAAAGCGGTAACCGGTGAGCCGGGTTTTTCTGTTACCGTTTTATCAACAGCTTTCTGAATATTATCCTGCAAATTATTATAAGTCACCATCAGGCTGTCTCTTTCGCCACCCGGCATCGTATAGTTGATTTTATTGCCTAATGAACTCAGTTGTTGTGCCAGCGGAACAAACTCTTTAATAAACTCTGTAAAATCAAGATGAGATGCGGAGCCTGTAATGGCATATTCGCCGGGCTTTGCTTTATCCCCTTTAAATGAGATGGTTTTATTCTCTACATATATCTCCACCGGCTTTGGCTCATTTCCGATAAATAAAAAACAAAGTACAGGCTCAGTAACGCTGCCTTTTACCTGGAATTTCGTTTTATCCACTTTGGCAGATGCCAGTTCAGTGTTCTCGCCGTTCTTAATAAGGCGGACCGTTGTGCCATCGGGATAGCCATCTAATTCACCTTCAATCGTAAATCCTTTGGGTCCAGGCTGGGCCATCAGCATCAGAGGTGCAAGCAGGAAAAGAAATGCAATTTTTTTCATATTGAAGAATTCGTTTTCATAAACGATATAAGATCAAAAATAGTTTACAAATTTAAAGAATGATACCGGATGGAGAAAACCTTCTTAACCCGATATGGACGAAAGGAAGGATTTTGTGGATGCATTAACATCAGTGCTGTTTTCCAATGCTTTAATATAGGCGCTGCCGATAATGGCTCCGTCAGCCAGCTGACAAACGGCATCAAACGATGTCTTATCCTTTATGCCAAAACCAACCAGTACCGGGTTTACAAGCTGCAGGCTTTTCAGCCGATCTAAATATGTTTCGACATTTTCGGATCTTTTTTCGCTACCTGTAGTGGAAGATGACGAAACAGCATACAGGAAACCAGAACTAAGGCTGTCCAGTTTTTTAATTCTCTCGTCTGAAGTTTCCGGAGTAACAAGAAATATAAAATCAAGACCATATTTTTTTATAATGGCCCCGTATTCCATTTCAAATTCATACTCCGGCAGGTCGGGTAAGATCAACCCATCAATACCAACAGCTGCTGCATCGGCACAAAATTTTTCAAAGCCATATTGCAGCACTGAATTCATATAACCCATCAAAACCACCGGAACGGAAATCTCTTTGCGAAAATCCTTTAATTGCTCAAACAATATTTTAATCGTCATTCCATTTGCTAATGCAACAGAACTACTTCTTTGAATCACCGGGCCATCAGCCAGCGGATCGCTGAAAGGCATACCGAGTTCGATAATATCGGCACCATGCTCCTGCAGTGCTTTCATTACTTCAATAGTTGAATGCAAACGGGGATATCCTGCAGTGCAGTAAACGTTCATAACGCCGTTAGTCTTCCTTTCAAATAATTCCTGTATCCTTTTCATTCAACATTATTTTTCCATCTCTTTCATATAGGTTGAAAGGTCTTTATCCCCCCTTCCGCTCAAACAAACCACCACGACCGCATTCTTATTAAAGTTGATCATCTTCAATGCATGTAAAGCATGTGCCGACTCCAGTGCAGGGATAATGCCTTCCATTTTTGCCAGTTCAAAAGCTGCATTCAATGCTTTCTTATCAGTAGCACTCATAAACGTAGCCCGGCCGCTTTCAAACAAATGTGCATGCAGCGGACCTATACCGGGATAATCCAAACCCGCAGAGATACTATGCGGCTCCACTACCTGTCCATCTTCTGTTTGCATCAGCAAACTTTTACTACCATGTAAGATGCCCGGAGTACCGAGTTGTGTTGTAGCCGCACTCTTTCCGCTGTTGATCCCTTCACCTGCTGCTTCCGCAGCAATCAACTGCACCGAAGGTTCATCCAAAAAATGATAGAACGCACCGGCGGCATTACTGCCACCACCCACACAGGCAATAATATAGTTGGGTAATTCGCTGCCCGTTTTTTCCAGTAATTGTTTCCGCATTTCTTCACTTATCACACTTTGAAATCTCGCCACCATATCGGGATAAGGATGAGGGCCAACTACGGAACCAATAATATAATGAGTATCATCCGGATGATTGATCCAATCCCGTATCGCTTCATTCGTTGCATCTTTTAATGTCTTGCTGCCGCTGGTAGCCGGTATCACCGTGGCTCCCAGCATTTTCATCCTGGCCACATTCGGCGCCTGCCGTTCAATATCTTTTTCTCCCATGTACACAATACATTCAATGCCCTTCAATGCACATACCGTAGCTGTAGCAACTCCATGCTGACCGGCGCCTGTCTCTGCTATGATTCTTTTTTTCCCAAGTCGCTGTGCTAGTAAAATCTGCCCAATCGTATTATTGATCTTATGTGCCCCGGTATGGCAGAGGTCTTCCCGCTTCAGATAGATATTTGCTTTGTACCGGTTACTCAGCCGTTCAGCAAAATACAAAGGTGTTGGCCGGCCCACATAATCCCGCAATAACTGCTGAAACTCTTTTTGAAAATCTTCTTCGTAGATGATCTCCAGGTATTTTGTCCGCAGTTCTTCCACATTGCGGTGCAGCATTTCGGGAATGTAGGCGCCGCCGAATGATCCATAGTAGCCCTGTGAATTTGGTTGTTTGTATGTTTCTTTCTCCAACATGTTACTTATTTCAATCCCATTTTCAACTGCAGCACTTTGCTCATATCCTTCACTCCGGGTGATGTTTCAAATTTGCTGTTTACATCCACACCAAAAAAATCAAGATGTTTAAAGGCCTTTATTTTAGCTATATCTTCCACACCAATGCCGCCGCTTAAAAAGAATGGCTTTTCTATTTTGGCTTTATTTAAGATACTCCAGTCAAACTGCTGGCCGGTACCACCAAAACTTTCTTTCAATCCGCCAGTATCAAATAAATAATAATCGCAAACTGCATCATAAGGCGCTACCAACTTATCGATATTCTCTTTGCCGGTGATCCGGAATACTTTTATCACCTCCACTTCACTGCTCAGGTCTTCGCACATCTCAGGACTTTCATCACCATGCAGCTGCACCACTTCCAGTCCGTAATCATCAATGGCATCCAGTACATCAATCATCTCAGGATTAACAAAGACCCCCACTTTCTTTAAATCAAAATCAGCCTTCTTCACTTCCTTCTTATCCAGTTTACCACCAACATAACGGGATGATTCGGGATAAAAGATCAGTCCGGCAAAATCAATATCCAGCCCGTCAAGCTGCTGCAGTTGTTTCATTTCGGTGATGCCACAAACTTTTATATTCATACTTGAATTGGTTGTGGGGCTAAAGCCCCGGATTAATTTGATTATTACGTTGCCCCGGCCTTAAGGCCGGGGCAACTATTTCATTTACTAAAGGGACTTTAGTCCCGCTACAAATTCTTCAAACGACTTGCCCGGTTGTTCTTCTTTCATAAAATTCTCTCCGATCAAAAATCCCTTAAACCCGGCATTTCTCAAAGTTACAATAGTATCAATGCTGCTGATACCGCTTTCAGTAATTGCCGGCTTGCCGGCTGGTATCTTGTCAAACAGTTGTAATGAAGTATTGATATCTACTTCAAAGGTCTTCAGGTTGCGATTGTTCACTCCCACTATACTCACTTCATCGCAACAATGACCCAATTCTTCTTCATTATGTACTTCTAATATCGACTCAAGCCCGATGCTGTTTGCATACGCAGCAAATTCTTTTACTTCGGCAGGGGTAAGACAGGCTGCAATCAATAAAATAACATCCGCCCCAAAGGCCTTCGCTTCCGCTATCTGCCATTTATCAATGATAAAATCTTTGCGCAGCACGGGAATATCTGTCACTACTTTGGTTTGGATCAGGTCATCCAGGTCACCACCAAAGAATTCATCATCGGTTAACACTGAAATACCTGCTGCATGCTTATTATATGCCGTTACTACTGGTTCCACTTCCAGTTCTTTATTCTTGAACCACCCCTTACTCGGACTTTTTCTTTTGAACTCGGCTATAATACCTGTACTGCCGGGCTGCAACAAGCTACTGACCAGCGACCTGTTGCTTATCTGCCAGAAAAAGCCATCCCTTTCAAATCGTTCTATCGGGCTCTTCATTTTGAATGGCTCAATTTCTTTTTTTTTGGCTGCTACTATTGTATCCAGAATATTACTCATGGCTAAAGCCTATTATTTTTTCTTTCATCATTTCTTTTCCCAGGGTTAAAACCCTGGGCAACTCATAAAACCCTGGGCAACTCACAAACTCGACAACTCATACAACCCTTGGTAATCCATAGCCCCCGGCTATTGAATTGAGATCAGCTTTGCTAATGCTCTATTCGCATTTCCACTCTCCAGGCTCTTCACCGCTTCATTATATGCTTCGTCATACGATCTGTATCTTCCTGTGCAATGTAAGGCCATCGCAGCATTAGCCAATACCACAGCATTCTGTGCCCAGGTGCCTTCTCCTTTTAATATAGTGGTAAATATCATCGCCGCATCTTCAACACTATTGCCGCCGCTGATATCCTGTGCCGACACCATTCTTTTTCCTAACTGCTCTGGTGTCATGATACGTTCACCTTCATTCGTTATCACTTTAGTGTCATTGGTCAGGGATATCTCATCATACCCGTCCAAACTATGAATGATGGTAAATGGTTTGCCTCCCAATTGCAACAGGTAATTGTATATCCTCGCCATTTCCAGGTTATACACCCCTACTAACTGGTAAGAAGGATTGGCAGGATTAGCCATTGGTCCCAGCATATTAAAAAAGGTTCGCATGGCCAGGTTTTTTCGTATCGGCCCTACTGTCTTTAACGCCGGATGAAACAATGGCGCATGTAAAAAACAAATGCCAGCCTCATCAATCTCTTTTTTCAGTTTTTCATTATCATTTTTGAATTTATAACCCAGTTGCTCCATCACATTACTGGCTCCACTGACAGAAGATGCACCATAATTTCCATGCTTGGCTACTTTTTGTCCTGTGCCTGCTACAATGAAGCAGGCCAGCGTAGAGATATTGAATGTATTCTTTCCATCACCACCGGTGCCAACAATATCCATTGCTTCGTAACCACCCAGATCAACTTTCACAGACAATTCAAGTAATGCATCCCTGAAACCCTGCAACTCTTCAATGGTAATGCTTCGCATCAGGTAGACTGTCATGAAAGCAGTTACCTCATGTTCGTTGTAAATGCCTTTACCAATGTTTACTAATACATCTTTTGCAGCTTCTCTTGTCAGCGTTTTATGTTCAAATAAATATTGAAGTATCTTCTTCATTGTCCCATTTTCAAATTTTCTAATTGTCAAATTAATTCTTCAACCAGTTTCTTAATATCCTTTCCCCATCCGGTGTCAGCACACTTTCCGGATGAAACTGCACTCCCTGCACATCAAACTTTTTGTGCTGTAATGCCATGATATAATTATTTTCATCCCTTGCTGTTATTTCCAACTCACCTGGAAAATTTTCTTCGGCGATGATCCAGCTATGATAACGACCCACTTCCAGTGTTTCAGGCAATCCTTCAAACAAAGGTGGCTTTTTGGATGCATCAATTTTTACCGGCGTGGCGATGCCATGATAAACGGTTGAAAGATTCACCAGCTTCCCTCCGAATGTTTCTCCAATGGCCTGGTGCCCGAGACAAACTCCTAGGATAGATTTTGTAGCAGCATATTCTTTTATCAATGGCAATAACAATCCTGCTTCATCAGGAATACCCGGCCCGGGAGATAAAATGATCTTATCATACTCTTTTACTTTCTCCAAAGCAACCTGGTCATTGCGGTACACTTCCACTTTAGCATGTGTTATCTTCTCCACCAAATGGACAAGGTTATAAGTGAAGGAATCGTAATTATCAAAAACCAGTATTTTCATATCAATTGATAAGTTGAAATGCCGACAAGTTGATGAGTATTTTACATATCAACTTGTCAACCCGTTAACTAATTCCGGCCGCTATCTCAATCGCCTTTTTCAATGCCCCTAATTTATTGTTCACCTCCTGCAATTCACTCTCAGGATTACTGGCAGCCACCACACCGGCACCGGCCTGGTATGTCAGTGTATTTTCTTTACTCAAAAATGTTCTGATCATAATGGCATGGTTGCAACTGCCATTAAAGCCCATAAAACCAATAGCGCCGCCATAATAACTTCTTGCGGTCGGCTCATATGCATCGATCAGTTCCATTGCTTTAAACTTTGGCGCCCCGCTTAATGTTCCGGCCGGGAATGTTTTTGCCAATAGGTCGAATGGATTGCTTCCTTTTCTTACTTTACCAGTTACTTCACTCACCAGGTGAATAACATGCGAAAAATATTGTACCTGCCGGTAATGTGCTACCTGCACCTCATCGCATAAGCGGCTGAGGTCATTTCTTGCCAGGTCCACCAGCATCACATGTTCTGCATTTTCCTTGGCGTCTTTTAATAATCTTTCTGCTGCTGCTTTATCTGCTTCATCATCTCCTGTCCGTTTAAATGTTCCTGCGATCGGGTGTACCACTGCTTTTTCATTTTGTATCACCAGCTGCGCCTCCGGCGAAGAACCCATCAACTTATAATCACCATAATCAAAGAAAAACAAATAAGGAGAAGGATTGATATTCCGCAAAGCCCTGTACACATTGAATTCATCGCCAGTAAACTGTTGCTGAAACCTTCTGCTCAATACGATCTGGAACACATCACCCCGGTGGCAACTGGCAATTCCTTTCTTCACCATTTCCTTATAATCCTCATCCGTCATATTAGAACTCTCCTGCCCTTTTGCCGCAAAAGGATAGACGGGAACATCTTTGCTTTTTATCAATGATTCCACCGCCGCTATATCGCTTTCAATATTCTTTATTTTATTCTCACAAATGAACAATTCATCCCTGAAGTGATTTACAGCAATAATATACTGGTATAAACGATACCTCATCAGTGGTATAACAGGCGGCGATTGACGGCCGGTAAGCTGAACGGTGTCAAAAAACTGAATGGCATCATAAGCCGTGTAACCAAATAATCCTTGCGCAAATTTTTCTTCTTTTGTTTCACCACTGGCAATCTCAAAGCGCTGCATAAAATCCCACAACAGTTGCGGTACTTCTCCGGGATTTTTCAGCGAGATCTTTTCCGGGTTTCGTCCCGGTAATTTAAATTCAGCAAAATCTGTTGAACTGATTTCCATTCCGCCAATAGCATTGACACAGATAAACGACCAGCTGTCCGCCGATGAATGATGATCCGTACTTTCCAATAATATCGTATCCCTGAAACGGTCACGCAGCCGCAGGTAAATACCAACCGGTGTGTACACATCAGCCAGCATTTTTTTACAAGTTGTTATAATTTCAATTTTCTTCATACTGCCCTCCTAAATCCTCCCTCCAGAGAGGACTTGAGTTTTTCATTTTGAACCCGCCAGTTCCCTTTCAGAGGGTTAGGGGGCTAACAAAAAGCCCCGAACACTGTCGGGGCCTGAATATAATTGTACAAATACAGTTATGACATTACAGCCCCTTAAGAGTTGTATGCCACCACCATGTATTGTTATGCTTTCTCATTACAAGACAAATATAAAATCAAAAATGACATTGGCAAATTCTTTTTAGATTTATGACATAATACATACACCATGCTGGTCCAACATAAACAGGTGGGCGGTAAGGGGATGTTCTTTGTACAGCAGGAAGGTAATATCCTGGCCGAAATGGTCTACACCATGGTATCGGCTGAAAAGATGATTATTGAACATACCGAAGTCAGCGATGAGCTCAGGGGCCAGAACACAGGCTACCAGTTAATAAGTACTGCGGTAGAATATGCAAGAACACATGGAATAAAGATCTTTCCGCTCTGCCCCTTTGCCAATGCAGTTTTTAAGAAGAAACCGGAGTTTGCAGATGTATTGTATGTGTAACACTGATTAATAAACCTGCTCTCTTTAATAGTATTTCAGAAAAATATAATCACCCCTTCCTATGCGGAAACCTTAATAAGATTTTTATAATTAGCAGCACAACGAACATTTTGTGGCGTAACTTTCTTCCTGTAAAATCTTACAGTATGTCAACCAAACGCCTTCTCCTCTGCCTTTTACTCATCCTATCTATTACAATAATACCTGCGCAGGATATCGGTGGTTATAAAACACCGCCCAAAGATGTGGCAGATATGTTGCTGGCCAAACGTCCTCCGAATGTAAGTGTGGATGATAAAGGTGACTGGATGCTGCTGATGGAAAGCAGCAGTTATCCCTCAGTGGAAGAACTGGCCAGGCCTGAATTGAGAATAGCCGGTCTTCGCATCAACCCGGCGAATTTTGCGCCCAGCCGGCAGAATTTTGTTACCAACCTCTATTTAAAGAATATAAAATCGGACAAGGAATTTAAGATCACCGGACTGCCTGCTCTCTTATACGCCGGCAGCATCAGCTGGAGTGGCAATAATAAAAAGATCGCTTTCACTCATACCACTGCTAATCGTGTTGACCTTTATGTAATAGATGTGACCACACAAAAAGCAATGAAAGTAAATAAGACGGCACTGAATACTATCACCGGTGGTTACCAGTGGTATGATGATAATACATTACTCTACCGTACAGCATTGAAGCCTGCCAGTGCAGCCCCTGCAAGGCCGGCTGTACCGGCTGGACCAACGGTGCAGGAGAACTATGGAAAAGCTTCTCCCCGTCCTACTTTCCAGGACCTGATCAAAAACCCGTATGATGAACAGCTTTATGCATTTTATGCCACCACACAACTGGTAAAGAATGTGAACGGCATTGAAACAAAGATCGGCTTGCCTGCTATTTATAGTATGATCAGTGTGTCGCCTGACAAAAATTATATGCTGATCCGCACATTAAAAAAACCATTCTCATATACTGTGCCTGCCGGTGGCTTTCCTTCTGTGGTTGCCATTACCGATATGACAGGTAAAACAGTAAAGGAACTGGCCGACCTTCCTTCTGCTGAAACAGCCCCGGCCGGGTATGATAATGTACAACTGGTGCCAAGAGCATTTGAATGGAGGGATGATGAACCGGCCACAGCCGTTTGGTGTATGCCGCTTGACAGTGGTTTTATCAAAAAGAATGTGGAATACCGTGATGCGGTGTATGCCTTATCAGCACCGTTCAAAGGAATGTCCAAACTGCTGTTTAAAACAAAGATGCGCTACGCCGGCACCGTGTGGGGTGATGCCAACCTTGCTATTGTAACCGAAGGATTAAGAAGCAAACAGGTAACACAGATCGATCGCTTCAATTCTGTAACAGAAGACCTGGAAAGACTGATCACCAGGAATACCACCGATGCTTATTCCAGCCCCGGCTTCCCGGTTACCCAACCCAATAAGTATGGTAAGGAAGTATTGTGGACGATCGATAACGGCAATAAAATATTATTGAACAATACCACCGGCAGTTCACCCAAAGGCGATCTTCCTTTCCTGCTCGCCTATGATGTGCATACCAAAAAAGCTGATACGCTGTGGCGTTGCACAGAAGGTTATTTTGAAAATGTAGTAAAAGTGCTGGATGCAGATAAACTGCAACTGCTTACGTCGAGAGAAAGTGAAAAGGAAGTACCTAACTATTGGATAAAAAATTTACGGCTCCGCATTGTAGACAGGCAGCTGACAAAATTCAGCAATCCTTATCCGCAGATGGAAGGAGTAACGCAGGAAAAAATAAAATATAAAAGAGCCGACGGAGTGGATCTTACCGGCGATCTGTACCTGCCCAAAGGATATGATCCTAAAAAAGACGGCAAACTGCCGGTGATACTCTGGGCCTATCCAAGGGAATTCAACTCGGCGGCAGATGCAGCACAGGTTCGTGGCAGCGAACATCGTTTTACAATGGTAGGTGGTGGTTCACCTGTGTTTTATGTTACGCAGGGCTATGCTGTATTGAATAATGCAGAAATGCCGATCGTGGCCACAACAAAAGACGCAAAACCAAATGATAATTTTATTGAGCAGTTAACGATGAATGCAGAAGCCGCCATTCATGTGCTTGACTCATTAGGTATGGGTGATAAGAACCGGGTGGCGGTAGGTGGCCACAGCTATGGCGCCTTTATGACGGCGAATTTACTGGCCCATACAAAATTATTCAAAGCAGGTATAGCCCGCAGTGGCGCCTATAACCGTTCGCTTACACCATTTGGTTTTCAGAATGAGGACAGAACCTACTGGCAGGCGCAGGACCTCTATACTAAAATGAGTCCCTTCAGTTATGCAGATAAAATAAAAACACCGATACTGCTGATACATGGTGAGATGGATAATAATACCGGCACTTTCCCCATACAAAGTGAAAGACTCTTTAATGCCATTAAAGGACATGGCGGCACGGTAAAATATGTAAGCCTGCCTTATGAAAGCCACGGCTATGCAGGAAGAGAAAATGTATTGCATACCCTTGCTGAACAATTTGAATGGCTGGAGAAATATGTGAAAAATGCCGGCAAGAAAAATGAGAAGGAAGAGAAGAAAGCATTTTAGAAAATTGGAATAGTATCGTAATTAGATTGTTTCTGGCATAAAACAGCGCTGGTTATCAATGGGAATTTATGCCAGGAGTAGCGTATATTTATGAGTTGGCTGCAAGCTTTCGTAACACTCAAAAGGTCGAAACATATTTAATTTATTAGAAAAAATGAAACACATTTCTATTATTTTAATTGCCTTAATTTTTTCTAATTTTTGCTTTTCTCAAGATACTGCGGTAGTAGTATCGTTTGATACAACGGGATTAAGCAGCTCTTGGAAATTGATAGTTGATAATAATGGAAATGATTCTTCTTTCTTAAGTACTAAGTTGCATAATTCAAGAATTAATCAGGAGGGAAATAAAGTACTATCAGTTTGGATTAAGCAAAATCATTTAAATGACGGTTATTACAACGATGTAACCGTGGTTAGTGACATAGATTTCAATTGCCAAAGCAACAGAATGAAATTAGTTGCCGCATCTATTTATACAAATGATGGTAAATTCATAAAAGGTAGTGCAGTAGATAATCCTCATTGGGTTCCTGTAAAGTACAATACAGTCTTAGATAAATTATCAAAAGCTGCCTGTAAAATGTTTAATGGTAATGCTTCAACAGTACAAGGTAGCAATGAAATTATCACATCCTATAATAACCAAAATCCCAGACAATGGGAATATGCTGCATCTGGTAGCAACAAAACCACATCCTATGTTTGTAATTCAATAAATTTAGTTAGCAGGAGGAAATTATATTCAGAAAGAACAAAGGGCGGAATAAGACC
>JBGAPQ010000026.1:0-41770 GCA_044221225.1 Chitinophagaceae bacterium
AAGGTTGGGCTTATACCACATCTAATGGCTACCTGCGGATGTTTTCCGTATTACTACCCGACTCAATAAAATCTGCATGGGACTACCCTAACCTGCTGGCACAAAAGTTCCCGGCGGAGGAATTTACTGCCACAGTTAAGTTCTCTTTTGCGCCACGATGGGAAGGAGAAAAATTTGCCCTGATGATGCATGGTGCAGATTATGCCTGTGTTGCTGTTGAAAAAAGAGCCGATGCCAACTACATTTCTTTTGCCAATTGCAAAGAAGCTGATAAGGGCAATAAAGAAACAGTGCAGGATGGAGGAAAGATAAACAGTCAGGATATTTATTTCAGAGTACAGGTAAATAAAGGAGCCGTATGTACATTCAGTTTTAGCGAAGACGGAATAACATTCAAATCGGTTGGAGAGAAACTGGTGGCAAAGCCAGGGCGTTGGGTTGGGGCAAAAGTGGGCATGTTCTTTACACGGAAAAACAAAACGAACGATGCCGGTTATGTAAATGTGGACTGGGTCAGGATTGAACATTACAAACTTAAATAAAGCTATATGGAAAGAAGAACCTTCGTAAAATACACTGCAGCAGCAGGAGCTTCATTAATGCTGCATCCGTTTGAAATATTTGGCCGCCCCGTAGCAGGAAAAATCAGGCTGGCACAGGTTGGTGTTGGTCACCGGGGTACTGGTTTCTGGGGAACCAGTATTATCAAAAATTTTGGCGACATAACTGAGTTCGTGGGTATTTATGATATTAACCCGGGCCGGGCAGATTATGCACAAAAGGCATATGGAGGAAATGTGCCTGTATACAATACATATGATGAAATGCTGGCAACAGTAAAGGCTGATTTTATCATAGTAACAACGGTAGACTCCACGCATGACGAATTGATAGTAAGAGCACTGAATAAAGGCTTTAATGTGATTACGGAAAAGCCTATGACTACCGATGAAGTAAAATGCGATAAAATTCTGGCAGCCGAAAAAAAGTCAGGAAAGAAAGTAATTGTTGCTTTCAATTACAGGCATAGTGTACATGCTATGCAATTAAAAGAACTACTGGCAGCCGAAAGAGTGGGAAAAATTACTTCTGTTGATTTTAACTGGTACCTGAATGTCTTTCATGGGGCAGATTATTTCAGAAGGTGGCATGGAAGAATGAATAAAAGTGGTTCGTTGTGGGTGCATAAAGCCACTCACCACTTCGATTTATTAAACTGGTGGCTTAACAGCGAGCCGGTAGAAGTAACGGCTTATGGTTCGCTGGAGCATTATGGGAAAAACAATCCTTTCCGTGGCACAAAATGCCGTGGTTGTGAGCATAAAGAAAAATGTAAGTTCTTCTGGGATATTACAAAAGACCAGCGCCTTGTTGATTTATATGTTAAGAACGAACAGCATGACGGTTACATCAGGGATGGCTGTGTGTGGAGCAATGAAATAGATATATATGATAAGATGAGTGCCCAGATTATATATGCCAATGGCGTTACTGCCAACTACTCATTAACCACTTACTCCCCTTACGAAGGCTGGCAGATTGCCTTTAACGGTATGAAAGGGCGGATTGAAACATGGGAAGATATTCCCTACATGCAAAAAACACAGGACGATCAGGCCAAACGTCATGCCGTTGAAATGAGTAATGCCGATGATGCCATTGCCGGTGATGTAAGAGAAATAATTGCAATGGATAATTTTTCCAAAAATTTTGAAATATACACCACACCCAAAATAAAAGGTGGTCATGGTGGCGGCGATATCCGTATGCAACGGAGAATATTTGTAGATACAAAAGATAATCCGCATAATGTAATGGCAGGTACAAGAGAAGGAGCTATGAGCATCCTTATTGGCGTAGCTGCAAGAAAGAGTATCCAATTAAAACGTCCTGTGAAAATTTCTGAACTCACAGATTTGAAACCAATGGCCAACAGGTTTTAAAATTTTTTAAAATGATAAGAAAAATATTACCGGTAATGGTGTTCCTGTTTTGCAGTGTTGCCTCTTTTACACAATCTAAAAAAGAAAAACAAGTAGCTGATGCAGTGGAACAACTGAGAAAAGCAATGGTTGAGGGAGACAGAATTTCATTGGAAAACCTGGCTGCTGAACAATTAAGTTACGGACACAGCGGCGGACACATAGATGACAAAAAGGAGTTTGTTGAAAAAATTGCAAGCGGAAATTCTGATTTTCTCTCAATTGATTTAACGGGGCAAGCAATAATAATCAGTGGAAAAACGGCGATTGTACGGCATATACTTACCGCAAAAACACATGATAAGGGCAAAGACGTTGCCGATGTGCATTTGAGAATTATTCTGGTATGGCAAAAAGAAAAGGGCAAATGGCGATTACTGGCCCGTCAGGCCGTAAAAATGACTTGACCAGAGCCTTCAGAATCCCTACAGAAAAATGATACCATTCCCGGTAACGATTGCGTAAATAAAGATTCACAAATCGTTGATTAACAGCTGATTTGTGGGTAGCATTGTATATCGGTAATCACCAAAAAAGGCTTGTCAATGAAGAAGATATTTTTACTCGTCGCAATTTACTCAATTGCTGTTCCCGTTTTATCACAGTGGAATAAACTTCCGGTTATTATCAGCCCTAAATTCAGGAAAGACACCACAAGCATTGTAAAGTTTGGCGCAGTGCCCGATGGCTATACACTCAACACAAAAAGTATAAACGATGCCATTAACGCAGTAAATAAAAAAGGCGGTGGTGTGGTGCTGGTACCGGCAGGATTGTGGCTTACCGGTCCTGTTGTGATTAAGAGTAATGTGAATTTGCACCTGGCACTTGGAGCCACTCTGTTGTTTACAGCAGATAAATCACAGTATCCATTAATTGCTGCCAACTGGGAAGGCCTGCCGCAAATGCGTAACCAATCACCGGTATCTGCAACAGATGCGGTGAACATCGCTATAACAGGAAAAGGAATTATTGATGGAAACGGCGACCCCTGGAGAGCAGTAAAAAGCGATAAACTTACTGCAAGCCAGTGGAAAAAATTAGTGGCATCGGGTGGTGTGCTTAGCGAGGACAAGAAAACATGGTATCCTTCAGAAGGCTTTCTGAAAGGTTCAAAAATGTCGGCCAATCCCGGCATGATTACTCCGGACAGAGATGCGGCCTACTACGAAAGCATCAAAGATTTCCTTCGCCCCAACATGGTTTTGTTTACAAAGTGTAAAAGCGTTTTGCTGGAAGGTGTAATATTTCAAAACTCACCGGCATGGTGCCTGCACCCACTGATGTGTGAAAACCTGACGGTAAAAAACATCTTTGTTAAGAATCCCTGGTATGCACAAAACGGTGATGGAATAGATGTGGAGAGCTGCAAGAATGTGCTGATTGAAAACTCAGTATTTGATGTGGGTGATGATGCATTGTGTATGAAAAGTGGTCGTGATGCAGAGGGAAGAAAAAGAGGAATGCCAACTGAGAATGTGGTTATCCGTGGCTGTACAGTTTACTCATCGCATGGCGGATTTGTTATTGGCAGCGAAATGAGCGGTGGCGCCAGAAATATTTATGTAAGCAACTGCACATTCATTGGTGCTGATATCGGACTTCGTTTTAAAACTACAAGAGGCCGTGGCGGTGTGGTGGAGAACATCTTTATTAAAGACATTTACATGAAGAACATCCCGGCCGAAGCTATTTTGTTTGATATGTATTATATGGCCAAAGATCCTGTGGCGCTGGTTGGGGAAAAAAGGGAATTGCCAAAAGTAGAAGCCAAACCAGTTGATGAAACTACTCCTTCATTCAGAAATTTTCATATCAGCAATGTGTATTGCAACGGTGCTGAAAAAGGAATTTTCGTTCGTGGAGTGCCCGAGATGCATGTAAAGAATATCGTACTGGAAAATATGGTGCTGCAGGCCGATAAGGGAATTGATGTGCAGGAAGCCAGCAATATCACTTTCAGGAACATAAAAGTAATAAGCAAAGAAACTAACCCGGTGGTGGATGTGATACAAAGTGACAATCTTGTGTTTGACAATATTACATTCAAAGAAGGTGCTGAATTGTTGTTCCGTATCAGCGGCGACAGAACAAAAGATATTAAAGTAAAGAATACAGATGCTTCAAAGGCGAAAGAGAAAGCGTCTTTTGAATTGGGTGCAGAAGCAAAAGTGATGAACAATAAATAATCACAAGCATTTAAAAAAATAATTGCCTGATGAAAAAAATTCTAATTAGCCTGCTGGTAATTACAACCCTGTCTGCCACAGCACAACCCCTGAGTCAGAAAATGGCAGCAACTGTCATGAACATCTGGAAAGATTCCATTCCGGTTGGCAGCCAGACTAAATGGAGTTATGACATGGGTGTGGTGTTGAAAGGTTTTGAAGGTATATGGATGAACACCGGCGATGTAAAATACTTCAACGCCATACAAGCTAAGATGGATTGGTTTGTGCAAAATGATGGAACTATAAAAGGCTACGAACTCGAAGAATACAATATCGACCATGTGAACAATGGCAAACTGGTGCTGCTCTTGTATCGAATCACCGGAAAAGAAAAATATAAAAAAGCTGCCGACCTGTTGCGCAGCCAGCTAAAAACACATCCAAGAACGAATGAAGGTGGTTTCTGGCACAAGAAAATTTATACAAATCAGATGTGGCTCGACGGATTGTATATGGGCGCCCCTTTCTATGCTGAATATGCCATGCTTTTTCATGAAGACACTGCTTTTAATGATATAGCCAACCAGTTTATCTGGATGGAAAAACATGCAAGAGATGCTAAAACGGGTTTGTTGTACCATGCATGGGATGAAAGCAAACAGCAGCAGTGGGCAGATAAAACAACAGGAAAGTCGCCGCACTTCTGGGGCAGAGCTATGGGATGGTACAGTGATGCCATTGTAGATGCACTGGATTACTTCCCGGTTAACCATCCTAAAAGAAAGGCGTTGATTGATATTCTGAATCGCCTGGTGATTGCTTTGGAAAAACAGCAGGACAAAACAACCGGCCTGTGGTACGATGTAATGAACTACAACGGCCCCGGAAAAGAAAAGAATTATTTTGAAGCATCAGCAAGCTGCCAGTTTGTATATGCAATTGCAAAAGGAGTAAGGAAAGGATATCTGCCCGCGGCAAAAATCTCCATAGCGAAAAAAGCATACGATGGAATTGTAAAACAATTTATTAAAACAGAGAATGGTCAAACGAACCTGCACGGAACTGTAAAAGTATCTGGTCTTGGCGGTAAGCCTTACCGTGATGGCAGTTTTGAATACTACATGAGCGAACCGGTAATTGTAAACGACCCTAAGGGTGTTGGTGCATTTTTACTGGCCAGTAACGAGATGGAAATGCTGCCAACACTGGCAACCGGAAAGGGCAAAACAGTTTTGCTTGACAGGTTTTTTAACAGCGAAAAAAGAAAAGATGCCACCGGTGCCGATGTGTACTGGCATTATGTATGGAATGAGAGAAGCCATCCCGGGTTTTATACACTTGGACATATATTTGAAAAGAACGGGGCAAAACTGGCCTCGCTGGATGTTGCACCCACTTTGGCTAATCTGAAAGGGGCATCTGTTTATATTATTGTTGACCCCGACCATAAGAAAGATAATCCCAACCCCAATTACGTTAGTGCAAAAGATATTGCTGCTATCAGGAATTGGGTAAATGCCGGCGGCACATTGTTGATGATGGCAAACGACAGCAATAACTGTGAATTGAAGAATTTCAACATGCTGGCTGGTGAATTTGGTATCCGATTTACCGACAAGAGTATTAATATGGTGAAGAACGATACCTACGAACAAGGCGTTGTTTATCCCGGAAAAGAAAATGCCATTTTCACTTCTCCGGCAAAAATGTTCCTGAAAGAAATAAGCACATTAGAAGTAAAAATGCCTGCACAACCCGCCATTTTCAAGAATGAGGATGTTGTTATTGCCGTTAGAAAATTTGGAAAAGGTAAAGTGCTGGCTGTTGGCGACCCCTGGTTGTATAACGAGTATGTAGATGGCAGAAAGTTGCCTGCCGAGTATGAGAATTACAAGGCGGCAGAGGATTTAGTAAAATGGTTGTTAACCACACCGGTAAAAAACGGGGTTAAATAAATGGTAAGGCTGGTTGCAATATTATTTTTATCGCTATGGCTGAAAAACTCTTCGGCCCAAATTAGCATTATTGTATCGGCAGATGGCAATGGCTGCTATAAAACTATCCAGGAGGCAATAAACAGTTTGCCTGATTCAGCAGCAATACCAAGTACAATTTTTATTAAGAATGGCATCTACAACGAAAAACTATTTGTAAAGAAATCAAATATTGTTTTTGAAGGCGAAAGCCGTGATAAGACTGTTATCACCTTTTCAATTGCGAGAGATGAGTGGCGCTGCGACCATGCCGATGACTGGGGTGTTGCTACAATGAATATTGGCGCCAATGACATTACACTCAAAAATCTGACTGTAACAAACAGTTTTGGGTTCGATTTTAAAGGCGATTATTCTGTTGATTGTGCCAGTGATTCTTCAAAGAAAAAGACTATCACTATCCGCAGCCACCAGATGGCATTAAGAACAATGCACTGCACCAAACTGAAGGCTATCAATTGCCACTTCAGGGCATTTGGCGGAGATACGGTTAGTCCATGGGAAACAGAGAACGGCATGTGGTATTTTAAAGATTGTGTAATGGAAGGCGGTGTGGATTTTTATTGTCCCCGTGGCTGGGCATGGGCCGAGAATTGTGAATTTATCACACACACAGGCACTGCTGCCATCTGGCATGATGGCTCTGCTAACCCGGATTCAAAAACTGTGCTGGTGAATTGCAGCTTCAAAGGCTTTGATGGTTTTTCGCTGGGCCGTTACCATCGGGATGCACAGTTCTACCTGGTGAATTGTGTTTTTGCCAAAAACATGAAAGATGCTCCCATTTATCTTGTGCCAACCGGCAACACCATTAAGTGGGGAGAAAGAATTTATTACTATAACTGCCGCCGTGAAGGAGGCAAAGATTATAAGTGGTACAGCGATAATTTACCTGCCGGATTACAGGTAAGTGATATTACCGTAAACTGGGTTTTTGGTAACCGCTGGAAACTTTAAAACTGAAATGAATAATAAACAATAAGGAAGATGAAAGCATTAAATGCAACTACAGTGGAGAAACCGGTACTGCCGGTTAAAATTTTACAATTTGGCGAAGGTAATTTTCTGCGGGCCTTTGTTGACTGGATGATTAATAAAGCTAATGAAGCGGGGAAAATGAATCATGGCGTTGCCATCGTTCAGCCTATTGCAGGCGGAGAATTTGTAAGGGATTTGTTCAGCAAGCAGGATAACCTGTATCATGTTTACCTTGAAGGGATAAAAGACAAACAGCCTGTTAAGGAAGTATCGCTGGTTAAGTGTATTACAGGGGTTAACAATCCTTATTCGGATTATAAAACTTACGAATCGCTGTTTTTAAGTGAAGAGCTGGAGATGATTGTTTCCAACACTACCGAGGCCGGCATCCGTTATGAAGAAGGCGATGATATTAATGCTGAGCCTCCGGCATCATTTCCGGCTAAGATGACAGCGCTGTTGTATAAGCGGTTTAAAAAATTCAGTGGCGACGCCTCAAAAGGTCTTTCTATTATTTGCTGCGAGCTGATTGAAGATAACGGTTCCACCTTGAGGCAATATGTATTGAAACATGCGGCAGCCAATAACCTGGGAGCTGATTTTGAAAACTGGGTCAGCACTCATTGCCATTTTTATGATACACTGGTTGACCGCATCGTTCCGGGTTTCCCCAAGGAAACCATTAATGAAATAAAAGAAGAGATTGGCTTTGATGATAACATGGTGGTGAAAGGCGAATATTTTCATGTGTGGGCTATCGGTGGAGACAGCAGCATCAAACAAAAATTGCCGCTGGACCAGGCTGGCTTAAATGTTTTGTTCATGGATGATATCCGTGAATTTAGGGCTAAGAAAGTTCGTATCCTGAATGGTTCACACACAGCAATGGTGCCCGTTGCTTTGCAATTAGGATGCGAAACAGTGATGGATGCTTTCAATACTCCGGAAGTAGAAAAATTTATCAACAAAATGGTGGCAGAAGAAGTGTTGCCGGTAATTAATGAAGACCCTGAAGAACTGAAAAAGTTTGCAGGTAAAATTCTGGAACGTTTCTACAATCCTTATCTCAAGCATTATTTAAAAGACATTTCGCTTAATTCGCTTTCCAAGTGGGAAACAAGAAATTTCCCAACAGTTAAGGATAACTATTCGAAAGGGAACAAGAATGCCCAATTGGCAACTTTCTCTTTTGCTGCTTTGCTTGTGTTGTACAGCGGAAAAGCTGAAGTGCCCTTTACGCCTAACGATACACCTGAATTTGTTGAGTTCATCAAATCAAATTTTGATGTTAAAAATTTGAAGGGTTGGGTTGAGGCTGTAGTTAACAATAAGAAGATATGGAAAGAAGATTTCGCTGCTTCTCCATTCTTTGTTGATGAGGTATCAGCCAGCGCAGAAGCAATTTTAGCTGGCGGAATGAAATCCGCCCTGGCAGCATTAATAAACAGATAAAACCAACAGATATGTCTCAGATAGTTTTAAAAGTACATCCGAAGGATAATGTAATTGTTGCCTTGAAGGATTTAACCAAAGGGCAAACCATCAGTTACGATGGTGCGGACTATGTAATACAGGAAGACATTCCGGCCAAGCATAAATTTTTTATGCATGACATGAAAAAGGGAGAAGAAATAATCATGTATGGAGTGCTGGTGGGAAAAGCACAGATGGATATTGTAAAGGGTTACCGGATGTCAACAGAAAATACCAAACATGCTGCTGAACCTTACACTTATCGCAAGGTTGACTATGTATGGCAGGCACCGGATGTATCAAAGTTTAAAGGAAGAACTTTCAACGGTTATCACCGCCCGGATGGAAGAGTGGGTACAGCCAACTACTGGCTTTTCATTCCCACTGTTTTTTGTGAGAACCGGAATATGGATGTGATTCGTGAGGCCATGCACAATGAACTGGGTTATGCGGTAACGGATAAGTACAAACAATACACAAAGAGTTTATTGGAAGCATATAACAAAGGTGAAGATGTTGCTTCAGTAAGTCTTGCGCCTGCATCTCCTTTGGAAAGAAACGCCAACCGCCCATTCAAAAATGTGGATGGGATTAAATTTCTCAATCATCAGGGTGGTTGTGGCGGCATTCGCCAGGATGCGGCTGTATTAAGCAAGCTCCTTGCAGCTTATGCCGACCATCCGAATGTGGGGGGTGTAACAGTAATGAGCCTAGGCTGTCAGAATTTACAGACACAGGATTTTCTCAATGACCTGAAAGCCCTGAATCCGAATTTCGACAAGCCATTATACATTTTTGAGCAGCAACAATCACAGAGTGAAGAGCAGTTGATTTCAGAAGCTATCCGTAAATCCTTTGAAGGAATGGCTGAAATAAATAAACAGGAAAGAAAGCCTGCCCCACTTGATAAACTTTGTATTGGTGTTAAGTGTGGCGGAAGTGATGGGTTCAGCGGAATCTCAGCTAATCCTGCAGTGGGCTACGCATCAGATCTTGTGGTGGCCTTAGGTGGGAAAATTTTATTGGCTGAATTTCCTGAACTGTGTGGTGCGGAACAAAACCTGATTGACAGAACAGAAGATGAGGCTGCTGCTAAGAAATTCATTAAATTGATGTCAGCCTACAGCGACTCTGCCGAAAAGGCCGGTAGCGGTTTCCACATGAATCCCTCTCCGGGAAATATTAAAGACGGATTGATTACCGACGCAATTAAAAGTAACGGCGCTGCATTAAAAGGCGGCACATCTCCTGTGGAAGATGTACTTGATTACACTGAAGTGGTTAAAAAACCAGGTTTGAGTTTGGTGTGTACTCCGGGAAACGATGTAGAAGCCACAACAGGTAAAGCTGCAAGCGGAGCAACATTGATATTATTTACAACAGGATTGGGAACACCAACAGGCAACCCGGTTTGTCCCACAATAAAAGTTTCGACCAATAGCAATTTGACCAAGCGGATGAATGACATTATAGACATTGATTGCGGTCCGGTAATTGATGGCGAAAAAACATTGGAGCAAATGGGCGAAGATATTCTTGAATACTGCATCAAAGCAGCCAGCGGTGAAGTAATTCCCAAGGCAGTGTTATTAAATCAGGATGATTTTATTCCGTGGAAGAGAGGAGTGTCGCTGTAACTTAAAAATGAATAGTATGGAAAATATGTTTTCACTCAATGGGAAAGTAATTATCGTAACAGGCGGCACCGGAGTGCTGGGTCATGCCTTCGTAAAGGCATTGTCTGGTGCCGGAGCAATTGTAGGTGTATTAGGAAGAAATGAATCAAAGGCAAACGAAAGGGTAAAAGAAGTTACAGATGCAGGTGGTGAAGCGATTGCTTTGCTTGCCGATGTACAGAATGAACAGCAGTTAATTGAGTGCAGAAATAAGGTCATTGAAAAATATGGACGGATAGACGGCCTGGTGAATGGTGCCGGAGGCAATGTGCCGGAAGGAATTCTGCAACCGGGAGATGATATTTTTTCAATGAGTGCTGAGGGGATGAAAAAAGCATTGGATATAAACCTGTGGGGCACAATTATCCCAACCCTTGTTTTTGGAAAAGCAATGGCAGAAAGAGGGGGAAGCATCGTTAATATCTCATCTGTCAGTGTTGACCGTACCTTAACAAAAGTGATGGGATATAGTATGGGCAAAGCGGCTGTTGAAATGTTCAACAAGTGGTTTGCGGTAGAGCTAGCTAATCGTCATGGAGATAAAATTCGGATGAATGCTATTGTCCCCGGTTTTTTCCTGACTGAACAAAACAGGTTGTTGCTTACTGATGGCAAAGGCAATCTTTCTGAAAGAGGTAACCTGATTATTGGCCATACACCGTTCAAAAAATTTGGAGAGCCAAAAGATTTAGGTGGGGCATTGGTTTACCTCATGAGTGATGCAGCTTCTTTTGTAACCGGAACCACTATCACTGTTGATGGAGGATTTACCGTATTCAGCGGAGTATAGTTTTTCAGCATAGTGCAGTAAGCACAGAATTAAAAATAGAAGTAAAATGAAAAAGTTTATTGACGAAAATTTCCTGTTGTCAACAGCAACAGCGCAGAAGTTATATCATGAGTATGCCAAAGACATGCCCATCATAGATTATCACAATCACCTTCCTCCAAACGAAATAGCAGAAGATAAAAACTTTGAAAACCTTACTAAGGTATGGCTGAACGGCGACCACTACAAGTGGAGGGCCATGCGTACCAACGGCGTTGATGAGAGTTATATTACCGGCGATAAATCGGATTGGGAAAAGTTTGAAAAGTGGGCCGCTACAGTTCCTTATACATTAAGAAACCCGTTGTATCACTGGACACACCTGGAGTTGCAGCGTTACTTTGGCATCTCCGATATTCTGAACGCAGACTCAGCCAAAAAAGTATATGATGAAGCTTCTGCTTTGCTGCAAACAAAAGAATACAGCGTCAGAGGTTTGCTGGAAAAAATGAATGTAAGAATGGTATGCACTACCGATGACCCGGTTGATAATCTTCAATATCATCAGCAAATAAAAGAAAGTGGCTGGAAGGTGAAAGTGTTGCCGGCATTCCGCCCTGATAAAGCCATGAATGTGGATGATGTGGCCTCCTTCAATAATTACCTTACAAATCTTGAAAAGGCTGCCGATGTCTCCATCAGCACCTATAATGATTACCTGGCAGCGCTTAAAAAGCGTCACGACTTTTTTGTAACAAACCAGTGCAGCATCAGCGACCATGGCCTGGAAGAAGTGTATGCCGAAGAATATACTACTACGGAAATTGCAGGCATTTTTGCCAAAATCCGTTCTGGCGGTGCTTTGTCTTTAGAAGAAAACAGGAAATTTAAATCGGCTATGCTGGTAACTTTTGCTGAGTGGGATTGGGAAAAGGGATTTGTGCAGCAATACCATCTTGGTGCTTTGCGCAACAATAACAGCCGAATGCTGAAGCAATTGGGGCCCGACACCGGCTGGGATAGCATTGGTGATTTTTCGCAGGCAAAAGCACTGTCGAAATTTTTAAACCGCTTAGACACTAATAATACGCTGGCAAAAACAATTATCTATAACCTGAATCCTGCCGACAATGAATTGTTTGCTACCATGATTGGTAACTTCAACGATGGTTCGGCTGCCGGAAAGATTCAGTGGGGTTCAGGTTGGTGGTTCCTCGACCAGAAGGATGGCATGACCAGGCAGATAAATTCCCTCAGTAATATGGGCTTACTTAGCAAGTTTGTAGGCATGCTTACCGACAGCCGCAGTTTCCTTTCCTTCCCGCGGCATGAGTATTTCCGGAGACTTTTGTGCAATATGTTTGGAGATGAAGTGGAAAACGGAGAATTACCAAACGATACAGGATGGATTGGACAAGTAATTCAGGACATTTGCTTCAATAATGCCAAAAATTATTTTAACTGGCAACTGAATGAAGAAATTATTACTTCAACACAGAAAATTATGTGAAGCAGCTTTAAAAAGGATTTCAGGGTTTCGGAATTCCCGTAGTTGAAAAAGATGGAAAAAATTTAATCAAATAAATAATAACAAAAAAAAATAAACTATGTCCAAGAAAGTAGTAACACTCGGTGAGATTATGTTACGTTTATCAACTCCCGATTTCAAACGTTTTGTACAAGCCGATACATTTGATGTAACTTATGGCGGTGGCGAAGCAAATGTATCTGCTGCTTTATGCAATTATGGATTAAACGGAACATTCGTTACTAAAGTACCCAACAATCCAATCGGTCAGTCGGCAATCAACCACTTACGCCGGTATGGAGTGGACACCCAATATATAGTGAGGGGTGGTGACCGTCTGGGTATTTACTTTCTGGAAACGGGTGCTTCCATGCGGGCTTCACAGGTGGTATACGACCGGGCCGGGGCTTCTATTGCCGATGTTAATATTAATGAGTTTGATTGGGATAAAATTTTTGCAGGGGCTGATTGGTTTCATACAACCGGTATCACGCCGGCGTTAAGTGATAAAGCTGCTGCATTAACAGAAGCTGCCTTAAAAGCTGCCCGTGCAAAAGGTATCACCACCAGTATCGATCTCAACTACCGCAAAAAATTATGGAGCAAGGAAAAAGCAAGAGAAGTGATGACCAAGCTTTGCCAGTATGTGGATGTTTGTATCGGCAATGAAGAAGATGCAGACACAACACTTGGCTTCAAAGCGGCCCATACAGATGTTACTAAAGGGGAATTGAATCTGGATGGGTTTAAAGATGTGTTCAAACAAATGAAAGAGAAATTTGGGTTTAAATTTATAGCTTCTTCTTTAAGAGAAAGTCACAGTGCCAGTGATAACGGCTGGAGTGCACTGGTATACGATGGCAACGAATTTTATCATACCAAACAATATAATGTGCGGATTGTGGATCGGGTGGGCAGCGGTGATTCATTTGCCAGTGGTTTGATCTTCGGATTAGTAACTGGTATGAGTATGCCTGAAGCAGCGGAGTTTGGTGTAGCGGCAAGCGCATTGAAGCATACCATCCCGGGTGATCTCAATCATGCCACACTGGGAGAAGTGAGAGACCTGATAAAAGGTGATGGAAGCGGAAGAGTTCAGCGTTAACCTTATAAAAGTGTAAGACATGAATATTTGGTTTTCCAATTGTAATTTTTCATTTATAATTTTTAACCATGATTATCGATTCAATACAAAACGCATCAAAATATTTCAGTATTCATCCATTATTTGCCCAGGCATTTAAGTACATTCAGCAAACTGATTTGATCAATGCTGCTGAAGGAAAATGTGATATTGGGGAGGGGCTAAAAGCCATTCTCAGTAAGGCCCCGGGCAAGACGAAAGAAAACAGCCTGCAAAAATTTGAATGTCATAATAAGAACATTGACATACAGCTGTGTATTAATGGTCTTGAAACTATTGGCTGGAAGCCAAGAGAAAAATGCACTTCGCCCAAAGCTGTCTACAATGAAGAAAAAGATGTACTCTTTTACGATGATACACCTGATACTTATTTTCAGTTGACAAACGATCAGTTTGCCATCTTCTTTCCGGAAGATGTGCATGCACCTATGATTGGTGAAGGAGAAATAAAAAAGTTAGTAATTAAAGTGAAACTTTAGTGGATTGGCATGGCATTATGCCGGTAAAAAATAAATTATATGAGTAAAACACAACAAATAACAGACGCTATTGTACAACAGGGAATTCTCCCTTTATATTTTAATCCAGATGAAAATGTGAGTCTTGATGTGCTAACAGCCATTTATCGTGCAGGTATCAAAGCCGTAGAATATACCAACCGGGGGGATGCTGCCTTGAGCAATTTCAAAAAAATGGTAGCTCTGCGAAATACAGAAATGCCCGGTTTATTATTAGGGGTAGGTACCATCAAGAATATGCAGCATGCAAAAGATTACCTGGCTGCCGGCGCAGATTTTCTGGTAAGCCCCGGTTTTGTACCCGATGTAGCTGCTCATTGCGCAGTCAATGATATATTCTATGCTCCCGGCTGTATGACACCAAGCGAAATTATTGCAGCTGAAAACGCAGGTATTAAATTCATTAAGCTATTTCCCGGAAATATGCTGGGTACTGAGTTTTTAACAACAATAAAGGATATCTTTCCAAAGCTGCTGTTCATGCCCACCGGGGGTGTAGATACTACAAAAGAAAGTATTGAAAGCTGGTATAAAGCCGGTGTATGTGCAGTAGGAATGGGCAGTAAACTCATTAGTAAGAAATTAATGGAGGCAAAGGATTATGGCACAATTGAAGTTGAGACAAAGAAAGTATTGGAAGTAATTGCAACTATTAAAAAATAAGAAATGAAGCAAGCCATAGGAAAATACAGATGGACCATTTGCGGCTTATTGTTCTTTGCTACCACTGTTAACTACTTAGACAGACAAGTACTAAGCTTACTGCAAACAGACCTATCAGAAAAATTTAGCTGGACAAACAGCGATTATGCAAATATTACAGCAGTCTTTCAGTTTGGATATGCAATAAGTATGCTCTTAGCAGGCAGGTTCATTGACAAATTAGGCACAAAGAAAGGCTATGCCTGGGCTATCATTATCTGGAGTGTAGCAGCAATGATACATGCTTTGGCGATTCCAATTGGTCAGGCATTCACGACTGTTTTTGGAATTTTTGGAATTACATCTCTCAGTATTTCTGTTATTGGATTTATGGTAAGCAGGGCCTTGCTGGCATTTGGGGAGGCCGGAAACTTTCCTGCGGCAATTAAGGCAACGGCTGAGTATTTTCCGAAGAAGGAAAGGTCTTTTGCCACCGGTATATTTAATTCCGGGGCTAATGTCGGAGCAATTCTTGCTCCTTTGACTGTTCCCTGGATTGCAAAACATTGGGGATGGGAGAGTGCATTTATTTTGGTGGGTGTCACAGGTTTTTTATGGCTCTTCTTCTGGTTATTCTTTTATGAAAAGCCTGAGAAACAGAAAAGGCTATCTGCTTCGGAATTGGAATACATTAACAGTGATAAAGAAGAAGCAACAGTTCCGGATAAAAACGAAAAAGTTTCATGGTTTAAGCTTTTGGGGTATAAGCAAACTTGGTCATTTGCCTTTGGGAAATTTATGACTGATGGAGTATGGTGGTTTTTCCTCTTTTGGTTGCCTGCGTATCTGAAGGCACAATATGGCATGTCGAAAACAGATGTTGCGTTTCCATTGGCAGTTTTGTACAGTATGACGATGATCGGAAGTATTGGCGGCGGATGGTTTCCGGCTTACTTTTTCAAAAAAGGCTATACTCCTTATGACGGCAGGATGAAAGCAATGTTAATGATTGGTGTTATTCCTTTAGTTGTACTGCTTGCTCAGCCACTAGGTGGCTATAGCTTTTGGATTCCGGTGTTATTAATTGGTATCGGAGCTTCGGCACACCAGGCCTGGAGTGCCAATATCTTTACTACTGTTAGTGATATGTTTCCTAAAAAAGCTGTAGGCTCGGTTGTTGGTATTGGTGGAATGGCTGGTGGTATTGGCGGTGTAATCATTTCCAAAGTGGGCGGGTGGTTATTTGATTCATACAAAGCGGCAGGAATAGCAAAATCATGGGTTGAAGCTAAAGCAACCGGATTAGGAGACTATTTGTCACAAATTCAGGGAATGAAACTTACTGGAAAATATGGTGACAGTATAGATCTGAATAAAATTGATTTAGCCGGGTTATCAAAGGAAGTTACTGAACAATTAAAATCTGTTGATGCAGCCTCTTTTGAGAAATTATTGCAATTACAAAAACCATTTGTTCACAGTGAAATGGCGGTTTCGTACACTATTATGTTTGCAATTTGTGCAGTTGCCTACCTGATTGCATGGAGTGTAATGAAATCACTGGTGCCAAAGTATAAACTTATTACAGATTTGTAAATCCCCGAATAGATTGCAGATAAAGTCCCCACAGGGGACTTTATTCATTACCTGCTCTAAAATTATAAGTATCCTGTTAGCATAATTAATAACAAGTTTACTACTGAAACACCTTCTTCAAATACTCCGTATTCGCCCCATAATTATATTTTGTATCAGAAGGTTTTTTCGCATCCCGGCTGCGTTCGATAACCAGCCAGCCAGTGTAGCCCATTTCATCTAAACATTTTTTTACTTTGTACATATCAATCTGTGGGTCATTTTGCAGCCATACACTGTCTTTGTTGCTGGCATGTATCATGCAAATGCGGTCTTTCCCAAGAATCTTTAACTCAGTAATTAGGTCCCGGCCTTCTTTTAAGGGATTGGAAAAATTGAAATAGATTTTAATAGCTGGGGAACTGATTTCTTTCAGCAACTGCACTTCCTCTTTTGCCGACAGGGCCGTTTCAATACCAATTACCACACCGGCTTGCTCTGCCATTTTACCAGCTACTTTTAATCTTGTAATAACAGAGTCTCTTACAGCAGGTGTCTTTTTTAAATCGCATTGCACACCCAAAGGAAGAAAAGCCGTATTCACATTCATCAACTTCATGGTTGTGATGCAATCTTCGATAGACTTTTTGTACTCAGTGCGGCCGCAAAAACTTTGTGCATAATAACCCGTCATGGCAAGTGAGAAAATTTCCACCTTGTTTTCTTTGGCTGCTTTTAAAAATTGATTGCGGACAGAATCAGTCAGTAATGCATTCTCAAAAGTAGGCCGGTTACCTAATCCGCCCATGTCCACTTCCACTCCATCGGCTTTTAACTGTGCCGTGAGTGTGATAGCCCCCAACTTCTGCCGTTTCAGTAGCATCAAATCAATCAAGCCAATTTTATATCGCTGATTGGTCCTGGTCTTCTCTACTTCGTTGTAAAACAATTTTTTAACGTTATCAAAATCCTTTACGGCATGTGCAGGCAACTTCTCTCCTTTATCGCCAAATACATAAAAAGCATTTTCAGGCTCCAGTGCAATAGCAGTGTCAACAATAGAACCTTCTGCATTCTGAACGGCTTTTAAATTCAATCGCAGATGTTTTGCAAAAAACTCATACACTGCTTTTCGTTTGCTGAAACCGAAATCATGCTTTTCGTTGGGCAAATGCACATTGGTAAGATTATCAGCATTGCCATACCAGCCATAGATTTTTTGCAGATACAGCAAATCATGTTCAGGCATGCGGTCAGTCCAGTCGCCGCCATCACTTACCACTAACTGCGGTTGCGGAGCAGCCATAGCAGCAATTTCTAAATTATCGGTGCGGCCCATGCAGCCATGCACATCTTGTCCGCTTTCACAAGGGCAGCCGCCATAGAAATAAGAAGAAAGGTTTACAACCGGAGCAGAGACTTTTATTCTTTTATCCAATGCCGTCATAAAAACAGTGTGAGTGCCGCCGCCGCTGCCACCAACAATGGATACCCGGTTAGTGTCGGCATCTTTTTGTGTAAGCAGGTAATCAAGAATGCGGATGCTGGCCAGTGTTTGCAACGTCATGGCAAGGCTTTGACGGTGGTCTTCAAACTTTACCTGCAATAATGATTCGCCATAAGCAAACATGTCGTAATTAAAGAGCATGGCACCCATTTTTGCAATGGCCGCAGATGTGTATTGGCAATCGGCACGGTAGCGGTGTTTTTCCCAATGGCCTTGCGGATGCAGCACAACCGGAATTTTTCCTTTAAACTTCTCAGGCTTGTATAAAGAACCATTTACCCAAACACCTGGCAAAATTTCAACAGCAATATTCTCTATGGTATAACCAGTTTGTTTTCTGAAGTTGGCTCTTATGGCTTGCGAATTGGGCATTGCCGGTAAATGTGTTAACTGCAACGCCTCCAGCAAACAGCGTTTTAACCCTGCTTTACGCTTCTCCCATTCTTCCAATGTATTGTACTGCGATGCAATACGGTCGAGTTCTGCCCAGCCATCTTCAATACTCCATCTGTAATATTCATAAGCACTGAGTTTGTATTTTTTTTCTCCTTCTTTCTTTACTTTCAGTTCCAATGGTTTTAAGATATTGTCAAGTGTTACTTCTACATCAGTTCTGTACTTCCAGTCGGCATAGGTAACTTTTTTATTGATTACCATGCTGTCAACATACTTGATTGTTACTCCATACTTTTTTTGAACATCATTGAGAACTTCTTTAAGTGGTTTTGAAAACTGGTTTTCGGTATTGGGCTGAGAGAAAAGTGAATTGAAATACAAAAGGCACAAAAGCCCCCCCGCCCCCCGAAGGAGGGGTCTGAGCCTCCAAAAATTTGTAATTACAATATTTGAGCAGAGTTTGTAAATAATGCTGAATAGAATTACCGAACGTACAAGAGTGCGACGCAACAGGCGATGATAGCAGTACTGCAGCCGGGCTAATAATTTGTTATTACCAGTTGTCATAGATTAATTTTTTATTCATGCCTGTTTGCCTTCCAACTGCTGTACAAAAGGTTTTTTTCAAGTACAGGCTTTGGAAAAAATAAGCTGGCTATATAACCGACTCCCATCACAATCAAATGGCTGTAAACACCCAGCATCAACTTGTGATGAGTGAAATTAAAATTACCTAAATCGAGCAGGAGTTTCGGATTTTTTACACCAACGGGAGTGCTCGTTAAGAAAGCCCAGGCTGTAAATAAAATACAGGTAATGATGCCGATATTGACACCCTGCCTGTTTGCCCTTGCACTGAAGAGGCCCAATAAAAATATCCCGACAATACCTCCGGAGAAAATGGCATAGATGGTGAATATAACGCCCAGCACACCTTCGTTGCCCGTAACCAGATACAATGCACCAATAGCGATTGAGATAAAACCTGATATTACAACAAACAATTTGCTGGTACGTAAATAATTTGCATCAGTCTTATTTGGGCGGATCTTTTTATAATAATCCTGTATGCCAACTGCTGCCAGCGAATTTAAATCGGCACTGAGACTGCAAATAGCAGCACTGATAAGTGCAGCAACAATGAAACCAATAACACCTGTTGGCAACTGAGTCATTATGAAATGTGGAAATACGGCTGCAGCATTTGTATTTTCAGGCAGTGGGTTTTGCTTATAAAAAACAAACAGCGCTGTGCCAATGAACATAAATATTGTCCAGATTGGAACAGTTAATGAAATTCCAAGAAAAGACGCTTTGATAGCGGCCTTATCTGTTTTAGCTGTCAGGTATCGTTGCACCACTGTTTGGTCGGTGCCGTATTTCTGAATAGCATAAAATGCCCCGTTAATAATCATTACGATAAGTGTGAGTTGGGTAAACTTAAAATCATAAGGGCCAAAGCCAGTCCGGTTATTTTCAGAAGCCACTTTTATTGCTTCAGGCACTCCGCCTTTAATTGAAAAGAGCAATACACCCAAACAAATAATGCCGCTGGCAAACAGCATGAAACCCTGAAAGACATCCAGCCAGATAACGGCCTGCATTCCTCCCTTAAGATTCACAACAACCAGAACGGCACCTACAACTGCTAAAATGATGAATGGGTTAATAGTTGTCATTTCACTTATGGCCACTGCAATCAGAAATAACACCGTACCCATGCCTGCAAACTGCCGGATGATAAATGACGACGAACTGTAGTACCGTGCAAAACCGCCAAAGCGTTTTTCAAAATATTCATAAGTACTTAGCCCTATTACCTTGCGGAACAATGGGACAATGAACCAAATAGTTCCCAACAGCACTATAGGCACCATTAAACCCTGTACAAGCAAAATCCAGTTACTGGTATAACCCTGCGATGGATAACCAAGAAATGTAACACTACTGATAAGTGTAGAAAGCAAAGAAAGTCCTAAAGCCCAGGCCGGGAAATTTCCTTTAGAAAGAAAATAATTTTCAGTCGTTTTCTGCCTGTTGGCAAAACGGAAACCGAGCCAAAGTGTGATACCCAAAACTATGAGTATAATGGCATAATCTATTGCTTGTAAATGATTCATTAATCTGGCTTGTACAATCGTTTTATTTCACCGGGCAGCTCATAGCTTCCTGGTTTTACTGTTAAAAATAATTCTCCGGCTTTCATTCGCACCACTCCCCTGCTTAGTTCGTTTACCGGCGTTAATTTTTTAATATTCAAATCTTCCAGCACGGCAGCGGCGGTTGAGCCTCCTTCGATAAAAATCTCCCGAATGCTGTTACGTTCAATTATTGTCCTGGCCATAGCCGCCATTTTTTGCCGCAGTACTGATGCAGGTTCATTTGATTCATCAACTGCCAACAACAATTTATTATTTTCTCTCAGTATCTCAGCTACGGAGTCTAACCAAACTTCATCCACTTTCTCCGGAAGGCTGACCACATATCTGTGATGAAAGGCTAATTCTTTAATAAACTGTTTGCGTTCCTCAAATGCAGTACCACATATATAAAAGTGTGGCAAACAAGTTTTATAATCCTGTTGCGGCCCATGTTGAAATCTTTTTCCCATCAAAACCGAAAAAAAATCACCAGCCCCTGCCAGCAGCCAGGAATCATCAAGTTTGTTTATCCAACTATCAAAATCTTCAACTGCTGATACTTCACCAACCACAATACCGCTGGCAGGCAGATGGTCTGTATGCCTGAGAACTTCAACCTCATCATTTAATATCTCTTTTACGAAAGAACTGTGAACCGGAAACTCGGGGTCGTCTACAAAACTGGTTTCCTTAATTCTTTTTTCATTTACAAAGTACTCGCCATTCACAACGGTTCTGCCAAGTGAGGGATTTGCTGGCAAAACAATTACCTTGTTAAAACCCGTTTCCTGCATCTGCACTTTCAGTTCATCTGCCACATAACCGCGGAGTACAGAATCAAGTTTCTTATACACCAACAAAGGCTTCAGTTTTGTCACTTGCTTTACAATAGCCGAAATTTTTTTTAACGCTTCTTCTTTACTTAAAGACCGGCTATCAGCGGATATCACCACTACTTGCGCATCGCTGTCAGTCACACTATCAAGAAATAACTCCACCACTTGCCCGTATCTTAAGGAAATACCCGCAAGTTCAGCAGCACCTGTAAAATCATCAGCGATAACAACAATCATTGCTTATACTTTGCAAGTTGAACGGCACTTTCAATTGCCAAAATCATTGCATCAGGACTAGCTATTCCCTTACCGGCTATTTCGAAAGCAGTGCCATGGTCAACAGAAGTCCTGATGATGGGCAATCCCAATGTAATATTTACTCCTTTCACACTGTCCATCCGCTGTTTTTCTGCATTCCATTTAAAACCGGCAAGTTTGAAAGGAATATGTCCCTGGTCGTGGTACATAGCCACTACGCCACCGTATGCACCTTGCGCTGCTTTTGCAAACATCGTATCCGGTGGCACCGGCCCTTCCACATCATATCCCAACTGCTTTGCTGCTTCTATCGCTGGTGCAATTTCCTCCATGTCTTCCGTACCAAATAAACCATTATCGCCTGAATGTGGGTTTAGGCCAGCAACACCAATCTTCAAATTTGTTTTACCCAAACGCTTCAGCCCATCCACAATTAATTCTATCACCTGCACAATGCGTTCCTTCTTCACCAAATCGCAGGCTTGCCGCAGCGACACATGTGTACTAACATGAATTACATTAATGTTGTCTTCCACCAGCAGCATGGCATACTTTTTTGTGCCTGTGTAGTGTGCATATATTTCGGTATGCCCTGCAAAGTGATGTCCCGCTTCATTAATCGATTTCTTATTAATTGGACCGGTAACAGTCGCATCCACTTCCTTAGACATCGCTAACTCAATCGTTTTCTTCACTGCCTGGAAACTGGCTTCTCCACACATGGCATCAATTTTCCCGAATTCCAGTTTGCTTACATCGGTTATGTTCAAATCGAACACATCAACAGTGCCCAGTTCAAATTTTGCATCACTTACTTTTAAAACAGCATTTACTTTTGCAGGCAGGTTGAGTTTATCAATAATTTGTTCAAACACCTTCGCATCTCCCACCAGCAGTGGTTTGCATATTGTATGAATACCTGGTTGAAGCACTGCCTTAATTGCTATCTCCGGCCCAATGCTTGCCGGGTCGCCCATGGTAATTGCTATTATGCCCCTAACCCCTAAAGGGGAATTATTTATGTTTTGTTCCATATTTTTTTGTTACCAGCTTTTGTGCTACTATCATCTTCGTTGCGTCGCACTCTTGTACGTTCTGTTCTTTACTCAACAAATGCGACGTCTCTGATTTTTTTTCAAATCCTCTTTTAAGACCTTCTCACATTGAACCCCTTCGGGATTATGAACTTCATTATCGAAGGGTATCACAATTTTTCAGACTCTTCAAAGTCCCCCTTCAGGGGGATTTAGGGGGTTAACGGCGGCATGACATATTCCTCACAAATCCCCTTCTCCTTCATCAATAATTTCAATGCACGCAAACTTTCTCCCAGTGTACGGTTGGCCTGGTAAAATGCTCCATATTCGTCACTCAGTTTTTGCATGGCATACATTTTCTCATTACCACCCGCATTAAATGCAGCCAGCATGTCCTCATAAATCTCCGGATAAATATTCCCGGTGCTGGGCACTAATCCATCAGCGCCGCTTAATAAAGCATCGGCACTTTTCGCAGCCCAGCCAAGTATGTAATGAAAATCGACTCTGTCTTTCCACAGTTGTAATGCCTGCAGCATCCTCTCCTCGCTGCGTTCGCTGTCCTTTAGCCCAACAATATTTTTATGCTGGCTTAATTCATCAATTACAGCCAGCGGAATACTCATGTGTGTGGTAGACGGAATATTGTAAATAAACAATGGCAAAGAAATATTATCTGCCAGTGTTTTAAAATATTGCAGCATTTGCCTTTCTGTCAACGCATAGTAAGAAGGCAATGTTGCTACCACCACATCCACTGCATGTAAGGAACAATAAGCAGCAAACTCAATACTTTCTGCCAGTACATTACTGCTAATGCCTGCGTACAACATCGTTCCCATCTTTTTATTTTTTTCAGCAGCCCCCACATAATCTTTTTTTATTTGTGTTGACAAAGAAGCTGCTTCACCGGTTGTTCCTAAAATAAATGGCGCAATGTTATGCTTGTAAAACAGGGCAAACAGTTTTTTAACAGCAGCTTCATCAATTTGTAACTTATCTGTAAGTGGTGTTACCGCCGGAACAATTACTCCAGTATATTTTTTTCCTGTACTCATTTAATATGCTGCTTTATAAATATTGATTGCATCCTGTTCAGTAATTTCTCTTGGGTTATTTTTTAACAACCGCTGAATTTTCATTGCATCCACAGCCATTTGTGGTATAGCCGATTCAGGTACATTTCCTTCTTTTAATGTAGCCGGAATATCGCAGGCTTTAATTAACTCTCTTATTTTCTGTACACCGGCATACGCCGTTGCTTCATCTGTTTGCATTCTTTCACAACCTAATGCTATCGCCACTTCTGCATATTTTTTTGTTGCAGCAGGAATATTATACTCCATTACATATGGCAGTAATAAAGCATTACTTAAGCCATGTGCCAAATGAAACATGCTTCCCAACGGATAACTCAATGCATGAACTCCCGCTGTATTCACCGGACCCAAACAAAAACCACCAAGCAAACTTCCCATCGCTACTTTTTCTCTTGCCTCAATATTGCTGCCGTCTTTTACCGCAGTTTCAATATGTGCGGCAATCAGACGCATGCCTTCGTACGCATACATATCAATAAAGGGCTGCGAAAATTTATTGGTGTAAGCTTCCAGACTATGAGTAAGTGCATCTAAACCTGTGGCGGCTGTTATAGAAGGTGGAACACTAACTGTAAGCAATGGGTCAACATACACAATGTCGGGGACTAAAAACGGGCTGATGATTCCTTTTTTCTGGTTTTCATCATCTACTAAAATTGCATTGGGAGAAACTTCGCTGCCGGTACCGCTGGTTGCCGGGACACAAATCAATTTCTTTTTTCTTCCTTTTAATAAACCAATACCTACATAATCTTTTAGTTGCTGTTTATTTTCTAATTGTACAGCTACCAGCTTTGCAATATCCAGCACACTGCCACCGCCAATCCCAATCACCACATCAGGATTGAAAGTCGTTATTGTTTGCATTAGTTTTTCAAAATCTGCAAAAGAAGGTTCAGCTACGATTGATGTATCAGTAAGTACTTCAATTTTATTTTGTTGTAATGCCCCAATAAAAGAAGCCAGTGTATTTTTTAATGGTTCTATTGTTGCAATAAAAACTTTGGAAGGTTTTAATGCGATTACATCATCCACCAGTTGAGGTAAAGTACCGTTACCAAAAACTAATTTGCCGGGGAAGAATATCTTAAGTGGGTTATCAAGCATCGTTTAATAATAAATTCTGTAAAGCTGATTTTTGTACAACTGTTGAAAGGATTGCGACGCAACGATGATGCCATGAAAAACTGAAGCTGGTATCATAAATTAAATCGCAGCATCCAGCGGATACTTCGGCATCATCAATTGCTCCACATCAACAGGTTTAATTTCCAGTTTCTCACACCACATTTTAAAACTATCGTGTATTTCATTCAGTGTTTTTTTCTGGTCTGGTGTTAATTCCAATGCAGTAGCACGGCTGATGGTACGTACTGGCAAACCCCGTTTGCGCAAAAAATATTTTGCACTCATTGGGTATGCAATATGTATCAGCGGGTCAACACGGCTTATTTCCCCCTGCAGCCATTTCACATCTTCTAACTTTTCAGGATTGGTAGCATTGTTAACCATCCACACTAAAATTTCAGGGTAAAAATTTCCGCTGATGCTGCTCATGCCTTTTGCGCCCATTTGCAAACTGTACATGGCATTGGGAGAATGTGCATCGTAAAATTCAAAATTGCTGTTGGCGGTTTTCACCATATCCAGTTTTGCTTTTACACTTTCTAAACTTATAGAAGTGTCCTTATGATATACAAAGCGGTTGGATGCCAGCAATGTTTTAAAAACATCCGTTCCTAAAATTCTTTTGTAAGGTGCCGGGCACTCATACATACCCAACGGAATATTGCCGGTGAGTTTGAACATGCGTTCAAAATTTTTCAGCAGCACTTCATCACTGTCTTCAATATTGGCGTAATGCCCGGTAATTAAAATGGCAGCATCAATACCGGTATCATAAATCTTTTTGGTAAATTCTGCTTTGTCATCAATGGTTAAGCCAAATGAAGCTGTTGCCACAACAGGCACCCGTCCGTTTACGTACTTCACCACATGCTGCGTTAACTCCAACCGTTCATCTTCGGTAATGCTGTACATTTCACTGCTGAGGCAGTTGGCAAAAAAACCTTTTACTCCGGCAGCCAGATAAAAATCTATCAGTGTGCTTACGGCATCCAAATCAACTTTTGCTTTTAAGTTGAAAGGGGTAATCATAACCGGCACAAACTTATTTTCACTCATATTTCAAGCATTTTAGAAAGCATAAATTTAATTTTTTTTGCCCGGTTGAAAGATGGAAAATAACACTATCCGCCTGTACAATCTTCCTGTACCTCCATCCCTAAAGGGGAGTTTTGAAGTTCTTATCATTTTTAACTCCCGTTATTTTTGTTATGATAACACCAGTTAAGAATATTGCCAACGTTCCCACCACAATTATCATATTGTTGTGCAGGCTGCTTCGCAAATATCCTTCAGGTATATTTTCACTAAAAGTCATCCATAAAATAACCAGCACACCAATAATGGTGGCAGCAACAGCTGCGACGTTTTTTGTTTGCCTGCTTATTAATCCCAATAAAAATAAACCAAGCATACCGCCGGCAAAAATGCCGGAGAGTTTCCACCAGGTATCTAATAAACTCTTAGCACCAATCATAGCAAGCCCGGCACTTAATCCGATTAAACCAAATACCACGGTGGCAATGTGTAATGTTTGTAATTGTTTTTTATCAGTGGACTCTTTACCAAAGTATTTTTTATAAATATCCATGGTGAACACGGTGGCACTTGCATTCATATTGCTGCTGATGGTACTCATGGCGGCAGATAAAATGGCAGCAACAATTAATCCCAATAAACCTGTGGGCACTTTTGTTACCATAAAATAGGGCAACACTTTATCTGCATAATCAGCAGGTTTGAAAGAAGCTGCTAACTCTTGTATTTGTTGTGATGAAGCAGCGGCGCCCAATTTTTCTGTTGCCAGTTTTATTTTTACCGGGTCAATTAAATCGGGTTGTGTTTGATAAAAAGAATACAGCGATGTGCCGATTATTACAAACAGCAACGATACCGGCACATACATCCACACACATAACCAAACAGATTTTGCCGCTTGCTTTTCTGATACGGCGGTGTGATACCGCTGAATATAATTCTGGTCCATACCAAAATTATTGAGGTTGATAAAAAAGCCATACAGCAGCACCACCCAAAAAGTGGGTTGTGTAAAATTGAAATCAGTACTTCCCAAACTGAATTTACTATCCGCCTTTGCTATCTCTATTACTTTATTAAACCCACCGGGTATTTGTTTTATCACTAAATACAAAATGAGCAAAGCACCCAGTGTTTTTATTATTCCCTGTATCACTTCTGTCCATATAACTGCTTCCATGCCGCCGAGTACGGTATATATAATTATACAAAGCCCCATCACAATCATAATGCTCTGCATACTAAAACCGGTGAGTGCCTGCAGGCTTAATGCCATGCCGAAAAATATGGTGCCCATCCGTGCAAACTGTGTCAATAGAAAACAAACTACTGCATACGTTCTTGCCCAACTGCCGAAACGTTTTTCTAAATTGGTGTAGGCCGATATTTCGCCAGTCTTTCTGTAAAAAGGCACAAACCATTTTGTGGCCACCCATGCAGCCAACGGCATGGAGAGACTGAATACAAAAACACTCCAGTTGCTGCCAAATGCTTTACCAGGATTACCTAAAAAAGTATTGCTGCTTAAAAATGTAGCGTAAATAGATAAGCCAATTACCCAACCAGGAATTTTACCCGATGCTTTTGTAAATTGCTCGGTGTTTTTATTTCGTTTACTAAAATAAAAACCAATACCCACCATAGCCAGCAGGTAAAAAATAATAATGGCAATATCAATTATGGGAAGGTTGTTCATTTATGCAATCGTAATTTTTTTTGTACCAGCTTCAGTACTACTATCAGCATCGTTGTGTCACTCACTTGTACGTTCTGTAATTCTATTCAGCAATACTTCGGCGTTCCTGCTTTTTCTTTTACATCTCTTCTTGTTTAAAAAATGTTGAACCCCTTCGGGGTTCGGTCAATCATTGTATTCCTTTCTCCGGGTTTCACCCGGAGCTATTAATATTTTACCCCTTCAGGATATTTACTTCTAAAAAATAAGCAACGAAAAAATTTTAGTCGTCGCCAACTCCCCCTTTAGGGGACTGGGGGGTTACACCTGGCCATTGCTGGTTCACAATTTCTTTCAACTCTAATTTTGACGGGTTAATCACCACATGTTTTATTCTTTCCCTTCGCCATGTATACACAATATGCACCAGCCCATCTTTTGTTTGTATCACACTGGGATAAGAATATTGACTGATGGGTGAATCTTCCAGCACTGTCGCAGCAAACCATTTAACGCCGTCATTACTTACTGCCACATTTAATGGTGTTCTCGGGCCTTTACCTCTTACCCAAGTTTCATTGGGTAATGTGTGATTGTATACCAGTAATTGTCTGCCGTCTTTTAATGTTACTGCATCCGTGCCTGAATTATTATTCGGCAATGCAGATGCTTTCATGGCTGTCCATGTTTTTCCATTGTCACTGCTCCAGCTTTCATTAATGGTATGATTGCGGCTGCGGCAAAGAATTTGCAAGCGACCATCTTTATGTTTTAAAATACTGGGTTGTATAGCTTGCATAATAGTACCGTCGTTAATGTCTTCACTCTTTGTCCAGGTGCGGCCATTGTCTGTAGTAAATTCCATTACTGCTTTCCAACCTTTTTTTTCTCTGCTGCTCGGGCAAATCAATACTCCGTTTATTAATTCAGGCCTGTTTTTTATCGGGCCCAAAAATCCTTCGGGCAATGCTTCTCTTGCACTCCATGTGTTGCCATTGTCTTTGCTGCGTATCATCCAGCCTGTCCAGCCTGCTACATTGGGGCCGATTTTATAAAATAATAACAGCTCACCATTGGGTGCATAGAATAATACAGGGTTGTATGCTGAATACCTTAATGTATCATTCATTACACCATCCGCAACTTTTGCCGGTGCTGTCCACTGATTGTTTTTGTAATGGCTTGTCCAGATGCAAACATCTTTGTTGCCTTCTTTTGTTCCGCCAAACCATGCGGCAATTAAACCTGTTGGTGTTTCTGCAATAGTGGCCGCATGGCTTTCAGGAAAGGATGCCCTTTCAAAAATGAATTCATCTTTTACAATACCCTGTTTCCATTTTTTATTTCTAACAAATAAATAAGAACCAGATGCTATTTCAAACACAGCAGCGCCTTTATCCATTTTAATAAACTTAACATCTGCATTGCCGGAAATGGTTTTACCGCCTTCTGTAATTTCTTCGGCACTTGCCGCAGGGATATGTACCGTTGCTTTTGTATTGGCAGGAATGGTAATGCTCCATTCAAATGCAGCAATGCTGTTCCTCCATTCGCTTTTTATAAGGCCATGTAAACTTTTATACGATGCTTTTACAAAATCAAGTCCTGCCGGCACCGTGGGCTTCATGATTATTTTCTTAAAGCCCACTTCTATTTTATCGCTGCGGATGCCTGCTAAATTTTCGTAGTACCAAATGAGTAAATCACCCAGCATCATTACATGGTTCTGGCTGTTCATGTTGGGGTCGGCGGTGTTGCCGTTCCATAATTCCCAGATAGTGGTGGCTCCGTTGGCAGCCATATAACCATAACTGGGATAGGTATTGTTAGATGCAATGGTGTAAGCAAGTTCGTTCTGGTTGTACTCAGTTAATCCCCTGAACAGATATTGCATACCAATTAAACCGGTGCTGAGATGCCCCTTACTTTCAATTTTTATGTTGTTATAAATATTGGTAAATACTTTTTCTCTCAGTGAATCGGGGCAAATACCAAAATACAAGGGCAGCAAATTAGCCGTGATGGTATTGTTGGAATAATATTGCTTTGATGCATTGTAATATTTATTTTGAAAAGCTATCCGCATTTTATCGGCCAAGTCACCGTAGTCTTTGCTATCTGCATCATTGCCGGTGAGCTTTGCAAAGCGCTGCATGTACGACAACAGTTTGAAATAATATGCTGAAGCAATCAGTTTACCATCTGTTAAGCGGCTGCTGTCTTTTGCATGTATCAGGTGTAAATCTTCCGGAGGCACACACCAGTCGCCATACTTATCTTTCGTCATTATATCATTCACCAAATATTTATCCCTCATATACCACATCCACTTTTTCATGGATGCATAATTTTTTTGGATAGGTTTTATATCGCCGTATTGATTGTATAAATGATTGCTGATGGTAATAAACGCTGCAGGCCAGGTTACATCATCACTGTAATAATTCCAAAAGGCAGGCGCCACATCCGGTATGGCTCCTTCTGCCGTTTGTGATTGCTGAATATCATCCATCCATTTTGCATAGAGGGTTGAATTACCAAATAAATAACTTTCACCCATGGCTCCTATTACACGATCGCCCAACCAGGGCTGGCGTTCATTCCGCTGCGGACAATCAACCGGCATCCCTTTATAATTAGATGCAATGCCCCACCAAGCGTTTTTGTAAACAGTATTCAAGATTGTGTTAGATGATTGAAATGAACCGGTTGTTTCCAATGCATCGTACACCAGTTTACCAGTAAAATTATTTATGGTAGGCACACCGGGAAAACCAGTTACTTCCACATAGCGAAAACCGTGATAAACAAATGATGGCTCCCAGCCCCTGTCCCCTAAAGGGGCATTACCGAATGTATATATATCAGTAACCTTCGCATCTCTTAGGTTTGCAACAAACAATTCACCATTGGTTTGCAGGCTTTCTGCAAAACGCAGTTTGACAGATGCTCCTTTTTTACCTTTTATATTTTTTAATTGTAACCAGCCGGCGAAATTTTGCCCCATGTCAATAATGTACCTTCCGCCGCTGATGGGTTTGACAGAAACAGGTGTGATTGTCTGCATCACTTTCATGGGTTCGCTCATCTGTGCGGTTATCTTTCCCTTGGGCGCTTCTACCAGTTCAGGTTGTAACCATTTACTGTCGTTAAACCCTGCATCAGTCCAGCCGTTGAACTCTTTTGTGGCGTCGTATTCTTCGCCATCGTATTCATTGTTGGTTCTTATCGGGCCATCTACATTTAATTTCCAGCTTTCATCACTAACTATAATTTGTTTGGTGCCGTTGGCATATTCAATTTCCAGTTGTAGTAATAATTTTGGGTAACCGAATGTGTTGTGCTTTTGGGTTTTGTAATTCTGCCGCATGGTAAAAAAGCGGCCGTTTCCCAACACCGTCGCTATGGCATTTTTACCAGCTTTAATTTGTGTGGTTACATCATGTGTGTTGTAGAAAAAAGATTTACGATAATCCGTTGGATTGGGCGCCAATACCTGGTCACCAATTTTTTTACCGTTAATGTACAGTTCATACATTCCCAATCCGGAGATATAAACGGTGGCCCTTTTTACTGTGGTTGTATTCTGAAATTCCTTTCTTAAATACCGGGCAGACAACCTTGACCATTGCGTAATACTGTCCCACGCAGATACTTTATCGTAGCCAATCCATTTTGCTTTCCAATCTGTTTCATTTAATAAACCGGTGGAGAAAAATGCAGAAATACTATTTGCTGTGCCCTTATTGGTAACTGATTTTATTTTCCAGTAGTACGTAGTGGCAGATTGTAATGCTTTGCCTGCATAATATACTTGTGCTGATTGTGAGGAAGCAATAACACCTGAGTTCCACATATCGCCATTGTTTGCCTTTAATTTTTGCAAACTGCTGCTCACTATTATTTGGTAAGATTGCTGCACTACATTGCGTTGTTTGCTTTCCAGTTGCCAGCTAAGGCGTGGCTGCTGTACATCTATGCCTAAAGGGTTTTGCAGCATTTCGCAACGCAAGTTGGTAATTGTTACCTGTGACTGTGAAAAATGAAAAGTAAAAAGTAAAAAATAGAAAATTGAGAACCCTTTGACTTTTGATTTTTGACTTTTGATTTTGCTCAATAGAATTACCGGACGCACAAGTGTGCGACGCAACGATGCTGATAGTAGTACTGCGGCTGGTATCATAAAAATTTAAATCGTTTTATTCTGCTGAGAAATTAAACCACACCACTATTCTCAAAGTCCTGCTTTTATCTTTCTCATAATCGTAAAAAATATTTTTAAAACCCATTGGGCCGGTAGTTTCATTACGCTGGTTCTTTGTGCCAATGCTGCTGATTCCTTGCATAAAAGAAATATCACCCGAAGGGAACAGCGGCTCGTAATTATGCCACTGATCAGTTTTCCATGCCGGTGTAAATAACCGTAAGAACATATCCTCTGTTTCACTTACAACCGTAAAGCGGTTATTCGTGGTGAAGAAATATCCGCCGTAAAAATTAGAGTAGTATCCTTTAAATTCAGGATACACCCACGGCGCCTCGCCGGTTTCCGTATTATTGTGACTTTTATTCCACACACCAAACTGGCCACCTTTCATCCTGTTTTTCCAAACCCGGTAAGGGCCATTGCCCATATATGTCACCGATTTAATTTCACTCTCAGGAAATGAAAAATTGATGCCGGCAAAATTGGTGTGGTATGTGCCAGGAAAATAATTTACTTCCAGTTGCAGCCAGCCCGATGGATAAACCGTCCACTTTAATGTGTTGTAACTTTCTTTTTTATCATAAGTGGATTCGATGATAAATTTATCGCCGTCATTATATTTCTTTAATCCTTTAAAATTATTTTCTCCTTCCTGAACTATTGGGCCGTTGTTAAAAGGTATTACACCATTTTTGTTTCTAACATTCATTAATGTGCCATTCATTTCATTAAACATCAATTGCACATCCTTTATATGAACCAATATAGCAGTTGTATCGGCAACTGGGTTTTGTATTTTATCACTGCCTTCTTTCACAATAATTCTTCCACTTGTTTCTTTAGGGCTGCTGATTGGGAAACTCCATGTAAACAACTCCTGTTGTTCTTTATCTGTTGCCGTTACGTACAGCACATCAAATTCCTTCCAGTGAGTGGGTAAATCTAATTGCAATGTTCCTTTTGCACCGGGTGCAATGTTTGGCGCAGCGGCCGTACCGTTTTCTTCTTTTGATGTACGCACCTCAAATCGTTTCAGCTTCCAGCGAAAATTGCATGTGCTGATATTGGTGAAGTGATACCGGTTCTCAATATTTAGTTTCCCGTCAAATGCTGGAGTAATTTCCTTCCGCTCAAAATGAACAGGGCTCCAGATTTCTTTAATGGCAAAATAACTTCCTTCTTTTTCATGATGTGGGCCAACAATACCATCCGCCGCTCTATGTTTATCGGTGTCGAGAGAATCATTCAAATCTTTTCTCACCACTGCATTGTCTGCTAAGTCCCATAAAAAACCACCGGCGCTTATAGGATTGTGCCACATTTTTTCCCAATAATCTTCCAACCCTGCACCGTGACCACCATCAAACCAGCCATGCAAAAATTCAGTAGGCATTAAAATTTCCTTTCCGTATTCATAATTGCCAATACCATAATTGTATTCCCGGTAATGTTGTGTTTCCACACCATTAAATAATTGCCAGGGATGCACTACAGGCCTACGCTGCATATCATACTGTGCAAACAAACTATCCAGTTCAAAATTATGTCCACCTTCATTGCCGTTAGCCCACATAACAATGGAAGGATGATTGGCATCATGCTCAATCATTTCTTTCAGCAGCTTCGTTCCTGTTTTTGTATCATAGTTGCCATGCCAGCCCGCCAGCTCATCCATTACAAACAAACCGAGTGAATCACACACCTCTAAAAAATGGTCATCAGGCGGGTAATGACTCATACGAACTGCATTCATGTTCATACTCTTCATCAGCAACACATCTTCAATACTAATTTGCTTGCTGGTGGTTCTGCCTGTTTCCGGGCGGAAGGAATGGCGGTTTACTCCTTTGAATTTTATCTTTACACCGTTTACATAAATACCGTCTCTTTGTTTTAGTTCAACGGTACGGAAGCCGAATTTTTGGGTAACCGTGTGCAGCACTTTGTTATTCTTGTAAAGTATAAAAACTGCTTTGTATAAATTAGGGGACTCGGGGCTCCATGGCTTGTGGGGAGCCAGGAATTGATTTTTATAAATCGCTACGTGACGATAAACATTATCCTGCTCTGCACCTCTCGAACTTGCCAGCAGCTTACCCTCTGTTGAATAAATCTCTGTTTTTATATCGGCAAACATATCGTCGGCGTTGAAATACGCATGAAACTGCCCATCAGCTGAAGCATTGATGGTAATATTTTCCAAATGATTGGCTGGCAACACTTCCAGCCACACCGGCCTGAATATGCCGCCGAAAATCCAGAAGTCAGCCTTACGTTCTGCTTCATTCACCGAGGCATTGGCAGAATGTTTTGCCACCGTTACTTCCAATAAATTTTGTTTCCCGTATTGCAGTAGTTTTGTTATATCATATTTAAACGCATAAAAAGCTCCTTGATGAATTTCACCGGCCAGTTTGCCATTTACTTTCACTTCTGCATCTGTCATCACCCCTTCAAAAACAATATTTATAACTTTGTTTTTCCATCCTGCAGGCACATTAAAGCGGTGTTTGTATAAACCTTTTTCTTTTCCTCTCACACTGTCTTTTGCAAAACCATAATCGTATTTGCCAAAGCCCTGCAATTCCCAGCAACTCGGCACTGCAATGGTTGTCCACTTGTTAGCGTTCATTCCGCCGGTACACATAAACTCCCATTGTTTGGTGTTATCACTTCCAGTGCCGGAGAGGTATACTTTTTCTGTCTGCTGACTGTATAAGTCAAAAGTGAAAAGTAAAAAGTAAAAACTCAGTAACCCTTTAAACATTCTTTTATATAATTATTTTTATTTTGCTACCAGCTTTAGTTTTTCATGGCATCATCGTTGCGTCGCACTCTTCATCGTTCGATTCTATATTGAACAAATTTACCCATACAAGAAATACAAGGCATTTAAGATTATACTTGTATTTCTTGTATGCCTTGTATGGTTATAACTTACCAGTTAATCTTTCCAACTCTAAACTCGCCGCCACTTTCTTTCCATCCACCCACACAGTCAATCCCTTTCCTTTTTTATACTTCGCTCCTGTCTTATCCCAAATGATGGTGATTATTTTTCCATGATACAAAACATTGTCCAGGCAAAACCAATCCCATTTGTTTGCAGGCAGCAAAGGATTTACTTCTATTATATTATCTGCCCTTGGGCGCAAACCAACCAGCCCGGTAATAATTAAATCATTAAAGGTAGAGTGATTATAATAACGGCTTCTTTCTTCGTCGCCTTTTAACCAGTATCCGGTTTTCTCATCTAAGTACTCACCAATGTACGGACGGCCACGGTAGTATTGCGATTCCACATAGGTATTCAGTAAAGAAAAATAATTACTGTCAGCTACATAATCCTGTTGATAGTTATTCAGCAAGTTGGCCATTGCCGTTAATGTTTGTGCAGTTGCGAAAGGCCACACCGCACCATCCCATTCGCATTTGCAGCAGCCATGTGAGCGGAATTGGGGGTGGCTTCTGTCAGCCGTTGTTATGCCGAAAGGCGCACAAAATGTTTTGGTGTCCATCAAACTTTTCCATGCAATACTGTAATTACTATCGGGCATATTAAAATACCAGGGAATAAAACCGATTTCTTCTTTTACATTGGCAAGTGTATCGCCTTGTTCTTTTCGCACTTCAAAGAAAGAATGTGTGTTGTTCCATAATTGTGATTGGAGTAATCCTTTTATAGAATCTGCTTTCATTCGATAATATAACATTGCTTTAGCAGCTTCGCCAGCTAGCAAATTTATATTATCCAGAGCCCTTGCATTCCCATACATATACCCATTAATACTCGGCCGGAGGTTCTTTTCCTTTCTGCCACCGCTGATGGTTTCCTCCATAGCATCCCTTACATCATATTGCCAGAACAACCCGTCTTTTCTCTTTTTATCATTTTCCCATGCAGCGTAATCATTTTCCAAGTCAGGTAATAAATCAACAACAAATTTTTTATCTCCGTTAACCAAATACCGGTTCCATATTGCATCCTCATTCCATCCGCTGTAAAACCGCAGTTTGTTCATGGGCTTGCCATTATTACCACGGTACCACATCAGCAGGTTATCATCCATATACTTTTTATCATGCAGCCAGCGGCTTTCATAAATATGATGGCCTAATCCGCTACTGATGAGGTTGTATTTATCGGCATAGCTGCGCTGTATCAGGAACTCTGTAAATGCAAACCCCTTTTCTGTTTTCTTGATGTGCTTGCGCAACGTCCACCAGCGGTAGTAAAATATTTCTTCAAAATTTTGTTGCGGGCATTCAAACAGCGGAATATTTTTTTGCATCCAGCCCCAGCTTTGTGCGTTGGGGATGGCTTGTTCAATATTGGGTGTTTCCATTGTGTTGAAGTAGTCAACATAATGTTTGAAACTGGCTGGTTTCAGGATGAAAGGTTTTGTTTGTGCAGAGGAATTGAACCACAAAGGCACAAAGACACAAAGAAGCACAAAGTATGTTAAGGAATTTTTCATTCTTTTATTGCTTTACACCAGCCGTTATAATATTCATTTACTTTATTGGTATCTGCTGCAGGTGTATATTTTTTCTTATCAGTATTTAAGTTACGCAATGCATCAATACTTTCATACACCCCGGCTTTTAAACCTGCAAGGTAGGCAGCACCCAGTGCTGATACATCGGGCATGCCGATAGTAGCTACATTTTTGTTTAGTAAGTCGGTGAGGAATTGCACCACAAACTGATTAGCAGTAATACCACCGTCTGCATTTAATTCTTTTAACGATACGCCGGCATCTTTCTCCATGACTACAATCACATCTTTAATTTGATAGGGAATAGTTTCCAATGCTGCCCTAACAATATGATTTTTAGTAGTGCCAAAACTCATTCCCGTTAATGATGCCCTCCTGTCCATTTGCCAGTGCGGCGAACCGAGGCCACTGAAAGCAGGAATTAAATATACACCGCCATTATCTGCAACAGCCGTTGCCATTGCTTCCGTTTGTTTGCTATTGCTGAATAATTGCAATTCATTCTTCAACCATTCAATGGTGGCACCGCAACTTACAATCACACCTTCCAGTGCATAATCAATTCTGCCGTCTACACTCCAGCACACGGTTGTTACCATACCGTTTTGTGAGGCAACGGGTTTATTGCCGATGTTCATTAAAATACTGCAACCAGTGCCGAGTGTGGCTTTTGCTGTGCCTGCATCAAAACAGCCTTCGCCAAATGCAGCAGCATGGGAGTCACCGATGAGTGCAGTAACAGAAATATTATTTTCAAATATCTCTTCGAGATTTGTTTCGCCGAATAAAGCAGAAGATGATTTTATTGCTGGCAGATTGATTCCTGTTAAGTCAAATGCATTAATTAATTCATCATCCCATTGTAATGTATGCAGGTTGAATAATAATGTACGGGATGCATTGGTATAATCGGTGGCATATACTTTTCCATTAGTGAATTTGTACAGCAGCCATGTATCTATTGTACCGAAATAGGCGCTGCCATTTTGTACAGCTGCTTTTACTGCTTCATTATTTTTTAACAGCCAGATGAGTTTTGTTGCGGAGAAATACGGGTCTATTACTAATCCCGTTTTTTGGGATACCGTTTGTGATAAATCGTTTTGCTTTAACTCTTCACAAATTTGTACGCTTCGTTTGCATTGCCAAACCACGGCGTTGTGCAATGGCTTGCCATTTTTATCCCATACTACAAATGTTTCTCTTTGATTGGATATACCAATGGCAGCAATATCATTTTTGCTAAACCCTTTTTCTGTAAACTGCTGCAAACATTTTTTTACAGAAGCCAAAGCGTTTTGATAAATCACTTCGGGTTCCTGCTCTACAAAACCATTGGGCAGGTAATGTGTATGTAAATCTTCTGAACCTTTGGCAATGGCTTGCCCCTTATCATCAAATATTAATGATTTGGTAGAACTGGTGCCCTGGTCGATAGCGAGTATGTATTTATTAGTAAGCATTTATTTTATTTGTTTGCCAGGATTTGTTTTTCATGGCATCATCGTGCAGCCTATGCTGAGCGAAGCCGAAGCATCACTCACTTGTACTGCATACCATTATTCATCTTTTTGTTCAACCCCGTTGGGGTTGGGTATACCTTATCTATTTAATTCCACCGGATAAATCCGGTGGCTATTCACATTTGACCCCTTCGGGGTCTTCTAATTTTTTCTATAAAAGCCCGAAGGGCTTAAATTTGATTAGCCCTGTGTGAAACACAGGGAATATAAAATCAAATTGTTTTGACCAACCCCAACGGGGTTGAATATTTATGCACAATATGTTTTTCAAATTCAGTATTACTCTTCGAAGTATTGCTGAATAGAATTCCTGCAGTACAAGAGTGCGATGCAACGATGTTGATAGCAGCACTGTTGCTTGTCCCCCAAAAAAAATCAATCTCTCTTCTCACCTATCTTATCAATTATCACCGCCAACAAAATCACACCGCCTTTTACCACCTGTTGCCAGAAGGGTGACACATTCAGCAACACCAAACCATTATTCAACACTCCAATTATTATGGCTCCCATCACTGTACCCCACACACTGCCTTTGCCGCCGCTTAAAGATGTACCGCCAATAACCACCGCAGCAATAGCATCCAGTTCGTAACTGATACCGGCGTTGGGTTGTGCAGAATCCAGGCGTGCAGTAACAATGATGCCACCGAGTGCAGCAAGTGCACCTGCAATGGCATACACCGTCATTTTTACTTTTTTAATATTAATGCCGGAGAGTTTGGCTGCCTGTTCGTTACCACCAATGGCATAAATATATCTGCCGAGTTTTGTTTTTTGAGTGATGAATACTGCAATCAGCACAACAAGCAATGCAATCCAAACCGGAATGGGAATGCCAATGAATGAACCGGCACCGATGAATGCAAAATCATTTCCGAGGTTGCTGATGGGATGCCCTTTGGTGTACAACATAGTGAAGCCTCTTGCAATGGTGAGCATAGCCAATGTTGCCACAAATGGCGGCACATTAAATTTTGTAACTGTAAAACCATTGAACCAGCCAAGCAATGCGCCGAGTAATAATCCGCCGAGTATGGCACCGAGTACCGTGAAACCTACATATAAATCGGCTGACGCAAACTCTAATCCGTTTTTAAACAACCCTGCTGTTAGAGCACCGCACAATGCTAATACAGAACCTACTGATAAATCAATACCAGCTGTTAACACAATTAATGTCATGCCGGTAGCAATGCATGCATTAACAGCAACTTGCCGCAATACATTTAATCCGTTTTCTGCAGTAAAAAATTTATCAGTAAGAAAACTGAGTATAATGCAAAGCAGCAGCAATGCTATCAGCGATTGAAACTTTTTTATATCGAATGTTGTTGAGTTCATGCAGCAGTATCGTTTTTGTGTAAAGCATATTTTAATATCCCGGCTTCAGTTGCTTCTTCAATAGGAATGGATGCAGTGAGTTCACCTTCACACAACACCAGCACACGGTCGCTTATCGCTAATATCTCCGGCAGTTCACTCGACACCATTACAATACCCATACCCTGCGCCGCCAGCGATTTCATCAGTTTGTATATTTCTGCCTTGGCGTTGATGTCAATGCCTCGTGTAGGTTCATCTAATAATAATACCTGTGGATGGGTGGCCAGCCATTTTGCCAATACAATTTTTTGCTGGTTGCCGCCGCTGAGTTGTTGCGCTAAATTTTTTTCGGATGAAGTTTTTATTGCTAGCTGGTTAATATAATTTTGAGCCAGTGCTTTTTCTTTTTTTGCATTCAGCAATCCAAAGTTTTCCAATGTTTTTAAAACAGTAATGCTGATGTTTGATTTGATGTTTTGGTTCAATACCAGTCCATGCAGCTTGCGGTCTTCCGGCACCAAGGCAATACCTGCGGCAATAGCATCCGCCGGTTTTTTAATAGCAACAGTTTTATTATTTACCACAACAGTGCCGTTGCTGTTTTTAGGATGCAGCCCAAAAATAATTTCCATCAGTTCCGTTCTGCCGGCACCCATTAAACCATACACACCTAAAATTTCTCCCTTGTGCAATTGAAAAGAAATATCAGTGAGGATATTAGTAATACGGAATAGCGGATGTTTTAAACTGCAATTTTTTATTTCCAGCAAAACAGGAGCATTGCTAATTGTCTTGCCCGATTTTTCAAAACCCAATTGACGCCCCGTCATTTTCTGAATGAGCGCATCTTTCGTTACGCCGCTCATTTCACCGGCATCTACTGTTTGCCCATCTCTTAAAATAGTATATTTATCGGCAATGGTAAACAGCTCATTTAATTTATGAGAAATATACACAATGGTTTTACCCTCCGTCTTCAATTGGGCAATAATGGAAAATAAATTATCCACTTCTTTATCGCTGATGGCAGATGTGGGTTCGTCCATTATTATTACCGCGGCATTGGTGTATAATGCTTTTGCAATTTCAACCAGTTGCTGCTGCCCCACTTTCAGTTCGGCAATTTTTGCAGCGGGGCTAACATTTAAATTTATTTTTTTCAGCAAGGCAGCCGTTTGTTCCTGCATGGAACTTTTATCCAGCATGCCAAATCTGTTTACTAATTCTCTTCCTAAAAAAATATTTTCTGCAATGGACAAATAGGGTACTAAATTTAGTTCCTGGTGAATGATGGCAATGCCTGCGGCTTCTGCATCTTTTGTTCCGTTAAACTTTACGGTTTGCCCGTTCAAAACAATAGCGCCTTCATATTGCGTATGCACACCGCTGAAAATTTTCATGAGCGTGGACTTACCGGCGCCGTTCTCCCCGATAATCGCATTCACTTTTCCCGGGTGTAATTGCAGATTTACATCCGTGAGTGCTTTTACACCACCAAAGTTTTTACTGATATGTTTTGCTTCCAGCATCATGGTTTAATGGTAATTCTCAGTGGCAATAATTCCAGTCCCTGCCAGTGAATATGTTCTTTATTCAGTTCCACTGCTGCAATCACACCAACCGTATTTCCTTTTTTCACCGTTGTTTTAAAAGGCGGCAACACTTCTGTACGCACCGTTTTGTTCAGCATTTCAGAAATACTGTTCAGGTCGCTGGTATTGGGATAATCTTTTACCTGCACTAAACCCGAAGCATCTCTTACAGCATTGCCATATACAAATTCTGTTGCAAGGCTGATGTGCAATACAGAGTCGCCAGTTGTTATATCCAGCAATACCTCATCTTCTTTTACATCAGTTATAACACCTTCTGTTTTCACCAACGCATAACGGTAATTGCCAACTGCCAGCGCATTGGTGTATTTATTAAATCCATCGGCAGGACTTTTAGCTATTTCATTCATCAACACTGTTAATGAAACAGCACTATCTAATTTCGCAGGCATCTGTTCGTCCCATAATTTTTTGCTGAAGCCAGCGGCATCAAATGCAGCAGCTGTATTATTTTTTCGTGTGCTTAACTTTTCAAAGTACACGGATTTATAACCCAGCAATGCAATTACTGTAACCAGCAAACCGTATTTTATGTATTTGCTCATTGCAATTATTTTTTACCGTAAGCAATATAATCGTTGATGTTTTTTACAGTAACCAGTTCCACTGCCACGGGTACTTTCTGCGGAAAATCTCTTCTGCCTTTTATATATTCATCAGCATATTGCGCCGCTGTTTCTGCCATCACTTTTGGAAACTGCATGCCTGTTGCCGCCACTTTATTTTCGCCAATAGAAGTAATTACATCTTCAGCGCCATCAAAGCCAAACACTTTCACTTTGTCTGCTTTGCCTGCACTCACCAATGCCTGGTATGCACCCATCGCCATACCATCGTTGCCGCAAAACACACCATCAATATCAGGGTGGGCCTGCAGAATAGATTCCATCACTTCCATTGCTTTGTTGCGGTCAAAGTCTGCACTCTGCTGGGCCACCATTTTAAACCCTTTATAATTATCCACTACACTGTGAAAGCCCTTGCTTCTTGCCCAGGTGTTGTTGTCGCCCACCAAGCCAAGTATCTCTACATAGTTGCC
>JBGAPQ010000027.1:0-39194 GCA_044221225.1 Chitinophagaceae bacterium
TTTGCATCACAGCCGATTACAGGGCAGGGGGGAATCCTGGCTATGGATGGTCTTTCCGGTTCAGGTAAACCGGATTTTGCAAGAGTGACTTCATTGGCTAACTCTGTATCTGCCGTAAAAAACACCAGTTCGAGCGGGTCGGTTTCATTTGATCCGGCAGTTAATTATAACACCGGAACTAATCCAAGAGGAGTGGCAATTGCTGATTTTAATGGCGATGGTAAAGCAGACATCGCAACTTCAAACAAAGATTTTAATACATTTTCTGTTTTAATGAATAATGCCGGGGTTACTGGACTTTCTATTACCTCTTTCAGCCCCACAAATGGAACCACCGGAACTGTAGTAACTATTACCGGTTCAAATTTTACAGGAATAACCGGTGTAAGTATCGGGGGAGTGGCGGCATCCTCTTTTACAGTAGTCAATTCAACAACAATAACAGCAACGGTTGGTTCCGGAGCTTCCGGAAATATAAGCGTAACGGCTGCGGGCGGTATGGCATCTATGGGTTGGTTTTATTATGGGCCAACAATAACCTCGTTTACTCCAACGACTTCCGGTAGCGGGTTGTCAGTTACAATAACAGGGAGTGGTTTTATTGGGGCAACCAGTGTAAGTTTTGGCGGTATTCCGGCATCATCGTTCACTATAGTTTCTCCCACTACAATAGTTGCAGTGGTTGCAGCAGGTGCCTCAGGCGATGTAAGTGTGGCAACTCCGGGAGGTACAGCAACATTAGCCGGGTTTACATATGTAACGGCTCCAACTATTACATCATTTACACCAACCAGCGGTGGTACAAGTACTGTAGTGAGTATAACCGGAACTAATTTTTCAGGCGCAACACTGGTAAGGTTTGGCAGTGTACCGGCATCTTCATTTACTGTAACTTCTTCAACTTCCATAAGCGCAGTTGTAGGTACTGGCAATACAGGAAACGTTTTTGTTACGACGCCGGGCGGTACTGCTCATTCAATCAATCAGATTTTTACATTTATACCGGCGCCTACCATCACATCATTTACACCAGTCATTGCCGCCACGGGGGCAACGGTAACGATTACCGGAACAAATTTATCAGGTGCCAGCGCAGTAAGCTTTGGTGGGGTAGCAGCATCTTCCTTTACAGTAGTAAATGCAGCAACCATTACAGCAGTAGTAGCAGCCGGTGCATCCGGTAATGTAAGCGTTACAACACCCGGGGGCACAGGAACATTATCCGGGTTTACCTATACAATGGTAACGTCAACAGGAGGATCCGGTTCAGTGAACTCTCCGGAACTGACCGTGTCGCCCAACCCCGCTTCAGGCGATATCTTTTTAAAGCATCCCACCTCGCCTGCCTTCCAGGCTACTATACGAATTTTTGATGCCTTGGGCAGACCAGTGATAGAATCAACCCCGGCGAGAAATACCTCGCTGACCCAGCTAAATGTAAGCCGCTTGAATTCGGGTGTATATTTTATCCGGTGGACAGCTGGTCACAGGATATTGACCCGGCTATTCCTGAAGCAATAAGCTACTTCTTGGCATAGCGCCCTATTCACAACAGGGCGGCTTTTTGTGAATATTAATTAATCTGAATCAATTGAAGATTACTTCTATGGCATTGTGTTTGTTACAGATAAAATGGAATTCCCCGTTTTTGGATACCAGTTCCTGTTAAAGGCCTGATTCAAGATTATGAAAAACACCAATTCAAGAGATTAAGGGCTCAGCGATGAGCCCTTTTTCATTTTCAGCTACTTCAACTTTCAGTTGCCTTATTCATAGTCTGTTAGTGTTTCAATTTCTTTTTATTTAGTCTTGTATTCATATAAACCGGAAAAGATGGACGAATGAAATTAAAGGGGCTACCTCATTTTCCCGGTTATGCTGTAATTTGTTGCGGTAAATTCATATGATGTCAAAATGCCTGGTTTTATTCTTTGTCCTGTATATATCAGATTGCTACAGTCAGGAAAAATCAATAACAACTGGTATGAAAGTTAACCAGTCAATGAAGATTAAAAGGGATGTTTATAAGCTTGATGCGCCGGGTGATACTTCCAATGCTGTAATTCTGATTGAGGGTAATAATATTTCCATTGACTTTAACAACGCTGAGATAAGGGGCAGTAACAATAAAAAAACACCCGATGATTTTTTTGGTATTGCTATCCTTATCCGCAACAGCAAAAATGTAACTATTAAAAATCTCAAAGCGGGAGGTTTCAAAGTGGCTTTGTTTGCACGAAATGCAGAAGGAATACTAATTGAAAACTGCGACTTCAGCTATAATTATCGTCCACATCTCAACAGCACCCAGGAGAAGGAAGATGTATCCGACTGGATGAGTTATCATCATAATGAAAAAGATGAATGGCTGCGGTATGGTGCCGCCATGTATTTGCGAAATTGTAATGGCGCCACAGTCAGGAATTGTAAAGTTACAGGAGGACAGAACGCACTGATGATGATGGAGTGTAATAACGGGATGATTACAAACAATGATTTTTCATTTAACTCGGGAATTGGCATCGGCATGTACCGGAGCAGCCAAAACAAGGTGCTGAACAACCGGCTCATCTTTAATGTACGGGGGTATAGCCATGGCATATACAGCAGGGGGCAGGATAGTGCTGGTATCCTGGTATATGAACAAAGCAGCAATAATATATTTTATAAGAATAACGTAACACATGGCGGAGATGGTTTTTTTCTATGGGCCGGGCAAACTACTATGGATACCGGGGAGGGTGGTTGTAATGACAACCTGCTTTATGGGAATGATTTTTCTTATGCACCGACAAATGGAGTGGAAGTGACTTTCAGCAGTAACAAAATTATAGACAACAGGATATTTGAATGTGATCATGGTATCTGGGGCGGGTACAGTTATTCAAGCGTCATTAGTGACAATAAATTCGGGAATAATCGTATTGGGATCGCTATAGAACACGGACAGGATAATGAAATATGGTATAATGATTTTTCTAAGGATAAGGAAGCTATTAAACTTTGGGCAAGAGAAAAACAACCCACTGATTGGGGGTATGCTCAACGAAGGGATACAAAGAGCAGGAGATATAAGATCGCTGGTAATAACTTTGATTCTATTGGCACTGTCTTAAACATTTCCCGTTCATCCGGGCTCAAAATTTTTGCGAATACTTTTTCTGCTTCTCCGGTTCATTTAAAGATGGATTCCCCGGTTAATGATATAGATACAGCAGTCGGTCAGTTGGCGAACTTTACAAATTGGTATGCTGATACGACTATTACCAATCCTATTGATCCATTTATAAACAACGATAAATATGCCGGCCGCAAAAATATTATGATAACAGAATGGGGGCCCTACGATTTTCGCTATCCTATTATCTGGAATACTAATCCGACTGACACTTCATCGGTAATGAAGTTTGATTTAATTGGCCCGAAGGGTAAGTGGAAAGTGAAGCGTTTTAAAGGAGTGGATAATTTGTCGGCAATGGAAGGAAAGTTCCCGGCAACTATTTATGGAATGAAGAAATTGGACGGAATAAGAACGGATATCCTTATAGAACTTGAATTCAGGGGAGAAGCAATTACCACGGCCTTTGGCAAAAAGATTAAAACGGGCCGGGTTAGTCCTTTCTCATTCAGGAAGTTTTTTCAACCTGTAAATTGGGAGGTTGATTGGTATGCGTACGATTCCTTATGTAACCCGGTGAAGTTTCCGGAATACCTGGGTCAACTGGATAAAAAGCAACCTATCCGGCATGAGAACGTAAATAAACTGGACTACGCCTGGTGGGGCGGCATTAAATCCGGTGAAAAACTTTATCCGCAGTTTTTTACAGTAGCTTCCGGGCAGTGTCATGTATCAGCAGGTGTGTATGAATTGTCTGTTACCTGGGATGATGCCATTAGAGTCTACGTGGATGGCCGGCTAATTATCGATGAATGGGAGCCTTCAAAATATCTCTTTGACGAATCGCCCAACCGAAAGGTTCGGCTTAATCTGAATGGGAATCACTACTTTAGGGTAGAGCATGTGGAGTTGGGAGGTTTTGCCACCTTGAGCCTGAAGCTCCAATCAGTGGAATAAAGGATTCTAATAAAGAGATTGTCCACAGTCTATAAATTTCTTACCCAAGTATTTGGAAGGTATATACTGTGCCCTTACCTTTGCACTCCCAAAAGAAAATTGGGATTTTACACATGTCTCAGCGAATCAGAATCAAATTACAGTCATACGATCATAACCTGGTAGATAAATCTGCTGAAAAGATCGTAAAAACGGTACGCAGTACCGGCGCTGTTGTAACAGGCCCCATTCCTCTGCCTACACGCCGCAAAATTTTTACTGTATTGCGTTCACCCCATGTAAATAAAAAAAGCCGTGAGCAGTTCCAGTTAGCTACCCATAAGCGTTTACTGGATATCTACACGTCTTCAAGCCGTACGGTGGATGCACTGAGCAAACTGGATTTACCCAGCGGAGTGGAAGTTGAGATTAAAGCGTAGAAGAAGAGGCTTTGCCTCATTAGTTCTTATATATTTATTTAAATTTTTGCTATCTCTCAATCGTTCGTCAAAAGCGAAAGAAAAAAGAGCTCTGGCCACTAAACATAAAACAAGCCATTCAGGGTTTGTTTACTACCGGTACTTCCCCATAAAGGAAAAGGTCGGTGGCAAACGGGGATTGAAGTTCAAACTTTCGGGTTTGAAATGTCCCAATAACCTTGCAGGCATAAATTGAACAACATGAAAGGTATTATTGGGAAAAAAATTGGGATGACCAGCATCTTCGATCCTTCAGGTAAACAGACTGCCTGTACGATCATTGAAGCAGGTCCTTGTGTAGTTACCCAGGTTAAGACCAAAGAGTCTGACGGGTACAATGCTCTCCAGCTTTCTTTTGGTGATAAAAAAGAAAAGCATTCCATCAAAGCCGAAGTAAACCACTTCGCAAAAGCGCAAACCACTCCAAAGCGCTTCTCTAAAGAATTCCGCGAATTTGCAATCGAAAAAAATATTGGTGAAACCATTACTGTTGACATTTTCGCTGAAGGCGATAAAGTTGAGGTAATAGGTACCACAAAAGGTAAAGGTTTCCAGGGGGTTGTTAAACGTCATGGTTTCCATGGTGTGGGACAGCAATCTCACGGTCAGCATGACCGTCAGAGAGCTCCGGGTTCACTCGGTAACTCTTCAGATGCCAGCCGTGTAATGAAAGGTGTTCGTATGGCGGGCCGTATGGGTAATGACCGTGTAAAAATGAAAGGCCTGAAAGTAGTAAAGATATTCGCTGACAAAAATTACATCCTGGTTAGCGGTTCTGTACCCGGCCATATTGGTTCAATTGTTTTAATTCAGAAGTAACGGACAACGGAACAACGTTCCGTTATAAAAAAGAATACAATGAAAGTTGAAGTTTTGAATACAAAAGGTAAAGCAACTGGCAGAACAGTTGAACTGCCCGAAGAAATATTTGGTGCTGAACCTAACAACCATGTTATCTATCTGGCCGTTAAGCAATACCTTGCTGCGCAGCGTCAGGGAACTCATAAAGTGAAGACCCGTGCTGAAGTTCAGGGTGCAAGCCGTAAGCTGCATCGTCAAAAAGGTACTGGCGGAAGCCGTAAGGGAAATATCCGTAATCCTTTGTACAAGGGGGGTGGTACTATCTTCGGTCCGAAGCCGCACTCTTATGACATCAAGTTGAACCGCAAAGTAAAAGACCTTGCAAAAATTTCTGCCCTCAGCTATAAAGCAAAAGATAATGCAATAGTAGTAGTAGAGGATATTATGATGGACACTCCGAAGACTAAAGGATTTATGGATATTATGGGCAGTCTGAAGGTAGCTGATAAAAAAGTAATGTTCGTGCAGCCAGAGTATAATGATAATGTAGAACTGTCTCTGAGAAATGTGCCTTCTGTATTAGGAGTATTACTGAGTGATATTAATACCTACGACATTGTTAACTCTGAAGTATTGGTGTTAACAGAAAGTGCTGCAAAGATTTTTGCTGATAATGAAAAAGCTGAAGCCTAATTAAAAACATTCTAAAGAAAAGGAAATGAAACTTTCTGAAGTATTGATAAAACCCATTTTGACTGAAAAAGCAAATGCCCAGCAGGACAAGCTGCATCGCTATGCTTTCAAAGTGGCCAAAAAAGCAAACAAACTGGAAATTAAAAAAGCAGTAGAGAGCTTTTACGGTGTAACCGTAACAGGTGTTAACACTGCTGTTGCTCCGGGGAAAAATAAAAGCCGCTTTACAAAAGCTGGCGTGATATCAGGCCGCAAGCCTGCATACAAGAAAGCCTTTGTAACAGTAGCAGAAGGTGAGAATATTGATCTGTATTCAAATATTTAATCACCTCCAATCCTTTAGGGAAAAAGTAAGGCAAACAACCGCCGCGAAGTGTTGAAATAAATTAGAGCCCTGTAATTCCTCTTTAAGAGGATTAGGGTAAAAGAAATTGAAAAATGGCACTAAGAAAATTTAAACCTGTTACAGCCGGTACCCGTTGGAGAATCGGCAATGCGTATGCAGAGGTTACTACCAATGTTCCGGAAAAGAGCCTGGTGGAATCGAAGCCAAGAACAGGTGGTCGTAACTCTTCAGGTCATCTCTCTATGCGATACAGAGGCGGTGGTCACAAGAAGAAGTATCGTATCATTGATTTTAAAAGAAATAAAGCAGGAATTGCTACAGTAGAGTCAATCCAGTATGATCCGAACCGTACTGCATTTATCGCATTACTGAATTATGCAGATGGAGAGAAGCGTTATATCCTTGCTCCCCAGGGTTTGCAGGTTGGTGCAAAAGTAGAAAGCGGTGCAGATGTGGCTCCTGAAGTTGGTAACTCTCTTCCAATGAAGAATATGCCTCTTGGTACAAATATTCACAATATTGAGATGCAGCCTGGTCAGGGGGGTAAGTTGGCCCGCAGTGCAGGTTCATCTGCTCAGTTGACCAACAAAGAAGAAAAATATGCTATCCTCAAAATGCCTTCTGGCGAATTGAGAAAAGTTCTCATCAATTGCTACGCTACGGTTGGAGTAGTGAGCAACAGTGATCATAGCTTGCAGAGTATGGGTAAAGCTGGCCGTAACAGGTGGAAAGGGATCAAACCAAGAAACCGTGGTGTGGCGATGAACCCTGTAGATCATCCCATGGGTGGTGGTGAAGGTAAAGCTTCCGGTGGTCAGCCTCGTAGCAGGAACGGCCAGTACTCAAGGGGTCTGAAAACAAGAACAAAGGGTAAAGGAAGTGACAAGCTGATCATCCAGCGGAAGAACGGAAGCAAACTGGCTAAGTAATAAAACTAATTAACAATACAACGACATAAATCATGGCTCGTTCGATTAAAAAAGGTCCTTATATAGCAACACACCTCGAAAAAAAGGTGATGTCTATGAACGAAGGCAAAAACAAAAAAGGGGTGATCAAGACTTGGAGCCGGCGCTCTACCATCTCACCCGATTTTGTAGGTCACACTTTTGCTGTGCATAATGGCAATAAGTTCATTCCTGTGTATGTAACGGAATTTATGGTGGGTCATAAGTTAGGCGAATTTGCACCCACCCGCCAGTTCAAAGGACATTCTAAAAAAGAAGGTTAATCTAGAAACTAATTAAAATGGAAGCAGTAGCTAAACTGAGAAATTATCCGACTTCACCCCGCAAAATGCGTTTACTTGCTGACCTTATCCGTGGTCAGAAAGTAGAAAAAGTATTGGCTGAACTGGAACATAACCCGAAGCATCCTGCCGTTCCGCTGCGCAAACTGGTGCTGAGTGCCATCAGCAACTGGAAGCAGAAGAATGAAGGGGGTGATGAAAGTCAGCTGGTAGTAAAAACGATTTTTGTTGATGGCGCCAGAACTTTAAAAAGAATGCGTCCGGCTCCGCAGGGTCGTGGTTATCGTGTTCGCAAACGCAGTAATCATGTTACTGTAATAGTGGACACAAAAGAATCTAAAAATTAAACGTATTAACGAATAACCTGAATAAACATGGGTCAAAAAGCAAATCCGATTGGTAACCGTTTAGGCATCATCCGTGGATGGGAATCTAACTGGTATGGCAGCAAAAAAGATTATGCTGGCAAACTGATCGAAGATCATAAGATCAGAACTTACCTGAATGCCCGTATCAACAAAGGCGGTATCTCAAAAATTGTAATTGAGAGAACATTGGGTAAACTGATTGTCACTATCCATACTTCCAAGCCTGGTATCATTATCGGTAAAGGTGGTGGAGAAGTTGATCGCATCAAAGAGGAATTGAAAAAATTGACAGGTAAAGAGGATGTTCAAATCAATATCCTGGAAATCCGTCGCCCTGAACTTGATGCGATGATTGTGGGGGATACCATTGCACGCCAGATCGAAAACCGTATCAATTTCAAGCGGGCTACTAAAATGGCCATTGCTTCTGCCTTGCGCATGGGTGCAGAGGGTATCAAGATCAAATTGAGTGGTCGTTTGGCTGGTGCAGAGATAGCCCGCAGTGAGGAATTCAAACAAGGCCGAGTGCCCCTGCATACATTCCGTATGGATATCGATTATGCAAATGTGTTTGCGCAAACAGTATATGGTAAAATCGGTATCAAAGTATGGATATGTAAAGGCGAAGTATTAGCGAAAAGAGATCTGAATCCCAATTTCGTTGGTGGAAAGAGTGAGGTAAGTGACAGAAGAGAAAGAAGGGAAGATCATGGACATCATGGTGATCGTCGTGACGACAGAAGAGGTGGTGGTCGTGGTGGCGACAGAAGAAGTGGCGGTGGTCGTGGTGAAAGGAGAAGTTAACAAAGCCGTTAACTGATGGCTGTTAGCTATCAGGAACGCAATCAAGAAAGAACAAATTTGCCGAAGCTGGCTAACAGCCATAGGTTAAAAGCTAAAAGCTCAAAAAATGTTACAACCGAAAAGATCGAAGCACAGGAAGATGCAGAAGGGCCGCATGAAAGGCGATGCCAAGAGAGGTACTACCATTGCGTTTGGTTCTTATGCTTTAAAAGCTATGGATCAGCACTGGATTACGGATCGCCAGATTGAGGCTGCCCGTCAGGCACTGACCCGTGAAATGAAAAGAGAGGGTAATGTATGGATCCGCATTTTTCCTGATAAACCCATCACAAGAAAACCTGCCGAGGTGAGGATGGGTAAGGGTAAAGGGAACCTCGAGTTTTGGGCCGCTGTTGTAAGGCCAGGCCGCATTTTATTTGAAATAGATGGTGTAAGTGAGCAGGTTGCCCGTGCATCTTTAGCACTGGCTGCAGGGAAGCTTCCTATTAAAACCAAGTTTATTGTACGTCGTGACCTGGTTACAGCGTAATAATTAATAAATCGTAAAGCGATGTCAAAGAAAGCAGATTTTGTAAAAAGTATTCACGGAATGAATGAAATGGACCTTAAGGCACGACTTGAGGAAGATAAACAACGTTTGAAAAAACTAGAGTTTGCGCATGCCATTTCCCCATTGGAAAATCCAATGACCATCCGCGGTTTACGCCGGGAGATTGCCCGACTGAAAACGGAATTGAAGTTAAAGCAACAGCAAGCATAATAAAGCTAAAAAAATGGAAGCAAGAAATTTAAGAAAGACCAGGATTGGTGTGGTAACCAGCAACAAGATGACTAAAACCATCACGGTTGCCGTAGAAAGAAAAGTAAAGCACCCCATCTATGGTAAGTTCGTTAAAAAGACTACTAAGTTCCATGCTCACGATGATAAAAATGAGTGCAGCATTGGTGACGTGGTAAAAATTATGGAAACCCGTCCGCTCAGTAAAACAAAACGCTGGAGATTGGTGGAAGTAGTAGAGAAAGTGAAATAGTATTGTTGGCTTTTTGTCAACTGAAAAAATTAGAATAACAATTGCTGTAAGCTGGTTAACAGCTAACAGCTCAAAGCTAAAAGCTCAAAATATGATTCAGCAAGAAAGCCGGTTGAATGTGGCGGATAACAGTGGTGCCAAAGAGGTGCTTTGTATCCGTGTACTCGGCAACAGCGGTCAGCGTTATGCCAGAATTGGCGATAAGATTGTAGTAACAGTAAAGGATGCAATACCACAGGGTGGTATTAAAAAAGGTACAGTTGCTAAAGCTGTGATCGTTCGTACTACCAACAAACTTCGCCGCAAAGATGGTTCTTATATCCGTTTTGATGACAATGCAGTGGTGATACTGAACCAGTCTGATGAGCCTCGCGGTACTCGTATTTTCGGGCCGGTAGCCAGGGAACTCCGTGATAAAGGATATATGAAAATTATCTCCTTAGCACCTGAAGTATTATAATTGATTAAAAGGGTAAAACCCATTAACGACAGATAAAATGAAAGCAAGATTTAAACCAAAGTATAACATCCGTAAAGGCGACAGTGTCGTGGTGATCACCGGCGATGATAAAGATTTATCCAAGCCACGTACGGTAAAGGAAGTTTTGGTAGAAAAAGGTAAAGTGATTGTAGAAGGTGTTAACATCATTACAAAGCACACTAAACCATCCGCTCAGAATACCAAAGGTGGTATTGTGAAAAAAGAGGCGCCAATACAAATCAGTAATGTAATGCTTTGGGATGCGAAAGCGAAAGCACCAGCAAAAGTGAAGAGAGAAAGAGAGAATGGTAAAACTGTAAGGATATCTAAAAAATCAGGAGAGAAAATCTGATTTCTTGACTGACTTAATAAGTGAATTATATGAGTACAAAAACATATACCCCAAGATTGGCAGATAAGTACAAAAAAGATGTTGTACCTGCCCTGGTAAAAAAATTCAGCTACGAAACTGTTATGCAGGCTCCCAAATTGGAGAAGATCTGCCTGAACCGTGGTGTGAATGGCGCTGTATCTGATAAGAAAATGGTTGACATCGCTATTGACGAGTTAACTACAATATCTGGTCAGAAGGCGGTAGCTACAATGTCGAAAAAGGATATTTCTAACTTCAAGTTGCGTAAAAATATGCCTATTGGCGCAAGAGTTACACTTCGCGGAGAGAAGATGTATGAGTTCCTGGATCGTTTGATCTCTGTAGCGCTTCCCCGTGTTCGTGACTTCAAAGGTGTAAATGAAAAAGCTTTTGATGGTCGTGGTAATTACACATTGGGAGTTACTGAACAGATCATATTCCCGGAGATAGATATCGATAAAGTGAATAAGATCACTGGTATGGATATCACTTTTGTTACCACTGCTAATACCGATGAGGAAGCATATGAGTTGCTGAAAGAATTAGGTATGCCTTTCAGGAATGCAAAAAATAATTCAAACTAAAAGGATAAATAAACATGGCAAAAACATCAGTAAAGGCCAGGCAAAGAAAAAGAGAGAAAATGGTCGCCCAGCATGCAGCTAAAAGAGAAGAGCTGAAAAAAGCAGGTGATTGGAAAGCTCTTGACGAAATGCCGAAAAATTCTTCTAAAGTTCGTTTGAAGAATCGTTGCCAGTTAACTGGTCGTCCAAAAGGGTACGTACGCTATTTTGGTATTTCAAGAATAGCATTGCGTGACATGGCGCTGAACGGTAAAATTCCAGGTCTTAAAAAAGCAAGTTGGTAAGAAATTAATTTATTAAACTAAACTTTTCCAATTATTTCGCCTCGTTTAAAACGAGACGGGACGTAGGAGGGCAAAAATATGGTAACAGATCCTATAGCAGATTTCCTGACAAGAATCCGTAATGCACAGATGGCTGGCCACCGTGTGGTGGATATTCCCGCATCAAATCTGAAAAAACGTATGACGGAAATCCTGTATAATCAGGGTTATATTCTAAAATACAAATTTGAAGATGATACTAAACAGGGCATTATTAAAATTGCTTTGAAGTATGATCCTTCAACCAAACAGCCTGCTATTCAAAGCATGGAGAGGATAAGTCGTCCGGGTTTGCGTCAGTATGCAAAGCCGGCTGAATTCCGCCGTGTAAAGAATGGATTGGGTGTGGCCATCATGTCTACTTCGAAAGGGGTAATGACTGATAAAGAAGCCAAAGCGCAGAACGTTGGCGGTGAAGTTCTTTGCTATATATATTAATTGAAAATACTGCTGATACATTAAGCCGAATCTATACTAGGCTGACCGGTCGGCAGCAAAGAAATAAATTATAAATTAAACAGATTTTATGTCTCGTATAGGTAAAAAATCAATCGCAATTCCTGAAGGAGTTACAATTACAGTAGGTAAGGATAATGTAGTTACTGTAAAAGGGAAAAAAGGTGAATTGAAACAGGCAATAGATCGTGATATTTCAGTAGAAATAAAAGATGGTCATGTTTCATTTGGGCGCCCAACAGATCAAATCCGTCACCGAGCCATGCATGGATTATACCGTGCACTTGTTGCTAACATGGTGAAAGGGGTTACTGAAGGTATTGAAAGAAAACTGGAACTGATAGGAGTTGGTTTTAAAGCTTCCAATCAGGGAAACGTACTGGACCTTGCTTTAGGATATTCTCACAATATCATTTTCGAGGTTCCCAAAGAACTGAAAGTGGCAACAGCCCAGGAAAAAGGTCAGAATCCAATTATTACCCTGGAAGGTATCGACAAGCAATTGATTGGCCAGGTAGCTGCTAAACTGCGCAGTCTTCGTAAGCCTGAGCCGTACAAAGGAAAAGGTGTACGCTATGTTGGTGAAGTGGTACGTAAGAAGGCTGGTAAAGCTGCTGGTAAATAATTAAAAAATTGAATCCTGGCATCCCGATAGCTATCGGGAAGGATCGTAAATAAAAAGAGATGAACCCAAAAGTAAAATCACAAAGAAGACAGAATATCCGCTACAGGATACGCAGGAAGATAAATGGCTCTGCTACTAAGCCCCGTTTGTCTGTTTATAGGAGCAATGCTGATATTTATGCTCAGTTGATTGATGATACAAAAGGACAGACACTGGCAGCAGCCTCTTCCAGAGATAAAGATATTGCTGCGCAAAAAGTTACAAAAAGTGAAAAGAGCAAATTAGTAGGAGCTGCTATTGCCCGTAAAGCCGTTGAATTGGGAATTAAGGATGTGACTTTTGATCGTGGAGGCAATCTTTACCATGGCCGTGTGAAATCTGTAGCTGATGGAGCAAGAGAAGCCGGTCTTCAATTTTAATAAATACATTCAAACTTTTAATTAGAGTATATAATGTCAAAGTTTAACGTAAACAGGGTAAAAGCCGGGGACCTGGAACTGAAAGATAAAGTTGTAGCCATCAACCGTGTAGTAAAAACAACAAAAGGTGGCCGTGCCTTTAGTTTTTCGGCACTGGTAGTTGTAGGAAATGAAAATGGTGTTGTAGGCCATGGTCTTGGTAAAGCCAAAGAAGTACAGGAGGCAATCACAAAAGGTATTGAAGATGCCAAAAAGAACCTGATTAAAGTTCCTGTAATGAAGGGTACAATTCCTCATGACCAGTGGGCTAAAGAAGGTGCTGCTAAAGTTTTGATTAAGCCTGCTGCTCACGGTACCGGTGTTATTGCCGGGGGATCAATGCGTGCTGTCTTAGAGGCAGCTGGTGTTACAGACGTACTGGCCAAGTCATTAGGCTCTGCTAATCCTCACAATGTGGTAAAAGCAACTTTCAAGGCATTGGCTTTATTGCGTGAGCCAATCAATGTTGCAAAAACCCGTACACTTGGTTTAAAGAAAGTATTTAACGGATAAAAGTTATAAGCATTAAGTTGTAAGTTTTGAAGCCCTTTGCTTACAACTTATAACTTACAACCTACAACTTACAAATATGAAAAAGATAAAAATAACATTGGTAAAAAGCCCTATCGACAGACCTGAACGGCAGAAACTGACCCTTCAGGCTTTGGGTTTGAATAAAACCAATGCTTCCAAAGAAGTAGAGGCAACTCCGCAGGTACTGGGTATGGTTCGCAAAGTAACTCACCTGGTGAAAGTGGAAGAAGCGAAATAATCGGGAATGCCCGATTGTAAAAAAAGTAATTAATGCGAGCCCCGAAGCTTTTGGGGCGATGAGTAAAAAATAAAAGCAAAATGAAACTACACGAATTAAGACCTGCAAAAGGCGCAACGCACAAAGTAAAACGTATTGGCCGTGGTGATGGCTCCGGACATGGAGGAACTTCTACAAAAGGTACAAAAGGTGCTCAGAGCCGTACCGGGTTTAAAAACAAGATGGCACATGAAGGTGGCCAAATGCCCATTCAGCGCCGTATCCCCAAACGTGGATTCAAAAATCCTCATCGTATTGAATACAAAGTGCTGAACATAGGACAGATTGAACAACTGGCGGAAAAGTATAACATCACAGAGTTCAGTCTGGAGAATCTTTACATCAATGGTTTGATTAGTCAAACGGACAGGATAAAGATATTAGGCAACGGTGAACTGAAAGGCAAATTTACTTTTAAAGTGAATGCGATAAGTGAAAAAGCCAAATCTGCAATTGAAGCAGCAGGAGGTTCGGTGGAGATTGTAAAGTAAATTTCGCTAAATTGCAACGACGCATTCAATGCGTCTTTTACGTTTTAAGAGCTTTAAACTTTTTTAATCCCCGTGAAGAAATTTATACAGACACTCAAAAATATCTGGAGCATAGAAGAGCTTCGTGGTAAAATTTTGTTTACCCTGATGATGATAGCAATTTATCGGGTGGGTGCACATATCGTTTTACCAGGTATCGATCCTAACCAGATGGAAGCCGGCGCTGAAAACAGTACTGGTATCCTTGGATTAATAGATGCTTTCTCTGGTGGTGCTTTTAACCAGGCATCTATTTTTGCTTTGGGAATCATGCCATACATTTCTGCATCAATTTTCATGCAGTTGATGACAGTACTGGTTCCCCGTTTTCAAAAAATGCAGAAAGAAGGCGAGAGTGGCAGAAAGAAAATTAACCAGTATACCCGTTATCTAACAGTAATCGTAACCATTTTACAGGCCTCTGCCTATGTTACTTATCTGCAGGGGATGACTCAGCAAACAGGTGGTATTATGGCTGGTTATGTTAATTATTTCTGGTTATCAACTGTAGTAGTACTTACAGCCGGAACACTGTTTGTAATGTGGATGGGTGAGAAGATTACAGACAAAGGGCTGGGTAATGGTACATCATTGATCATTATGATTGGTATCCTTGCCCGTTTGCCACAATCCTTCCTGCAAGAGTTGAGCGCCAAATCTGTAAGGAATGGGCAAATTCTCGTATTCATCGTTGAAATAGCTATTCTTATTGCCATTATTATGGGATGTATCCTGTTGATCCAGGGTGTACGAAAAGTTCCGGTTAACTATGCCAAGCAAATAGTAGGTAACCGCCAGTTCGGTGGCGCCAGACAGTTCCTGCCTCTGAAAGTAAACAGCGCCGGCGTAATGCCAATCATCTTTGCCCAGGCTATTATTTTTATCCCTACCATTTTTGCTAATTATAATACACAGGCAAGTGGATTTTTGAGAGCTATTACAGATCATAGCAATGTTTGGTATATGCTGATCTATTCGATAGTTGTTATTGGATTTACATTCCTGTACACAGCCCTGATATTTAATCCCAAGCAGATCGCTGATAACCTGAAACAGAACAATGGATTTATTCCCGGTGTGAAACCTGGTCAGCCTACAACAGATTATATCGGAGCTATCATGGATAAGATTACTTTTCCAGGAGCCATTTTGCTTGCATTTGTTGGGATACTTCCGGGTATAGCACAGCGGCTAGGTGTAACTCAGCAATTTTCTACCTTCTTTGGAGGTACCTCTCTGTTGATCATGGTAGGTGTAATTCTTGACACATTACAGCAAATTGAAACACAATTACTGATGCGTCAATACGATGGTCTGATGAAAAGCGGCCGTATACAAGGCCGACAAACTACCTCAGCAGTTCAAATGTAAGCTGTTACAAAAAATATTTACCCCGGTAAGGCTTCTTGCCGGGGTTATTTTTTTATAAGATATTTGCAAAATGATTATTTATAAGACAAATGAACAGGTAGAACTTATGCGGAAGAGTGTCTTGCTGGTGAGTAAAACATTAAGCGAGGTAGCGAAGATTTTAAAGCCGGGGATTACTACCTTATCCGTAGATAAAATGGTAGGTAATTTTATCAGGGATCATAATGCTGCTCCTTCCTTTTTAAATTATCACGGGTATCCCTTTAATTCCTGTATTTCAGTAAATGACGTGGTGGTGCATGGCTTTCCAAATAAGAACGAACTCCGTGAAGGTGATATTGTATCAGTAGATATTGGTGTTATCCTTAATGAATGGCATGGTGACCACGCCTACACTTTTGCTATTGGCGATCCGGGGCCGGAAGTAATGCAATTGATAAGAGTGACCAAGGAATCATTATATAAGGGTATCGAAAAAGCAATTGCTGGAAACAGGGTGGGTGATATATCTTTTGCTATACAAGAGCATACTGAAAAAAAATACAGTTATGGTGTAGTGAGAGAACTGGTAGGCCATGGATTGGGAAAAAGCCTTCATGAAGATCCGCAAGTACCCAATTATGGGAAAAGAGGAAGCGGTGTAAAACTGAAAGAGGGATTGGTACTGGCAATAGAACCTATGATTAACCTGGGCAAAAGAGATATATATACGGAAGATGATGGCTGGACTGTGAGAACAAAAGACGGATTACCTTCTGTACATTTTGAACATGATGTTTGCGTTAGAAAGAGCAAAGCAGATGTCTTATCAGATTTTCGAATTATTGAGGCAGCAGAAAAAGCAAACGCAAACCTTTATTCACAACAAGCGGTGGCGTTACAATAGTCTGTATTTAAACTCAATTCTTTCATCAACCCAAACTTCCTGTGGACTGATATACGTGTTATTCATTTTGAAAACAACTCCTGCCTTTGCAAAGGCATCCCTGACCAGTTCAGAACAGATGTAGTTTTTGTTTTTTTCCCGTTTGCCCACTTTTAACAGAATCCTCATCATAATCCGGATGATTTCCCAGTTATCGTAAGGCCTTGTTAGTTCATCTAGTCCAAAACTGATTGCCTTTTTTAATTTTTCGGCTTCCATATTAATATTTAACCTGGCTATGGCAACCTGCCCTTTATAGGGTCGTTTCTTTCCTTTATAATTTTTCAGATAATTGGATAAAGGAATTAATCGGATACCAACATAAGGCTCTGCTTCCAGAATCAAAATCCGGCCCAACTCTGCATCCTTATATACAATTGCCACATGGCTCCAAACACTTTTGGTGAGGCGCTGAATAATACCTGAAAAAGTATAGCTGCCCGAACTGAAAAAAATATGGCCCGTTTGTAAGAAATCCCTGATTTTTTCATAGGGCACTACAGGAAGTTCTTTCAATTCTTTTTTACTGATTGGTTTTGCCATAAATGGATGTTGTTATTAAACGAACTTATGTAAAATTCATCGTTCTTTGTAAAAAAGAAACTGTTGTCTCAGAAACTTATTATTGTTGGGGGTGGTGCAGGCGGGTTCTTCTGTGCAGTTAATGCAGCAAAAATGAATCCTGCACTGGAGGTTACCATTATTGAGAAGACTGGTAAGCTCTTGTCGAAAGTAAAAGTAAGTGGTGGCGGCAAATGTAATATTACTCATGCCTGTTTTGATATTGACGAGATGAGCAAAAGATATCCTCGGGGGAGCAAGTTTGTACGAAAAGCCTTTCATCAGTTCTTTACTACCGATACTATAAAATGGTTTGAGGAAAGAGAAGTAAAACTAAAAACCGAGCCGGATGGAAGGATGTTCCCGGTTACAGATTCTTCACAAACAATAATTGATTGTTTGTTGAAAGAAGTCAATAAATACGGGATCCGGATTATGATGAATGCTGAGGTCAGTAATATAAAATATGAAACTGGCCGGTTTGATATAGAATTATCAGATAACCGCCGCCTGACGGCTGATTTTGTATGTGTGGCAAGTGGCGGATACCCGAAATTTTCAATGTTTAGCTGGATGCAGCAGTTGGGACATTCTATTGAAGAACCTGTACCATCATTGTTCACTTTTAATATTCCGGATCATTCAATAACGCAACTAATGGGAGTGAGTGTGGAGGCAGTTAAAGTAAAAATTGCAGGGACTAAACTGGAAGTAACAGGACCTGTACTTATCACACATTGGGGCCTGAGCGGACCGGCAATATTAAAACTAAGTTCATGGGGAGCCAGGGAATTGGCAGATGCGGGTTATAATTTCAAAGTTTTTATAAACTGGCTATCAGATTATAATGAACAAAGTTTAACGGGCAGGTTTCGGGAACTTAGATTGGGGCATGCTTCATATAAACTAAAAACAAAAAACCCTTTTGGACTTCCGCAGCGACTTTGGGATTTTTTGTTATATAGTTCCTTCGTAGAAAAGGAAATAAGATGGGCAGAATTGCCGGTAAAGCAACAAAATAACCTGATCAGGAATCTTTGCAACTGTGAATTTGAAGTAAAAGGGAAATCAACTTTTAAGGAAGAATTTGTAACGGCGGGTGGAGTTAAGTTATCAGAGATTGACCCCAATACCATGATGAGTAAAAAAATACACAACCTGTACTTTGCGGGAGAAATAATGGATGTGGATGCTGTAACCGGAGGGTTCAATTTTCAGCATGCATGGACCAGCGGCTTTATAGCGGCCAAAACAATTGCTGATCAGGTGAAATAAGGTTAATTGCCTGTTTGTCTTTTTATTTGTACATATGCCCAGGCGGTAAAGGGTAACAGAATCAAAATAGCATATGACCAAAAGCTTTTTGTAAATACAAAAAATAGAAATGTAAGTAACAACAGATACAGTGGGTAAGTGAGCAGCAGAATGCCTAATACTACAGAGTCGTAGTGCCCCGGTTCTTTTAGCTTTTTTATGGCAATATTTTTTGCAAACAGAAATGGGAGAACATTGATAGGCCAACCAGCAAGTCCCGGGATATATAAAAGCATTCTCTTTGCAAGAGAAATCTTTACCGACAGTTTTTCTTTTGCCAGTGAAAAATTATTTTTTGGAATTTCAAAGACCAACTGCTCCAGTTGGTGCTGAAGTCTATTGTTAAAGGATTGATGACGCAGCCCGTCAGTTCCTGTCTGGTCAATATCCCCTTTATCTATAATTTCTCCAAAGTTGATGAAGATGTTCTTTCCAAATAACCAGAAAGAACTGTAATTAATTCCAACAGGCAATATACGGAGGGGGATATTTTCTTCCCAGGCTTTTATGGCCAGTCTTGCAGTGCCTTTTTTCAACGGACGCAGGTGCCATTCATTCACACATTTTCCTTCACTGTAAATGGTCACAATACCATTTCTTTTGAAGAGTTCCAGGCAGGCATCAAATGTTTTGTAATTCTCAGAAAGATTTTCAACACCTTCGCTTGTTCGGTATACTGGCAGAATTTTTAATGCTGTCAGTATTTTTTTATAAATGTTTTTTTTGAAAACATCACCTCTCGCAAGTGACCAAACAGGCAGTTCAAATAAGGTATTGAGTATTACAGAGTCTAAAAAAGAATTTGGATGGTTGCAGGCAAGCATTAAAGGTCCTTCTTTACGCAGCATTTCTGGCTTATTGAGGATAATCTTTCTGCAAAATATCCGGATACCGAGCCTGGTTATTATTTTGAGGAAGTGATATAGCAATGTTTAGTTTTAATAACTGAAATATGTTGTTTTTCTGCAAAGGAATGGAATCCTTAATTGCTCATCACAATAGACGCAAAATCAAGAATTTATAATCAGCAACATAATGAAAATTCTTCATCCCGAAAACAGGATTTAGCAGTTTTTTTAGCCTATCTTTGCTGCCCCGAAAATAAAACCCGTCGGGACTATTCTATCATGTTTGAGAACATTATTAAAAAACAATTAAACGCTGATGCACAGGAGTCTGGTGCTGAAGTTTCAGCAACAGCTACAGCGACAACAACTGCACCTGTGGAGGCAGTAGCTACGGCTCATGATGATTTTGACTGGAGCGTTGACAAACGCAATGTAACTTCTTACACAAAGGAGGAAAAAGCAAAGTATGACAAAGTGTATGAGAACACTTTTGTGCAACTGGATGATGGACAAATGATGAAAGGACTTGTAGTTGGTCTAACAAAAACTGATGTGGTACTGAACATCGGATTTAAAAGTGATGGTTTGATTTCATTGAATGAATTCCGTGATCTTCCTGGCCTTGCCGTCGGTGATGAGGTGGAAGTTATGGTAGTGGAGAAAGAAGACAGGGAAGGCCACCTGAACCTGAGCCGCAGGCAGGCTCGTATTACCCGTGCATGGGAAAGAATTGTTGAGGTTCATAAGACCGGTGAAGTTATTACTGGTAGTGTTACTTCAAAAACAAAAGGCGGTTTGATTGTGGATGTATTTGGTATGGAGACATTCTTACCAGGCTCACAGATTGATGTTAAACCTGTAACGGATTACGACCAGTTTGTAGGGAAAACAATGGAGTTTAAAGTAGTTAAGATCAACGAGACTATTAAAAATGCTGTAGTATCTCATAAAGCACTTATTGAAAGCGATATTGAGGCTCAAAGAGCTGAGATCATGAGTAAACTGGAAAAAGGACAAGTTCTTGAAGGAACTGTGAAGAACATCACAGATTTTGGTGCGTTCATGGATCTTGGCGGACTTGATGGTCTGTTGTACATCACAGATATTTCATGGGGCCGTATTTCTCATCCTTCTGAAATTCTTAAGCTTGATCAGAAGATCAATGTGGTTGTTCTTGATTTCGATGATGAGAAAAAACGTATCAGCCTTGGCCTGAAACAGCTGACACCTCATCCTTGGGATGTGTTAGGCGAGAATATCGCGGAAGGCAATGTTGTAAAGGGTAAAGTGGTTAATATCGAAGACTATGGTGCATTTCTTGAAATTCAACCCGGCGTTGAAGGTCTTGTACACGTCTCAGAAATTACCTGGGCTAATACACCAATCAATGCGAAAGAATTCTTCAAGTTGGGAGATGAACATGAAGCCAAGATCGTTACACTGGATAAAGAAAGCCGCAAGATGAGTTTGTCTATCAAACAACTTTCTGCTGATCCGTGGAATGATATCGAAACAAAATTTGCTGAAGGAAGCCGCCATACCGGTTTAGTGAAGAATATCACTAATTATGGAGTGTTTGTTGAACTGGCTCCTGGTATTGGAGGTATGATTCATATCAGTGACCTTAGCTGGTTGAAGCGTTTCAATCATCCGACTGAGTATACCAAAGTAGGATCTAACATTGATGTTGCAATTCTTGGTATTGATAAAGAGAACCGCAAGCTTCAGTTAGGCCATAAACAACTGGAAGAAGATCCCTGGAATACATTGCAGGACACTTTCGCAATTGGAAGCCTGCATGATGGTACAGTGATACGCAGAGATGATAAAGGTGCTACTGTTCAACTGCCTTATGGTCTTGAGGGATTCGCTCCTAACCGTCATCTGACCAAAGAAGATGGTAAGAGTATCGGTGCTGATGAAACAGCTCAGTTTATGGTTATTGAATTTGACCGGAACGAGAAACGTATAGTGATATCTCATACTCGTATCTGGGAGCAGGGTAAGGTTGAAGAAGCTGAAACTGCAAAGAAAGAAGCAAGAGCAGAAGCTGATAAAACTAAGAAAGCCGTGAAAAATATCCAAAGTAAGGTTGAAAAAGCTACTTTGGGAGATTTAGGTATTCTGGCAGATCTGAAAAAGAAAATGGAAGGAAATGCCGAAGAGGGTGCAGAAGGAGCTAAACCTGAGTAAGGATTAATTCTTAATATTTTGTTCCAAGGCTGTCCGTATTCAGGCGGGCAGCCTTTTTTCTTAAGAAAACATGTATTTATGGCAAAAACTTACTCATTTACGTAGAATTACTATTATTTTTTTTCTCACTGAACTTGCAATTACTAAAGCTGATTATTTACTTTGTACCACTATCCTTTCGAATTGTATCTGTCATTGTTGTTCAGGCTGACTTATAAGAGGAATTAGAAACAAAAACGATTATCTGATAGTCCTCTGAACAAATCAATTTATCCATTATCCGGAAGAGTTTTTTTCGTACCAAAAATTTGATTCATGACTTCTTTTTATCCCGGGAATATAAGGCTGCCTAAAATTAAGTGGTTTAACATTGCTATTATCTTCTTTTTAGCAGGTCTTTTGCCGGTTTACGGAAGGGATACGAAAAACTCTTACAGTCATCCTGATGGTACTCTCTCAAAAAGGAATACTAATTACACTGTTCAATTAGCCAGACCTGATACAGGCGGAGGAATTCTTCCATTGCATAATTTTTCACTTACAGTAACGCTTAAAGAAAACACAGTGTATCTGAAGTGGCTGGCCGAAAATGAAATGAATACAGAAAAATTTGTAATACAGCGAAGCACAGATGGCGCAAACTATACTGATATTGGTTATAAGGAGCCTTCGGGCCCAATGAACATACTTACTGAATATACAGCAACTGATAATATCATAAATTCTTCTGTCAATATTTATTATTACCGTATTAAAGCAGTGGATAACCGGACTAATTATGCATATTCCAACATAATTCCGGTAAGGTTGCAAAAGATTACAGGTATAAACTTGTGGCCTAATCCATTTACTACGGATATCAAAATTTCTTATTACGCAGCCGAGAATACAAATCTGAATATCCATATTCTTGATAACACTGGCAGAGTTGTTTTATTCAAGTCCTGCAGTATCAATCGTGGGATGAACCAGTTATATTTACCTGAGGCCGGTAAATTATCATCAGGTTATTATTTTGTCAGGATTACAGATAAAGGGAGTAATGAAGTATTTACTGAAAAGATTGCCAAGTAGAATATAACAACGGATATACTTTCCGCAGCAAAATTAATTTCCTGATCGTTTTAATTCACAATTTCTTATTTTGAGCCGTGATTTGTTTGACAAAACTAACGCATGGCTTCATTAATTGAGAGATTAAGGCACTTCAACCCGGTGAGGAAATTTGTGTACTTTATGGTAGGTGTGATTTCTTATCCGGGGTTGACTATGATAAACAAGTTGAAAATTTCCGGTACGGAAAATCTTAAAAGCCTCCCCAGGAAAAAAGTACTTTTTGTAAGCAATCATCAAACCTATTTTGCAGACGTTATTACATTTCTTCACATTTTCTGTGCGGTTAAATGGGGGAAAATGAACCGTCTTGGGGTTCCTTATTATTTGTTGAACCCTTTTACAAGAGTGAATTATGTGGCTGCTGAGGAAACGATGAAGGGTAGTTTTATCAGCCGGTTATTTTTACTGGCAGGCGGACTGACCGTAAAAAGAACATGGAGGGCCGAAGGGAAAGAAGTGAGAAGGGGGTTAGATCCTTCAGATACAAGGAAAATAACAAGGGCTCTAGAGAGAAACTGGGTGATTACATTTCCCCAGGGCACTACTAAACCCTTTGCGCCGGGAAGAAAAGGAACTGCTTTGATTATCAAACAAACAAAACCAATTGTTATACCTGTTGTAATCAGCGGTTTCTGGCGGGCTTTTAACAAAAAGGGACTCAAGTTTAAGAAAAAAGGATCTACGCTGTCTGTTACATTTAAAGAACCTGTAAATATTAATTATGAAGCTCCGGCTGATGAAATTATGGATCAGCTGATGGATGCAATTGAACAAAGTAAAAGGTTTATGATGATGGGAAAGCATCATTGGCAAATCACGGACAAATGATCAGTCTTTGAGAAAAAAGGCTTTTAGCTCTATTGCATCATCAGGTGCCATTTTCCCTCCAAGTATTAACCTGAGCTGGCGTCTTCTGAGAGCTCCCTCAAATAATTTTTTCTCTTCCTCATTTTCTGGAATTACCGGTGGAACAATGCGTGGTTTACGGTTGGGGTCCAGTGCGACAAAAGTATAATAGGCCTCATTACTTTTGTATTTATATTGTTGTGTAAGATCTTCTCCCCATACTTTCATGTGAATTTCCATAGATGTATTGAAGGCACGGGTAACTTTTGCTTCAATATGCACAGCATTTCCAAGTTTTATGGGGTTTTCGAAGGAAATATTATCTACAGAGGCTGTTACAACCGGGGCATTGCAGTGTTTTTGTGCAGCCAAGGCAGCCGCAATGTCCATCCAATACATCAGTCTGCCACCCATAAGATTACCAAACACATTAGTATCATTAGGCAAAACAATTTCAGTCATTATAGTGAGGCTGTTAGCTGCTTTTCTGGCTTCCATTTCCCAAGTTTCGGCAAAGATAAGCAGGCGTTTGGGAGAAAATTCATCTGTTACTTGCAAAACATGCTGACAAATCTCAAAGGTTGGTTTACCGCTTTCGGCTATTTTTGCAATATCTTATAAATGCTTTATGGAAAAATCATATCCCGAAATTTCTTTCGACAATACAGAATTCGCATTCGAATACAAAACTGATAAGCAATTAAAGAAAGCTCATTTTTTATTTTCCATGATGGGAAAACCCTGGTTGGTTAGAATGGGTACCAAAATGGCGCCTTGGGCAATAAGAGCAGGACTTCCGGTAAAGGGTATTATCAGGAACACAATTTTTTCCCAATTTGTTGGAGGTGAAACCCTGGAACAAACGGCTTCTGTTGCCAAAACGCTTGGGAATTACAATGTTAAAGTGATTTTAGATTATGGTGTAGAAGGGAAGGAAGGGGAAGAAAATTTTGATCAGGCCAGCGATATGTTTATCAGAGTTATTAATTATGCAGCTACGCAATCCAATATACCGTTCATGAGTGTAAAGGTTACCGGTTTTGCCAGATTTGCTTTGTTAGAAAAGATTGATACACTGATGCATAAAAGTGAGGGAAAATTGATGAAGCGATTTGAAAGAGCCTTGAATGAGCTTTCTTCGGATGAAAGAACTGAGTGGGAAAAAATCCGTGAGCGGGTGAACAGGGTATGTGAAGTTGCAGCTGCCAAGACAATTAGCGTTTCAATAGATGCAGAGGAAACCTGGATACAGGACCCGGTAGATGCACTGACAATGATTATGATGGATACTTACAATAAAGAAAAGCCTATTGTATATAATACATTACAGCATTACCGGCATGACAGGCTTCAGTTCCTCAGCGATAGTTATGAAGCGGCAGAAGAAAGAAAGTTCATACTGGGTGCCAAACTGGTAAGAGGTGCGTATATGGAAAGGGAAAGGAGAAGGGCTGCTGAGAGGGGGTATCCATCACCAATACAACAGGATAAAGAAAGTACAGACAGGGATTTTAATGCAGGAGTAAAATTTTGCATCGACCATATAGACCGGGTAGCTCTGGTGGTAGCTTCTCATAATGAGCATAGTAATTTTTATGCAGCAAAGCTGCTTCAGGAAAAAGGGTTGCCCTTAAGTCATTCTCATGTACACTGGAGCCAATTGTATGGAATGAGTGATAATATAACTTTTAACCTTGCCCACGCAGGATGTAGCGTCAGTAAATATCTTCCATTTGGTCCTATTAAAGATGTGGTGCCTTACCTTATGCGCAGAGCACAGGAAAATACTTCTGTAAAAGGACAAACAGGGAGAGAACTCGGACTGATAAGCAAAGAATTGAAAAGAAGAAAACTCTGACCTATACTTTCATTAGTTCCTTTAAACGAACCAGGTAAACCAACTCTTCGTGGTTTATTTTTCTAACGCATTCGGCAATATGCCTGGCACTGTTGAAAATTTTTACCCGGCAGGCTTTGTCAATATCTTTTTCATTTTCTTTGAAATAGGATTCAAATTTTGAAAATGCATTTTCAGCTGTTTCAAACTCATCTTCCATGGCTTCAAATTCAAATTCTATCAGAAAGGCTCTGTCGGAACCAAACCTATCAGTACTATTGTCGTGATGCTTCCAGGCAAACAGAATTTCGTCATGCAATGTTTTCTTTTCTTCTGGTCTTATTTTTTTATCAGCTGCTGCGATTGCATAAAAGAGATTACCCAATTCTTTATATAATCTTCTAGGGTTTTGCATAACTTAAAAATAATCCCTTTGAAGTGGTTAATAATTGACAATAATCAGTTTCGCTGATGTTGTAAGTCAAAGAAGGATTGGAGGGTGAAGTTTATATTTTTAATGAAGGGCTGTCAATCAGCATTTAAATACCCTCAAAAGGGTATCGTTCATGGCTTTATCCGGTGTATTTTAGATAAAAATCTTATATGCGATATTCCCATGTATTCATAGTTGCAGCAGTATTCCTTTTTATCGCCTGCCAGGGTAATAAGGAAACTGTGACCCTCGACCAGGCTTTTATTGAATCATTTCAAAAAGGTGAATTCAGGCCGTTGGAAAAATACCTGCCAACAAAGGAGTTTTACAAGTCTCTTGGTAAGCATGTTTCTCAAAAAAGTGATGCTGAAATTGATTCCTTTCTCTCCCGGAACAAAGTAAGACTCATAGAAAACTGGGCAAAAATTAGTGAACATATTAAGAAAGAAGGAATTGATCCAACTACTATTACAAAGAAGGAAACTATTGTTTATAATCCCTACTCACAAAGTGTAATGCAGGCTATGGTTATTGTGTACGAATACAAAGGGAAAATTTATGATGATGTGGGTATAATTGTTAAAGAGCAAAAGGATAAGACTTTTTTACTGGAGATACCCAATCCACTCAGAGCTTTTGCGATGACAGATACTTCCCTGGCCAACAGTTCGCAGGCAAAAGTAGCATTGGAGCTGGCAAAGCCGGAGTTTGAGCGATCTCTCCAAAGACAAGTACAGAATCTGGCAGGATTTGCAAGCAATGGGAGCCGGGCAGAATTTGGAGCTTTTGTAATTTATCATGGAGAGGATGAAAACAGGAACTGGAAATCTCCTGTTAATATGAGCGATTCTGTTGAAAGTAAAATGTCGACTGCTCTGATGCTGGAGGTAAAACAAGCTATGAGTGATTGCAGTAATTACAGTTTTGATAAAATTAAATCAGAAAAGGAATCGGAAGGATATTGGATTGTGCAACCAATAAAATGTGGTCAGAAAATAATCCGGTTTGCTTTCCTGAAAGTAAGAGATAAACTGTTGCTGGGGGATATTGATGTAGAAGAGCTGAACTGAACTGATATTTCCGGCTTAACTTTCAATTCACAGTTTCCCCACAGAGTTTTGCTTTAAGCGGATTGCTCGCTGCAATATTCCTAACTTGCAGCCATGCAACAGTATCTTCAATTATTACAGCATATACTTGATACAGGAACAGAAAAAACAGACCGGACTGGTACGGGAACCAAAAGTGTCTTTGGCTACCAGATGCGGTTTGATCTGCAAAAAGGGTTTCCATTGGTGACCACAAAAAAAGTTCACCTGAAAAGCATAATTTATGAGTTATTGTGGTTCTTAAAAGGGGAGACCAACATTGCTTACCTGAAAGAACATGGGGTAAAAATCTGGGATGAATGGGCAGATGATAACGGTGAGTTGGGCCCTGTGTATGGCAAACAATGGCGAAGCTGGGAGGGAAAAGATGGGAAAGTGTTTGATCAAATTTTGGATCTGGTTGCACAGATTAAGAAAAATCCTGACAGTCGCAGGCTTATTGTTAGTGCATGGAATGTGGCTGACTTGCCCGATATGGCATTAATGCCCTGTCATAATATGTTCCAGTTTTATGTGGCAGAAGGTAAATTAAGTTGCCAGTTGTACCAAAGAAGCGCTGATGTATTCCTTGGTGTTCCCTTCAATATTGCTTCGTATGCTTTGCTTACAATGATGATTGCTCAGGTTTGTGATTTGGCACCTGGCGATTTTGTACACACATTTGGAGATGTGCATATTTACAGTAATCATATAGAGCAGGTAAAACTCCAATTAAGCAGAATGCCATACCCGTTGCCGGCAATAAAACTGAATCCGGCTGTTAAGGATATTTTTGCTTTCAATTTTGAAGATTTTGCACTGGAAAATTATCACTGTCACCCGGCAATAAAAGCCCCGGTGGCTGTATAGAACTATTGGTATCTTTATTTCTGATTAAAGCTTCCTGACTAATGATTATTTCTTTTGTTGTGGCGGCAGCTACAAATAATGCAATAGGAAAAGATGGAACAATGCCGTGGCATCTGCCCAATGATATGAAGCATTTTAAAAACATTACCTGGGGTATGCCGGTGATGATGGGACGAAAAACATTTGAATCGTTGGGTAAAGCATTGCCCGGAAGAAAAAATATTGTCATTACCCGACAGAATGAATGGCAGGCGGATAATATTGTTGCTGTGAAAAGTATAGAAGATGCTCTTTTGGTAGCAAAAGAAACTGATGCAAAAGAAGTGATGGTAATTGGCGGCGGCGAAATTTATAACGCATTGCTGAATAAAGCCAAACGGATTTATTTGACAAGAGTGGAAGCAAAACCTGAAGCCGATACTTTTTTCCCTTCGATAGATCCACAACACTGGCATCTGGTAAGCCAGAAAAATCATGAAGCAGACGAAAAAAATGATTACAATTACTCTTTTCAGGTTTGGGAGAGGGTTGGTTAATAACTGAACGTTTTACAAAATGTATTCTGCTCCGCAACTTGCAATAAAATATCTTCATTATTATTTCACAGCTTCTAATGGGAAAGGTCATGGTACCCATTCTCCCTTTGTGTTTGAATTTATTACCAAAGTGATGAATGATAAAGCAGGGTATGATGATTATGCTAAGGTGGAAGGATTAAGGAATCAGCTGCTTAATGATTCCCGCATGTTTGTGGTGGAAGATTTCGGTGCAGGGTCAGCCTTTTTAAAAAAAAATAAACGGAGTATCCGGTCTCTTGCACGAAATGCAGCTAAATCCAAAAAGTACGGACAATTACTGTACAGGATGGTGAAGTTTTATCAGCCGGAAATTATTCTGGAAATGGGCACATCTTTAGGAATTACTGCTTCCTATTTATCCATGGGAAATCCCGGATCAAAGCTAATTACTATGGAAGGCGCAGGAGAAATTTCAGCAGTTGCCCAACAGAATTTTAGCAGACTTTCTTTGCATAATATTGAACAGGCAGATGGAAATTTTGATCTGACTTTATCAAAAGTACTTAAGGTTGTTCCTCGCCTTGATTTTGTTTTTGTTGATGGTAATCACAGACTGGAACCTACGATAAGGTACTTCAGTAATCTTCTTGAAAAAGTAGCAAACGATTCCATTTTTGTTTTCGATGACATTCACTGGAGTCATGAAATGGAGCAGGCTTGGAAAACTATTAAAAATCATCCTTCTGTTCGCTGTACCATTGATCTTTTTTTCATAGGTATAGTGGTTTTTCGGCAGGAATTCATGGAAAAACAACATTTTATTATCCGCTACTGAAAGCTGACAAATAACATGGCAGGAGCTGAAGAAAATCAATAATACCGGCTGTGCCGCTGCCGGGAAATTCAATATCTTCACGGCCACAGAAAATTAAGTTCTCTATTCATAATCAAGATTCAATATGACGATTGGAATATTAAAAGAACCTGCCCATGAAACAAGAGTGTCGTTGCTGGCAGATGCAGCGGCCACCCTTACCAAAAAGGGAATCACTGTTGTGACTGAAAACGGGGCAGGTGAAAAAGCATTTTGCAGCAATACCGATTACGAAAAAGCTGGCGTACAAATAAAAAGCCGGAGCGAAGTATTATCAGCTGCCGATATTCTCCTTACAATACATCAGCCTGATGAACAGGAGATAGCCGGGCTTAAAATAAAGATTCTTATCGGAGTTTTTCAGCCATTATTTAATGCTGAGTTAATGAAGCAGTGGGCCAAAGCAGGTATTACTGCTTTTTCATTAGATATGTTGCCCCGTACTACCCGTGCCCAGGCGATGGATGTTCTCAGCTCGCAGGCAAATATTGCCGGGTACAAAGCAGTATTAACAGCAGCTAATTGCTACGGAAGGTATTTTCCTATGTTTATGACAGCAGCCGGAAGTATTGCACCAGCAAAAGTTCTGATACTCGGTGCCGGTGTTGCAGGTTTACAGGCTATTGCCACGGCCAGAAGATTAGGTGCAGTAGTGGAAGTGTTTGACACAAGGCCTGCGGTGAAAGAGGAAGTAATGAGCCTTGGGGCAAAATTTATTGAAGTAGAAGGCGCTGCCGATGCCAGCAGAGCAGGCGGATATGCAGTTGAACAATCAGAAGATTTTATGCTGCGGCAAAAAGGAAAAATTGCGGAAAGCACTGCCAAAGCCGATATAATTATCACTACTGCACAAATTCCGGGTAAAAAGGCTCCCGTGCTGATCACAGAAGAAATGATAAAAGGGATGAGGAATGGTTCTGTAATAATTGATCTTGCTGCTGCTACAGGCGGAAATACCCCTCTTACAAAAAATAATGAAACAGTGAAATACAATGGTGTGAGTATTGTCGGCGACTCATCTTTGCAATCCACCATGCCTTCAGATGCCAGCAAGATGTATGGTAAGAATGTACTTAACTTTTTACAACTAATTATTACCAAAGAAGGCGCCATTAACCTTAACTGGGAAGATGACCTGGTAAAAGGTAGTTGCATTACACATAACGGAGAAATAACCCACGAACGTTTAAAGTCATAATATGGAGTCAGTATTAAACTGGATTACAGTAAATCAGCAGATCATCTACATTGTCATTCTTATGATTTTTGTAGGTATTGAAGTAATTGGCCATGTACCCAGTGTGCTGCATACGCCGCTGATGAGTGGCGCTAATGCGATACACGGAGTGGTAATTATTGGGGCCATCATTGTAATGGGCAAGGCAGAAGGAGATAACTACATTGCGCTTATCCTTGGTTTCCTGGCGGTAATATTGGGTACGCTGAATGTGGTGGGCGGATTTGTGGTAACAGACCGTATGCTGGAAATGTTTAAAAAGAAGAAAAAATAGAATTAGAAAAATAAGAATTAACGGATCAAGCGGAATTTATGGAACTTAATATACTTACACTTTGTTACCTGATTGCTTCGGTAACATTTATTATAGGTTTAAAAATGTTATCCAATCCTGCTACAGCGAGAAAGGGAAACCTGGTGGCTGCAGCAGGTATGACGATTGCAATCCTTGCGACTATTTTTTTGTATAAAGAGGATGGACACCGGCTGCATAATTATGGCTGGATTTTCGGGGGGATACTGATTGGTTCTGTTGTTGGTACCCTGGCCGCCAAAAAAGTAAAGATGACAGCGATGCCAGAGATGGTAAGCTTGTTTAATGGTATGGGTGGTGCCTGTGCAGCTCTTATTTCTGCTTCAGAGTTTAATCATATTTATCAGAATTACCATGGTTCCATGGAAGTTCCCTACTCAGATGTCGTATCAGCGGGACGTTATATTACAATAGTGGCAGGCGCTATCATCGGTTCTGTTTCCTTTGCGGGTAGCGTTATAGCCTGGGGAAAATTAAATGGAAGAGTAAAAGATTTTGCTTTCAAAGGGCAGCATTTTGTAAACATTTTCGTTTTACTTTTAGTATTGGCTACCGCTATTTTTGCTTATCAGTCCCGGTTTAACAATATTATGCTGCCATTCCTGCTGCTGGGATTCTTTGCTTTTCTCTACGGGGTAATGTTTGTAATGCCCATCGGCGGAGCCGATATGCCGGTCGTTATTTCTTTATTAAACTCATTTACTGGTGTGGCCGCCGCTACAGGCGGTTTCCTGTATGATAATAAAGCAATGCTGACTGGTGGTATTCTTGTAGGTGCAGCGGGTACATTGCTTACCATACTGATGTGTAAAGCAATGAACCGGTCTTTAACGAATGTATTGATTGGTTCGTTTGGCGGAGCTAAGGCTGGGGCTGCAGGTACAAAGCAACAGGGCACTGTAAAAGAAATCACTTTGAGTGATACGGCCGTTGTAATGACCTATGCCAGTAAAGTCTTTATCGTACCCGGCTATGGGCTGGCGGTTGCACAGGCGCAGCATGCCTGTCATGAGTTGGAGAAATTACTGGAAAGCAAAGGCGTGCAGGTGAAATATGCGATTCACCCTGTGGCAGGACGAATGCCCGGTCACATGAACGTTTTGCTTGCAGAAGCAGATGTTTCCTATGACAAGCTGATGGAAATGGAACATGCCAATGATGAATTTCCAACTACAGATGTGGTACTGATATTGGGAGCGAATGATGTGGTAAACCCGGCAGCTAAAACAGACCCCTCTTCCCCGATATATGGTATGCCAATACTGGATGTGGAACTGGCAAAGAATGTAATTGTGAACAAACGCAGCATGAAACCCGGTTATGCCGGGATTGAAAATGACCTGTTCTTCCGTCCAAAAACATCTATGCTGTTTGGCGATGCGAAGAAAGTGCTGCAGGATCTGATTGCAGAGGTGAAGAATTTATAACAAGCTACCGGTTGGCTTGTTTGTAGACTGTAGTTTGTAGTTTTGTACGGTGCAGCTTCCTTCTTTATTTTTAAATTCCTTGCATGAAACCAAAGGCTTCGATAAAAAAGCTTTTGTGCAATTACATATTTCAGATGAACAAATTACTTCAGTAAGAATAAATCCGGCTAAATTCTCAAAGTTTAATTCTCAATTTTCAATCGATAATAAAGTGCCCTGGACAGAATTTGGGTATTACCTAAATTCCCGCCCATCCTTTACTTTCGATCCTTTTTTTCATGCCGGTTGTTATTATGTGCAGGAGGCTTCCTCCATGTTTCTGGAACAGGCGTTGAAGCAAACAATTGATTTGTCAAAACCTGTAAAAGTGCTTGACTTATGTGCGGCGCCGGGTGGTAAGTCAACACATATTCAGTCGCTGATTCTGAAAGAGAGTTTATTGGTAAGTAATGAAGTGATTCGTTCAAGGGCTAACATCCTAAAAGATAATATTATCAAGTGGGGCTGTGAGAATGTAGTAGTGACTAATAATGATCCCAAAGATTTTTCAAAACTGGAAAATTACTTTGATGTGATCGTGGTGGATGCTCCCTGCAGTGGCAGCGGCTTATTTCGCCGTGACCCGGAAGCAATCGGGGAGTGGAGCGAAAATAATGTGCATCTCTGTTCGCAACGTCAGCAACGGATTCTGGCAGACATTTTACCCGCCTTAAAAAGGAAGGGGATACTAATCTATTCCACCTGTTCTTATTCCATGCAGGAAGATGAGGAAATTACAGACTGGCTGAAAAATAAATTTTCGCTCAGTAGTTGCTCATTGTCGCTTGATAGCAATTGGGGGATAATTGAGTCGTCTGGCGGTTATCGTTTTTGGCCCGACAAGGTAAAAGGAGAAGGTTTTTTCACGGCTTGTTTCCAAAAAGCAGATGGAGATACAGAAGTAATATTCCGTGCAAAAAGAAAACCGGAGCAACTTACCAAGAGAGAGACTGAGATAGCAGAGAAATGGTTAAGAACAGAAGGAAAAGGATTAATCAGGAACCAGAATACTGTATATGCATGGCCGGAGGACCTGGTAGCTGATTTCAGTTATTTACTTGAACAACTCAGGGTCATGTATTCAGGTGTATTGGTTGGCGAATTGATGCGGGATAAATTGGTGCCTGATCATGCCCTTGCAATGAGTAAATGTACAGCTGAAGCGGTTAATAGGGTTGAGCTTAGCGGGGAAGATGCTATTAAATACTTGCAGCGGAAAGACCTCCGGTTAGAAGTGTCTGAAAAAGGCTGGTGTCTGGCGGCTTATGAAGGAAAGCTATTGGGATGGCTGAATATATTGCCTAACCGGGTGAATAATTACTACCCTAAAGAGCAGCGGATTTTAAAGGATAATTAGCCGGTTATAAAAGGTAAAAAATCCACATCTTTGCAACCAAATCTTGTCGGTATGAAGCTACTCATCTTATCACTCTTTATAACACTATTGCATTCCGTTTCTGCTTTTTCTCAAAAGAATGATCTTTGGATAAAAAATGGCGACAATGGTTTATACCTTGAGCACAAAGTAGTGGCAAAGGAGAGCTTTTTTTCTGTTGGCCGCCTTTACAATGTACATCCCAGGCATATCGCTTTATACAACCGGCTGGATATGACGAAAGGCCTTCTGATAGACCAAAAGTTAAGGATACCACTTACAGATACAAATTTTACCCAGAAGGGAAATAGCGGCACTCCGGTTTACTATAAGGCTGCTGATATTATCAGCCTTGCCGATGTGAGTAAGGGCAATAATAATGTTTCAGTTTCAAGCCTTAAAGGATGGAATAATTTGCCGGAAGATAATGTCAAAAAAGATGCAAAACTTATCATCGGTTTTTTGCTAAGTAAAGAAATGCCTTCAGTTACCATAAAAACAAAGGTTAGTGAACCGGTTGTTAAGAAAGAGGAGAAGCCAGTGGTAGCTGAACTAAAAGCAGAAGATAAGCAAGTCGAAAAAACCGAAGAAAAACCGGTTGCAAAAGTGGAGGAAAAACCAATAGTAAAAACAGAGCAAAAGACAGTAATTGGTAATGGCTTTGGTTTTTTTAAATCCTATTTCGATCAGCAGGTAAGAAAATTTCCTGTTACTAAAGAGGAGACTGTTACTGCAGGAATCTTTAAAACAGCCAGCGGCTGGCAGGATGAAAAATATTATATATTAATAGATGCGGTTACACCGGGTACAATTATAAAGGTTACTAATCCTGCGAACAGCAAAACTATTTTTGCAAAAGTGCTGGGAGAAATGAGTGGTGTCCGTCAGAATGAAGGGTACAATATACGGATCAGTAATTCAGCCGCTTCTGTACTTCAGGTATCAGAGCAGGATAAGTTTATTGTAAAAGTGAATTACTAGTTTCCGTTGAACCGGTAACCCCGCAGAAACTCTGTTATTTCCATTTTCTTTTTGCCTTCTAACTGTACTTCCAACAGGTGGATGTATCCATCAGCACAGGCAAACTTCAGATAAGTTTTTTCATCAGTTTCATAGTCGCCTTCTGTATTCTTCGGAAATACAATTTCCTTTTTTGCACGAAAAATTTTCAGCATCTTTTCATTCACGATAGTAAATGCAGCAGGGTAGGGGCTAAGGCCCCGGATCAGGTTGTGTACCTGATCCACTGTATGGCTCCAGTTTATCCTGCATGTATCTGTATGTATCTTGGGGGCATGTTTCAAAAGGGGGGCATGTGATGAAATGGGTTTTTGAGGGGGAACTGCTCTGGTGTTATCAATGGCCGACAGAAGCTGATGTACCAGTATTTCCTGTGCTTTTTCCTGTAAGCTTCCATCTGCTAATCCTTTTACTGTTTTAACCAGTAATGTTGCGCCAATCTCTTTCATTCTGTCATGTACTTCACCGGCTGTTTCATTTTCCTCAATTGAAAATCTTTCCTGTAAAAGAATATCGCCGGTATCAATTTCATGTTTTAGTTTAAAGGTGGTAACACCGGTTTCTTTCTCTCCGTTTATTATTGCCCAGTTGATGGGAGCAGCACCACGATATTGAGGCAGTAATGAGCCATGCAGGTTCACTGTACCCATTGGTGGCATATTCCAGACTATTTCTGGTAACATTCTGAAGGCGACCACAATCTGCAAGTCAGCATGTAATGATTTTAATGCGATTAAAAATTCAGGGTGTTTTAATTTTTCCGGTTGTAAGGTATTTAAACCATGCTCGGCGGCATATTTTTTTACTGCACTTTGCTGCAGTTGCATTCCTCTTCCTGCAGGTTTATCAGGAGCAGTGATCACCCCCACAATATTACAACCGGCTTTTATCAATGCATCCAATGAGGCAACGGCAAATTCGGGTGTACCCATAAAAACAATCCGCAGCGATTTATAATCTTTCATAATCGTTGCGAAGATACGCAAGTGAATAGTTTACTCAGGGCTTGTAATATTTTTGCTTTATCTCAGGAATCAAAACAGACAGGTTTTTAATCCTTGTTTCATCGCTTGGGTGAGTAGATAGAAATTCAGGAAGACTGGCTCCATCATTATTGGCGGCCATCCGCTGCCAGAAAGGAATAGCCTCTTCCGGGTTATAGCCTGCCATACTCATAAATATTAATCCAAGTTTATCTGCTTCACTTTCCTGCATCCGGCTGTTTGGCAGGGAGAATGCCAGGTTGGAGCCGATCATATATAAACCAAGAAAAACTAATTGTGTTTCCTGTTTCTTTTCTTTTAATGCCTCTTCAAGTACCATTCCGCCCAGGCCTACTAAAAGTCCCTGGCTCATTCTTTCGTTGCCGTGCCTTGCTATAGCATGAGCTATTTCATGCCCCATTACGACTGCGAGCCCTTCTTCAGTTTGTGATACAGGCAGCAGGCCTGTGTATACGACTACTTTACCACCGGGCATGCACCAGGCATTCACTGTATTTTCATCGATGGTATTAAACTCCCATTTAAAATTCCTGAGGTCTTTACTCATATTATTTTGTTGCATATACGCCTCAACTGCCTTTTGAATTCTTGTTCCAATTCTTGTTACCATTTGTGCCCTGTGGTCATATGAGGAAAGAGTTGGACTAGCTTTTACAACGGAGTCATACGCAGAGAAAGACATTGTTGTGATAATGCTATTAGGAACAAGATTCAATTGTTTGCGGCCAGTAACAGGAACCGTTTTACATGCTGCAAAAAATACTAAGCCTGCCAGAACACAGACCGGAATGATATGTCTCATAATTTTCATTTTGAAACTAAAAGTACCGGTATAATATGCAGGGTACAATCCCCTGAAAAGGGGAAATATAAAAAGATGACCTAACTGTCTTTATAATCAATATCACGGGCCTCAAACCATTCTTTGAACTCTCTCCCCTGTTCACCGGCATAGTTGATACATATCTCTGTGCCGGGAGGGATATCTTCCAGCGCATAGTAGGACATGGTTCTTGTCTCCTTATTGAGGCTGTACGCCGCATTTGAATATACAGCATGATTATATAAGGAACCAAAACCAAGTACTAATGCAAGAGTGCCTGCATCTTTGTCAAAATTGAAAAAATAATCTGCAAGATGAGATGAAGTAACCGCTTCATAATCCCGGGCAGGAAGTACTATTACAGCAGCTGTTTCAAACACATGGTCTTTTCTGATGTGTTGTTTGCAAAATACCCCACGGCCTTTCCCTTTTACTTGTTTTATATATAAGGATGCATTCATTCAGTTATGCCGGGTTGAAAATAAACCGGAGTGTCATCATCTGCTTTTCCGTTATAGTTAAATGTAACCTCATCGCCAGGATGAATCATTTTGTTTGCCTTTACGATAAGGGACCTGTTGTTTAAAGAAATAGTGTAAACAGCATTTGCCTTGTAGGAATGATTGTACAGGGAACTATATCCCAGGCCAAGTGCAACGGGGGTTGTTTCATTTGCCAGGAGGAAATAGTAGTTAAAGAGAAAGGTGGTTTGTAATAGCTCTCTTTCCTGCCGGTCTAATAATATTACCGGAGCTGTTTCTATAACAGCTCCGGGTTTGAATATCCTGGTTGCGAATACCCCACGATCATCAATAAGGCTTTGCCTTATCTCTATGCCGTCAGGCTGAAGTATTTCCTTTTGCTTAAAAGGGTTAAACATTAGTCTTTATGGGGCTTTGTTACAGTTGGAACGTTCTCCTTCATTTGCACAGTATTTGTCTTTTTAATATGATCAAACTTAATTGCTTTACTTGTTTGCTTGATCTTGGTGCCCGGCTTAACGACTTTAGCCGTATCTGTTGTGGCCGGAATAGTAACTACTGGTTTAACTGTCTCTTTTTTTACAGTGGGTGTAGTCTGTGCTTTTACTCCGGCGAAGATCAGTAATGAACTGAATAGGGTGAGTGTTTTTTTCATATTCCTTTGTTTAGAGGTTAAAAATTTGTCCATTCTCTGCCGGAATCATTATCGTAACCGTATTTGCGAGATACAGTTTGCTTGCCACTTCCATCTGTTTGATAATAAGTCCAGCCGATACGGGTGGCTGTAAGAACAGTGCTGGTTGTCGTTACACCATTGCATCCCATCGATTCGGCGCAATTATTTACCCGTATGTTTTCCATTTTAATAGTATAAAGTGTTACCGGCATGCCACTGCCTCCAGATTGCATTACCGATAGCTGACCGTTGAGTAATAAACTGCCATTACCCATTGCTCTTTTCAAATCAGCGGAAGCGCCGGTTATGTTCATGCTGAAAGAAAGCTGGGAATTATTTTTCCCTGCTGTGGCAAATGACAAAACACCAATACTTCTTTCATGGCCTCTGGCAACAGCATCTCCTTTGATTTGCTGACCGGATGCATCCGTCAGCTTTAAATAAACTTCCTGGCCTTTTTGCGCCAAAGTGGTAAACGGAATAAATAGCAACGCTAAAATAGTTGTACGCATATTTTTGTTTTTTAAGTGAGTAATTTATTTGGCTAATCCAAATTTTGTATAGATGCCTGATCCAGGGTATTCTGCATCAAGCAGGTTTAAAATTCTTGCCCCTTTTATGCAGGACCAGAAAGCATGGTAGGTTTTGGCTTTACTTTCAATTTTTGAAAACTTAATCTGCCAGTTATTTAAAACAGTAAAAGTGCCGGAAGACTTTACCTGGTCGAATTTCATGTTGCCTACCATCCCATTTACAGCAATTAATTTCCAGTTGTATGAATTGCCGGCACTAAAAATAAATTCCTCGTTGGACTGATGTACATTCATACCGGCATAGTTACCGGTGTACACATTGTACAATTGTTGTATACCGGTAAAGTCACTTGTCCATTTCCCTTTGAAATCGGAAGATGCCACGGCAAACTTATTTCGACCAGCCATATTAGCTAAAGGGATCAAGAGATCCGTTTCACTGTCCCATCTTATTATTTCCGGGTCAAATTTGTATTCCTGGATAAAAGTTTTCTTATCGGGAGTAATAAACTCCAGCCAACCAGTTTCGCCCTGCCGGAAGAAAACAATAAACACTTCTTTGCCTGTTGCATTTTCAGTAGCATAGCCCATACCTAGGTAGGGTCTGTTATAAGTGCTGATGTATGCGGTTTTATAATTTTTAAGATCCTTGTAGCGAGGCGCAACAAGAATATTCCAGGCAGCATTAGTCAAAGGTTCGGGGTCAGCAGGAAAAATGGTACCTTCTTTTGGATAGTGGATAAGCACTTTCATATTGCCTTTTGTTACTTCTACCCAGTCTTCCTGTACAGTACTGTTCCATCCATCATCAAAGTTGGTAGTGTTAAAAGCAAATCCATCTTTTTTTGTGACTGTATTGGGGGAAGTTTTTTTTGATGGATCAGGAGCAGGTTTATTTGAAGGAGCAGAGAGTTGCTTAAAACTTAATGACCCTAAAAAATCGCTTATGTCTTTTTCATATATATCACTATTAGTGAGGATAAGAATATTTATCATTTTCTCATA
>JBGAPQ010000028.1:0-38707 GCA_044221225.1 Chitinophagaceae bacterium
TATTGAGAATTCGCCTTTATTCAATCTGCCCAAAGTAAAAACACCTTTAGTAATAATGCACAACGATGCGGATGGTGCAGTACCATGGTACCAGGGGATTGAATTGTTCACCGCTATGCGCCGTTTGAACAAACAAGTATGGATGCTCAACTATAATGGTGAAGCGCATAACCTGCGGGAACGAAAGAATCAGAAAGATATTTCTATCAGGGAGCAACAGTACTTTGACTGGTTGCTGAAAGGTGCAAAACCGCCAAAATGGATCACTGAAGGGGTACCGGCAGTGAAGAAAGGAAAGGATTGGGGCTTGGAATTGGTTAATTAATTTCGCTAGGCGACTGCACTGATGATCTTCACTAAACTTCTCTTTGCTATTGGTAGTAGTGTTTCCTCTACGGGGAAGCTGAGTTCTGTTTCAATGGAATACACTGCTGGATTTGGTAAGTCTTTCCGGTGACGAATCAGTTCAGACTTTATTTGTTCATAAGTACTGCTGATACTGCGGACCCAATTGTCAATAAAAGCTGTTTTTATGCTACGGTATTTTTCGTCATGCTTTTCAAATATAGAAAGACGGTACTGATAGACCCTTGTACTTTTTACATTACCGCTGCTTAAAAAGAAATATCCTTCCTGTGTATCCAGCGGGATAAGGCCGACTGGTGTAATGTTTATTTTGTCTTCCACAAATTCATATATCTCAGTTCCATTGCAAATGATACTCTTCATTTTACCAGCTGAATAGTGGATGATGTTTTCCAATTCCTGCATCAGTTCATCATCTTCAATCATTTGTTCGTATAACAGCTGTAATTTTTCTAATTGGATGCCGGATATTTTTTTAGGAAAGTGTTCCTGCAGATATTTTTTATTTTCCCGGAAGGCTACTATATTATTATAATGGAAAATAATATCTGCCAGTTGCGGGTACAGTTTGTTTTCCGTGAAGTATTTGTTTATTTCCTGCAGGTAAGCTAGCAGGGTGTATTTCTTCAGTTCAAAATCGATACGACCTTCGGCGAACCATGTTTCAGATAATGATTTCATAGATGGCGAATTTTGATTACCTAATTTATAAAAAAGATGGGAAGAATGCAAAGGAAGTTTAACTTTAGAATGTTAAAAGAAATAAGATGAGATTTTTTCTAATAATAATATGTGTTGTATTATACTCTTGTGGGAACACAATCTATATTGTTCGCCATGCGGAAAAAGCCCCGGTGGAAGCTGGTGCCAGCCAGATGATGGCCAGCGACCCGTCATTATCAGATATTGGGAAAGTGAGGGCTATAACACTTCGGGATAAATTAAGGGGAGAGAATGTCTGTTTTATCTTTTCTACTAATACCAAGCGAACCCTTGCAACAGCACAACCTCTGAATGAATTGAGAGGTAATACCCGTATCGAAATTTACAGCAGCAAAAAAGATTCGGTTGATGCTTTCATTGAAAGACTTAAAGCAATCAGAAAGGGTAATGTACTGGTGGTGGGACACTCTAATACTATAGATGACCTTGCCAATAAACTTTGCGGTACTACTGTGGTTCCCGGGGATCTGAAGGATTCTGAGTATGATAATTTGTATATCATAAAACGGAAGGGAAACAGTTATACTTTCAGGAATGGGAAGTATGGCGCTAAATCAGAATGAGAAATTCGTATAAATAGAAAAGAGTCCATTACAGACTCCTTTCTTATTTTAATCTATTCATCAAAGATCAGTACTCTCTTTCCGGGTTGAAGTTTTCCAGTTCTTTCGCTACGGCAGTTAAGAAAGTAGCACCAAGGCTTCCATCAACAATACGATGGTCGTAGCTCATACTTAAGTACATCATATGACGGATAGCGATGCTGTCGCCTGCAGGAGTTTCAATCACCACGGGTCTTTTTTTGATAGCACCTACTGCCATAATAGCTACCTGCGGCTGGTTAATGATCGGTGTACCCATCAGGCTGCCGAAAGTTCCTACGTTGGTTAGAGTAAATGTGCCACCCTGCGTATCGTCAGCTTTTAATTTTCCGTTTCTGGCCGCATCTGCTAAGTTGTTTACTTGTTTAGCCAGTCCCACCATATTTAACTGATCAGCATTCCTGATAACCGGAACAATCAGGTTGCCACTTGGCAGGGCAGTGGCCATGCCAATATTGATATCCTTCTTTATAATGATATTGTTGCCATCCAGTGAACAGTTGATCAACGGGAATTTTTTGATGCAACGCACAATAGCTTCAATGAATAAAGGAGTGAAAGTAATCTTTGTCCCTTCTCGTTTTTCAAATTCCTTTTTTACTTTATCTCTCCATTGCACAAGGTTGGTTACATCTGCTTCGGTGAAACTGGTAACATGCGGAGAAGTTTGTTTGCTGCGTACCATATGGTCGGCAATCAGTTTCCGCATACGATCCATTTCAATCACTTCTACATTACCTGAGTAGGTTGTTAGTTGCTGGTTGTTGCCCGCTGATTGATCAGGCTGCACTTTTGCAAGTGGGATCACCATTTCCGAAGTCGCACTTCTGGCTTCTGACTTCTGACTTCCTGACTTCCTCCCACCCACATACTGTAAAATATCTTTCTTTGTCACTCTGCCTTCGTTGCCTGTTCCGGGTATAGCTTCCAGTTCAGCCATACTCACACCTTCACTGGCTGCGATGTTCAATACAAGAGGAGAATAAAAACGGTTGATGCTACCGTTTGATGTTTGATATTTGAGGTTCGAGGTTTGGTGGCTTATAGTTTCAACAACAACGGCTTCCTGGGCAGGCATATTTGCTGTTTCTAACACGGGAGTTGAAACTACAGGAGAAGAGGCAACAGGTTCAGCTGCGCCAGTTCTTATACGGGCAATGGTGGTGCCTATAGGTACCACATCATTTACATTAAACAGAATTTCCTCAATCACACCGGCGGCAGTACTGGGAACTTCGCTGTCCACTTTATCAGTAGCTATTTCCAGCACAGTTTCGTCCATTTGAACAGTATCACCTGGTTGCTTATGCCATTTCAGCACTGTAGCTTCCATGATGCTTTCACCCAGTTTTGGCATTACTAAATCAACTAAAGCCATATTAATTATTTCAGATTTTAAATTGAAGATTTCAAGTTGTAAGGAGAGCCATGCCAGCATAGCTTAATCACAGGCTTACAATCGTTAGGGCCAAAGGTAAAGTTTTCCCGGTAATCCCTTGAATCTTGAAAATCACGGTTCTGACAAGATGAACTTGCGCAAGAAATTCAATGCATTCGCAGCAGTCATACCGATATTCCGCTGTCGGTCAAACCGGAGATTGAGTTTATGTGTTTCTGTTTTTTCTTTGTTTCCAACCGCAATCCAAACGGTGCCGACCGGCTTTTCATCTGTTCCGCCCTCGGGTCCCATAATACCGGAAGTGGCCAGTGCAAAATCAACATTAAGTTTATTAATAGCCCCTTTCACCATTTCCTTTACAGTTTCTTCACTTACGGCACCAACTGATAGTAAGGTTTCCTGCTTTACTCCCAGTATATTTTCTTTTATTTCATTGGCATAGCTAATTACACTGCCTTTATAATAAGCGGATGAACCGGAAACAGATGTTATTAAATGGGCAATATACCCGCCTGTACAGCTTTCGGCAGTCCCCATTGTTTTACTTTTTGCCTTCAGTATCTTACCAATGACTATTTCCAGTCCTTCATCTTCGTTGGTAACAAGAAAATCCTTTACCAGTTCCTGCAATTTTTCAAAATAGGGCATCAGTTCCCTTTCCACTTCTTCTTTGTTATTGCCCTGAGAGGTCAATCTCAATTTTACCATGCCATAATTGGGTAGGTAAGCCAGCTTGATATGCGATGGGAGAGAGGGCTCAAAATCTTTCAGCAGTTCAGCGATCATAGATTCTCCCTGTCCTGCCGTGAAGGCTGTTTTGTGAATGATGGCCGGCATTTTGAATGCGGATAACAAGTACGGAACCACTTCATTTACTATAAGACCTTTCATTTCATGCGGTACCCCCGGTAATGATATAAAAACCTTGCCATCCCTTTTAAATAGCATGCCCGGCGCTGTCCCTCTTTTATTATGCAGAACAATACAATTATCCGGTACTTCAGCCTGTTTCAGGTTTCGTTCCAGCATTGGCCCGGGACGGCGAAACACTTTTTCAAACAAATATTTTACATGGGCCAGCACTTCTTCATTCACTACCAGTTTGCCACCAAAATATTTGCAGAGCAAAGGTTTGGTAATATCATCGGCAGTTGGGCCAAGTCCTCCGGTGATAATAACAATGTCAGATTCCTGTCCTTCCTCATCAAGTGCATCCCAGATATCATCATATACATCACCTACGGCCACCCGCCGGCGGACCCACACACCAATTTTATTCAGTTCCTGGGCAATGAAGGCAGAGTTGGTATCAATGGTCTGGCCGATCAGCAGTTCATCGCCGATGGTGATGATGGAGGCATTGACTGAAATAGAACTCATTTAAGAAATGATTAAAGCGAAATGAATTAGTTTTAAGCAAAGTTATCAACACATAGCTATGAAAAAAGTTTTCTTACTGGTTACCGGATTCTTACTGCTGGATGCCGGTATAGTAGCTCAAGCCGTATCTCAGCGATTGCAGAATGCATTTGCAGCATTTGAAAAAGACGAGCAGCTAAAACATGCCATCAGTTCCTTGTATGTGATAGATGCCAAAACAGGGCAGGTGATATTTGATAAAAACTCACAGATTGGTTTGGCGCCGGCCTCTACGCAAAAGATTATTACGAGTGTAACGGCTTTTGAGTTGTTGGGGAGGGAGTATAGGTACGAGACCAATTTGGGATATGTTGGAGAAATTGTATCTGGAAAACTTAAAGGAGATATAATAGTTAAACCAAGCGGAGACCCAACTTTTGGAAGCTGGCGTTGGCTGGGTACATCTGAAGAAACTCTTTTGAAGAAATTTGTTAATAGTATAGTTCAGAGGGGCATCAAAGATATTTTGGGATCTGTTGATATAATTAAGAGTAATTGGTCAACTCAATTTTTCCCAGATGGATGGATTGTTCAAGATATTGGAAATTATTATGGAGCAGGGAGTGTTGCTTTAAATTGGAGAGAAAATCAATTTGAAGTTTTCTTAAAGTCTGGGGATGCAATTGGCGATTCTGTGAAAATAACTGGATATAAACCCGAATTATTTTCACAAAGTTATATTTCCGAGGTCAGGTCAGCCAAAAAAGGTTCGGGAGATAATGCCTACATCTACCAAAATCCAAATGTAATACGAGGAACAATTCCTGTTGGCGAAAATAAATTTGTAATTTCTGGCTCTATGCAAATGCCTTCACGGGAATTTCAAAACACATTTGGAGCTGAATTACTATCTGCCGGTATAGATTTAAATGCTCCTAATATGTCTAAATTTAATTATGATATTGATAGTTTTAAAACTATCTACACCCACTATTCCCCCTCCCTCGATTCTATCATCTACTGGTTCAATAAAAAAAGTATTAACCTCTATGGCGAAGCATTAATAAAAACTTTTGCTTACGAAAAGCAGGGTTTTGGCAGTACGGACAGTGGAGTGGCAATTGTAAAGAAATTCTGGAAAGAAAAAGGACTGGATGAAGATGAACTGAATATTTATGACGGCTCCGGCCTTTCACCACTCAACCGGGTTACTACCCATGCACAAGTTGAGATATTAAAGTATGCTAAAACAAAAGACTGGTTTCCTTATTTCCTGAAATCTTTGCCAGAGTATAATAGCATGACCATGAAAAGCGGCACTATCAGCGATGTAAAAGGGTTTTGTGGTTATCACAAGGCAAAAGATGGTAAGGAGTATATCTTTTCCTTCCTGGTAAATAATTATAGCGGCAAATCCTCCCAGTTGGTTGGAAAGATGTATAAGGTGCTGGATGAGCTTAAATTGTGAATAGGGAATGGTGAATAGTGAATTGGGTTTCCATATATTTGAGACATACAATTTTTATCAGATATGGAACAAAATTTTAAAAACCACATCCGCCTTGTGCCGATGTATCATGGCGTTGCATTCTTATTAGCCATTTCAGGATTAATTGGCAGTATCATTAATTTACTGAATCACCATGATGCCGGTAATCATTATTCAGCCGCTTTACTGGTGGTTGTTTTTTTGGTATTGATTCTCCTGCTCTGGTATGCGAGGGTCTTTGCTTTAACGGCACAGGACAGGGCTATCCGGGCAGAAGAGAACTTCCGGCACTTTATTTTAACCGGTAAACCACTGGATAAGCAACTTCGTTTAAGCCAGATTATTGCTCTTCGTTTCGCCAGTGATGAGGAGTTTCCTGCTTTGGCAAAAAAAGCTGTGGAAGAAAAACTTTCTCAAAAACAAATTAAGCAGGCTGTTCAGAACTGGAGGGCAGATTACCACCGGGTGTAATCAGAACCGGAAGCGGTTGAAGAAACCCATATCCATATGCAACAGCCATGGTGAAGCAATAGCAGCAACCCAGATAATGAAGATGAATATTTTTCCGGCGACAGATACATCCTGTATCAGGTGACGGTGCAGCAGGCTTTGTACCATGGTCATTATTTTTTCTTCTTTATGACTGTATTCATATGGCGGGGAAGTTTCTACATCTTTGAAAGCAGGATGTTCTTCAATTAAAATATTCCTGATCTTCCAGTAATCAGCATCGGGAAGTTCTTCATACTCAAGATCGGTATTGATATTTTCAGCTTCAATCCTTTTTTCAATATGCCCCACTTTCTTTTCACCGGCAAGCCGCAGCAACATCATGGCCGGGAACAATAGTAAAGGATAGAATGGAAGCTTGATGGCCAGCAGGCATAAAAAAGCCGCAGATAAAAAAACAAAAACCTTACTCCATGCACTTTCTTCTTCGAGAAACACTCTGTTCAGCAACTGCCCACCGTCTAATGGATAAATGGGAAAAAGATTGATCAGATTAAGAATGATAAACAGGAAACCGATCCTGGATGAGGAAACATCAAGAAGGTATGTTCCCAATCCCTGCTGATCGGCAATCAATAAAGCGGCGCCGATAATAATTCCCGGCAATGGCCCGGCCAGCAGAATGACCGCCGACTGCAGTTGTGATACCTCTCTTTTACTGCCTGATACATAAGCGCCGAGTAACGGGATAAAGAAAATACCCAGTTCATTATAGCGGTAACATTTCATAGCAATAAAATGTCCGAGCTCATGTATCATTACGATAGCTGTTATCAATAACAGTATCTTATAACTGGGAAAAATATAGTAACCTATCACCAGGTAGGCGGCAAGACTGATAAAGGAACGCAGCCAGATATTTTGCTTTTCCTCAGGTTTTTGATATTTGGGAGGGATGATAATGGCATCTTCAGAAGAAGATGCTGCTTCCTTATTTTTCATTTCGCCGGGCAACTCAGAAAAATTATCCATCAATTAAAATTAGGAAAAATAAGATTGCAGTTTTGCCAGCAATTGGCCGGGCATTGTAGTTTTCTTCATCGTTTTTGCTTCCATGAAGTATAGTATGATCTTACCTATTGCCAGCAATTCATTTTCTTCATTAAAAACTTCATGGTGAAATTCTATCTTATGATGCAGTGGTAATTCGTTCAGCATGGTTTTGATCGTCAGCAGGTCATCATATTTTGCCGGACGGAGATAACGGCAGTGTACATCCACCACCGGCATTATCACACCCATCTTTTCCATGTCTGCGTAAGTAAATCCAAGCTGCCGGATAGATTCTGCTCTCGCTGATTCAAAATAAGGGAAATAATTACTGTGGTATACTACACCCATTTGATCGGTTTCTGCGTAACGTACTCTTACCTGCGTTTCAGTCGTGAACATAATTTTTTATTTTTCAACCTCTGATTCTAAAATAAGCCCTTCTGTATCATTCTTTTTTATAAACCAATGGCTGATGTCTTTTGAAAAGTAAAGTATCACCAGTGCAATGATTGTTTGTATAGCGGCAGTTTTAAAGCCTAGTTTTTCTATTTCATTCGGCCCGAAGGGATCAGATCTTTTTGATACCTCATGCTTAAACGTATCAAAAAGATAAAGGATGATAGTTGTAATATTTGATAAAATAGTAAGAACGCATATAGCAATAAGAATTACCTGCAGCAATGATTTTTTATTGATCTTTAAAGGAACAGTTTCATTATCTTGGTCCCTGGCAAGGTAAACCGCAATTTGCCGGCTTCTGCGGATTAGTAAAATAAAGCTGGCAAAATAAATTATTACCATCAGGAAATAAGGGATTGCAAAACTGCTGACATCTTCGCCTCCCTGGAAATCGTATGCTAACTGCACAATGAGGGAAAAAATACTTTCAAAAAATTTATAACCGGCAATCAGTGCGATTACGATAATACCATATTCAATCAATTGTGATCGTTTCATGGCAGGGAAGATAACAACTATTCCCCTATCACCCTGTCCATATTGTTTTGCGGTCCCTGGTAAATAATAAAGCAGGCAATGCGAAGCAAATTATATACAGAAAGGATGAAAAATGTTAAAGCATACATAATCTCCTACTTATCCACACCTGTTTGGAATGATGTTTGGTCTCCCCTGAAATAATTTGAATATTCGCAACGTTTACCCACCATCGGTTAAAGGACAAATCAATGAAGAATCTAAGTTTACCTGTTATAGCCATTCTTTTCAGTATTTCCGTTTCTTCCCAACAGACCCGCTTTTATTCAGACCCCGAAGAAAAATTCAAAGAGGCAAAGGAATATTACCAAAAGGAACAATACAGCCTGGCTTACCCTCTTTTCAGGGAATTAAGACAATCTGTTAGAGAAACGGATAAGGCTAATACCGCCATTTCCGTACAGGAAATAAATTATTATGCGATTGTTTGCGGGCTAAAGCAGGGAGAAGGTCGTTCAGAACAGGAAGCCCAGGAATATATTGATGTAGAGAAGAATGATGCCCGGGTGCAGATGATAAATTTTCACCTGGCTGAGTTTCACTTCCGCAACGAGCAGTTTGCTGATGCTGCCACCCGGTATGAACAGACCAATATTGCCAACCTCAGTAACCGGGAAATAGCAGATATGAAATTTCACCAGGGCTATTCTTATTTCACCTTGCAACGGTTTGCTTCTGCCAAACCACTTTTCAACAGCATACGTACCATTAAAGATGACCCCAATTACCTGGATGCAAATTATTATTATGGATTTCTTGCTTTCCGGGATGGTCAATACCGGGAGGCATTGGAAGCTTTTAAAATAGTGGAGAATGAAAAGAATTATGCGACAGTAGTACCTTATTATATAGCACAGATTTATTATGTGCAGGGCAGAAAAGACGAGGCTATCACTTATATACAAAATAAGCTGCAGGCGGGGAGCAGCTCCCAGTATTATGATCTTGAGTTAAAACAGATGCTGGGGCATGCTTATTTTGAAAGAAAGGAATATGCAAAAGCCCTTCCATACCTGGCGGATTTTGTTGGCAGGTCCAAAAAAGTCAGAAGGGAGGATTTATATGAGTTGTCGTACAGCTATTACCAGTCCAACCAGTTGGCTAAAGCTATTGATGGTTTCAAACAATTGAGCGGAAAAGATGATTCTTTGAGCCAGCATGCAATGTATTTGCTGGGCGATGCTTATTTAAAGACAGGTCAGAAGTCAAATGCAAGGAATGCTTTTTTATTTTGTTCTTCGAACAGCAGTAATCCGGAACAAAAGGAGATTTCAAAATACCAGTATGCCAAGCTTTCATATGAATTAGGTTACCAGGACGAGGCATTAAACAGCCTTAATTCTTTTTTAGCAGATTATCCCGGTTCAAAGTTCAATACAGAGGCGAAAGAGTTAATGATCGATGTGCTGGCTAATACCAATAATTATAAAGATGCACAGTCATTGCTGGAGAGCCTGGCTAAGCCATCAGAGAATGCAAAAAGATTATACCCGAGAATTTTATATGGCCGTTCTACGGAACTCATCAATGATGGAAGGTTGTCAGAAGCAGACGCTTTATTGGATAAAGCATTAAAAGACCCGAATAATGGTTCCGTTCTTCCATTACTGAATTTCTGGAAAGGAGAACTGGCCTATCGCAATAATAAAATAGACGATGCCATAAAGCATTATAATGCTTATGTAAGCGGCGGCTCGCCGACCAGCGGAGAGGCAAATGCTGCCAATGCCCGATATAACCTCGGGTATTGTTACCTGAGAAAAGAAAACTACCCTGTAGCGCAGACTTTTTTTGAACCACTGGGAAGAAATCCTTCTTTGAGTTCGGGCTCTTTTGTGCAGGATGCTTATATCCGTACTGCTGATTGCTATTTTATGCAAAAGGAATACAGCAAGGCAAAAACACATTATGATAATGTAATTAAATTTTCCTGGCCGGCGGAAGATTATGCTACTTTCCAGAATGCAATGCTGGCCGGTGTCAGAAGTTCATCAGAAAAAATATCACTGATGAATACCATGATGCGGAAATTTCCTGCTTCTTCGTTGGTTACGGACGCCAATATGGAAGTAGCCAATACATATATGGGTGATGAACGTTTCCGGGAAGCAATACCTTTTTTGGGGAATGTGATCAAAAACAGCAACAACGCCAGCCTTATTCCACAGGCTTATCTTAAACTGGGAACTTCTTATTATAATATTGATAACAATGCCGAGGCTTTAAAACAGTTTAAAATTCTGGTTGAAAAATACCCAAATTCACCGGAAGCAGAAGATGCACTGGATAATGTGAAGACAATTTATGTAGAAGATGGTAAGCCCGGCGAGTATGCCAATTTTATGCGCCAGGCAGGCAGACCGCTAAGTGTGAGTACTGAGGATTCACTAACATATGCTGCTGCTGAAAAACAATATGATGATCAGAATATCAACGCTGCTTTGACCGCTTTCAATGAATACCTGCAGAAATTCCCTGATGGAGCTTATGCACTGGATGCTAATTTCAACAGGGCAGAAATATATTATTCAAAAAAAGACTGGAATAATGCACTGGTTGGTTATGATGCAGTAGCTGCTAATGCTCCAAACAAATATGCAGAAAGAGCAGTGCTTACTGCTGCCCGGATCAACTTTTTCGAATTAAAAAATTACCAGAAGGCCGAAGGTTATTATGCACAGCTTAAACAAATAACAGCCAGCCAGGAAAATAAGCTGGAGGCTATGCGTGGATTACTGCGTTGCCAGTACCAGTTGCAAAAATGGACTGAAGCAGTTGATAATGCCAAAGAGCTGACAGCTGCAAAAGGAAGCAGTGCGGACGATAAATCGCTTGCTAATATGGCTATAGCCAAATCTTACCAGGTGGGTGGTGATTATGGTGATGCCATTACTAATTTTAAATCGGTAGTGCAGATCAATAAAGCTGCACTGGCTGCAGAGGCCCGATATGAAATAGCCAGTTGCTACTTTCAGCTGAATAAATTAACAGATGCTGAAAAATCTGCTTTTGAAACTATCAACAAATCGGGGTCTTATGACTACTGGGTAACGAAAGCCTACATTCTGCTTGGGGATGTTTACTATGCCCAAAAAGATTATTTCAACGCCAAAGCTACATTCCAGAGTATTGTAGACAATACATTGAATGCAGAACTGAAAAATGAGGCGCAGGCAAAACTGAATAAAGTAACAGACGAGGAAAGTAAATCAAGCAAGGTTGATAATTAATATCCTGTAATTGAAAACAGAAAATAACAATGAAACAAGCACTATATAAAGTTTTATTTCTTGGATTTGGAATTGGGTTGGTAAATACTTCATTTGCGCAAAAGGATACTACCGGCAAGGGCGGTGTAACAATCGTATCCAGCTTTAAACCGGTGTTGCGGGAAGCGGCCAAGATCAATTTTAATGCAACACCTCCTTCGCCTGATACCACTAAAGCAAAACTCAACTATGATATACCTAATCAGAACCTGGTGTTGGGATATCAGCCCGGTTCTTTAAAGCCATTGGCGCTGGCTATTGATTCGGTTGAAAAATTCAATAACAGCAGTTATATAAAAGCTGGCTTTGGAAGCTTACGTACTCCTTACATACAAGCTGGTATCAGCCTTGGAGATGGAGAAACTGCCGGGTTGAATATTTATGCGAAACATGTAGCATCTGAAAGTAAAAGGGATTTTCAAAAATTCAGCAGCACTAATATTAAGTTATCTGGTTATTTTAAGTCAGGTAATAATCTTCAGTGGGATGCTGCCTTGGGTATGAAACGGGACAGAACCTACAAATATGGCTACCTGCCGGTCACATTAGTTTTTCCAACGGATTCTCTCAAACAAAACTTTCAGACTATCAGCGGAAGAGTAGCTTTCCATAATATCAACAAAACAGAATTTGGATTAACTTATGCTCCGGAAGTAAAGATCGATGTCTTCACAGATAATCTTAAAAACAGCGAGAGTAATACTGTACTAAATGTTCCTTTGCAAAAAACGATTGGGAAAGAGTTTGCAGTAAACCTTGGTATTACTTTCGACCTTACCCGTTTCTCGCCTGAGAACAAATCGGCTGTCAATAATACCATGTATTATATCTCACCATCGGTCTTATATAAGACAGCGCAACTCAATATTCAGGCAGGAATTCGTCCCTCATGGGATAACAGTAAGTTCAAGATGTTCCCGAATATACTCGCTGATGTTAGTACACAGGATAAGCGATTCACTTTCCAGGCCGGGTGGACAGGTTATATCCGTAAAACAACCTATCAATACCTGGCCGGACAAAATCCCTGGCTATGGTTGCCCGGGACTTTACGCAACACATGGATAGAAGAAAGATTTGCAGGGTTCAAAGGAACAGTAGGGGATCATTTCAGCTATGCAGCAAAAGTTGGTTTTAATAAACTAAATAACCAGCCGCTTTTCATTAATGATACTTCTGCAGCAGGTGATGGTAAATCTTTCCAGGTTGTGTATGAGGACAAAATGAATGTGGTAAATTTCTCCGGAGAACTGGGATATAATGTTGGGGAGAAGTTTTCGTTGATCGCTGGTTTGATTTTTAACCAATACTCAGGTCTCCAGACACAAGAGAAGGCATGGGGCATGCTTCCATTAGAATTGAAAGCCAATATGCGTTTGCAAATAATAAAAGATTTGTGGCTTAAAGCGGACCTGTTTGCCTGGAATGGCCCTAAATATTTAAAAAAAGATAATACCCCTGATAAACTGGATGGAACATTTGACCTGAATGCGGGACTGGAATTCAAAATCACGAAAAATATAAACTTGTGGACGCAGTTCAATAATCTGTTCAACAGGGAATACCAGCGCTGGAACCAATATCCTGTTTATGGATTCAACTTTGTGGGTGGAGTCGTATTTTCGTTCGATCAAAAGAACTGATGATGTACACAGAACTCTTTCAATATCTCATTCAGCATAAACAGTTACATGTACCGGGCATTGGCACTTTTTTATTGGAAAGAAAACCCGCAACAACTAATTTTCCTGAAAGGAAAATAGAAGCTCCTGCCTATTCTTTTTCATTGCAGCCAGGAGGGAGTTCAGCATCCAAAAAATTTTTTACATGGCTTGGAAATGTGCTGCAGGTGTCGGAAAGGGATGCCGTAATTAAGTTTAACGATTTTGCTTTTGAATTAAAGAGACAAGTTGCCGCCGGAGAGATTATTACTTGGAACGGGGTTGGACACCTTAGCGAAGGGTTGGCTGGGGATATTAAATTTGTTCCGGGGGAATACAGTAGTGTTGAATTGCCTGTTGCCGCAGAAAAAGTGATGAGAGGGAAAGCAGAACACATGGTGAGGGTGGGAGAAAACGAAAAAACTTCTGCAGAAATGACAGAGTTGTTGAATCAGCCCGATGAGGAAAAATCGTACTGGTGGGCTTATGCACTTTTGGTGGCTGCATTATCCGTAATATTTATTGGCTGGTATTTTTCGGAAAATGGAGTAGGGTTGTCATCCACTTCTAATACTAAAAAAGCGATTCCGGAAGAAGCAAAACTCAATACATACAGAATCTTGCCATAGTTTTCATTTTCATTTGATCATTTTGGTTTTACTTTGCTTCTTTTGATATGAAAGATCTTGTTCATTATTATAGTTGCCCTGTTTGCGGGTCTGCTGATCTGAAAACTGTTTTATCTGTAAAAGATTACACAGTAAGTATGGAAACATTTACAGTGGCAGAATGTAACCAATGTACTCACCGGTTTACACAGGATGTGCCGGGTCCGTCATCTATTTCTCCCTATTACAAGTCAGAGGACTATATTTCTCATACTGATACCTCAAAAGGATTTATTAACAGCCTTTATCAATCGGTGAGAAAAAGAACAGTAAGGCAGAAAAGAAAGTTGGTTGAAAAAGTAACTGGTGTAATAAAAGGAGTTCTGCTGGATGTAGGAAGCGGAACAGGCGCCTTTGCCAATGAAATGAAGCGAAATGGTTGGGACGTTACCGGGCTAGAACCGGATGAAGATGCCAGGAAAGTGGCGAAGGAATCGTTTGACATTGAACTGTCCGATACCAGCCATTTCTACCAGTTACCTGATAATAGTTTTGACGCTATCACTTTCTGGCATGTACTGGAGCATGTGCATGACTTGCAGGGATATCTGGCAAAGCTGAAAACCTTATTAAAGAGGGAAGGGAAGTTATTTATTGCCGTTCCTAATTATACATCGAAGGATGCTTCAATTTATGAAGAATACTGGGCGGCTTATGATGTGCCCCGTCACTTATATCATTTCTCCCCACAATCGATGAAAGTGCTTATAGAAAAGCACGGTATGAAATTGCTGCAGTGTAAGCCAATGTGGTACGACAGTTTCTATGTTTCAATGCTGAGCAGTAAATATAAAAAAGGGAGAACAAATCTCATTACTGCCTTTTTCAATGGGCTTCGTTCAAACAGTAAGGCATTGGGTGATGTAAAAAAATGCAGCTCGGTGATTTATATTATCGGAAAATAATTATTGGCCAAACTGTACTTCGTATAACTCTGGCCACAACTTTCCGGTAATATAAATTTTTTTAGTAGCGGAGTCATAAGCGATGCCATTCGGTACCTCTGCATCGGGATCAATAGCTTTTATACGATCCCACAATTGTGTAAGATCTGCCTTGGCAGTTATTTCTCCTGTATTGGGATTAATTTTAAAAATATAAGGAGCCAAGTATTGATTTGCATACACAAAACCATTTATATATTCCAGTTCATTCAGGTTGAAAGTGGGATTCCCTGCATCTGTTACTGTTTGTGTTTTGATAAGTTTGAAAGTAGAGGGATCGTAATAAAAAAGATCTCCGCTGCCGTTGCTGGCAATAAGATTTTTTCCGTCGTTGGTAAGACCCCATCCTTCAAAGTCAATTGCAAACTCTTTTATTTTTTTGAAATCAATTAGCGTATAGACAAATACTTTTTTGTTTTTGTATGTAAGCTGATAAATGGTATCATTCAGAATAGTAACGCCTTCACCAAAGTATTCATCGCTAAGGGAAATACTTTTAATTGCCTTGCCGGTTTTCAGGTCAACCTTCATAAGTTTTGATTTTTTTTCCAAGCCGGTTCCTTCATACATTTCCCCGTTGTATACAAGCAGCCCTTGTGTATAGGAGGAAGTGTCATGGGGGTAAGTACCCACAACAGAATAACTCATACTTTTTGGCATATTTGCAGGAGGGGTGATTGTTTTAGGATTGTCTTCATTATTACAGGAAAAGAATAAAAAAGCGACGGTGATAAATAAAAATTTTTTCATTTGCTGACAAATTCTCACAAAAGTAGGTACTGGCGGCGGTTTCACCTGTTAAAGCTTTTAAGAGTAGGGGGACTATAGGGAAAATACGGTTGCTCCGGGTATAGGATTTCTGAATTAAAATATTATATTTGAGGAATCTTAACCTTATTCGGCGAAAATATCACATCCGAAATCGTATCCCTGAGACGCCTCTTTAGCATTTCCCAATAATCCTTCATTAATTCCAATACAGATGAATGACTCATGGCAATATATTTTGCCGTGCCTCAAAGTCAAAACAATTTGGAACTATGAAGGCGGGAAAGATTTACATCATTCTTTTTCTGGGGTTACTCTGTAATCAGTTGCCTGCACAGATGAACTGTGTGACTTCGTCCTATACCCGGGAAAAGGTTACAAACAACCCCTCAATAATCAACAATAGTAATGCTATTGAGCAATTCACCAGGCGGGTAATAGAAGAAAGCCGTTTGGCCGGCAGGATCGAAAACAACGTTTTCAAAATTCCGGTAGTTGTTCATAATCTTTACCATACTTCTTCGGAGAAAGTAACAGATGCTCAGGTCGCGGCTCAGCTAAAAACACTGAACGACTGTTTCCGCAGGAAAAATGCGGATACAGTAAATACCCCGGAGGTATTTAAATCTCTGGCTGCTGATTGTGAATTTGAATTTCAGTTAGCCATATCAGATTCTCATATGAAAGCCACCACAGGTATCATCAGGAAATATACTCCTGTGACCAGTTGGCTGGCAGATGATAAAATGAAGTATTCTGAAGAGATGGGTGATGATGCATGGGACACCAAGAACTATCTGAATATATGGGTTTGTAATATGGACAAATATGCCGGCTATTCCAGTGTGATGGGCGGTCCGGAAAATGCCGATGGTATTGTTTTAAGTCTTGCCGCATTTGGTGCCGGTGAGAAAACTATTGTCCATGAAACGGGTCATTGGCTGGGGCTGAAGCACCTTTGGGGTGATGAGTACTGCGGTGATGACGGAGTTAGCGATACACCAAAACAGGCCAGTTATACTATTGGCTGTCCGACTACTGTTCGTATTACCTGTGGCAACAGCCCTACAGGCGACATGTATAATAATTACATGGACTTTACTAATGACGCTTGTATGAACCTGTTTACGGAAGGGCAGAAAACCAGGATGAGGGCTTTGTTTACTGTGGGTGGTGTTCGCAGTTCATTGCTTACCTCTACAGGTCTTGATAAGCCATTAATTTTCGAATCCCCATTACCGGAGGACGAGCCAAAATGGCTGGAGGCAAAATTATACCCCAATCCGGCGAGCACAATGATGATACTCGATTTGTCTTATGATATCAGATGGATAGGAAAAACAATTTTTGTGACTAACTTAGCGGGGCAAAGTATTATGAATGTGTTGATTAGATCCAAGAATCAATCGATTAATGTATCAAACTTAAAACCAGGTATCTATTTTCTTGCAGCAAAAAATGGCCAAGGGGTGTCTATAAAAATGAAGTTTGTAAAATTGTAAAAGTCGCAACCAGAGAATAAATACTAACGGCCAGGAAAAGAGTCGCAGAATTAGCGACTCTTTTAGTTTAGCGAACAAGAGCACCGGCTTTAAGCCGGGGCTCTTGTTAAACTGTTTATTTTTTTTTATTTACGCCACTGCTTTTTTAACCAGTTCAGCCGCTTCACTTAATAAGATGGCGGATTGCACTTTTAATCCGCTTTCATCAATCAGTTTCTTAGCTTCTATTGCATTGGTGCCCTGCAGGCGGACAATAATAGGTATGTTGATATTACCAAGGTTTTTGTATGCATCTATAACCCCTTGAGCTACACGATCGCAACGTACGATACCTCCAAATATGTTGATAAGAATTGCCTTTACAGCCGGATCTTTCAGAATGATTTTGAAACCAGCTTCCACCGTTTGTGCATTGGCAGTTCCTCCCACATCCAGAAAATTGGCAGGTTCTCCTCCACTCAATTTAATCATATCCATAGTTGCCATAGCCAGGCCAGCTCCATTTACCATACAACCTACGTTGCCATCCAGTTTTACAAAATTCAGGTTGTATTGCCCGGCTTCTACCTCAGTCGGATCTTCTTCGGTCACATCTCTTAGCGAAGCCAGGTCAGCATGACGAACCAGTGCGTTATCATCAAGGTTCATTTTGCAGTCAACAGCCAAAATTTTATTATCAGATGCCTTAAACAAAGGGTTAATTTCAAGCATGGAGCAATCCAGTCCTGCATAGGCATTGTACAGGTTGGTTACAAACTTCACGCAGTTTTTAAATGCCTCCCCACTTAACCCAAGATTGAACGCAATCTTTCTTGCCTGGAATCCCTGCAGTCCGCCGGAAGGATGTACCCATTCTTTAAAAATTTTATCTGGTGTGTTGTGCGCTACATCTTCAATGTTCATACCACCTTCGGTGCTGTACATAATTACATTCTGACCTCTTGTACGGTCAAGGAGGATGGAGAGATAAAATTCTTTTCGGTCGTCCGGTCCATCGTAGTACATATCTGCCGCCACAAATATTTTATTCACCACTTTACCAGCAGGGCCTGTTTGTAATGTTACCAGGGTGCCACCAAGTATTTTGCTGGCAAATTCCTGTACATCTTCCAGCGATTTGGCAACTTTTACACCATTGACACCATTTTCTTTGATAGTACCTTTTCCGCGGCCACCGGCATGTATCTGTGCCTTTACTACGGCGAACTTATTTCCGGTTTGAGTTTTGATCTGGCGGTATGCTTCTTCGGCTTCATGTACTGTGCTGCAGGCAAATCCTTCCTGCACAGGAACATTGTATTTCTTCAGCAATTCCTTGGCCTGGTATTCGTGGAGATTCATGTTTGGAAATTTTCGGCGAAGATAATGGTTAGTTTTAAGTTTAGGGTTGATGGTTTTGGTTTTCACTTTTACGGTGAGCCGGAATACCCTGCTAACGCTGATATTCCTTAATTTTCCCAAATGATGGCGAAGTCATTTACTCTTGCTATGCTTATTATTATCCTGCAATCCTGCGGGAATTTCAAGAAAATACAATTGCCTGAACGAACTTCCTTTTTAACAGGCTCCGGTTTTTATAAGCAGGCAACTGCTATGAATTGGGCTGCAAGAGATTCATTTGTTCTCCGGGAAGCACTTGCCGGTAATGTGCCCCCTTTTATGAAAAAATTTGCCCCGGTACATGTTTTATTGATTGATTCTTTAACAGGTAAAACCACAAAAGCCACTTTTTATGTGGCGCCGGACTATCTGAGTATTGGTACAGGCAGCGATTGGGCAAGAGTTAATATCACTCCTTTAGCAGCGCAAAAAATTGCAGACAGTTTTCAATGTTTTCTGCCAACCACTAAAATGACAGATGATATATATAAGGCTGCCACTGTAAAACTGGAACCAGTGCCTATGTATGCTTTTCGTGACAGCACATCCACCATGTGGCAACATCATTTAATAATAGAGGGACAGCGGAAAGGAAGAAAGGGGCTGATAGCTGGTATACTGAAAGATGTAGTTATCAGTGGTAAAATTCTCAGAAGTAAAAATACGGATCGTGTAGCCATTTATGGCTGGCATAAATTGGACGGTAAGCCCATTCAGCCATTGTATACAGGGCATGTTTACTGGTGGGTAGATTACAGCCAGGGGATAAGGCTGGTTTACCGAAGAATAAGAGTAAACGGGAGATGGATGGATTATACAGATATTTTGAAAAAACCGGTTCTTCAAAAACTCATTTGCGATGAAGAGTTTTGTGATTTTTTCCGCTATACTTATTAAGGGATAAAATTTTGTACGTTTGTCGAAAATTTAAGCTGAAAAGCTGTAAACCATTATATTAACAGTTTTTGTTACTGTTATATACCTTTGCTGCGCTATTTTGCAAAGGTTTTTTTATTTCTTAATTAAAAATAAAATTGCGCTGGTAAAGAAGTTTATATACTTGTTTTTATTGATATTGTTCTTCTCTTTTGACTCTACTGCCCAGGAACCAATGATGCAGCTTAGCAACAGACTCAAGCAGATTGGCGGAAGTATGGGACAGAGTGGCGGGGCAGACAGCCTGCAAAGACGGAACAAACTGGAAGATTCAATTACAGTCAGCTTCAGATATCTCGATTCCACAAGGACATATAAACTCGATTCAACAGTCAACGATTTCTCCCGCCGATTTCCTCTTCCGGCTACTTATATCAACCTGGGTAATAATGGTACTGCGTCCCGGTCTTTATTGTTTTCACCCAATTTTGATGCAGGTTTCGATCCTGGTTTTCATGCTTTTGATATTTATAAATGGAAAATGAGTGAGGTAAGATTTTTTAATACCACCCGGCCCTATTCCGAGTTGAACTACATGCTTGGCAGCAGATCGGAGCAGATGATTAGCATAATACATTCACAAAATATTAAACCTAACTGGAACTTTCTTTTTCAGTACCGGTTAATAAACTCGCCGGGTTCTTTTAAAAATCAGAAGACTAATCATAATAATTATATTTTCAGCTCAAAATATCAATCAGTTAACCAGCGTTATAACAATTACTTTGTATTGCTTGGTAATAAGCTTCAGTCTGCAGAGAATGGGGGGATTGTTGATACAACCGATATTCTTGATAACCCAAGCCAGACGTACAAGGACAGGTTTAACATCAGTACCCGTATTGGCGGTACAAGTACTTTCTCCTCCAATTTCTTTTCCAATAAAATCAATACCGGAAATAAGTACAGTGAGTTTACATTTTTGTTCAGGCAGCAATATGACCTGGGTAAAAAGGATTCTATCGTCACAGACTCAACGGTCATTCCTTTGTTTTTTCCAAGATTGAGATTTGAACACACACTAAAACTGGAGAAAGACAGGTACACTTTCCAGGATTATGTGGCCGATTCAGTTTATTACAGAAAATATTATGATACTTCAATAGGCAGCCCGAAGGATACCTTCCTGCTACAGGAAAAATGGAAAATACTTACCAATGATTTTTCTATTTACCAGTATCCTGATGCAAAAAACCTGCACCAGTTTATTAAGATCGGACTGATGCTTCAAAACATTAGCGGTGAATTATCTTCTGGCAAAAAGACTTTTTTTAATACAGCAGGTCATGCAGAGTACAGGAATAAAACCAGGAATCAGCGATGGGATATTGAAGCGAACGGAGAATTATTTTTTACGGGATTCAATTCAGGCGATTACCAGGCGCATATCAGCCTGCAACGGTTACTGGGCAAAAAAATAGGATACCTTCAGGCAGGTTTTGAAAATACCAGCCGCACTCCTTCTTTTATCTTTGATAGCCGTAGCAGTTTTTACCTCCTCAAAACCGCAACCGGCCTGAAGAAGGAGAATAATACCCATCTTTTTGTTTCTTATTTTCTTCCGACCTTTAAAATGAAACTTTCCGGGCATTATTATTTAGCTACAAATTATACTTATTATACAAGTTATTACCAGCTAAAACAAGAGAGCAGTTTGTTTAATGTTCTGCAAATTGCAATGGAGAAAACAGTAAAACTTGGTAAACGCTGGAATTTGCATACCGAAATTTATTTTCAACAAAAAGTGGGGGATGTACCGGTGAATGTACCGTTATTTTACACACGGAACAGAGTTGGATATGAGGGAAGTCTTGGATTTAAAAACCTGAACATAGCTTTCGGGACAGAGATCCGTTACAGGCTTGCCTATAAAGCCGATGATTATTCTCCTGCATCAGGTCAGTTTGTTTACCAGGATACGATGACTATACGTAATCCATTGCCTGATATTACCGCTTATGTGCATTTCCGTATAAAGCCTTTCACTGCATTTATCCGTGCGGAAAACCTGAACACCGCCCGTTCTCTTGGCGGAAGTTTCGGTTTTACTAATAATAACCTGGCGGCTCCCTATTATCCAATGCCAGGCCTTTTGATACGGCTTGGCGTTTTTTGGCGCTTTGTTAATTGATTCTCAAAACTATATTGTTGGTAAATGGCTGTTTTCCTAATCGGGGAATACGATTATCTTTGTAGCAGATGAAAAAAGCCGCTTTGCTCATATCATTTTTAGGATACATCACTGCCACTTGTGGAGTGGTGGTGAATTTGCATTATTGTATGGACAGGCTGGCATCCGTACATTTGTTTAGTGGCAAAAGTGATACATGTGGCTTGTGTGGTATGGAAGTGCATCAGTCAAATGGCTGTTGCCATGATGAAGTGAAAGTGATAAAGCTGGACCAGGATCAGAATAAACTTACCGTCCCTGATTATTCTATCCCCCGCATTGATGAACAGGTAATAACACCTTCCCCATTTATTGCTGCTTCTTTTTATACACAGGAAGAAAAGTTTGGGTTTAAAAATCATTCGCCTCCTTTGTTATCTGAGCAGGATACCTACCTGCAGATTAATGTTTTCAGGATTTGAGATTTTTAAGGCAGTAGTGTTTATTGCTGACTTTCAGCAGGTGATAAAATATTGCAACCTGCTCTGATTTATTTTTTACAAAAATTTTAAACTCCAAAAAAATGAAAGCGTTAAAAATATTTCCAATCGCCGCTTCCTTGATGGCAATTACCTTTGTTTCTTTCTCCCAGTCAAAATCTGAATCCTTCAAAGTTTCCGGGAATTGCGGCATGTGCAAAACAAGGATTGAAAAAGCAGCTAAGGAGGCAGGAGCCAGTGAGGCAAACTGGGATACAGAATCAAAACAACTTACTGTAACTTACATAAGCAGTGTTACCAATACTGCAAAAATTCAGCAGAAAATCGCGGAAGCAGGTCATGACAACGACGGGTTTAAGGCAAGTATTGACGTGTATAATAATTTACCCGGATGCTGTAAATATGATAAAGGGACTGGTGATAAAAAGATGGCATGCTGCTCTGATAAATGCGACATGAAAGATGGAAAGTGTGTTGATATGGCTGCTTGCAAAGAGAAGGGTTGCTGCAAAGATGAGGAAACCTGTAAGGCAAACGGCTGCTGCACTGATAAGGCAAAAAATCATGACAAAATGGATTGCTGCAAGGATGGTAAATGCACCAAAGAAGGTCATGATGGTAAAGATTGTTGCAAAAAGGATGACGGAAAGATGGATTGCTGCAAGAATGGTAAATGTACCAAGGAAGGTCATAATGGCAAAGATTGCTGTAAAAAGGATGACGGAAAGATGGATTGCTGCAAAGATGGTAAATGTACCAAGGAAGGCCATGATGGTAAAGATTGCTGCAAGAAATCATAAAACCCGGGAGTAGTATGAGAAAGGTCTTAATTATCGTCTTTATCGTTTTTTTTGCTTTGCAGTCAGGCGCCCAGTTTTCAAAAGCAAGATTGCAGGCAACAGGACTTACCTGCGCCATGTGCAGTAATGCGATAAATAAAGCACTGGGGAAGATTTCTTTTGTCGAGTCTGTAAGATCTGATATAAAGAATTCTGCCTTCGATATCACATTTAAGAAGGATGCTGATATAAATATTGATGTGCTGAAAGATGCAGTAGAAGATGCAGGGTTTTTTGTGGGAAGTCTCCTTGTAACCGGGTCTTTCAAAGAAATGAACATTACTACCGATAAGTATGTCCGAATCGGGAATTATAATTTTCATTTCCTGAATGTTGAAGCAAAAGTTTTAAATGGGGAAGTATCGCTTAAGCTGCTGGATAAATCTTTTCTTACAGCAAAAGAATTCAAGAAGATAAATGCCGCTGTCAAAGCTCCTTGCCTGCAAACGGGCAAAGCAGATGCAGCCCATGTAACCGATGTTGTGAAAGAGGGTGACAGAGTTTATCATGTTACGATCTGAGTGCTATTCATCATAAGCTCCCCTCCTCAATAAAAGGAGGGGAACTTTATAAAATTTTACTATGAACAACCCAAGAAAGTATTTTGTTATTCTTCTTTCACTTTTATGCTCAATAGAAGCCACATCACAGATTAAGTTTGGAAATATGGCTCCGGAAGTGGCATTGCCATCTTTAAACGGAGATACAATCCGGCTTTCTTCGTTAAAGGGGAAAGTGGTGCTGCTTGATTTCTGGGCATCCTGGTGCGGGCCTTGCCGTACCTCAAATAAAGGCCTTGTGAAACTGTATCCAAAGTTTAAGGACAAAGGATTTGAGATTTTAGGTGTTTCACTGGATGATGATAAAACGGACTGGGAAAAAGCGGTAAAGAAAGATAAAGTAAGCTGGCTCCAGGTTATTGATCCCGGCGGCTGGCAATCATCGACTGCAATGAAATGGGGAATAATGGCAATACCCACCTCTTACCTTATTGACAGAAACGGCAAACTGATCGCTATGGACCTGGAAGGGAAAAACCTGGAGAAAGCTCTCAAGGATATTTTTAGTCACTAAATTTCAAGCATGTTACGGTTTGTCACATTTCTTTTATTACTGGTTGCATCAAATACCAGAGGGCAGGAGTTGTATGTATTCAGTGAAGCCGCATCTAACATACCGGCTCGTTCACTAAGCATTAAGTTGAAAGATCATTTTGTTACTGATGATAATATATATGGCAGATTTTCAAACAGGCTGATGCCCCAGGTAATGTTTGGGATCAGTAAAAAGCTGATGCTAAGAGGAAGCTTCTCTGTTGCCAATATGCATACGGCAGATACCCGTTTTGAATCATTTAGTTTATATGCCAAGTACAGGTTTTTGTCGAAGGATGATGTACATAAGCATTTCCGTATAGCCGTTTTTGCTGAAGCATCAAAAACGAATATCCCTTTTCACTATGATGAGATCACATTAATGGGAGACAAAGGTGGGTTCGAAGCAGGCATTATCGCTACACAATTGTGGCATAAGTTTGCCTTATCGGGTACACTGAGTCATACACAGGTACTGCATAAATCGAGAAATGATAAAGTAATCTATATTCCCGAAAGGAATTATCAATCAGTGTACTTCTCCCTGTCAGGGGGTTACCTGTTACTGCCGAAAGAGTACACGGATTACAGGCAAACAAATCTGAACCTGTATGTCGAATTATTAGGGCAACGGACTTTTGAGAAACCTGTCTACTATATAGATCTGGCACCAGCCGTGCAGCTGATCTTTGCCAGTAATACCAAGCTTAATATTGGTTACCGGTTTCAGTTGGGTAGTGATATGCAGCGGATGGCTGCAAGCAGCTGGCTTTTTAGTATTGAGAGGACTTTCTTGAATGCCTTTAGCAAGAAGAGGAGAGTTGACTAAATAAGTGCAAAAAGACTGTAATGATTTATCAAAGGAAAAATAATGGATTGATATTTTTTGTTCTGCTTGTATCGCTAAGTAGCAACATCTCTGCGCAGCAATCAGAACAAATTTCAAAAGATACCACTGTTGTTGTTCATGTAGCCGGATCTTGTGAAATGTGTAAAGAACGTATTGAAACAGTGGTAAAGGGCAAGAAGGGTGTTCGGACTGCTGAATGGAATGTGAATTCACAAAAATTGACAGTAGTTTATAATTCATCAATTATAAAAATTGAAAAAATTCAATCCGGCATTGCTGATGCAGGTCATGATAATGATTTTGAAAAAGCAAGAGATAAAGTATACGAGAAATTGCCAGCCTGTTGTCGTTACAGGGAGTTAAGCAACCGTGTGGCAAAGCCTGATGAACAGAATCCCGGTATTAGTTATCCTGCTGTGGTTACAGAGCAGGTTGTAAAAGGAGTTGTTCTGGAAGAAAACAAGCAAGGATCATTTGTTCCCCTCGTAGGTGCGTCAGTTGTATGGTTGGGCACCAGTAAAGGAGTAGTTACTGATACAGCCGGGGTGTTTATTATCAAACATGAGGGTTCGTCTGGCAGGCTTGTAATCAGCTACACTGGTTATGCCGCCGATACATTAACAGTGAATGATGCCCGGGAGTTTAAGATTATACTTGCCTCCGGTAGAAAACTTGATGAAGTGATAGTATCGTCAAAACAAAAGGCAAGTTATATTTCATCTCTTAACCCGATCAGGACACAGGTTATGACAGAAAGAGAGCTTTTTAAGGCGGCCTGTTGTAACCTGAGTGAAAGTTTTGAAACAAATCCTTCAGTTGATGTTTCTTATAATGATGCAGTAACAGGGTCAAAGCAAATTCAGTTATTGGGATTAAGTGGTAACTATACACAACTCACGGTAGAAAACCTTCCGGGACCCAGGGGATTGGCTACTTCCTTTGGGTTGAATTTTATTCCTGGCCCATGGGTGGAATCAATCCAATTGAATAAAGGAGTAGGATCTGTGGTAAATGGATATGAGAGTATAGCAGGTCAGATCAATGTTGAATTGAAGAAACCGGCAATTGCAGAGAAGTTATATCTCAATGCATATATTAACGATATGACTAAAACAGACCTGAACCTGGTACTGACAGAGAAATTTGGAAAGAATTGGAGTACAGCTTTGCTTTTACATGACAATTTTCAAACAAAAAATAATGTTGATTATAATGATGATGGTTTTCGGGATATGACGACAGGTAATCTCTTTACTGTTGTTAATCGCTGGAACTATAACGGAGGAAAAGGATTTGAATCACAACTAGGATTTAAATTACTGAATGATAACCTTACAGGAGGCCAAACCTCTTTTGATCCGGATAAAGATAAATTTACTACACGCAGTTATGGACTTGGCATCAATACAAAACGATATGAAGCTTTTGCCAAAGCCGGATATGTTTTCCCGGGAAAAAAATACAAAAGCATAGGGCTGCAATTGTCAGTTTTTGATCACAAGCAGGATTCTTACTTTGGAATGACTTTATATAATGGGCGGCAGAAAAACTTTTATGCTAACCTTATCTATCAGTCTATTATTGGGACCACGGCCCATAAATTCAGAACCGGTATTAGCTTTTTGTCAGATAATTATGATGAGTTGTTCAATACAACAAAGTATAAAAGGCAGGAGACAGTTCCCGGCGCCTTTTTGGAATATACATTTACACCGGTTGAAAAATTTAATGTAGTTGCCGGCATGCGGGCAGACCATAACAGCTTGTTCGGCTGGTTTGCTACGCCAAGATTACATATACGATATGAACCTGTAAAAGGAACGATTTTTCGTCTGAGTGCTGGCCGTGGTCAAAGAACAGCCAATATTTTTGCAGAAAATAACAGTGTATTTGTCAGTTCAAGAGAATTGAATATTCTGACCGCTTCCGCTGGGAAAGCTTATGGACTTGACCCTGAAGTGGCATGGAATAAAGGGATAAGTGTGGACCAGAAATTCAGGTTGTTTAATCGGAATGCTAATTTCGCTGTAGATTTTTTCCGGAACGATTTTCAGCAACAGGTGATAGTTGACCTGGAAGATGTCCGGCAGGTTAAATTTTACAACCTTGATGGTAAATCCTTTTCTAATAGTTTCCAGGCAGAGATGAATATGGAGCCAATAAAAAAACTGGAGGTGCGGTTAGCTTATCGTTTCTTTGATGTAAAAGCTACCTACGGAGACGAATTGCTGCAAAAACCCTTTACCGCACGACACAGGGCATTCACTAACCTGGCATATGAAATTAGTGGCTGGAAGTTTGATTATACATTTAATTATAATGGTGTAAAGAGGGTTGTTAATACGATGGCTAATCCACCTATGTATCAGCGTCAGAAAAATTCCCCTTCATACATATTAATGAATGCTCAGGTGAGCAAGGTCGTAGGAACAAAGAATCCCGTGGATTTGTATATTGGGGGGGAGAATCTGACCAATTTTTTACAAGGCGATGTTATTGTCAGTGCTAATAATCCTTTCGGGCCTTACTTCGATGCTTCCCTGGTTTGGGGACCAGTTAGTGGCCGGCTAATATATGCTGGTTTTAGGTACAAGATCAAGTAATAACTTCAGGATTTTTTTAGAGTTGAAAACGAAGTAGTTCTGCGCCTCATCGGATCTATAAAAAATCTAGTTTGATTAGTAAAGCGAGCAATAAATTGTTTATTTTTGCTTAAACATATTTTTAGACATGACTAAAAATATGTTTAGATGAATTAAATAATGAAAAAAATATTTGTTATAGCTGCATTTCTTACTGGCGTTGTTGCATGTCAGAAACTATTGCCGGGGACTCCTGCCGATGATGAGATACTTGATGGTCCGGTTGAGGGGTTAACGGCAGAACAAAATGTTGTTTTCCTGCGGGGGGATATCGCATTTAATGATGAAGTGTTTACGACAGCTACAGGGCTCGGACCAATATTTGTAGCCACCTCCTGTGGCAGTTGCCATGCTGGTGATGGGAAAGGTCATCCTTTTACGACGCTTACCCGTTTCGGACAAACTGATGCTTCGGGTAATCAGTTTCTACATCTTGGCGGACCACAATTACAGCACCGGGCTATTCCGGGGTTTCAACCTGAGCAGATACCTGCAGGAGCAACTTTTTCGAAATTTATGCCTCCGGCAAACACTGGCCTTGGTTTTTTGGATTTCGTTCCTGATGCCTCCATACTTGCATTGGCAGATGAGAATGATGCCAATGATGATGGCATATCGGGAAGACCTAACTGGATCAGTATACCTTCCTATTCAATGGTTCGTACAGCAGCTGTACTTCAAAATGGAAAATATATTGGGCGCTTTGGAAAAAAAGCAGCCGTGTATGATTTACTTCAGCAGACTGCCAATGCCTATAACCAGGATATAGGGATTACTTCTGCATATGAAATGGTGGATACTTATAGCGGACAGGTGATTGATCCGGAAATTCCTGCCCAAAGAGTACTTGATGTGGTTTTTTATTTACAAACATTAAAAACACCGGTTCAACGAAGGCAAGATGATGCTGATGTACAAAATGGGCGGCAGCTTTTTCTAAATGCAGGATGTGGGAATTGCCATACGCCACAGATGATTACAGGTGTTTCACCAATTGCAGCTTTATCAGGTAAAACATTTTTTCCTTACACAGATTTATTATTACATGATATGGGGCCATTATTGGATGATGGCTACACCGAAGGTTCTGCCACTACTGCTGAATGGAGAACACCACCACTCTGGGGTTTAGGATTATCCAAAAATTCACAAGGAGGGGAGTATTTTTTATTACACGATGGGAGGGCCAGGAGTATTGAAGAAGCGATCATATTGCATGGAGGAGAAGGTAATGAAAGTAAGGCAAGATTTCAGCAATTAAGTGTTACGGAGAAAGCTCAACTGATTAAATTCCTTGAGTCGCTATAAAAAATGAACAGAAGAAAATTTATAAAGAATGGCTGCACCGTCTGTTTATCAGTAGCAGGGCTGACCGGTGTTTTATCTTCCTGCACTACCACCCGTTATATCAACGGGACATTAGGAAAAGATGGGCTGATGGTTGATTTAAACGAGTTTGTTACGAGGCAAAATGGTAAGGCGGCCCATCATTCATTCATCATTATAAGAAATGAAGCACTGCAATACCCAATATGTGTCTATCGCTTCAGCGAGAATGAGTATTCTGCCTTATGGATGCGTTGCACTCACCAGGGAGCAGAATTGCAAGCATCGGGGGATTACCTGCAATGCACAGCTCATGGAAGTGAATTTGATAATAAGGGAACAGTAAAGAATGGTCCTGCCGACAGGAACCTTAGAAACTTCCCCATAACTGTTTCTAACAACCAATTATTTATTGACTTGAGAGCAATATGAAAAGAATATTCTTGATACTATTTAAAATAATCACTATAACTGCTATCGGGCAGATTGACCCGGCATTACTCCGACGTATCCCCACTGATTCGACGAAGCCAGTGTTAAATATGGATGCAGTGTATAACCGGCCATTCTTACAGGTGGGTAAATTGCCGGTAGCCATTGGGGGATATGCAGAAGTAAATTATCAGTATCTACAGCAGGATGGAGTAACGGAAGGCCATCAGTTCCAGATGCGGCGGGTAACTTTGTTTGTTTCATCTTCTATTGCAAATAGAATAAAATTCCTGAGCGAAATAGAATTTGAAGATGGAACTAAAGAAATCAATATTGAATTTGCTTCAGTAGATTTTGAATTTAGCCCATTGTTAAACCTGCGGGGAGGAATTGTGATGAACCCTGTTGGTGCTTTTAATCAAAATCATGACGGCCCCAAATGGGAATTTGTTGATCGGCCTGTTTCTGCCACACAAATGCTGCCGGCTACTTTCAGTAATGTTGGTTTTGGTTTATATGGGAAAAAATATTTAAAAGATTGGGTGTATGGTTATGAAGCCTATCTGACGAATGGTTTTGATGACCAGATTATTTCAAATACGGAAAACAGAACTTTTCTTCCGGCCACAAAAGAAAACCCTGATAGATTTGAGGAAAGTTTTAATGGAAGCCCATTGCTGACCGGTAAAGTGGCGCTCAGGAACAATAAAGTGGGGGAGCTGGGGCTATCGTACATGGGTGGAGTGTATAACAAATACGAAGATGATGGTTTGGTATTCGATAAGAAAAGAAGAGTGAATGTTTTTGCTATTGATTTCAATACAACTGTTTCAAAAACAAAAACTTTTGTAAATGGAGAATGGGCATGGGTTAATATAGATGTACCGGATACTTACACGGAACAGTTTGGTGAAAAGCAACAGGGTGGGTTTATAGATATTGTTCAGCCTGTGTTAAAAAAAACAATATTAGGGTTTGAACAATCAATTATAAATGCAGCCATCAGGTTTGAGTATGTTGATTGGAACAAAGGGAAGTTTAGTTCTACCGGTGGGAATATTGCAGATCATTTTATTTCAATAATTCCTGCTATCAGTTGGCGGCCTGCAGCGCAGACTGTTCTGCGCATGAATTATCGTTATAACTGGCAAAAAGATATTTTGGGAAACCCTCCTTCACGGCTGGGAGGATTTCAGTTTGGGGTATCGACGTACTTCTGATTAGCCCCTTCTTTACCGGGATTAGAGTTAGTTTTAAAAATTGAACGGTATTATCGGCCAACCATAACTAAAGTAGATTGTTTTTATTGTAACTTGATACAGCTAATAAGTGAAAAAATAATTTATGTCACCAGGGAGTTTATTAATGATTGGAATTTTTGCTCTTGTTTTCCTGGCCTGGATATTCTGGCCGGAGAAGGGATTACTTTCACTGCTGACAAAGATGCGGATGAGCACACTAAAAGTTCAGTTGGAAGATGCATTGAAGTTTCTGTTTGATTGTGAATATAAGAATGTACCCTGCGGTCTGCATACTGTTGCCGGTAACCTTCATATTTCTTCTAATAAAGCGGCCGCTATTCTTGACCGCCTCCAGGAAATGGGTCTTATTGAGCCTAAGAATGAAACATATCAATTAACAGATGCAGGCAAATCTTATGCGCTTCGTATCATCAGGGTGCACCGTATCTGGGAAAAATACCTGGCTGATGAAACGAGTATGGATCATAAGGAGTGGCATAATGCAGCTGATCTAAAAGAACATCAGCTTTCCTTAGAAGCAGCGGAGAAAATTGCCGGGCAAATCGGTAACCCGGTGTTTGATCCGCATGGTGATCCAATTCCCACAGCCAGCGGAGATCTGCCTTTACATTTAGGTGTAAATCTTTCAGCATTGAAGGAAGGAGATGCAGGAAGGATTAGTCATATTGAAGACGAGCCTGGCTATATTTATGAACAGTTAATGGCCCTTGGCCTGTACCCGGGTATGCAGGTATATATAATGGATGTTTCTGCCGGGAAAATAACTTTTGCAGCACAGGGAGAAGAAATAGTACTAACCCCGTTGTTTGCATCTGCCATAACAGTAGAAAAACTCCAGGAAACAGTACATGTTAATAATAAATATGAGTTATTGTCTTCTTTGGAAATTGGTGAAAAAGCTGAAGTAATAGGCATATCTCCTAATTGCAGGGGGCAGCAACGAAGAAGATTACTTGACCTGGGTATTGTTCCGGGTACAATTGTTACTGCAGAAATCAAAAGTGCTTCCGGCGACCCGGTCGGTTACAGAATTATGGGGGCCACCATTGGAATACGTAAGAAACAGGCCGGCTTTATTTTTATTAATAAAAAAATTGTACAGAATGAGCAATCAGCATAATTGTGAGAACTGCCCGGTACATCATAAAGAGAACCTTATCCGTCTTGGTATTGCCATGGATAAGGTGGATTATGTTATTGCCTTAGCTGGTAACCCAAATACAGGAAAAAGCACCGTGTTCAATAATCTTACCGGCTTGCGCCAGCATACAGGCAACTGGCCCGGTAAAACAGTAACGAGGGCTGAAGGTGGCTTTTCTTATAATGACAAACGCTATAAAGTGGTTGACCTGCCGGGCACTTATTCATTGCTTTCTACCAGTACCGATGAAGAAGTAGCAAGAAACTTTATTCTTTTTGGCCGTCCTGATGTAACAGTGATTGTTGCAGATGCCACCCGGCTGGAAAGAAACCTGAACCTCGTTTTGCAGATTCTTGAAATAACAGACCGTGCAGTATTGTGTTTAAACTTAATGGATGAGGCAAAACGAAATAGTATTGAAATAGATGAACGGACCTTATCAAAAGAACTCGGCGTTCCTGTTATCCCTGCTGCGGCGAGACAAAAGGAAGGAATGATGGAATTGCTGGCAGCAATTGAAGAAGTAGCATCCGGCAGATACATCTGCAAACCACACCGGATCAAAAGCCGCTCTGCCAAACTCAATCATGCGATTGACAGCCTGGTCGGGAAACTAAAACAACAATTTCCGGGATTACCCAACCTTAATTGGGTTGCACTGAGGTTGCTTGAAGGTGACCAGGGAATGATTGATGCGGTGAGTTCCGGTGAACTGGGGACACTAAGTCCTTCACTTATACCTGCGGATGTATAGATGATAAATTATTGAACATGGAAAACAAAGAAAAAGTTTCGACGGAAGAAATATTATCACTGGCCAATACATTACGATGGGATCTTGGCATGAACCTGCATGATACTGTAACAGAATCTATTTATGAAGGAGCATCAAAAATTGCAAAAAAAACAGTTCGGGCTAAGGATGAAAAATCTTCTGCCAACTGGGATGTAAAAATTGATAAAGTCGTAACCAGTAAATGGTTGGGCTTTCCTATCATGTTTTTTTTGCTGGCACTGGTTTTCTGGATCACAGTGGCTGCAGCTAATATCCCTTCGGGATGGATTGCTTCCTTGCTGATCGACACACTTCATCCTATATTAAAAAATGGAGCCACAGCAATTGGTTTTCCATGGTGGCTTAGCGGTGTGCTTATCGATGGGGCCTACTTATCGGTTGCCTGGGTGGTATCTGTAATGCTGCCTCCGATGGCTATATTTTTTCCCATGTTTACCTTACTCGAAGATTTTGGTTACCTGCCGCGGGTAGCATTTAATATGGACAATCTTTTCAGGAAAGCCGGTGCACATGGCAAACAGGCACTCACCATGAGCATGGGATTTGGATGCAATGCTGCCGGCGTTGTTGCAACAAGAGTAATTGACAGCCCCAGGGAAAGATTGATTGCTATTATTACCAATAATTTTTCCTTGTGTAATGGACGCTGGCCAACACAAATTTTGATTGCCAGTATTTTCATCGGGGGTTTGGTTTCATCTCGCTGGGCAGGTATTGTTTCTGCCGGTGCTGTGGTGGGGGTAGCGGTATTAGGTATTTTTTTCAGTCTTATTGTTTCATGGGGGTTGAGCAGATCAGTATTGAAAGGAGAGGCTTCTGCTTTCAGTCTTGAGTTGCCACCTTACCGTCCTCCCCGTATTTTGCAAACCTTATACACTTCACTCATCGACCGGACCATTTTTGTTTTGTGGAGAGCTGTTGTGTTTGCATTACCTGCCGGAATTCTGATATGGCTGGTGGCCAATATCCATATCGGGCAATTGAGTTTGGCCGAATGGTTCATTAACTGGTCTGATCCATTTGCGTTGTTATTTGGTTTGAATGGTGTTATCCTGCTGGCCTATATCATTGCCATTCCGGCAAATGAAATTGTTATCCCTACGGTTTTGATGCTTACTGTTATCAGTTCAGGTATTGCAGGTGTGGGAGCCGGCAGTGGAGTAATGTTTGAACTGGATTCCATGGCTGATACAGAGAGAGTATTGAGGGCCGGCGGTTGGACGCTGCTAACAGCAATAAATCTGATGTTGTTTAGTCTTTTACATAATCCTTGTTCTACCACTATTTATACTATTTACAAAGAAACAAAGAGTGTAAAATGGACAATGATCTCAACCTTTTTGCCAATAGTAATGGGTTTTGCCATTTGTTTTTTCACCACGCAGATATGGAGATTACTGGTGAAGTAGTTATTGCTTAGTTTTCTTCTTTGTGCTGAAACGAAACGAATAACCAACAGCCACATAATGATCAACTGCTTCTTCGCTCAAACCGAAGCCTGCAGAAAAATCAATCTTGGAATCAGGAGAAAAATAATAAGCCAAACCACCATCAACAGCATGCTGCGGTTTTTCATTTTTTCTTACCGATCCAAATGCTTCGACATATCCATACCAGTTTTTTCCGATAATAAATCCCGGAGCAAAAGTATAGATCCAGTACGGTGTATTATTTTCGCCATCCCATTCAGCGCCCAGGTTATAACCAAGGCCAATATTTTCTGTTAGTGTGTTCTGCATTACAAAACGGAAGTTTGGCGCCCATTTGGCGGAATGAAATTTTTTACTCGCAATTTTCGGAGCTGCAATATGAAAGATGAGTGATGTTTTTGGAAGCAATCCTTTTTCTTCAGCTAAAGCCAGTTTGCCACCCAACTGCACCGGTAGCAGACCGCTGATAAGATCATTACCCGTTGGTATGAGTAATGCAGTTTCTGAACTTATTATCTCCGTTATAAGCCTGAATTCAAATTTTTTTGAAATGCCATATTTCCATAAAGCGGTTGGATGAACCAATGTCCGGAGGCTCTGTGCCCTTTCATAATTAAAACCGATCTCACCCTGGATATAATTTAGTTTTGTCAGAAAAGGAGATTCAGTCTGGTCGGGACGGTCTGTTTCCATGCGACCTTCCTGCTGAGCCAGTAAGCTGAAGCAGTAAAGGTTTATTAGTGCAAGCAGAATATTTTTCCTCATACAGTCAATTACTTTCCAAAATAGACAGTCTGTGCATAAAAACAAATTTTTTTCTTCGGATGCTGCCGTTAGATTTGCTCCCCCAAACGAATGACCTATGGAACTAAAGTATTCGCAACATATAGCCGGCACTCTTAATCTTTCGTTGAAACAGATCAGCAGTATTTATGAACTGCACAGCGAAGGATCGACAATCCCCTTTATTGCCCGGTATAGAAAGGAGGCCACAGGGAATCTTGACGAGGTGGCTATCGCAAATGTGATAGAGCAGATCAAATACTTCAATGAACTCGAAAAGAGAAAGGAAACAGTAGTAAAGACAATTGAAGAGGCTGGAAAGATGATGCCAGAGCTGAAGAAAAGAATTGAAGATTGTATAAATTCAACCGAACTCGAAGATATTTACCTGCCTTATAAGCCCAAACGTAAAACAAAAGCTTCGGTGGCTATTGAAAAGGGACTGGAGCCGCTGGCAAAACTATTGTTTGAGCAGGGTAATGAAAACCCAGAGGCAGAGGCAACAAAGTTCATCAATGAGCAGGTAAAGGATGCTGTTGAAGCTTTACAGGGAGCAAGAGATATTATGGCAGAATGGATCGCAGAGAATGAACAGGCAAGGAATATTGCCCGCAAACTGTTTACAGAAGAAGCTACTGTTTCTTCAAGAGTGCTGACAACAAAGAAAGAGGGTGAAGATGCGCAGAAGTACAGGGATTACTTTGAATTCAAAGAACCACTGGCACAAAGCCCTTCTCACCGGATACTGGCCATTCGTCGTGGTGAAAAGGAAGGATTCCTTATCATGACCATCAATATTGAAAAGGAGACAGCACATGCGGCACTGAAAAGAGTTTTTTTGAAATCGCCTGGTCTTGCTGCTAAACAGGTTGAATTAGCTGTTGAAGATTCTTATAACCGATTATTACAGCCTTCCATCGAAACAGAATTCCGGATGGCCAGCAAAACAAAAGCTGATGAGGAAGCGATCAGGGTGTTTGCAGAAAACCTTCGTCAATTGCTGCTGGCATCACCATTGGGACATAAAAGGGTGATGGCCATTGATCCCGGTTTCAGAACAGGATGTAAAGTGGTTTGTTTAGATGAACATGGCACTTTTGTAAAATATAATACAATATTTCCTCATGCTCCTCAAAATGACTGGAACGGCGCCACACAAACGATCAAAGAACTGGTAGCGAAATATGATATTGAAGCTATAGGCTATGGTAACGGAACAGCCAGTAAGGAAACGGAGCAACTGGTGAGAGGAATTGACTTTGGTAAACCTGTTTCTATATTCATGGTGAATGAAAGCGGAGCATCTATCTATTCAGCCAGCGAAGTGGCAAGAGAAGAATTTCCGGCTGAAGATGTAACGGTTCGTGGGGCGATCAGTATCGGGAGAAGATTATTAGATCCATTGAGTGAATTAGTAAAGATAGATGCCAAGAGTATTGGAGTAGGGCAGTACCAGCATGATGTGAACCAGAACCGATTGAAAGAAGCTCTTGACCAGGTTGTGGAAAGCTGTGTGAACTTTGTGGGAGTGGATGTGAATACAGCCAGCAAACATTTGCTGATGTATGTATCCGGTTTAAGTGCGACAGTTGCGAAGAATGTGGTGGAATACAGAACAAAGAATGGCGGCTTTAAAAGTCGTGATGAATTGAAAAAAGTTTCCATGCTGGGGCCAAAAGCATTTGAACAGTGTGCAGGCTTCTTACGTATCATTAACGCAGCAAATCCATTGGATAATTCAGCTGTGCACCCGGAAAGTTATCATGTGGTGGAAGCTATGGCAGCTAAAACAAACGCCACTGTTCCTGATCTTATTAAGAATGCTGAGATAAGAAAACAGATCAAAGCAAAAGACTTCATAACGGAAACGATTGGCCAGTACACTATTGAAGATATATTAAAAGAACTGGAAAAACCCGGAAGAGATCCCCGTTCACCGATTGAAGAATTTCGTTTTGCTGAGGGGGTAAGTACTATGGAGGATTTGAAACCCGGTATGAAAGTACCTGGCATTGTTACCAATATCACCAACTTCGGTGCTTTTGTAGATGTGGGTGTGAAGCAAGACGGACTGGTACATATTTCGCATTTAGCCAATCGATATATCAGCGATCCGAATGAAGCGGTGAAGCTGGGACAGAAAGTGATGGCAACTGTCCTGGAAGTAGATACTGCGAGGAAGAGAATTGCATTGTCGTTGAAAGAGGGAGAGTCCGGAAGACCGGAAGTCAGGGGTCAGAAGTCAGATGCTGTTCAAAAGAATAAATTCTCCTCCCCTAAAGGGGGAGGCCGGGAGGGGGCACCATTGAATCCATTCCAGGCGAAATTGGCGGAGCTGAAGAAAAATTTCAAGGACTAATTGCTATACTTTTAGCAACAACACAGTTTACCAAAGCATGCCTAAACTTAATTTTACACATTTTCCGCTGTTAGTGACTGAACGTCTTTTGCTCAGGCGGCTGAGCGATGCAGATGCTCATGACCTTTTGATGCTGCGTTCCGATGAACAGGTAAATCAATTTCTTGACCGTCCTGCTTGTATTGACCTGGAAGCTGCGAAAAATTTTATTGCAAAAATTGAAAAGGGAATTGATAATAAGGAATCGCTCTATTGGGTCATCACCCAGAAAGGAAATGATAAACTTATCGGTACCATCTGTCTCTGGAATTTTGAGGCAGGTAAAATGCAGGCCGAAGTGGGTTTTGAATTATTTCCCGGATTTCAGGGAAAGGGGATCATGGGAGAGGCTTTATCCGAAGTACTTGCTTTTGGTTTTAAGGAGCTAAAATTAAAAACAATTACTGCATTGACGAATCCCGGCAATCTGCCGTCAATTAAATCATTAGAAAAGGCAGGCTTCCTTGCTGATAGTAATTATTCATTGGTGACTAAGGAAGAGGCAGAGGGGCTATTGGTATTCCATATTGATCAGAATAGATAACGGTTACAGCTTTGCGTTCGGCAGGGCATTTGAAAAATGTCCTGCCCGGAACTGCTGATGATTAAAGTTACAAAAGATGAGAACATATTCTGCTGTTCATCCGTGTTGGGTCAAGCCCGATATGCAGCCGATAGTAATACAAAAGCTGGGGCTTGACCCCGTCAGCCCTGCTGACGCAAAACCCGATGTAAGCAGCCGTTTTTTTCAGAACTCTATGTCATGTTCTTTGCAATAAAACTGTGGGTCGCAACCAGTAGTTACACAACCAGCATACTTAACTTTCATATCTTTCTTGTCTTTTACAAATGTGTCGCCCCTTGTTACTATTAAGCCATAAACAATTGGAATGATACTGTCAGTATGATTTTTTGGACAAGTCGGAATATAGTTTACAGGATGGTCATACAAACAAGGTCCGTCAATTTTGAAACGTAGAACAAGTCTTTGTCCAGCCGCAACAATAATACTGTCCCTAACAACAGTTTGTTGTCCTTGTCCGCTTATTTGAATTTTATATCGTCCAGGCTTGATGTTTGTATAGGTTATTTTTTGAACGTTGTTAACAACAGAGGAAGGGAATGAATTTGTGTCTGTCATTATTGTTACTGTCGCTGGTCTGTAAGCAATTGCCAAATCATATAATGCTTCATTATTTTTCAGTGTCTGTCCGAAACCAAAAAATGTCAGAAACAAAAATGTTATCGTTAGTAGAGGCTTCATTAAAATGGCTGCTTACGAACAGGGCTTGCGGCAGGTGGGGAATTAGAATTCCGTCAGCCCGGAACTGAAGCCCAATTGAAAAACTGCTGATGAAGATAACAACAAATAGCCAAATAGAATTCCGTCAAGCTGGAACTGAAGCACAATAGAATTAAAAATGCTCATTGTTATTCCGTCCGCCACACTTGCAGCAAACCCCATCCTATGTTTGTAATTCAATAAATTTAGTTAGCAGGAGGAAATTATATTCAGAAAGAACAAAGGGCGGAATAAGA
>JBGAPQ010000029.1:0-35100 GCA_044221225.1 Chitinophagaceae bacterium
GCGATGCTTGTCCACAAGAAACTCGATAGTGCCTACACTTTCGTAATTGATGGCCGCTGCAGCTTTCTTAGCAGCCTCTCCCATTTTATAGCGAAGCTCATCCGTCATAAATGGCGAAGGTGATTCTTCTACTAACTTCTGGTGACGGCGTTGAATGGAACAATCTCTTTCGCTCAGATGACACACAGTGCCGTATTGGTCACCGGCTACCTGTATCTCTATATGTCGTGGCTCTTCTACGAATTTTTCCATGTAGATACCATCGTTCTTAAAAGAAGCGGCTGCTTCTGCTTTGGCAGTATCGTATGCTTTTTCCAGTTCACTTTCTTCCCATACGATGCGCATACCTTTTCCACCACCACCGGCAGTTGCTTTCAGGATAACGGGATAACCCATTTCTCTTGCAATACCTTTAGCTTCATCCACACTTTGCAATAAACCTTCGCCACCGGGTACAACAGGTACACCGGCCTTTATCATCGTTTCCTTGGCAGTGATCTTATCTCCCATTGCATTGATCATATCCGGTGTGGGGCCAATAAATTTAATGCCATGATCATTGCATATCTGGGCAAACTTGGCATTTTCGGCCAGAAAACCATAACCGGGATGGATAGCATCAGCATTGGTAATTTCAGCCGCTGCCATCAGGTGAGGAATATTCAGATATGAATCACTGCTCTTCGGACTGCCAATACATACAGCTTCATCGGCAAATTTAACATGCAGGCTGTCCCTGTCGGCTGTGGAGTAAACAGCAACTGTTTTAATGCCCATTTCTCTTGCGGTACGAAGTACCCGCAGTGCAATTTCTCCACGATTAGCAATCAGTATTTTCTTAAACACAGGTAATAATTAAAAATTAGAAAATCAAAAGTCAAAATCAAAAACAAGAGATAACCTCTTTTGAATTTTGACTTTTACTTTTGACTTAAGCAGGCTCTACTAAGAATAATGGTTGATCATACTCTACAGGCGACGCATCTTCCACCAGTACTTTTACAATCTTACCTGATACTTCACTTTCGATCTCATTGAATAGTTTCATGGCCTCAATGATACAAACTACGGTTCCCTGAGCTACTTCCGACCCCACTTCCACAAAACTGGGTTTATCAGGAGACGCCTTGCGGTAAAACGTACCGATCATAGGGCTTTTAATAGTTACTAAATTAGCAGCTGGCGCTTCAGCCGCTTTTGGCTTTTCAGCTACAGGTACGACAGGCTGGCTGGTTGCAGGCTGCGATGCAACAACAGCCGCCGGCGTTGTTTGAACCGGAGAAGCAGATACCACCTGTGTAACATGATCTTCTTTTTGTTTGATGGTTACACGGAAATCTTTTTGTTCAATCGTCAGTTCGCCAATATTCGATTTGTTGACCATTTTGATCAACTCCTGAATTTGCTTAAAGTCCATGTTTTTCAATTTAATATATGTTTTGGTTTACAAAGCCTTACCCTGCTAAAGGGGAGGCTAAGGTAAGGAAATCAAAAGGAGAAATTGGTTGATTTTTGCCTTTTTGGGGCAAAAAGGAGACAAAATCACATGAAAATGGCCCAAAACCGGGTGATTTTGGGCCATTTTTTTATTGATAAAATATCACTCTTTAACTCTTTCCACATATTCACCTGTCTTCGTATTTATGCGGATTAGTTCACCTTCATTGACAAAAAGGGGCACATTTACAGTGGCACCCGTTTCTATGGTAGCAGGTTTTAAAGTACGGGTTGCAGTATCACCTCTGAGCCCCGGCTCAGTATAGGTTACCAGCATTACAATCTTATCTGGTAACTCTACACTCATAGGTTGTTCTGTTTCGGTATTAAATAACACACTCACTTCCTGTCCATCTTTCAGAAACTGGGGAGCATCTACCATATTTTCCTGCAGGGCTACCTGTTCAAAAGTCTCTGTATCCATAAAGTTGTACCCCGTATCATCTTTATACAGGAACTGGTAACTCTTTCTTTCCACCCGTACAGGGAATATATTGTCACCTGAGTTCCAGGTTTTCTCAATAGAGCGGTTATTATCAACTCCTTTCAGTTTTGCCCACACTTTAGCGGCGGCACGGGCTGTTTTATTTTCCCCAAATTCTACCACAGTATACAAACTGCCATCCAGTTTTAAAATAAGCCCTCTGCTGATGTCTGCTGTTGTTGCCATTTAGATTTACTTTTTGAGGCCGCAAAGATAAGGGAGGGCATCCTGACGGCAAAGGGAAGCTTAATGACAACTGGCAACTCTTCCAGGAACTATTTTATTTATATTCGCAGTAGCTCATTTTGCTTATGAGAATTCGTTTACAAAAACTCCTGTTTATTTGTTTCCTTGTTTTCTTCAGATACATTTCTGAAGCACAGTTGATTATTACTCCGCACCCGGATGCACAAGCTCTTGCACAAAGGTTAGTGGGTGAGGGTGTCTCGATCAGCAATGTGAGTTTCACTGGTAACAGCCTTATGGCTTCCTTTTTTAAAAACAGGGGGTTTACTAATATTAATCTTGACAGCGGCATTGTGCTTACAAGCGGCCGGGCCAAAACTCTGGGTACTTTTTTTGGAGTTGATGGCAACGGTACCACCCCGGCATCCGGCATTGATGCCGATAATGGCTGGGGACTTCCCGGAGATCCGGACCTGGCAGCAGCCATAGGGCAAAACGTATTTGACCTTGAAGATGCCTGCATCCTGGAATTTGATTTTGTTCCGCTTGGAGACAGTGTGAAGTTTAACTATGTATTCAGTTCCGAAGAATATACTCCTGCTTTTGTTTGCGATTTTAATGACGCTTTTGCTTTTTTTATCTCAGGGCCGGGAATTACCGGATTGAAGAATATTGCACTGGTTCCTAATACTGCTATTCCGGTTTCTATTTTTAATGTAAATGATGTTCCCGGCGGCACATGTCCAAATAATATTGCCTATTATATCGATAACAGGGCAAATAATTTCTTTACGCATGACGGACATACTGTGGTGCTGGCAGCCAAAGAAAAAGTATTACCCTGCCAGACATATCATTTGAAAATGGTGATTTCGGATGTAGGAGATGATTTATTCGACAGTGGAGTATTTCTGCAGGCAAGAAGCCTTACTTCCAATACTTTTGGGATAGCCAACCTCACACAAACTGACCCGGTATCAGGACTTAGTTACCTGGTAGAAGGATGTGCAGTTGGTGCTTTCGATATTACGAGACCAAGAAAGGACCCCTTCCCTTTAAATATCACTTTATCTTATGGAGGTTCTGCCCAGAATTCTATTGATGTACAAACTTTGCCCGGCAGTGTTACTATTCCAGCTAATGATAGCTTTGTTACTGTAAATGTTTTCCCGCTGGTTGACTGGACACCCGAAGGAATTGAGGAATTAAAAATATTTGCTCTGGCCGGCTGTGCTGCCGGCACTCCTACTGACAGCACCATGATTCAGATAAGGGATTACGATATTCTTTCCCTTACTCCTGACACAGCTGCAATTTGTAAAGCCGGTTCCATTCAGTTAAATGCCTCAGCAGGTTATAGTGTTTATCAATGGCTGCCCGATCCAACTTTAAGCAATACAACTATCAGGGATCCTATTGCCACACCAGTAACCAATAACACCACTTATATCTGCACAGCCACTGAAGGCAGCTGCAACGCAAGAGATTCTGTTTTCATAAAATGGAAAGATGCGGAATTGCTGTCCAAGACAGATGTGAACTGCAGGGCTGCAGCAACAGGTATTATCCATGTATCCGCAGGAAGTGAATGGCTTCAACCTGTTCAGTTTTCTTTGGATGGCATCAACTGGCAGACTGACAGCACTTTTAATAATCTGCCCGCAGGAACCTACTCTGTAAAAGTAAGGGATGCCAGTTGTACAGATAGTGTAATTGTGACAATCAACCAGGCATTTCCCGACCTGCTGATTGATAATACGACTATATCAGCTGCCAGTTGTTCCGGAAATCCCGATGGACAAATTACTATTACAGTAAGTGGTGGAAATGCGCCTTATTCTTATTCAACCGATGGGGTAAATTTTCAATCAGGAAATTTGTTCAGTCTTACTTCAGGTATTTACGCAATTACTATAAAAGATCATAACGGTTGTATTACTTCGCAAAACGCTACTGTTCCATTAAACAACATCGTAACAATTGATGCCGGTGCTGATACAGCTATTTGTGAAGGTACCAGTTTTATCATACCCGCTGCTTCCAATGCAGCAGGATTCGTTTGGTCTCCGGCAGCGTCATTACAAAATAGCAACAGCCTGAACCCTACTGCTTCACCTGCAGACACAACCATATACTATGTAACTGCCACTACGGGTATTTGTTCAAGAACAGATTCAATTAAAATAATTGTGTGGCCGGCGCCTGTGGCTGATGCAGGAACCGATATTGCAGAGTGCTTTGGGAAAACAATTCAGTTAAATGGTTCGGGAGGTGTTTCTTATACCTGGTCTCCTGCCGCTTACTTCATTACTGCTACAAATATTGCTAACCCTTTGTTCAAAGCAACAAGTACTATCACTTATTTTTTATCTGTGAAAGATGTAAGAGGATGCAAATCTCTTACTACAGACGATGTTCATGTAAAAGTAACACCTGCTGTAAAAATATTTGCAGGAAAGGATACCATAGCAGCTACCAATCAACCTGTGCAATTAAATGCCATTGAAGTGGGAAATGCTGGCGTTACACAATTCAGGTGGTCGCCAGCTTCATTCCTGGATAACCCTGCCATTGCAAACCCAGTCGCCACGCTTCCTCATGATTTTACGTACATAGTTACCGGTACTACTCCCGAAGGTTGTGAAGGTGTTGATGAAATATTTATCAAAGTGTATAAAGGGCCGGAGATATATGTTCCTTCTGGTTTTACACCCGATGGTAACGGACTGAACGATATACTCAGGCCAATACCGGTTGGAATAAAAGAATTTCATTATTTCCGTATGTTCAACCGCTGGGGACAAATCGTATTCAGTACGCAGGATCCCACAAAAGGATGGGATGGGAAAATAAATGGAATCCCACAGCCCACCGGAACTTTCGTATGGATGGCCGAAGCTGTTGATTACAAAGGAAACCTGCTAACAAGAAAAGGGGTGGTTACCATCATCCGGTAAAACAGGCTAATAATTTTTCCGTTTAACTTTGGTATATGAAGAAAATCATTCTTTCCTTGTTTTATTTTGGTTTGGTTGCAACAGTTGCTGCTCAGCCGGATAGTATCCAAGCCCCCTATAAACGTTTCCCGACTTTTCCGCCCATTACATTATTATTGCCCGACGGAGTTTCGCTTTTTACCAAAAACAGCCTGCCCAAAAATTCAGCTGTTTTACTGATGCTTTTCAGCCCAGAATGTTCTCATTGCAAGGAAGAAACAGAAAATATTGTAACCCATATTGCAGAATTTAAGGATATCCAGATTGTGATGGTCACACCCATGCCGTTTGAGTCTATGCTGGCATTCAGGGAGAAATACGGACTGGCAAAACATAAGAATATCACGGTTGCACAGGATAACAAAGTGATGCTGCCCACTTTTTTTATGATCAATAACCTCCCCTATCTTGCTTTTTACAATACAAAAAAAGAATTGATTGACACTTTTGAGGGATCAATGTCTGTGGAAAACATGCTGGAGAAGTTTAAAAAATAAGCCTTTTGTCACTTTAAAAATACTGCCGTTCCTCTACCTTTGCGCCTTCTGTCTTTAGAAGACAGAATATTTTATCCATTTCTAAAATTTATATACATGAAAGTAACTGTAGTAGGCGCCGGTGCTGTAGGTGCGACCTGTGCTGATAATATTGCCCGTAAGGAACTTTGCCAGGAACTGGTATTGCTCGATATCAAAGAAGGTATTGCCGAAGGTAAAGCACAGGACATGATGCAAACAGCCACATTACTTGGCTTTGATACAAAAATCACAGGAAGTACGAATGATTATGCAAAAACTGCCGGCAGCGATGTAGTGGTTATTACTTCAGGTCTTCCACGCAAACCCGGCATGACCCGTGAAGAATTGATTGGTGTGAATGCAGGTATTGTAAAAGGTGTTTGTGAAAACATACTGAAACATTCTCCCAATGCTATCATCATTGTGATCAGTAACCCGATGGATACAATGACATACCTGGCATTGCAATCTACCGGTTTACCCAAGAATCGTATCATTGGTATGGGTGGCACACTGGACAGCAGCCGTTTTAAATACCAGTTAAGCCAGCATTTAGGCTGCAGCCCTTCTGATCTTAATGCAGTAGTTGTTGGCGGACATGGCGACACTACCATGATTCCTTTAATCCGCCATGCTACCTGGAACAGCGCTCCTGTTACTAATTTCTTATCTGCTGAACAACAAGAGAAGATTGTAAAAGATACAATGGTAGGTGGTGCCACATTAACTGCGCTGATCGGTACATCTGCCTGGTATGCTCCCGGCGCTGCCGGTGCTGCATTGGTGGAAGCTATTTTGAGAGATGAGAAAAAACTTTTCACTTGTTGCGTGACACTTGATGGTGAATACGGGCAAAAAGATATTTGCCTGGGTGTGCCTGTTACCATTGGAAAAAATGGCTGGGAAAAAATTATTGACTTTAAATTAAATGACAGCGAACAGGCAGCCTTTAATAAAAGTGCCGATGCTGTGAGGAGTATGAATGATGTATTGAAGACGTTATAAATAACATTAGGATATAATAAAGAAGCCTTCCCGAAAAGGAAGGCTTTTATTTTTCAATCCGGTAACAGCACCTGAATAACCTTCCCTCAAAATCAAAAGGCGTAGTTGCTTTGGTAATATCTTTTATGGAGGATGAATTGATCTTTTCTTCCTCTATTACAAATTTTCTGAAATTAGTGCTGAAAAATAACTGCCCTCCTGTTTTCAGAGCCCGGAGGCAAGCATTGATCAGTTCAGCATGATCCCGCTGTATATCCAGTATATCCTTCATTCGCTTGCTGTTACTGAACGTAGGCGGGTCCATCACAATAATGTCAAAATAATCTGCAGGTAATGTCTTCAGGTATTGCTTTACATCTGCATGGATGATCTTGTATTTCGATGTGCTGTTAAACCCATTCATCTGCAGGTTTCTTTCTGCCCAGTTCAGGTAGGTTTTTGACAGGTCAACGGTTACCACTTCCTCCGCGCCTCCCGCGGCAGCATACACTGAAAACGAACCTGTGTATGCAAAAAGATTGAGTACTTTTTTCCCCTCACTTTGCTCCCTTATCATTTGCCGGGTTAACCGGTGATCCAGAAATAAACCGGTATCCAGATAATCACTCAGGTTCACCATAAATTTTAACCCGTTTTCCTTCACCTCAAATTCATGCTGCACTTCATCGTACTTCTGATACTGGCCCAGCCTGCCGGCTTTTCGCTGGCGAAGTTTTAAAAAAATATTTTCCTTTGAAACCGATAGTACTTCCGATACAACTAATAGAGTTTGCTCCATCCAGGTGTCATGCTCCCCTTCTGTCATTCCATGCCGCCTTTTATATTCTGCCACATATAACTTTTCACCGTAAAACTCAATACATAAGGGAAACTCCGGCAAGTCATGGTCGTACACCCTATAGCAATTGATTCCCTGCCGTTTGGCCTGCCTGCCGAGGTGCCGAAACACTTTCGTCAGCCTGTTTTTGAACATCCTAAATTTTGCATCATCCATAATCCTGTGAGAAAGTTTTACGAAATTCGTATTTCGCAACTAAAATTTACTACTTATTTCATGTATGCCATTGTTGATATAGAAACCACGGGAAGTTATGCTGCAGCAAATGGCATTACTGAAATTTCTATCCATGTATTTGATGGTTCATCTGTTATCGAAAAATTTGAAACATTAATCAACCCCGGCCAGCCTATTCCGTATTATATACAAGCCATGACAGGTATTACAGATAAAATGGTAGAGACTGCACCACGATTTGAAGAGGTAGCTGAAAAGATTTTCACTTTGCTACATGACAAAATATTCATTGCACACAATGTAAATTTTGATTATTCCTTCGTTAAAGCCCAACTGAAAGAATCAGGTTTTGAACTTAACACAAAAAAACTTTGTACCGTAAGACTGAGCCGAAAAATTTTTCCAGATTTCCCTTCTTATGGGCTGGGAAAACTCTGTCAATCATTAGGTATTACCATTTATGACAGGCACCGTGCAGGAGGTGACAGTGAAGCAACGGTAAAAGTATTTCAGTTGCTGCTGCAAAATGACAAAGATCAGCATATACAAAAAAGCCTACAGCGTAATTCCAAAGAATCTGTACTGCCACCTAATGTGCCTAAAGAACATTTTGAGCAACTTCCCTATACACCCGGTGTTTATTTTTTTCATAATAAAAAAGGCAAGGTAGTGTATGTTGGGAAAGCTAATAATATCCGTTACCGGGTTAACAGTCATTTCAGCAATAATTCCGAAAGCCGGCAAAAGCAAAATTTTATGCAGCATGTTCATGCCATCAGTTACCAAAGCTGCGGGACAGAATTAATGGCCTGTATCCTTGAGTCTGCAGAAATAAAAAAGAGGTGGCCTGTATTTAATTCATCACAAAAAAGATGGGAAGATGTATATGGCATTTTCCTCTACGAAGACCAGAATGGCTATCAGCGTCTTGCAATTGATAAGAACAGGAAAAGACTCAATCCTGTTTATACTTTTCATTACATCGTGGATGGCCATGCTATCATCCGGAAACTGATAAAAGAATTCGGTCTCTGCCCGAAATTATGCTTTATTCAAAAAGATCCGGGCAAATGTGAAGGCATTGTGGAAGGATATTGTAAAGGAGCCTGTGCGCATAAAGAACCACCACAGAAATATAATATAAGGGTGCTGAAAGCTGCCGAATCTCTCCGTATTCGGCCCTCCTTTGCCATTGTAGACAAGGGGATAAACGGCAACGACAGGTCCTGCATTTTGGTACAGGATGGAATTTTTTATGGCATGGGCTATATCCCAGCAGATATAACGATAAAAAACTCCGATTCAATAAAAGATTACCTCAGCACCTACAGGGAAAACAGTTTTATTCGCAACCTGGTTCATGGTTATGCAGCCCGCTTCCCTGAAAAAGTAATTATGCTCCCGATATAGCACGGCGTCAATGCATGGAAATAAAATGATTAAGGGTGCCCGACTTTACCGTTCAAACTGTATTTTTGGCGACTTAATTAATCTGACATGAAAAAAACAATTTTGTTTGGAGCTGTAATGATTGCGGTTATTTCACTTAACGCACAACCCGGGCAAACAAAACCAGCCGCAAAACCAGCCGTAAAATCATCTTTACCCGTTTTGAAAACAATGAACGACTCTGCCAGTTATGCTGTAGGAGTGAGTGTGGCTAATTTTTACAAACAACAGGGAGTAAAAAAACTGAATACAGTTCTTGTTTCCAAAGCTATTAATGATGTGCTGGGAAACAAAAAGCCATTGCTGGATGATAATGCTGCTAATGCATGTATGAATAATTATATGACCCGGCTGCAACAGGAAAAATCAAAAACAACCATAGAAGCCGGCGAAAAATTCTTAGCACAGAATAAGCAAAGACCTGAAGTAAAAACAACAGCCAGCAGCCTTCAATATGAAATATTAAAAGAAGGAACCGGAGAAAAACCAAATGCAAATGACAGTGTTACCTGCCACTACCGCGGAACATTTATTGATGGTAAAGGATTTGATAATTCGTACGATAGGGGTCAGCCCATCACTTTTGCTTTGGGTGGAGTTATTCCCGGATGGACAGAAGGGTTGCAGTTGATGACGGTCGGTTCAAAATATAAATTCTACATTCCTTACACTCTTGGTTATGGCGCTTTTGATTATATGTCTATCCCCGGTGGTTCGATGCTGATCTTTGAAGTAGAATTGCTGGAAGTAAGAAAAAAGCAATAAATAAAAAATCTATAAAAGCCTTTGTGAAAAGGACTTTTATGTTTCAAAAAAAAATCAGGCTAAGTTACCTTTCATAATATTAATCTGGTCAATTGTTCCCAGTACGATAACCCGCATTCCGGGTTTGATGTATGTTTCATCCGGTGGGTTAATCATAAAGTTTCCATCCTTGTCCTTAATACCAATACAATTGACCCCTGTTTTCTTCCACCCCATCACATCATGCAATGTTTTATCTTTTAACTCTGATGGCAAATCTTCAAAGCCTACCGATTCCATGTAAATGGAATGTCCCTGTTCGCCTGAAAGAAAGTCAATGAATTCAACTACGTCCGGTTTAGAAATAAGTGTAGCCATATGTGTGCCACCGATATGATCCGGCATTATAACATTATCAGCCCCTGCCTTTTTCAGCTTTGCAACTGAAGTAGCCTCAGATGCCCGGCTGATAATCTTCATACGGGAATTCAACGCCCTGGCAGAAAGCACTATAAATACATTTTGCGCATCCACCGGCAATGTGGTAATAAGAGCCCTGGCTCTTCCAATACCGGCAGCAAGCAACACGTCATCATCAGTAGCATCACCTACCAGTCTGATAATGTCAGTACCTTCGGCATCCACTTTTTGTATCAGATGTTCATCTTTCTCAACTACGATAAATGGCACTTTGTGGGCAGTAAGAATATTGGCTGCCTGGTTACCATTACGACCATAACCACAAACAATCACATGATCATTTAACCTGGAAATATCTTTCATAAGTTTTCTTGTTTTAAAATACTGATTCAGTTCACCACTTATAACAAATTGAGTAATCCTGGTAATAACAAAAGCATAAGTGAGCCAGCTTGCTATCAGCAGGAACATTGTAAAAGTTCTTCCAGCAGCACTTAAAGGAAATGTTTCGCCGTAGCCAACAGTGGTAATCGTTATTGTTGTCATATAGACCGAGTCAAAAAAAGATGCCCCCTCTATAATCATGTAACCCAATATGCCTGTTACCACAATAATATGCAGAACAATGAATGGTTGTAATAATTGGTAAGTGGATTTTTTCAAGAGAACTGCTTTACATTAAAAATAAAAAGAGAGCATATATACCTAGCTGACATAAGTCAGGAGGGAACATGAAAAATACCGTACAGTCACCCTTCAGGATTTCCCGTGTTTAACCCATTCCATTGCTTTCCTGAATTGTTCTTCCTCGGTAAGGTTTGTATTATCCAGTTCCAGCGCATCTTTTGCTTTTTTGAGAGGGCTGACTTCCCGGTGTGAGTCAATATAATCCCTCATCTCCAGGTTATTCTTTACTTCTTCGATTGTGATGTTGGGATTTTTGGCATACAATTCTTTAAAACGCCTTTCCACTCTTACCGCATTATCAGCCGTCATAAAAATTTTCAGCTCGGCTTTGGGAAAAACGACTGTGCCTATATCACGGCCATCCATTACTATTCCTTTCTTTTCCCCCATTTTTTGCTGTTGTGCCACGGCAAACATTCTTACTTCCCTGATAGCCGCCACATCACTTACCTTTTCAGCTATGATAAGATCCCGGATCAGGTATTCCACATTCTCCCCGTTCAGGTATATTTCGCTCCGCTGACTCGATGGGTTAAAAACAAATTCCAGGGTAATGCTCTTTAATGCCTGCTTTACTTCTTTCTTATTGCTAATATCAACATTATTACGAAGAAAATATAGTGTAACAGCCCGGTACATGGCTCCACTGTCGACGTAAACATATCCCAACGATTTAGCCATTCTTTTAGCCAAAGTGCTTTTACCGCAACTTGACCATCCATCTATGGTTATGATAATTTTTTTTGCCATACCCAAAGAACAAAAATAAAAAAGGAGTACCGTAGTACAGTACTCCTTTACAACTTTATTCCAAATTAATTAAGCCTTGGATTTTTCTTCTGCTTTGCTTTTGAATGAAAAGGACAGCCTGGTATTGTCTGTATCCACATCAGCAATCAGCACATCTCCGGCTTTTACATTCAAATTCAGAATTTCTTCAGCCAGCGGATCTTCGAGGTATTTCTGAATAGCCCTGTGCAATGGCCTGGCGCCGAACTGTGAATCATAGCCCTTGTCTGCAAGGAAGGATTTGGCCCCTTCCGTCAGTTCAAGGCTAAAACCAAGATTAGCCAGCCTCTTCATCACACCTTTCATCAGAATATCAATGATATTAAATATATTTTCCTTTGAAAGGCTGTTGAATATAACCACATCATCAATACGGTTGAGGAATTCAGGGGAGAAAGTTTTCTTCAAGGCCTTTTCAATAACTGCTTTATTTACTTCATCTTCATTTTCAATCCGTGAGGCAGTGGCAAAACCCACACCAGAACCAAAATCTTTCAACTGGCGGACACCAATATTGGACGTCATGATTATCAGGGTATTTTTGAAATCCACTTTTCTGCCTAATCCATCTGTCAGTTGTCCGTCATCCAGTACCTGTAGCAGAATGTTGTAAATATCCGGGTGTGCTTTTTCAATTTCATCCAGCAGAATTACACTGTATGGCTTGCGGCGTACCCGTTCTGTTAATTGTCCTCCTTCTTCGTACCCTACATAACCTGGAGGTGCGCCAATTAAACGGCTTACCGTAAACTTTTCCATGTATTCACTCATATCTATACGGATGAGCGAATCTTCGGAATCAAACATCTGGCGGGATAAAGCCCTTGCCAACTCCGTTTTACCAACCCCCGTTGGCCCTAGGAAAATAAAAGTACCTATTGGTTTTTTAGGGTCTTTCAGACCCACCCTGTTTCGCTGTATAGCTTTCACGACTTTAGCTATGGCCTCATCCTGCCCTACTACCATGCCCTTCATATCATCAGCCATCTTACGTAACTTATCTGTTTCCGCCTGCACCATTCTTTTTACCGGAATCCCTGTCATCATACTCACTACTTCAGCAATATCTTCCTCTCCAATGGGATAACGTTTATGTTTACTTTCTTCTTCCCACTCAGCCTTTGCTTTTTCCAGATCTTCCTGCAAACGTTTTTCAGTATCTCTGAGAGAAGCAGCCTCTTCAAACTTCTGACTTTTTACCACTTTGTTCTTTTCATTCTTCACATCTTCTATTTTCTTTTCCAGGTCAACAATAGTCTGCGGAACATTTATATTTTTCAAGTGTACCCTTGCTCCCACTTCATCCATCACATCAATCGCCTTATCGGGAAGTAACCTGTCAGTTACATAGCGGTCGCTAAGCTTCACACAAGCATCAATAGCTTCCTGATCGTAGTTTACATTGTGGTATTCTTCATACTTCGATTTGATATTGTTCAATATCTGGATAGTTTCCGCCACACTTGGCGGGTCTACCATTACTTTCTGGAAACGACGGTCTAATGCACCATCCTTTTCAATATACATTCTGTATTCATCCAGTGTGGAAGCGCCGATACACTGCAGTTCGCCTCTCGCTAACGCAGGTTTGAATATATTACTGGCATCCAATGAACCACTGGCGCCACCAGCACCTACAATAGTGTGCAACTCATCAATGAAAAGGATTACATCCCTGTTTTTTTCCAGTTCATTCATGATAGCTTTCATCCTCTCTTCAAACTGGCCTCGATATTTTGTGCCCGCTACCAGTGCGGCCAGATCGAGAGATATCACCCTTTTATCAAATAATACTCTTGATACTTTTCGCTGTACAATACGCAAGGCCAGCCCTTCCACGATAGCAGTCTTACCCACACCCGGTTCACCAATCAGTATCGGGTTATTTTTTTTGCGCCGGGAAAGTATTTGTGAAACCCTTTCAATTTCTGATTCACGGCCAACAATAGGGTCAAGGGCGCCGAGCTCAGCCATCTTGGTAATGTCACGGCCAAAATTGTCGAGTACCGGGGTCTTGCTCTTTGTAGCACCGGATTGCTTTGCGCCTCCTTTGGGCTGAGAATATTTTTTCTCTTCATCAAAATCATCATCATTCTCATCCTGGAATTCGGCACGGGGATCGTTTGACTTTACGATGCCCAGTTCTTGCCTGAAAAGATCGTAGTCCACGTCAAACTGATTTAAGATTTGGGTAGCAATATTTTCCTTATTCTTCAGGATGGAAAGCATCAGGTGCTCTGTTTCCACTGTAGCACTTTTCAAAGCCTTCGCCTCAAGCACCGTTACCCTGATTACTTTTTCTGCCTGCTTGGTAAGTGGGAGACTATTGATATTGGCAATATTTTTTCCTGTTTTGTCCTTTACAGCCAACTCAATTTCCTTTCGCAGTTCATATAAATCCACATTAAAACTTTTTAGAATACGGACTGCTGTATTATCTCCTTCCCGGATCAGGCCTAATAAAAGGTGCTCGGTACCGATAAAATCATTTCCCAGCCTCAGTGCTTCTTCCCTGCTGAATGAGATTATTTCTTTAACCTGTGTTGAAAAATTATTATCCATTTTCAGATAATTGGTTGTGATACAATATTAACGAATAAATTTGGTTCCTGTTCTCCTGTACTTATAAACGGAATGTTGATAATTTAAGTTGTGGGAAACCCCCTGCTTTTTACTTTGCAGTGGCCCTCAGGTTGAACAGGGACAATACTAAAAGTATCCACTATGAATGTCAAAACTGATACCAAAGAGAAATTTCATGCCATCACAGTTGCCGACCCGGTTTTATCTGCTACTATGACAGATGAATTGGCTGAATGTTTGCTTCCCTACCTGCAAAATGAAGTAAAAAACCTGGTACTGATACTAAGAAATGTTGAATCTGTTGATACAGTTGCAGCTGAAAAACTGGTATATATTCAACAGAAATTTTATGAAAACAGCGCCTCCTTTGTTATTTGTGAATTGCAGAAACAAGTGGAAGATTTTCTTGATCAAAATGAACTTTTGGAAATGATGAATGTAACACCTACTGAAAGCGAAGCATGGGACATTGTACAAATGGAAGAAATTGAGAGGGAAATGATGGACGATGAGGATTTTTAAATAGCTGTAAATGCAGCAAATAGGTTTTGGCACGGGTCTTTAGTAGCAATCTGTCACACCAAAATCAAAGACCATTTCATGTTTGCAGTTACAATTCTGGGTAATAACTCAGCTGTTCCGGCCTTCGACCGCCATCCTACCAGCCAGGTAATAACCCTGGATGGCAGCAATTATCTGCTGGATTGCGGAGAAGGTACTCAGATACAACTGATCAATTACAAAATCCGAAGGAGCAAGATTTCCCATATTTTTATTTCGCACCTGCATGGAGATCACTATTTCGGATTAATAGGATTAATTAATTCGCTGAGTCTGCTGGGGCACCAGCAGGTGCTTCATATTTACGGTCCGGCACCGCTAAGAGAAATTATAGAACTGCAACTAAAGGTGGCAGATACACAATTATGTTTCCCCCTGCATATTTATCATATTACTGAAGCGGCTACATTAGTGGATAATGATAAACTTATGGTAAAATGTTTCCGAACCAATCACCGTATTGAATGTTATGGATTTTCATTCACTCAAAAGAAACTGCCGAGAACATTGTTTCCCGAAAAAGCCAAAGAGTATGAAATCCCTGCTGTTTTTTACGACAGGCTTACCAAAGGCGAAGATTATACCAGAAAAGATGGAACAGTTGTGAAAAATGAATGGGTGACCGGAATAGCAGAGCCTGGAAAGCGATATGCCTTTTGCGCCGATACCAAATACGATGAATCGCTGATTCCCCATATTAAAGGTTTCGATATGATATACCATGAGGCCACTTACCTGGATAACCTTCGGGAGAGAGCGGAACTACGCTTCCACTCCACTACCAAACAAGCAGCAATGATTGCAAAGAAAGCCGGTGTAAAGAAATTACTCATCGGCCATTTCAGCAGCAAATACGATACATTGGAGGAATTTGAAGCGGAAGCGAAAGAAGTTTTCCCGGAGACGGAACTGGCATTAGAAGGCGTAGCTTATACAATTTGATCAATTAATTATCCATTCATAAAAGAGAGGAAACTCTTTCCTCCATGTCGGTTCGTTATGCTTTCCATCATCCCGTATTACCGTTGTCATTTTTGATTTTGAAACAGCAGCCAGCTCTTGAAAAGCCTTCAACATATCGGGCACCATACCCGGTCCTTCAAGTTTACCGCAATAGAAATATATTTTCGAATTAACTTTTTTCCCGGCTGTCTTTACCAGGTTTAACAAATCTTCCTTGCATATCCACACCGATGGTGAAAAAACGCCGGCCCCACCAAACACTTTTGGATATTTCAATACTGCATAGAATGAAATCAATCCTCCCATAGATGCCCCGGTTATAAAAGTGTTTTTCTTGTTCTTCTGTGTACGGTATTTTTTATCTATAAAAGGCTTTAGAGTTTTAGCAAGAAAATCAACATACTGTACTCCTTCTCCTTTATTTCCCTTCGGCTTCTGTGGATTAAATGTAAAATCATAAGGACAATACTCATTCATGCGTTTATTGCCGCCATTATCAATAGCCACCACAATACATTGACTTGCCTTTGTGGAGTCAAGGTACTCATCTATGCCCCATTCACCGGCATAGGAAGTAGCATCATCAAATACATTCTGCCCGTCATGCAAATACATAACAGGGTAACGTTTCTTTGAAGAGGCATAATTGTCGGGCAGGTATATTAATACCCTTCTCACCCTGTTCAGTTGCGGGATATGAAATGCTGTGTCAATAATTTTTACATTCCTACTGGCTGTACTTTTTCCAGGTTTTGCAGAAATATTGTCCGCCCATTCTTCTACAATTATCTGAACGGTAATATCACTTTCTACTTTTAGTATTCTGTTTGTAATATCCGTTCCCCCTTTTTTGCATTCCACTTTATCCCATGCGCCCCGTGTAATTTTATACTCATAAGAACCATTCTCCAGTTTCAGTTGTGCCACATATTTCCCGTTGGTTTGTTTTTGCAGCTGGTATTTTGCATCGGCCGGGTTCCAGTCATTGAATGAGCCGGCGATATAGACAGATTGATCTCCGGTTTTTTCCGGAACGGATATCAATTCCACCCGTATAACATTTTGGGCAAAAGAAACACTGATGAAGAATAAAAAAACTATTGCAAGAAGCAACCTGTACAACATTAAAATTAAATCTTTGAATGTAAAAAAAGTCAACCCATTGTCCTATTTGCAAATTCAGAAATTTCGCAATTATCCAGTCGTTTTCATTAATTCCTTGATCTTCGCATGATGTTTCTCACTTACTTTCCATACCGGCAAGCGGAAAGTGTTTTGGCAAAGTCCCATTTCCGATAAATAAGCTTTAACACCACTGGGGCTTCCTTCGGCAAACATAGAGGTGATAATGTCAATGTATTTGTAATGCAGCTTTTGAGCTTCTGCAAATTTTCCTTCCAGGCAAAGGCGAACCATTTCTGCGTATTCTTCCGGATAAGCATTGGCCACTACCGAGATCAGGCCTTCTGCACCGGCAGCGATCATATGCAATGTTATCGGGTCATCACCACTGATGACCATAAATTCATCGGGCTTATTTTTAATGACCTGGTTAATTAAATCAAAATTGCCGCTGGCCTCTTTCGTGGCAAATATATTTTTGCATTCTCTCGCAATACGAAGTTGTGTTTCGGCTGTCACACTCTGGCCGGTTCTTCCGGGAACATTATACATAATGATGGGCAACGGAGTGGCTGCATCCAGCGCTTTATAGTGCTGAAAAATTCCTTCCTGGTTTGGTTTGTTATAATAAGGACTTACTGAAAGAATCGCATCATAACCGGAAAGATCAAATTCCTTAAATCCTTTTAATATTTCATTAGTATCATTACCGCCAATACCGGCCACTAATGGTAAACGGCCGGCCACTTCCTTTTTCACAAAAGAAAAAACTTCCTGCTTTTCTTTCCCATGTACCGTAGCGCTTTCACCAGTTGTACCTAAAACAACAAGGTATTCTACCTTTCCTTTTATCCAGAATTCAATCAGCTTGCTGAAAGCAGTCCAATCAATTTTTCCATCCGCATGAAAAGGAGTTACAATAGCAATACCTGTACCGGTAAATTTTTTCCTCAGCGACATTATATCAAAAAATTATTGTTAGGTTAGTTAAAATTATCAGGCTTCTTCCCAAAATCCCATCTTGCCGAACTTCTCTATTCTCGTATTGATACGTTGTTCAGCAGGCACCTGTTTTAATTCTTTTATTACGGGAACAAGGTAGTTTTTAAGAATCTTCGCAGCTTCATTATAATCCCAATGAGCACCCCCCGGGGGCTCAGGAATGATACCATCGATCAATCCAAAGCCAAGCATTTTATCTGCTGTCAGACGTAACTGCTCTGCGGCTACTTCTTTTTTATCCCAGCTGCGCCACAAGATGGATGAACAACTTTCTGGGCTGATAACCGTATACCAGGTATTCTCCATCATAAATACTTTATCACCTACACCAATGCCCAAAGCACCGCCGCTGGCTCCTTCTCCAATGATCACACAAATTACTGGTACTTTCAACCGTATCATTTCGTAAATATTCCGGGCAATCGCTTCTCCCTGTCCTCTCTCTTCCGCCTCTAAGCCGGGATATGCTCCGGGAGTATCAATCAGGGTAATGATGGGTTTATTAAATTTCTCAGCCAGCTTCATCAGTCGCAATGCCTTACGGTAGCCTTCCGGGTTAGCCATACCAAAATTCCGGAGTTGGCGCATCTTGGTGTTAATCCCTTTTTGCTGGCCGATGATCATTACCGTTTCTCCATCCAGCGAGGCAAAACCTCCTACCATCGCTTTATCGTCTTTTACATTTCTGTCGCCATGCAATTCCACGAAGTTGCTGCTCATCTTATCAATGTACTTCAGGGTGTATGGCCTGTCTGGATGCCGGCTAAGTTGTACCCGCTGCCAGCTGCTGAGGTTTTGCGTAATCTCTTTTCTTTTTTCCAATACACTTTCCTCAAGTTTATGAATTACCTCGCTGTAATCCACCTTGCTTTTCTCTGCTTTTTGTTTCAGATCATCTATCTCTTCAAGAAGGTCTTTAATGGGTTTCTCAAAGTCAATATATTGTCGGTTTTTATCTGAAGGCATAGGCTGCTTATGAGGCGGCTAAATTAAGGATTAAATGATAATATGAGCCTGATAGCAAATTGCTGAATTACAGGTGGATAAATAACAGAAAAACTTTTGGCTAAAAAAGATTGCAGGCCTATCTTTGCCGTCCCTAAAAATGCTATGAGATTCAGAATGAAATTTGTCATCCTGAGTAGCACAGCAACTAAGGAGGATCGGTAGTTCAGTTGGTTAGAATGCCGCCCTGTCACGGCGGAGGTCGCGGGTTCGAGTCCCGTCCGGTCCGCAAGAACAATAGCAGTCAAAGACTGTATTTCAAAGAATCAAAACAAAAACTGCCCGGTGAGTGTATCACGGGCATTTTTATTGATTAAGGTTAAGGGCCATCGGACAATAAATAACTGATCCTGTCGTCTAATGTCAGACGGTTAAATGGTTAAATAGTAGCTATGAATAACAGTTTGAGAGGATTCTATCTTTTTGTTTCATCTGTAGTTATTGGTCTTCTGCATTTGTCCTTTGGTTTTGCCAAATCTGCCGCTAACGGCGCCCGGATGTTTTTCCATCCAGGTGATTCAGCAATAACGCTTACTTCCGAAAATTCACTGTTGTTTGTTCCTGAAATTAGGTCTGTATATGACAGCCTACACCTAAATCTGAAAGGCCTTAGCCAGGAAGCTTTTGATTATGCAAAAAAAGGATTTGATAAACTGATACAAGAAGGACGGTTGTTGAATAGTTCTATCATTTCTATTGTCGACTTTACTCAACCCAGCTATAAAAAAAGGTTATTTATAATAGATCTGAAAAACTATAAAGTACTTTTTAACACATTAGTAGCACATGGCAGAAATACTGGCCGGGAAGTAGCTACTTCTTTTTCCAATCAGAATTCTTCATACAAAAGTAGTCCGGGGTTTTATGTTACTAAAGAAACCTATGAGGGCAAGAATGGTTATTCTTTAAAACTGGAAGGACTGGAAAGAGGTATTAATGATAATGCCTATGAAAGAGGCATCGTCATCCATGGTGCTGACTATGTAAGTGCTGATTTGGCCAATGCACAAGGCTATATTGGCCGCAGCCAGGGTTGTCCTGCTGTTCCCGTACAGGTAACAAGGCCAATCATTAATACCATTAAAAATGGTACCTGCGTTTTCATTTATCACCCCTCATATATTGACAGATCTTCAGTATTGAACTGATCGTATTTTGTTCATAACTATCAGCAGCGGCCATCAGCCAATCTTTATCTTTGCTGATTAATAAATTGTTATGCTTAAGATTGGCGTTTTTGGTGTCGGGCATTTAGGAAAATTCCACCTGAATAACTGGAAGGAAATTTCAGGAGTGGAAATAGTTGGCTTTTTTGACCCGCATGATGAAACAGCAAAAGAAGTAGCTGAAAAATACCAGCTTCCCCGTTTTTTAGATGCCGATGCATTGATGGATGCCTGTGATGCAATTGATGTAGTAGCCCCTACTACCTATCATTTTGAGTGGTGTGAAAAGGCCATCAAAAAAGGAAAGCATGTATTTGTAGAAAAACCACTGGCCAATACGATGGAAGAAGCCCGACAGTTGGTAAAATTAGCCGCTGAGTCCGGTATTAAATTCCAGGTAGGGCATGTGGAAAGGTTTAACCCCGCTTTCCTTGCCATAAAAGATATGGAACTAAATCCCATGTTTATCGAAGTACATCGTTTAGCCCAGTTCAATCCCAGGGGAACCGAAGTAAGTGTGATACTGGACCTGATGATACATGATATCGACATTATCCTGAGTATTGTAAAAAGTGATGTGAAAAGCATTTCGGCCAGTGGTGTAGGTGTAATGACAGAAACTCCGGATATCGCCAACGTTCGGATTGAATTTCATAATGGCTGTGTGGCTAATCTTACCAGCAGCCGGATCTCAATGAAAAAGATGAGGAAGATCAGGTTGTTTCAGAAAGACTCCTATATCGGTATAGATTTCCTGAATAAAAAAACAGAGATCATCAAACTCAAAGAACCTGCCGATACAAACGTATTTGCTTTTGATATTGAAACCCCAACCGGCAAAAAAACCATTGCCATGGCCAACCCGATCGTTCCGGAAGTAAATGCCATTAAAATGGAGCTGGAAGAATTTAAAAACGCTATCCTTAATAATACAAAAACAGTTGTATCAGAAATGGACGGCCTGATGGCAATGGATGTAGCCCACCAGATACTGGAAAGAATTGGTAATAATATTATTTCCCGTTAATGCAATCGGGAAAACAAATATCATTAGGATGGTATGTTGTGGTTGATTACCTGACTGCTGTAACAGCCTGGCTTTTGTTTTATTTCTGGCGCAGCTGGATGTTGAATGATACCGGAGCCTATCCAATCAGTTATACATCATGGACTTATATACTACTCATTGTTCCTGCAGCATGGCTGATGCTGTATACCATTGCTGGAACGTATAACTATCTCTATAAAAAATCAAGGCTGGCAGAATTCACTCTCACTTTTGTCTGCAGTCTTATCGGCACAATTGCTTTATTTATCGTTTTTGTATTTAACGATTTTGATCCGCAAAAAGGTTACTCTTATTTTTATTATGCCTTTGCCGTTTTGCTCTGCATTCATTTCCTGCTCACATTTTTTGGCCGCTGGCTCATTTTAAATAAAGTAAAAAGACAGCTATTAGGGGGTAAAGTATTTTTCAATACGCTGATGGTTGGTAGCCAGGATAATGCAGTAAGGATTTTCAGGGAAACAGAAAACAACCTGCATGATGGTGGTTATCGTTATACTGGTTTTGTAACTCCCGACAGTAACGGGAAGAATGGTATCCATAAACTTATTCCCAAACTGGGAACCGTAGATGAAATTGAAAAAATAATTGATACCAATAACATCAAACTGGTAGTACTCGCATTAGAAAAAACAGAGCAACCACTATTGGAAAATATCATTAACCGGCTGAGCGAGAAAGATGTAGAAGTAAAAATTCAGCCCAATACACTGGATATACTCTCCGGTTCAGTAAAAACAAGTAATGTAATGGGCGCCGCTCTCATTGATCTGCAGACAGGATTGATGCTGCAATGGGAACAGAATTTTAAAAGGCTGATTGATGTTGGAGCAGCACTATTTGGCCTTATCCTTTTATTTCCTTTTATGCTATTCATTGCACTGCGGGTAAAACTCTCTTCTAAAGGCGCTATATTTTATTCCCAGGAAAGAATTGGTTACAAGGGTAAGCCATTTACTATGTACAAATTCCGTTCGATGGTTAACGATGCTGAAAAAGATGGCCCCGCTCTTTCTTCCGAAAATGATCCCCGCATTACAAAGTGGGGGAAGGTAATGCGAAAATGGCGGTTGGATGAATTACCCCAGCTATGGAATATCTTGCTGGGAGAAATGAGCCTCGTAGGCCCAAGACCTGAACGCAGGTATTATATTGACCAGATCATTCCCCGTTATCCCTTTTACAAGTATTTGCTAAAAGTAAAACCAGGATTGACAAGCTGGGGCATGGTACAGTTTGGCTATGCTGAGAATGTGGAAGAAATGATTGAAAGAAGCAAGTTCGACCTACTATATATTGAGAATATTTCCCTGGCACTGGACTTTAAGATCATGATCCATACTATCAGGATCATCTTTAAAGGAAAAGGAAAGTAAGGTATAAAGTATCGGGATTAGGGTTTATTTTTGAGAAAATACCAATCTCTTGAGAAAATTCGTTTTACTCCTGCTCATTATTCAATGCCAGCTTACCAAAGCATTTTCACAATACTGGCAGCAACAAGTCAATTACAATATCGACGTTTCTCTGAATGATAAAGAACATACATTAACCGGGTTTGAAAAGATCGAGTATAGTAATAATTCTCCTGACACACTGCGGTTCATCTGGTTCCATCTCTGGCCAAATGCATACAAAAATGATAAAACTGCTTTCAGCGACCAGTTACTGGAAAACGGGAATACAAAATTTTATTTCTCCGGTAAAGATGATAAGGGCTATATCAACAAACTGGACTTTAAAGTAAATAATACAACTGCACAAACTGAAGATCACCCGCAGCATATCGATATTGTAAAATTGATTCTTCCTGTTCCCCTTGCACCCGGGCAAAAAATAATCATCACTACCCCTTTTCATGTAAAACTCCCTTATAATTATTCAAGAGGCGGGCATGAAGGCCAGAGTTACCAGGCCACACAATGGTATCCCAAACCGGCAGTCTATGACAAGAATGGATGGCACCCGATGCCCTATCTTGACCAGGGTGAATTTTACAGCGAATTTGGAAACTTTGAAGTAAACATAACTGTCCCCAAAAACTATGTGGTAGCTGCAACCGGTGAATTACAAAATGCAGACGAAAAACAATGGTTAAAATCAAGAGCATCCTACACATGGGAACCAGTAAATCAAAAAATAAAAACAACCGGAGGCCAGGTTAAAACAACTGTCCAGTTATATCCAGAGTCAGAAAAGGAAATCAAGATCCTTACTTACAAGCAAAATAATGTACACGATTTTGCCTGGTTTGCCGACAAACAATTTATTGTTGATCATGACAGCTGTAAGCTGAGCTCCGGTAAAACAGTTGATATTTTCAGTTATTATACCCCTGCACAAAAAGAAACCTGGAAGAGTAGTGCCGTTAATGCAAAAGAAGCTATTCAGCATTATTCTTCCCTGGTAGGGGAATATCCATATAATGTAGTAAGTGTAGTGCAGGGACCTGCAAGTTTTGGCGGCGGCATGGAATATCCAACTATTACTATACTGTCACCAGTTAAAGACAGCCGTTCACTTGATTATACTATCGCTCATGAGGTAGGACACAATTGGTTTTATGGAATACTTGGCAGTAACGAAAGAACATATCCCTGGATGGATGAAGGCGTCAATTCTTATTACGAAAGTAAATACCGAAATAAAAAAGATCAACGTTTTACACAACGGACAGAGCAAAATTTTCTGGAAACTTTTATAGTAGAGAAAAAAGATCAGCCTATTGCTACTGTTTCAGAAGATTTTACTGAAACTAATTATGGTTTGATCGCATATTACAAAGCATCGCAATGGATGACTTACCTGGAAAAAAAATTAGGTACAGATGTCTTCAATAAAGCCATGCAGGAATATTACAGGCTATGGCAATTCAAACATCCGCAACCTGAAGACCTGAAAAAAGTGCTGGAAGATGTAAGCGGACAAAATCTTGATTCTGCTTTTGCTCTTTTGCAGCAAAAAGGTAATTTACCGGGAAGAGAAAAGGAAGGAATGGGAATTCAAGGACCGTTGGGTGGTATCAAAGGAATAAATGCTGATAAAGAAACTGCCATTACCCTTTTACCTGCAGTTGGATTTAATAGTTATGATAAACTAATGGCCGGGCTAACCATTACCAATCTGCGATTCCCTCCCAATCGTCTTCAATTTTTATTGATACCCATGTATGGTATTGGATCGAAAAATTTTACCGGCATTGGTTTTGTTAACTACAGCGCCTATCCAAAAGGGATTTTCAGAAAAATTGATTTTGGTGTCAGTGGTTCCACTTTTACTATAGATCGATTTAAAGACACCGACAACAATAAGACCTTCCTGAACTTTAGTAAGATAGTGCCGGGGATCAGGTTGACGCTAAAAGAAAAAACGCCAAGGAGCCAGTTTAACCGTTTTATACAGTTCAAATCATTTCTGTTCAATGAAGATGCTCTTCGGTTTTATCGTGACACTGTTATTACAGGAATTGATACTGTCATTTCAACAAAATACAGGACAATAAGCGAAAACAGAACACTGAACCAGCTGCAAATAGTTATTGAAAATAACCGGGCTTTGTATCCTTACCGGGGTGAACTGAAAGTGGAACAGGGGAAGGATTTTATCCGTACTGCTTTTACCGGCAAGTATTTCTTTAACTATTCCAAAGGAGGTGGATTAAATGTCCGGTTGTTTGCAGGAAAATTCTTTTACAGCGGCTCCAAAACAATCTCTAAACAATTTGCTACAGACCGCTATCACCTGAATATGACAGGAGCCAATGGATACGAAGATTATACTTACAGCGACTATTTTATTGGCCGTAATGAATTTGAAGGCATATACAGTCAACAAATAATGGAACGGGATGGAGCTTTCAAAGTACGAACAGACCTGCTGGCAGAAAAAGTGGGCAGAACCGATGACTGGCTGGTGGCAGCAAATTTCAGTACTACTATCCCTTCATCTGTAAATCCATTAACCCTGTTACCGGTGAAAATACCCCTGAAACTATTCTTCGACATTGGCACCTATGCAGAAGCATGGAAACAAAATGCAGAGGCCGATCGTTTTTTATTTGATGCAGGTCTGCACATTCCTTTACTTAAAGAAACAGTAAATATTTACATACCACTCATATACAGCAGTGTTTACAGGGATTATATTCAATCTACTATCGAAAAAAGAGGAAGGTTCTGGAAGAAAATTTCTTTCTCCATCGATATTTCTAATTTCAGTTTCAGAAAAATTGACCGCAACCTTGACTTCTAATGGGTGATAAACTCGATATACAATACCTTACCCGGCGACAGATTGACAAGCAGAAATGGGATGCCTGCATAGATAAAGCTGACAACGGGCTGATCTATGCATATTCTTTTTACCTGGACTGCATGGCAGCGCAATGGGATGGCCTCATTTTAAATGACTATGAAGCGGTGATGCCGCTTACCTGGAACAGAAAATACGGCATTAATTATCTGCATCAACCCTTTTTAACTGCACAACTGGGAGTATTCGGTAACAAAATCTCTGAACAACAGGTGGGGGATTTTATTCAATCAATTCCTTTTTCATTCAGATACATTGACATATCGCTGAACAGCGGAAATATTTCAGGAGCTCCTACCGGTTTCTCCATTCACAGAAGTAATTATGTGCTCAGGCTAAATAAATCTTACGAAGACATTTATCAAAACTACCGGGATAATATCAAAAGGAATATCCGTAAAGCGGTACAGGCCGGATGTGCTGTTCAGAAAGATTTTGACGTGGAGAAGGTAATTGAACTGGCTATTCAGCAAATGCAGGATCATGATAAAGACGCAGTCGATAATGTAAACAGGTTTCGTAAGCTGTATCACTACCTACATGATAAACAAATGGCTGTTACCTATGGTATTTCATTGAATAATGAATTACTGGCATCCTGTGTATTCTTCTTTTCACATAACAGGGCATATTATATATTGGTTGGCAATCATCCCAACGGAAAAACAATCGGTGCCTCACATGCTTTGATTGACGCCTTTATTAAAGACCATGCAGGGAAAAATATGTTACTTGATTTTGAAGGTTCGGATATCCGGAACCTGGCATTTTTCTACAGTAGTTTTGGAGCTTCTCATGAAGTATATCCGGCAGTAAAAATCAACCGGCTGCCATTTTACCTGAAATGGATGAAGAGATAAACACCGTTCTTACCCTACCCTCTTCCGTCAATTATTCTTTCTGCAATAAGCAGGTCAACAGGCCGTGTAATTTTTATATTGTTCTCTTCTCCTTCTATTAGGGAAACTTTCATACCATAAGATTCAGCTACGGTTGCCTCGTCTGTGAATTTGTCCTTATAATCGATCTGAAACGCCGGTACGATTATTTTACTGTGAAAAGTTTGCGGGGTCTGAATCAGCATAACCTTATTCCTGTCAAAAGCAGTGTTACCTTCCTCAGTTATTAAACGAATACTATCCTTTGAAACCACAGCAGGGATGGCAGTTCCGGTTTCTACGGCCAGCTGATAACAGCGATAGATCAGGTCCTTTGTTAGCAGGCACCTCACTCCGTCATGCACAAAAACAATTGATTCACCTTCCACTAATCCCAGTCCATTTTTTACGGATTGAAATCTTGTATCACCTCCTGCTGTAATTTTTATCCTGTCCTTATCAAAATAAGCATCGATTATTTCCTGCCCCATATCAGTATAATCAACTGGCAAAACAAGGATAATTTGTAAGTCTGTATAAGCTTCCAGGAAAACCTTCAATGTATAATAAAGTACCGGCTTATCTTTCAGCAGCATGAATTGCTTTGGGGTATTGCCTCCCATTCTTACCCCGGCACCTCCGGCTACTATAATTGCATACTTTTTCATAGGTCAAATGTAACTGTAATGAACTAAGAATTATTTATAGATCGAAACTTCATTCCTTCCGTCACTGCATTTCATCCCCCTGTACATTCCTTCACTGTTAAAAATCATAGCCACATTTCCTTTTGCATCCACACCAATCATTCCCCCCTCTCCATCTATCTTCAATAATTTATCATGCACAACTATATGCATCGCCTCATGCAATGAAAGTCCTTTATATTCCATCAGGCAACTCACATCATAAGCTGTTACTGTCCGGATAAAAGGTTCTCCATGCCCGGTGCAACTGATAGCACAGGTTTTATTATTGGCATAAGTGCCTGCACCAATTATAGGGCTGTCACCCACCCTACCCCATTTTTTGTTGGTCATTCCACCGGTACTGGTTGCTGCTGCAATATTTCCATTCTTGTCCAATGCTACTGCTCCAACTGTACCAAATTTTTTATCTGCCTGACCGGCAGGCATGTCTTTCACTGAAACATTATGATCTAATGCTGCCTCATCAGTTCCCTGCAGTTGTTTCCATTGATCATATCTGAATGATGAAAAGAAATAATCATCTTTCTCCGTTTTAATTGCCTGCGAAAGTGCAAAGTCATAAGCCCCCTGCCCGTTCAGCATTACATGCTGGCTTTTTGTCATTACAGCATAAGCCAGTTCCACCGGGTTCTTTATATTTCTCACTGCTGATACAGCACCTGCCATCAGCGTTTCTCCATCCATAATAGAAGCATCCATCTCCTGGCTTCCATCTGCAGCAAATACAGAACCTCTTCCTGCATTGAACAGGATGCAATCTTCCATCGATGTTACAGCCGCTTTTACAGCATCCACCGATGAAATACCTTTCTCCAGCAAAGCATACCCGGCGATTAATGCCTGCTCTAATGCGTCTGTATATGCCCTCTCAAGGTCAGCTGTCATATCAGATCGCAGAATAGTTCCTGCACCGCCGTGTATTGCAATTGTAAAATCAGACATACGGGTAAGAGGGTATTTAATAACAAACGAAATTAGGTATTTTGTACCCGAAATCTAAAGACAGATGTTCAGAAAAAAGCTATCAGGTTCCGATTTACTATTGATCGCAGCAAATCTTTTTCCTGTTTTTGGCGTATGGTTCCTGGGGTGGAATGCTACGGAAGCTTTCATTGTTTATGCGATGGAAACAATGATTGTCGGTATTTTAACCATCCTCAAGATGCTTGTAGTAACATTTATAAAGGGCAAGGATGAGTGGTATGCAAATGGCCGGACAAGCAGGCAAAGTGGTTTTTTCTTTATATTCTTTTTCATTCTCCATTTCGGTTTATTTGCTGCCGTACAAACAACTATTTTCTCTCAAACTGCCGGTATTACTCCTCCAAACAGTAGTGCCATGCATTTCTTCTTTAAATGGTATACCTATATCAACGAAGACATTGCATATATGCTTTCAGGCTTTATCATTAGCTACCTGGCAAAAAATTTTATTCCATTTATTCTGAAACAGGAATATAAAACGACGCCATTGATGATAATAATGTTCCAACCGTATGGCAGAATTTTCGTTCAGCAATTCACTGTTATATTGGGAAGTATGTTCTTAAGTCTTGGAATTGACAAAGCCTTTATCCTGGTATTTGCTCTCGCAAAAACCGCTTTTGAGCTATTTATTGATTTCAACGGTCTTCTTAAGAAAGCAACAAAGGATTTAAAAAAACAATCAGGCGAGAAGTAATTCACATTCTTTAAGCAGTTTTTCCTTATTTATCGCAACTGTCCCCACTTCTTCACAAACAAGGCCACCTGCAATATTTGCCATTTCGGCCATCAGCCGTATTTGTTTTGTTGCAGCGTAGGCAAGTGAAGCAACAGCTATTACAGTATCTCCTGCACCAGATACATCCGCTATGTTGCGTATATGAGAAGCTATGATACCGCCTTCCTTGCCTTGCTGATAAAAAACTCCTTTTTCCGAAAGAGTAATAAAAGAGATCTTGTGATTGAGCAGGCGGGCAAGCTCAGTATGTATTTTACCCAGCACAGACTCATTAACTTCTTCCACGAGGAGGTTTAATCCTTCTTTTACCTCCTTCAGATTAGGCTTAAAGATGTCCACGCCTTTATAGGAGAAGAAATTCTTTCGTTTAGGATCAACGGTTGTTATTATACCCGCCTTAGAACACAACCCGATTACCTCTTTTATTACATTTTCACTAAGCACTCCTTTATTGTAATCTTCAAAAATGATAACTCCAGGTTTTTCTGTATTGATATACTGTCTTACTTTTTCCAAAAAAAGTTCTTCATCGTTCTGATTCAGGTCCTCGGTAACTTCTGCATCCAGCCGCATCATCTGCTGATTCCGGCTGATTATCCGGGTTTTGTTGGTTGTAATTCTGGCGGGGCTTGAAATAATATATGAAGTATCAATATTTTGTTTACGAAGCAGGTCTTTCAGGATGACGGCATCACTATCATCACCTGTCACCGACAACAAGGTTACCTGGGCATCCAGCGACTTGCAGTTCAAAGCAACATTACCAGCGCCGCCAATTCTGTATTCTTTCTGTTGTAAAGTAACCACAGGAACCGGCGCCTCTGGTGAAATACGATCCACTTTGCCCCACATGTAAGTATCCAGCATTACATCGCCTATTACACCTGCTTTAAGAGCAGAAAATGAAGCGAACAATTTTTTGAAATCTTCCATACCTCAAAATAAATGAATATTTCCTTTGTACAGAAAGAGCCGGAAATAAAAATGCCCCGTTATACAGGGCGCATATTAATTGTATACCTAATTCTTTTTATTCCTATAGGATTCATTAAGACCCTTTATTACGTCTGCTGTAATATTATAAGCAGTATCCCTGTAATAAAACAATCCCGGTTCATAGGAAACAATATAGGAGTACTCTTTGGTCTTATTATACTCTTTCAGAAAATTCTCAATTTTAGATTTAATATCATTTTGCCGACGCATTACAAAATCACTATATTCTGAATCTAAAACCTGTTTGCGGTTTTTAAGCTGATCATCCATGCCCTTTAAGTCCCGGCTGGCAGTTTCTGATTGTTCCTCTGTCATGCTTCCGGATGTGGCTTGCTGCTGATAATAATTATACTTTTGCTGAAGATTTTTGGACAATCTGTCCATTTCACTATTGATGGCTTCTTCTTTTTTCAGCATTTCAGCTTTTAATTCCTTTACCAAATCAAAATTGGCCGCCAGCGAATCCATTTCGAAATAGGCAATTTTAAAGCTACCCGCTCCGGATTTAGTATCTCTTCCATTAGCATCTTTAACCTCAGCCTTACCAGTTTTCTTGCCGCTAAAATGAGTAATCAGCAAATAACCAGAAATAATGCTCAACAGCACATTCCATATCAGCAATCCATTTTTCATTAAAATCTTTTTACAAAATAACTATGAATAGGCGGGCAAATATAAGGAATCGGTCACTTTAGGAAAGCCTTAACAGCCCTACCTGGTATAAAAAAGGAGTAAGAAAACCTTACTCCTTATATCAATTAAATTGTCATTTGTTGGTCCGATGATGATTATTATTCTTCCTCATCAAAAGCCATTGCTTCACGGGTAGTTTGCAGCAATTCATACTCCTCTTTGCTACCCACAATCATACTCTCAAATTCTCTCAGGCCGGTACCAGCCGGTATCGGATGACCAGTGATTACATTTTCCTTCAATCCAAGCATGTCGTCTGTTTTGCCATTGATGGCAGCAGAAGAAAGCACTTTGGTGGTTTCCTGGAATGAAGCGGCTGAAATCCAGCTTGGTACACCCAGAGAAGCTTTAGTAATCCCCAACAGGGTTGGTGATGATGTGGCAGGTTTGGCGTCCCGGTACTCAACCAGTTTCTTATCACTACGACGAAGGATGGAATTTTCTTCCCTTACTTCACGCAGGCTTACAATCTGGCCTGCACGGAGTTTAGCACTGTCGCCTATTTCGGTTACTACTTTTTTATCAAAGATGTAATCATTCTCCTCTACAAACTCAAATTTGTCAGTCAAATCATCTTCAAGGAATCTTGTATCACCCGGGTCAACAATATTAACCTTACGCATCATCTGGCGAACGATCACCTCAATATGCTTATCATTGATCTTCACCCCTTGTAAACGATACACTTCCTGTATCTCATTTACCACATACTCCTGTACAGCAAACGGCCCTTTAATAGAGAGAATATCGAACGGGGCGATTTGTCCATCAGACAATGAAGCACCGGCTTTTACAAAGTCGCCGTCCTGTGCTAATATCTGTCTTGTCAGCGGAACGAGGTATTTCTTTTGCACACCATCTTTTGCCTCAATGATAATTTCCCGGTTTCCACGTTTAATAGCACCCATAATTACCACTCCATCAATCTCAGAAACTACAGCAGGGTTACTTGGATTTCTGGCCTCAAACAGTTCTGTTACACGGGGGAGACCGCCAGTGATATCCCTTAGTTTACCAAGGATACGTGGTATTTTCACAATAACCTGTCCTGCTTTCACATCATCGCCTTCTTCCATTATTATATGGCTTCCTGTTGGCAGGTTATATGATTTCTTGTCCTTACCTTCTACTACGATAGATGGAATTTTGGTTTTATCTCTTGTTTCAATAACTACTTTTTCACGGTGACCCGTTTGTTCATCCGCTTCCTCACGGTAAGTAACGCCATCAATTACATTCTCAAACTTCACTGTACCATTGATCTCTGCCATGATTACGTTGTTAAACGGATCCCATGTACAGATTATATCACCTTTATTTACTTTCTGACCATCTTTTACATTCAGCGTAGCACCATAAGGAATATTGTTAGTAATCAGGAGGCGGTCATTCTTTGTATCAATGATACGAACCTCACCTGTACGTCCTATAACAACCTGTGTTTTTACTCCTTCATTATTCTCAATAATTACTGTTCGAAGGCCATCAAATTGAATGGTACCATCAAATTTAGCCGTTAAAGTAGATTCAACTGAGGCGGAACCAGCCACACCACCTACGTGGAAGGTACGGAGTGTAAGCTGTGTACCAGGTTCACCTATTGACTGTGCCGCAATAATACCTACTGCATCACCTTTCTGAGCGATGTTACCTGATGCAAGGTTTTTACCATAACATTTCACGCAAACACCTCTCTTGCTTTCACAGGTAAGCACTGAACGGATTTCCACTGTATCTATACCGGCATCTTCAATCTTCTTGGCAATATCGATTGTAATTTCTTCACCAGCTGCAGCGATCAACTGATCATTCACCGGATCATAAACATCATGCAATGATGTACGACCGGCCAGCCTGTCGCTCAATGGTTCGATGATATCTTCATTATCTTTTAAAGCGGAGGTTGCAATACCACGAAGTGTTCCGCAATCTTCTTCCGTAATAACCACATCCTGGGCAACATCCACCAGACGACGGGTAAGATAACCGGCATCAGCCGTTTTAAGGGCCGTATCCGCAAGACCTTTTCTTGCACCGTGAGTAGAGATAAAGTAATCCAATACATTCAATCCACCTTTAAAGTTGGAAAGAATCGGGTTTTCAATGATCTCTGAACCAGTTGAGCCGGATTTTCTTGGCTTCGCCATCAATCCCCTGATACCTGCCAACTGTTTGATCTGTTGTTTTGAACCCCTTGCTCCGGAATCAAGCATCATGTAAACAGAATTAAATCCCTGCTTATCGCTACTCAATTCCCTGATCAACGTTTCTGTAATGCGGGTATCCACACGGCTCCAGATATCAACGATCTGGTTATAACGTTCATTGTTAGTGATAAGACCCATATTATAGCTATCCCACACTTCATCAACTTCGCCTTTTGCATTATCCAGTAATTCTTCCTTCACATCAGGAATGATCAGGTCATTAATATTAAATGACAACCCACCCTGGAAGGCTGTACGGAAGCCTAACTGTTTGATATCATCCAGGAACTTCGCCGTTTTAGGTACGTTGGTGATTTTGATAATATCACCAATGATTTCCCGAAGATTCTTTTTAGTTAACAAAGCATTTACGAAACCTACTTCTGCAGGTACATGTTGATTAAACAGTACACGGCCTACTGTAGTTTCGATCAATTTATGCTCCAGCAAACCATCCGCATTGCGGATGTTAGCTTTAACCTTTATCCAGGCATGCAGGTCAATAACGCCTTCATTATAGGCGATGATTACCTCCTCGTTAGAATAGAAAACCTTTCCTTCTCCACGAACAGTTTCTGTTGCAGTTGTTTTCTTGCCCTTGGTAATGTAATACAGACCCAATACCATGTCCTGTGAAGGAAGGGTGATTGGTGTACCATTCTGAGGGTTCAAAATGTTGTGTGATGCGAGCATCAATAACTGGGCTTCTAAAATAGCAGCATGGCTCAGCGGCACATGCACAGCCATCTGGTCACCATCAAAGTCGGCGTTAAATGCTGTTGTTACTAATGGGTGCAACTGTATCGCCTTACCTTCAATCAATTTTGGCTGAAAGGCCTGGATTGACAAACGGTGAAGCGTTGGAGCACGGTTCAACATTACCGGGTGCCCTTTCAAAATATTTTCCAGGATATCCCAAACCACAGCTTCCTTCTTATCTACCAATTTTCTTGCAGACTTCACTGTTTTTACGATACCTCTTTCAATTAATTTGCGGATGATAAATGGCTTAAATAATTCAGCCGCCATATCTTTTGGTAATCCACATTCATGCAGTTTCAGTTCGGGACCTACTACGATAACAGAACGACCGGAATAGTCAACCCTCTTACCTAATAAGTTCTGACGGAAACGACCCTGTTTACCTTTCAGCACATCACTGAGTGATTTTAAGGCACGGCCACCTTCTGCTTTTACAGCATTTGATTTACGGCTGTTATCAAACAATGAATCCACGGCTTCCTGCAGCATCCTTTTCTCGTTACGAAGGATTACTTCCGGGGCTTTGATCTCCAGCAATCTTTTCAAACGGTTATTACGGATAATAACACGACGATACAGATCATTCAGATCAGATGATGCAAAACGACCACCATCCAGCGGCACTAACGGACGCAGTTCCGGCGGAATAACAGGAATGTATTGCATTACCATCCATTCAGGACGGTTAGTAATTCTTGTATTGGCATCACGAAAAGCTTCAACAACACTCAACCGCTTTAAGGCATCGGCCTTACGCTGCTGAGAAGTTTCAGTTGCTGCTGCATTTCTCAGGTCAAATGATAATTGATCCAGGTCGATACGCTGTAACATATCATGTACAGCCTCCGCACCCATTTTGGCAATAAACTTATTCGGATCATCATCAGGAAGATACTGGTTATCTTTTGGCAATGTATCCAGGATGTCCAGGTACTCTTCTTCAGTCAGCAGGTCGCCAACGTTTTGTCCTTTGTCAGCACGGATACCTGTTTGAATAACAACAAACCTTTCATAATAAACGATAGTTTCTAATTTCTTAGAACTTACGCCCAGCAGGTAACCGATCTTATTCGGTAATGATTTAAAATACCAGATATGTACAACAGGCACCACCAGTTTGATGTGCCCCATTCTTTCACGACGAACTTTTTTCTCAGTTACTTCCACACCACAACGGTCGCAGATAATACCTTTGTAACGAATACGCTTGTATTTACCGCAGTGACATTCATAATCTTTAACTGGTCCAAAAATACGCTCGCAAAAAAAACAATCTCTTTCTGGTTTGTAAGTACGGTAGTTAATGGTTTCCGGTTTTAAAACTTCACCAGCACTACGTTGAAGAATAGTTTCAGGAGAAGCTAAACTAATAGTGATTTTTGAGAAGTTCGATTTTACTTTGTTATCTTTTCTTAAAGCCATTTTTTCGCTTTTTGGTTTTAGTGATAATAAAAATTCTTTTTTACTTATTCACTTTATTCACTGGTGGCTTAGAGAGCCTCAGCCACCAGTGTTAAAGTGTATCTTAGTCAAGTGTTACATCTAATGCTAATCCACGTAAC